>JAXMBP010000069.1:0-28742 GCA_046349795.1 Pirellulales bacterium | reverse complement strand
TACCGAGAAAATTCGGTTCAAATGGGCATACGGACATACGCCCCCACGATCCTAGGACGGTCAAAAAGGTGATAACCCAAAAAATCTGCAGAATTTTGGTCATGATTGGTTTTGGCTGGTTAAATAACTTCCGAGGGAGATTGTTTTGGACAGACAAATACTAGCAGCGACAAAGAATTGGACTCTGGTTCAGCCAGTGGTTTCCGCATTCGTGGGAGCTATCGTCCGGGATTTTTCGGTCCGCGATGACCTGCTTCAGGAGATCGCCGTGGCTGTGTTGCAGTCCTACGAGCAATATGACCCCACCCTGCCCTTCCAAGCTTGGGCCTTGGGTATCGCTCGAAATCAGGTGCGAAACTACCTGCGTCAAAAGAGCCGCGATCGTCTGGTGTTCGACGATCAGACGATCGAATGCCTGGTCGACTCATTCGCGAACAACTCCCTTAGGTATGCATCTCAACTGGATCACCTTCACAACTGTGTTGGAAAATTGGACGAAAAGGCTCGCCATATCCTGTCGCTGCGCTACATAGACGATCTCAAGCCCGCCGCGATAGCAGCCAGAATCAGCCAATCTGCCAACTCCGTCGCCAAAGCTCTACAACGCATCCGCGATCTTCTGCGAGAGTGCATCCGCCGCGAAGCAGCCTTGGAGGAGTTGCGATGACATCAAAAAACTACTCTGAGCGAATCCAGCAGTACTTCGATCACATGCTCGACGAACAAGATTTGGCTCAATTCAGAGCCGATTTACAAACCGACTCGCAACTACGTCAACAGTTCGTCGAGTATTCGATACTGCACGATCGACTTCATGGTAATCTGCAAGCAACTCAGGCCCTCGCTGGCGACAAACTCACTCAGGTTCAAGACTCCTGCCAGAGCATTGAAGCAGCTCTTTCCGAAACTCAACATCCTGTCGCTAGAGCCAATCAAAGAAGCTTGCAAGGTTGGTTCATCGCACTAACGGTAGCGGCTTCAATTTTCGTCAGCTTCGCGGTATGGCGTGATCGCGGCAATACTGCGATTGCCGAGCAAACAGAACTGCGCCGAGTTATCGAGGCCAACTCGGCGAACTTGCTTCGCAGCTTCGAACTGGCCGTTGAAGCCATATCCCCTGGCGACTCAAAACAGAAACGCGTCGACCAGCGTGAGAACCGGCCGCCCAAACCACCGCTGGACGGCGCCGTCTTGCATGTACGGGGCAAGAACGAGTTTGTCATGATTCGAAAGACCGCAGATGGACTGCCGTTTGTGACAGGCAGCGATGGTAAGTCGAGTTGGGCGGTTCGCGCAGACGGCCCCGTTCGAGTCAGCGATGATCTGCGACGTTTCAATCGCGATGTGCCTGGTCACGAGTTTTCAGTGCCGCTGTACAACTTGCACGAAGCCCTCGAACACTTGCAGGCTGCTTTCGAACTACATGTCATCAGCGAATCTGCCACTGCTCCAACACAGACTCAACGACTTCTGATTGCGATCAAGCGCAAAGGGTTCCCAGGACCAAAACGCGTTGAAATCACTTACGAGGCCGAAAGCGGGTTGATTGATCAGTTGCGATTCATTGATATGCCCTATGGTTCTGATCGATTGACCGTGCAACTAACCTTAAGCGTCCCTCCTTTGGCAACTCAAGATTTCTTTACTCACTGGCCCTATCATTCGGCTGATCGAAAAATCGAAGTCGAATAAATCTGACCACACTATTTTAAGGCTGCCCCGTAGATGTTACTGTCGCGATTCAAAATCACCTCACTACTAGCAACACTGATTGCAACTGCTCTGGTCACATCGGGTTTGGCATTTTCTTTGCTCCATCAGCAGCCGCAAGACGGCGGCTCGACCAAAACTAAGATTCGCAAGCCTCAGATGAGCGACACGATCAAAGCGAATGTCTACGCGGACAATTGGTTTGTACTCTACGTCAACGGCGAACTTGCGGCCGTGGATTCGATCAAGTTTATTCCACACAATGTTATCTCTGTCGATCTTTTGCCAACCTATCCCATGACCATTGCGGTGATGGCCAAAGATAACGCTGACCCAAAGACTGGGATGGAATACGCCAACACCAATATTGGAGATGGCGGTTTCTGCCTCAAGTTCGGTGATGGAACGGTAACCGACGCGCGCTGGAAAGCAAAGAAATTCTCTTGGGGTCCAATTGATCGGGACACAAAGAATCCGACTGTGAAGAATGAGCCCGTGCCTGAAAACTGGTTCGCAGTCGATTTCGATGACAGTAGGTGGGAAAAGGCCAAGGAGTACTCCAACGAACAGGTCGCCCCTAAGCAGCCCTTCTTTGAACACGACTTCGAAGGTGCCAAGTTCATTTGGACCGACGATATCGAACTTGATAACACTGTCATCTTTCGACATGTCGTTCAAAGTCCGCCGGATGGAAAGCCTCGAACTGACTATTCAAATCTTAACAATGTCGTTCCCGAGCAGCCGCCGCGCGGACAACAGCCTCGGGGTCAAAGACTCAAATAGAGTCAACGTCCAAATAGATTAGCGGCGAGAAACGTCCATACATGTAATTGAAATCGGAGCGAGCGTGGTCACGCTCATGGATAGCAGTTTGTCTGTAAGCCTCCCAGGGAATCGAATCGTGAAACGTCAGCTTTGGCTTGTCACTCTAATTACAGCTCTTTGGCCGAGCTTGATGTTGCATGCTCAACAAGAGAATCGTGAACAACGCAGTAGCGGTCGCAGTGATCAAGGTAATCAGGCTGAGCGACTGCAGCAGGGTGAACGCAATCGTCAGGGCGAAGGTGGCCGACAAGGCGAAAGAGCCGTTGGAGGCAGCGGACTAGGCAACTACCAAAAACCACCGCCAGCCAATGATATTCCTGCTCATCCGTTTGACATCATCCTCGGTAGGCCAACGAATCAATCCATCGACGTTCGAGTGCTTCAAAACGATGATGGTCAGGGCATCGTTAACTACCGAGTCGTTGGACAAAAACAGTGGCTACACTCAGCGCCCGCTACTTCAGTGAGCGGCAAGCCAGTGAACATCAAGCTAGATGGACTGAAGCAAGATACCGAGTACGAGTACCAATGGAAGTTTGAAGGCAAAGACAGAAGTCGCTCAATCATTAGCGACACCTACAACTTTCGCACTCAGCGATCCACGGGCAGCAATTTTTCCTTCTCTGTATCCGCCGATTCGCACTTAGACGAGAACTCAAGTGGAGCCGTCTACACACAAACTCTCAAGAACGCGTTGGCAGAACGCCCGGATTTCCATTTGGAACTGGGGGATACTTTCATGACCGGAAAGTACATGAAGCCCGAGCTTTCCTATGGCCAATACTTGGCTCAGCGATATTACCTTTCAAACCTTTGCAGTTCGGCTCCACTATTCTTCGTGATGGGTAATCATGATGGCGAATCGGCCGGACGCGGATCGTTCACTTGGGCTTCGAACACGCGTAAATCGCTATTCCCCAACCCATCTCCGAACGGCTTCTACACAGGGAACACGCAAGAGGAAGCCGAGATCGGATTTCCTGAAGACTATTATGCTTGGCTGTGGGGCGACGCACAGTTTATCGTACTCGATCCTTACCGTTACACCATCGCCGTGTCGCGGCGGCGGACAAGGTGGTGGCGGTCAAGGTGGCCCACAGAATCAGAACCGCCAGCCGCGGACAACGTGGTGGTCAGAACAACAAACAAGCGGACTCCAACCAGCCTGGCGATGCGAACCCCAATGCAGGGAGTAACTCCGAAGGAAACAATTCCCAGCAGCCAAAAGGTGCTCAAGCAGAATCGAACTGGTACTGGACCTTGGGCGACAAACAGTACAAGTGGCTCGAAAATGAACTTGCTAAGCCTGCGAAGTATCGCTTCGTATTCATTCACCACTTAATCGGCGGCGCAGTTCAAAATCAACGAGGCGGAGTAGAAGTCGCAAAGCTTTGGGAGTGGGGTGGAAACAATGCTGAAGGACAGTGGGAGTTCGACAGGAGCCGACCTGGCTGGAAGAAACCAATTCATCAAATGCTGGTCGACTCAGGCGCTTCGATTGTGTTCCATGGACACGATCACTTTTTCGCCAAACAAGACTTAGATGGCATCGTTTATCAAGAGGTACCGCAACCCAGCCACGCTCGAGTTGGCAACACGCGAACAGCAGCCGAGTATGGCTACGTGGTGGGCGACTTCCAACCAAGTTCAGGTTACGTGCGCGTGCGAGTTGAACCCGAAGCTGTTCGAGTAGATTATGTTCGAACCTACGTCGGCGGCCAGGAGGCTCAGCGAAATGGAGAAGTCAGTTACTCGTACGTCGTATCTCCTAAAAACACCAACAAATGATCAGCACTTTCACGCTTCGCGGCGCAAGACGCACAAAACGATCAATCCCCTCAGGAACCGGAGCCTAACGGCTGGCGGCTAGTCGAACCCGCAAACACCAACAACTCACCGAAAGCGAAACACGATGAAACGAACCTTAGTTGGTCTAGTCTGCCTGCTTCAAGTTTACGCATTTGGTGCGGCCACCGTTTTTGCCGATCGTCCCAACATCGTATTCATGCTTTCTGATGATCAAGGCTGGAACGGCACTTCAGTGCAAATGCATCCCAGCGTGAACGAATCCAAAAGTAAGCAGTATCGCACGCCAAACTTAGGAAAACTGGCCTCGCAAGGCATGCGATTTTCGCAGGGCTACTCCCCTGCCCCGGTTTGCTCCCCTACACGAATCAGTTTGCAGACCGGCAAATCTCCGGCTCAACTTCATTGGACTAAAGCTGCTCCGCCCGTCGAAGGGATGAAGCTGACTGAACCTAAGCTAATCAAAAGCATCGCGAGAGAGGAAGCCACAATTGCGGAGCTGCTTCGAAGCAGCGGATATGCAACCGCACATTATGGAAAATGGCATATCAGTGGAGGTGGCCCAGGCGAACACGGCTATGACGAACATGACGGAGACACGGGAAACGAGAATGCATTTAAGTTTGTCGACCCCAATCCTGTCGATATTTTTGGGATGGCCGATCGAGCCAAACAGTTTATGGCTAAGTCCAAAGCCTCCGGGAAACCATTCTTCATTCAATTGTCGTGGAATGCTCTTCATGCCGCCGAGAACGCTTCAAATTCGGCTCTTGAAAAATACAAACAACAGATGAGCGGCGCGAATGACAAAGCGATTGCTACGGCTGCCATTACCGAAGACTTAGATCGCGGCGTGGGTCAAGTCATGAGCGCCATTGATCAACTTGGTTTAGCTGAATCCACGTTCGTCATCTACATGTCCGACAACGGTGCAGGCGGTGGAGGTGCAGGTGGCGGTGGTAATGTAGGTGGCAGAAGGGCCGGTTTGCGTGGAGGCAAAGGCGGTGTTTGGGAGGGCGGTTTGCGAGTTCCTTTGATTGTTCGCGGACCGGGCGTGGCATCGAACTCGTGGTGCCATGTACCAGTGGTTGGCTACGATCTGTTTCCAACATTCTGCCAGTGGGCTGGTATCCCAGCCAATAAACTTCCCAATAACATCGAAGGCGGCAGCATCGGCGATTTGCTCAGCCACAACGGACAAGGCGACGTTCATCGCAAGTTTCCAGGTCTAGTATTTCACTTTCCGCACTACCAAGGCGAAAGCCCTCAAAGTTCAATCTTGATGGGCAACCTGAAACTGGTTCACTTCTATGAGGATAACACCGACAGCCTGTTCGATCTGTCTCAGGATATTAGTGAACACAATGACCTAGCCAAATCGAAGTCACAAGAAACAGTCAAACTTAGAAAACAACTCGAAGCTTACTTGGCTGCAGTGGATGCACAACTTCCAACTTTGAATCCAAACTTTGATCCCAAGTCGCAACCATCCACGCAAGAAATGCGCGGCAAACGTGGTAGCGGCGGTGGAGGTCAAAACAACAAGCCCAAGAATAAAGGGTAACCATGATGTCAAACACAACATTTCGCTCTGCCGTTGCATTCACCTTCAAACTGACGGCGATCATCGCAATAGCCTTGAGTGCTGCGGTGAACAAGCCGGCCTTGGCCCACGAAGGAGGCCATGGCGTCTCCAGCCAAGCGATCAGATTGTGGCACAGGGTCGATGGCACACACTTTCACGGTAGCTTTATCTCAGCCGATGATGACGAACTTCGCGTGTTAACAGAACGAGGTTTAGTCCAACGCTTTCCGCTGGAACAATTGAGCCAACGAAGCCTGCTGTGGATCGCCGATCAACAGGTGGAAATTGAGCGTATCAACACTAGTCCACGTATCAAGCTGGTGTCACTCAATACGATGGGCAGTCCAACGACTGAGAACAACGAGGCCAACATGATGCCCAATCAAGTGGAACGTCCTAAGATTGCCAGTTCCTTCAGCCCGTTCGAAAAGACTGTTGGTCTGCGTTGGGATCGAGACTTTCTGTATGTCGAATCCAATGGTATTCCAGAACACCAGATGATGGTCGGCATTCGATCGTGGCAACAGCAGGTTCCGTTGCCACAAGCATATCGCGGCGATAACGCTTGGCGAATTCCGCTAAATCCGGTGCCAGCCAAGAAGCCAGCTACAGCCAAAGGGCAATTCCTGCGAGGAGCGATTGCGTTGGCCGTCAATGGCATTCCAATTTTTAATCCGCTCAACAATCGCGGCGATGACGCTTACCAATTTGGCGAACTGGACGAATTCGGTGGCCATTGCGGCAGAGCCGACGATTATCACTACCACATTGCTCCCATTCACCTGGAGAAGATTGTCGGCAAAGGACAGCCTATCGCTTATGCCTTAGATGGTTATCCCATTCTGGGCTACCAAGATCCTGGCGCGCCAGACTTTGCTCCGCTCGACTGGCTGAACGGACATAAGGATGCTCAGGGCAATTATCACTACCACGCCACGCCCAAGTATCCGTACATCAACGGCGGATTCTATGGCCAAGTTGTCGAACGGGACGGACAAGTGGACCCACAGCCTCGCGCCGAACCAGTGCGACCTTCGTTGCCTCCTATGCAGGGAGCCAAGATTACTGACTTCCAACAAGCTGGGCAAACATCAACTCTGACCTATCAAGTGAACGGCAAGCAGGGCACAGTTCAGTACACTCAAAAAGAAAATGGCAGCGTCGACTTTGTCTTCACAGACACTAGTGGAAAGTCTAAGTCGGATTCTTATCAAACGCGAGGCCGACAGCCCGGCCAACGTCGCGGCGGCGGTGGTCCAGAGCGTGGTGGTCCAGAGCGTGGTGGTCCGCCTCAAGATCGAGGTACCCCAGAGCGCGGTACTAAGCCTGAGCAAGGTGAAGGTGCGGCTGCAAGTTCAACAAAGTCGACAGCCAACGCATTTGGTCTGACAAGTTCATCGATCGACACGAAAGGCTTTTTGTTGATCGATTGCACTTGCGATGGCAAAAAGCAATCGCCGGCTATTGCATGGAGCGACCTACCTGCCGGAACAAAAACCGTCGCAATCAGCCTCTGGCATACTGCACCCGATCAAGAAAAGTCCTATTGGTTGGCCTACAACATTCCGGCAGACATAAAGGGCATTGAACAGAACGGACTGAAGACCGGAACACTGGGACTGAACGATAAGAAGCGAGCAGAATACGATCCAATGTGCTCCAAAGGTCCAGGAGTGAAGACATATCACATCACCGTCTACGCCCTATCCAGCCAACTTGACATCAAACCTGACCAGATGAATCGCAAGCGGTTACTCGACGAGGTCAAAAAACACAAACTCGGCGAAAGCACGCTCGACTTCAACTACGAGCGAAAATGACCAATAGTCCGTAACAAGTTCGTAGGCCGTAACAAGTTTACGCAGTTACGGCATTTCTTATCAAGCGTTTGATCGACTGATAACGTCAAATAGAACTCGTTCCATGGCTCTGCCTTGGAACGCACTGTCTTCGAGGCTCCGCCTCGCTTCCTGATCCTCCTGCGAGTTGAATGCCGTAACGGCGCAGGGCTTGATACGGCCTACTCATGATCGACTCGGCCGAACTACAGAAATTACCCAACAAACCTAGGCCGCGTTCATCAAGATAAGTTGTAGCTCTTTTTGAAAAACATCATCAGTCCAGGCTTCCGTGCGAACGATAATCGCCTTTTCCGAGAGATAGCCATCATGCAAGAGTGAGCGGAGTTCAACAACTCCTCTATTTTTTTGTTTCTCTAGCGACGCAAACATTCGGCGACATTCTTCCTGCTGAGCTTGCTCTCCATATGCGTGCATTCGAATAATATCTGGGATCGGCCCTGTTTCGTTCAGCACAGCTTGAAGTGCACCGCGAGCGTCTTTCATTCGAAGCCGCACTAGCGCCACAGAGGACTTGAAGTAAGGTATTTGCCGACGGAGACGACAGTTTTTAGTGCCATATTCAAAGATTTCTAATGCCTTCTCTAGCTCTCCTTTTCGCAAGTGAATCATACCTCGTACGTGGACGTCGATCCAATCGTGTCGTGAATTGAACCTGGTGTGCCTAATCGATTTAGAGCCTCCTCAAATCGTCCAATATGCAATAAGGTAACAGCACAGCCGTTTATGGCTACACGATCGTTACTAAATCGAGCAATCGTTTGCTCATACTGCTCTAAGGCATCTTCATAGCGACCAAGTTCGCGAAGTACCCGCTCGTCCGCTTCGAGCTACTACATTATTACCAAATCGTGCAATCGTTTGCTCATACTGATCTAAGGCAACTTCATAGCGACCTAGCTCGCGAAGAACTTCCGCTCGTCCGTTTCGTGCTACGACGCTGGTATCAAATTGAGCAATCGATTGCTGATACTGCTCCAAGGCATCTTCATAGCGACCTAGCTCGCGAAGAACCTCCGCTCGTCCGTTTCGTGCTACGACGCTGGTATCAAATTGAGCAATCGATTGCTGATACTGCTCCAAGGCATCCTCATAGCGACCTAGCTCGCGAAGAACCTCGGCTCGTCCGCACTGTGCTACGACATCACTGCCAAAGCGTGAGATCGTTTGCTCATACTGCTGCAAAGCCTCGTCGTAGCGACCCAACTCACGAAGGACCTCCGCTCGACCGTTTCGAGCTACCTCTTCATTGCTAAATCGAGCGATCGTTTGCCCATACTGCTCCAATGCATCTTCATAGCGACCTAGTTCGCGAAGCACCTCCGCTCGCCCGCATTGCGCTACAACTTCATTGTCAAATCGAGCGATTGTTTCGTCGTATTGCCTCAGTGCACGTATGGGCTCTCCACTTTGCATGAGTGCATCAGCTAATTGACAAAGCGATTGCGCGTCCGCAAATTTAGATGCTGCAGCCATGGACGCAAAATGAAGCTGAAGGTCAGGTCTACCACGCTGCTTCATTTGAATCGCCAACTTCGACATCGACTTGACCCCATACGCCTCATCACCAGCGGCAATCTGGCGCTGGAATACATCTGCAGCCCATTGCAGCGCCCTTGCATCATCACCTTTTTCGATCAGAGCAAGGATTTCATCCAATTGTCGATCCACGAGTTCTTTACTTTCGTGGGCACTACGACTCGTTCGTTTTGAAGATCGTTTTGTCGAACGAGCATGCGATTTCCCCTCCGACTCTTCCGACTCAATTGTTGAATAGTCCATTTCGATTGGGGGCGACTTTAGTGGACTCGTCCATTCAAGAATCAGAGCTTTAGCCTTTGGTATACTTGCAATCTCGGGGTTTAGGAGCAGGCGCATCACTTCATTGCCAATTGAAGGTCCTCGCCCCTTCGCTAATTTGCGAAAGACACCTCGATCAGAAAACCACCGCCGAGCTTGTGGCCTGGATTGAAATCTTTCGGTGCTGAAAAATTGGTCATCTAGGCCTGCAAATGCATGGGCAACGTGTTGAATCGCGGACTGTTGCTGCTGCAAGTCCCCAAGCAGCGACGCTGCGAATTCGAATTCCAGTTTAGTAGCGATCTCTATGGCATTCTTGACGTCGGCCTGATCGGTCAAGGGGGACTCGTACAACCGGTTGGCAACAAAATCAAAAACGTCGGCATTTTGCAGGAACTCTTCCAAGCATTCTGCTGCCATTTCGCGTGTTTCTTGATCCTCATCTAGATCCAGCAGGACCAGTGTCATTTGAAGGGCACGATCCATTTCCCAAGCCACATTCAACCGTGTGAGCACTTCGCTCTCGGATGCATCGACGCAACTGACATCTTCGGCTCCGGCAAATATGAATGGAATCTCTTCAGGCGCGCAGGACTTACGAAGATCGGGCTCTTCGACGGAGACCGACCAATAACGACCGCCTTCGGATAGTACAGCAATACCTGCTTGTCCAGATAAGATGGCTTTCAAAAGGGTTCTTCCCTTACCTCTAATTCCAGGAGTTTACGCCTTACTTGTCTAGCAAGAACTTGATCTGCTTTCAGTTTCGGCATTTTAGCTCGGAAGGATTCGATATTCGAAACAGTCAATCTGCCATAGATGTGACATTCGATAAACTCGTCCGTGTCTGTTTTTCCGGACTGTATTACAAGAATACCAGGGAAATCAGCCTCAGTCATGGTTTGCCTTAGGTTTTTCGACAGTTTGGCTACCGCCAATTGCCCCCGATTGGCCCAAGTCGACAAGAACCCTTCTGGCGGTGGGGCGCCAACCACGACTTTGTGTTTTTTGCAGAATACGAGGGTATTTTCCTCAAACACAGTGGTTCGATGGCTGACGGCAGATTCCTGGAACGTGAAGTGTATCTCCCCGTATGAGGCTGGGCCCTTTCCATCGCCTGTTAATGCAGCGAAATTGACCCTCTGATAGAAATGGGGAAAGAACGTAGCATCAACGGCTTGCCTTGCTTGATCAAATTCATTGTCCTGCGGTTGGCGGTCCCCCGCATCGATCATTTCGTAGAAAGTTCGAAATAGGTCACCAGGCTTTGATAGTATTGGAGCAACAGTACCCCAGTTTCTGCAGATCACTGGGCGAGTTTGCTTAACGACCCACTGCTCAAATTGTTCTCGGACGTCGTCACAGCCATTATCTTTCGCTTCTTTGACCGCCACCTCATACCGTGCGGCGAGAGATTTTACTTCGGCAGCACGTTGGGCATGCCTAACATTAGGGTACCCCAATTGAAATCCACACTCGTTACAGTCCGTGAGATGTGGGCTGATTTCGCTAGAGCACTGTGGACACTTCACGGGCAAACTCAACTTAATACAACAAATAATTTCTCGCAGCCGACCATCGCTGCTCACGTAGTATTTTGCTATACTTCTCGGCAGTTCGCAATTCCCTATATTAAAACTCAATCATCTCAATAAATGAGACTTACATGCTTCTTGAAAGGCTCACATCCTGTGTCGGTGGTCGACCCATCTGATTTGAGCCTACTCGAAGGAAAAGTAATCGCAGGCCGTAACAAGTTTACGCAGTTACGGCATTCTTATCATTGAACTCGCCTTGCGACATTCGGGCTCGTCCGAGTGGACCAAAAGCTCGGCTACTAGGTACCGAGCTTTGGCTCTACCGAGGCAAGCTCGGTAGGGGCCGGGCCCCATGCCAGCACCCATGAGGCAAGCTAATGGGGATCTGCAGAAGATATGTGTAGGATAAAGAGAGTTCAATGCCGTAACTGCGCGGGGCTGGTTACGGCCTACTCGATACGTTGCTACTACTTTGCAATTGCTATTGGGCTCTCGTTGCCGAATTGGTCAATGGCACTGACTGCCGCGGCAATAATTGCAGACTCGGAGTTGGTTAGTGTTAATTCAAAGAATGTCGTCTCCTTGGGCAATAGCTTTACTTTCCACTTGCCATCTTCGAGCGTTCGCAAGCAATATTTGGAAATCGAGTCACCATCGCCAACCTTCCATCGAACCACAACCCGTTGAGCTGTGCGCTCCAGGGAGATCTCGGGCTTACTGGGAGGTTGGTTATCGAGCCAACTTAGTGCGGGCGGGATGGCTACATCAAGATAGGCTCCATCGCAAAGCTGTGTGGCTATCTGTTCGCGATTCTCCTGAATGGACTTCATGCTAAAGTGAATCACGCCGTGACTGCCTGGAGTATGTTTGGCAATGTAGGTTTGATTGATCACCTCGTCGGCAGCATAACCCTTTGTCTTGTTACCGATACGACTAGTGTAGATTCCCGGCACGATGTGCCGCTGATGTTTGTTCTCGCCGATCCACCAGTTCACGCCGCCGGATAACTTTGTTGGCGAGCCGATATAGCCCAGTAAAGCTGCGGCGAGTAGTAGTCGCACCAGCCTTCATTAAGCCACAGCCGAGCATCCGCATAGAGCTTGTCATGCTGACTAAAGCCTGCGACGCTCGATGGATAACCGGGTTTCCAAATTCCGAATGGACTTATACCAAACTTCACATGCGGTTTGATCCGCTTGATCTGTTGATACAATTGTCGAATAAATTGATTCATCGAATCTCGACGCCAATCATCGCGAGCCAGCTTGCCGTCAGACTCTTGATAGGCATTCCAAGCTGGATCGTCGGGAAATGGAATATCGTCGACGGGATAAGGATAAAAATAGTCATCAATGTGAATGCCATCTATATCGTAACGACGAAGCACATCCAAAAAGACGGCCAAAGAATGCTCCCGAGCTTCCGACTCACCTGGATCTAGCCACAAGTAGTTCGTCTTGTCGTTACCATACTTCTTGACCAACAATGGTTTGGTCTGACTGATGTGCTGCTGGCAGTCAGGATAGGATTGCCCAGAGTTCTTCGCTCGAAAGGGATTGAACCAAGCATGCAGCTCTAAGCCGCGTTGATGAGCTTGCTCAACCCAAAACGCTAGCGGATCATAGAACGGCTCAGGAGCCTGACCTTGCTTCCCCGTTAAAAAGTAGCTCCAAGGTTCAAGCTCACTTGCATAGAGTGCATCGCAACTGGTTCGAACTTGCAGAACCACCACATTCATGTTGGCTGCCGCCACAGCATCCAGAATGGCGATAGCTTCAGCCTGCTGCTTTTCGCTCGATTGTCCGGGCTTGGAAGGCCAATCGATATTCGCCACAGTGGCTACCCAAACTCCGCGATATTCTCGGGCCAAGGCTGGAGGTTCAGGCACCTTTGACTCGTCTGCTATTGGAGTGTTTGCAATTGCTAACACTCCAACAAAACTGACTATGAGGCAAGCTAAACAAAAGATACCGGTTTTCATCATCAACCTATTCGCATGTCTGCTCTCGAGGATAGACTATCAACCCACATCTTTTGGGCTCGTTTGAGTATCGTAGTTTAGTCGAGTTAGTTTTGACGAGAGGACAGCTTGAAAAGTATCTGTGTTTTCTGCGGAGCCAATCGAGGCCACAGCCCTATCCATGCTGAGTCCACCCACCAAGCGGCTCGCCGCATCGCCGAGCGGGGTGATCGCATCGTTTACGGTGGAGGCTGCTGGGCTGATGGGCGTACTGGCTGACGAGGCACTCCGCTATTGCGGCTATGTCGTCGGTGTAGTTCCGCAATTCTTGAAGGATCACGAGGTCGCGCATCAGGGACTTCAGGAACTCATCGTGACGCAATCGATGCACGAGCGTAAGGCGATCATGGCGATCGATCCGATGCGGTCGTCGCTCTCCCTGGCGGCTTCGGCAGTCTGGATGAGCTGTTCGAGATACTGACCTGGAAGCAGCTTCAGCTCCACAGTAAGCCGGTTGTCATTCTCCTAAACGTGAATGGCTTTTATGACTTTTTGGCTAGGCTGCTTCAGAACATGGTCGAAGAGGGATTCTTGAAACCTCACAACTATCACTTGCTGCAATTCGCCAACTCGGTCGACCACCTGTTTCAGTTGCTGGATACTTATCTACCCTCACAACCTGAAGGTAAATGGATCGACCAACAATTGGTTTGAGTCTCAATGCGAAACCTCGGCTGTTGCCGGTAGGCTCAGGAAACAATTCAGGTATGGGCAGTATTCAGCTTGATGATGGCTGGCTAAATTGATAGCGAGCCTGGAGTTGTCCAAACTGAGCCATTCAGTTGACATGAGCCGCACTTGATAAGGAAAATACAGTGGCAGACGAAGAGGTTTTGGTCATCCCCGAGAGTCGCATGGAACTGCTTGGAGGCTTTAAAGGATTTCGACCATTTTGCGAAGATGCTTTTCAAGCCCTTTTGAATCCAGAGTTCATGCAGTTTAGGCCCTCGAAGCCAAGTCGAAGAGGACCTGAGTTTCAAGCAGTTGATCCCTTACGTGATCCTGCAATGCGATTTCGATGGTAGCACGCAAGTTTTTCAATACACTCGAGGTAAAGGCCAAGGCGAAAAGCGATTACACGCTCTGCGAAGCGTTGAATCGGCGGACATATTTTCGCGCGAAGATGCGGCAGGTAATGACCTGTATCGTAGTGGCATGCAACGAGAATTCCGACTGAAGAAACTTATCATTGAGGCCAAGTACAGCGAGCAACTTGTGGGCTTACGACGATTCAAGCCCAGTAGGCCGAGTGCACCTAGGGGTCGTACATCGATTGATACTGACAAGCCTTCAGCAAAAGCACGCGAGATCGACCTACCGGATAGCGGTTTTGCGCCGGTTACTCAACTTAAGGCAGAACTGGATCGATTTGAGACCTGGAGCCAGTTGTGCTTGGTCAACCTGTTTAGGTAAGCATGATCTATCTGGACAATCACGCAACGACTCCTCTTGATCCGGCGGCACTTGAAGCGATGCTGCCGTTTTTTAAGAATCAGTTTGCCAATGCAGGCAGCATTACGCACCAGTTTGGTCGAGACACGGCTGATACGGTTCATCAAGCGATTACATCTATCGCTACTTCGATCGGTGCTGCCGAGGACGAATTGGTGATCACCAGTGGCGCGACCGAGAGTAACAACTTGGCCATCTTAGGCTCGATGTTGCATCCTCGACAGAGGCGTCGCAAAGTCGTCAGCGTTAGTACCGAGCATAAAGCGGTTCTCGATCCACTTCAGCGACTGCGCGCGAGCGGCATAGATGTCAAGCTTGTTGGAGTAACACCTCAGGGGCAAACTCAAGCTGGACGGGTCGATCTAGATCAACTCGCATCCGAGATCGATAGCGAAACTGGTTTGGTGAGTGTAATGCTGGTCAATAACGAGATTGGTGTCATCAACCCTATAAGCCAGATTGCAGAACTATGTCGCCAGAAAGATTGCTTGCTGCACGTCGATGCAACTCAAGCAGTTGGAAGAATGGCTTGCAACGTAGATGAACTAGATGTTGACCTGATGAGCTTTTCAGCTCACAAATTTTATGGCCCCAAGGGAATTGGCGGATTATTTGTGCGGCGAAGACAACGCAACGTTCGATTGCAAGCTCAGATACTCGGTGGTGGCCAACAACACAACTTGCGTTCAGGCACACTGAATACAGTTGGCATCATCGGCATGCAGGCTGCTTTGACCAGTTCGCTTCGCAACTTAGCGGCAGATCAACGGGCGATTCGAGCGATGCGAGAACGGCTGTTTGAGGGCCTATTGGATTTGGGCTCTGTGACTTTGAATGGACCCGAGTTAGGAGATAGAATTCGAGCAGTCGAGAATGTGAACTGCTGCTTTTATCCGCTGGAAGGGCAAAAGCTTGATGCTGCACGCTCCGGAACTAGCGATCAGTAGCGGCAAGCGCCTGTATAAGCGCTAATCCAGAACCTAGTCATGTGCTTCAAGCAATTGGACTTTCGGAAGATCAAGCAAGAAGCAGTCTGCGATTTGGCATCGGTCGGTTCAATAGCTTAGCCGATATCGAAACCGCTATCGAAATGATTGCCCGTGCCGTCCAAGAGCTTCGAAAACTGGCCTAAGCGTTGAGATATAGCTCGCACTCTCAATTGCACCTTAACAAGGGTTGTCAACAACCTAAGTGTCTCGTGGTAAAGCACCACGGCGATACGCCATCGATTTGTTCGACACAATCCGCGTAGTTGGAAAGTCCGCTACCGTTGAAGCCGATTTCTTACTCTCGCAGCATCGACTTGCAATGTACAATGTTAGATGGCTCGCCGAGGAAGACTCAGCGAACTCACCCTAAGGTATTGTGATAACCAAACTGGAATTCTGGTTATGTGGAAGAACATATTCAACGCTTGGGCCAACAATCACGGCTGGCTGCTTTCTGGGACAGGGCTAATTGCGGCCTGCGTAGCTTGCACGATTTGGTACCTTGAACTGGTGCCACTTGTGTTTCTTGGCTCATCCGACAATAAAGCGTTAGTTTCACAAACAGTCCAAAGCCAGAACGGCATTCTTGTAGCTCAAATTCAAGCCTCCGCAGAAAGGAAGAATTCGAAAGGGAAAATCCTTTTGTACATTCCCGACGACGAACAAAATGCTTTTCCTGTCTATCAGGAAAGGTTCACACTAGATGAACGCGGAGCTGCTTCATTGTTGCTGGTCGTTCCCGCTCGAGAGTATTCGATGATTGCCTTCATCGATACTAATGACAATGGCCAGATCGATTTCGAAGACGATCGAGCCAAAGAAGACTTCAGAATGCCTCATACATTCACTGTCAGCGGCGCTTCCGCGAGTCCTACGTCCAGAGGTATCGTTGCCCTACCTGCTCAAACACCTTGCTTGTGTGTGTTCGACTTTACAACTTCGTCTGTTCCGTAGCAAAAAAAATGGCAATCGGCCATTGGCTGCGGTCGATTGCCATTTAGCTGTTTGACACCGAGCTTCGGGTGTAAGCCAGTCTGGAGTGTAAAACTATTCTCGTTTGAGTGAAAACGTGGTGTAATGCAGGCCTAATTCTTCATCCACCAAAAAACCGCCAGAAGGTACCAGATACTTTGAGATGACCGAAAACGGCGGTAGTTCATGTTTCTGCAAAGTCTCATTGAGAGCAGTGAAGATTGGATTCATCGCAGCATACTGCTTTAGTGCATCTTTGTTCTTCGAGTCGCGAGCCAATTCATAGAACAACTGCAGTGACTCCTCAGGGCGTGCGAATGATATTCCTGAGGCTTCCTTTTGTTGCACCTGAGCTTTGATGCGGTCGTTGATCAACTGAAATTCGATAGACTCGCGAAGCTGATTCGATGAATCCCCCAATGCATCAGCCATCTCGCGCATCATGTAACGGCTATCGCTGATCACCAAATAGTCATCAACGATGGCGATACAGATTTCCGGAGTTCGAATTTGAATCGGTGCATTTTGGCGGCCTTCGCGCTGAGGAAACGCCATCACTTGAGCTTTGATCTTGCCGAAAGCCTCAGAAGTAAACGTAACTCGTTCGCCAAAGGACTTGAGAACCTTTGGTAGAACATTGTTCTCAATGTGCTTTGGATTCTTCAAACGAATGGCATAAACGTTTGAGCCGGAATTGACCGTGATTGGGCGAACGAACCCTTGAACCATCGTCAATCGACCTTCCAAGTTATCAAGGACATCTTTCTTGACGTCGATATCAAGTTGTTTGTTGATACCAGCGAAAACTTTTTGCTCTAGTGCGTCTTTACCTTGGAATCTATTGAACAATCTCTCCACAGCGGTGTAGGTCGATTGAATATCCCAATTCACAGTCATGTAGGAAGCAGACGAACTCGGAACCCAAGCTTCAGGTACGACAGCGCCCGACTTAGGACGCAACAGGGCTAGAATCTCGCGTCTAGGACTAGAAAGTGAAACGTGAAAGTGGCCAATCGCGTCAAAGTCTGGAGGTGAAACAATCCAACTGCCGCCCATAGCCTCGACTCCATCTAAACCTAATGGAGATAGTAGGCCTAGAAACATAGCTGTGCCAGGATTCTTCGGAGTGAACTCTCGAATCATTCCCAATGGATCAGCGTAGAAAGAAATTTGTGGGCGCTCACCTTCTGTCCCAACACACCTGCTCATAATCGTAACAAACTTGCTGTTGTCAGCTAAGGTCTTACGGTCACCGCCTTTGCCCAACCAAACTTGAGCAAGATCCTCGATGTAGGCTAAACTGTTACAGCCGACGATAGTTCCACCATCAATGAAATATGCAAATTGTTGATCTGCGCGATCGTTGTTGGTGTAACTGTGCAGTGTCAGTCGATCTAAGCTCTTTTCTCGATGTGGTGCATTCTCGCCAACAGCTTCTTCCATTCGCTTCAGCAACACTTGGATATTGCTAATCTCATCACCTGCATCCAGCATCACGGCAAAAATAACAGGAGGCTGATTACTTGGCTCACCGGCCTCACGCTCCGCTCGTGTTTGCCTGGCTGGAGCAAACATGCCGACAGCCATTTCGCCACTGGGAATGGCCAACAATTGGTTAAGATCCAATCCAATGGCGTTGACGAGCTGTTCGGTGCTTTTCACAAAGGTCCCGTAGAACTCACCGATGATTGGCTTTATCTGCTCGTCATTGGACATTTTGCCAATGGAGCTTTTCTCCAAATCCTTCTTTAGCTGTTTGATGTCTGCAATTCGAAAATAGGCCAAAGTGGAATCAGGAAACAACTTCGGTGCGGTCGGCTTCTTGGCTTCCTGAAAGGCGGACGCAGTGGGCAATTCCACCGCAAGATTTAACGTCCATAAGAGAAATGCCACTAACGGCAGGCGAATTCTTAGGCTCATCGGTGAGTGCCTCTACAAAAGCTAGAGTTTGAAAATTAGGAGCTGTTAAAGATCTTGAAATGCTTGCATCACAACGGCTGTTTCCAAGCATTTTCGGGGCTTGGTAGTGGTAGGATAACCGAAATCCTCGTCACAAAACTAAGGTAGGAAAGTGTTCTGGAGCCGCCGAAAAAAGTGGACGAAACAGTTATGAGGGTTAAGTGTTAGATGTTGTGATTCGGAAAGATTGTCTCAACCATGAGAAAAATCAAGGTTCGCAATCCAACGTTAATGCCAGAAATCCTGGCATTCTAGGCGCAACAATGTTATTCTAGAATCAGTTTTTTTCTTGGCACCGGAGCCGGGTACGATGTTTTGCGACAGTACGTCTGTCGCCAAAGGTGAAATAGCTATGCGAAAACTTGCAACGATTTCAATTGTTCTTCTGTGCTCCGGAACTGGATTTGCGCAAACAAACTCTACCTCCGGGTTTAAGTCAGGTTCGATTTTCAGTTCTAGCAGTCCAACGGCTGGCAGTTCGATGAACTCTAGCAGTACATCCTCTGGAACTGGAACTTCGACGAGTGGCTCCGTCCTTAGCTCCAACTTCAGCCAAGGATTTACCGCCACAGGCATCTCCAACCCATTTGGAACTACGACTACTGGCAGGACCGGCATGGGTGGCATGGGCATGGGTGGAATGGGCATGGGTGGCATGGGCATGGGAATGGGTGGCATGGGGATGATGGGAATGGGTATGGGCGGTATGGGGATGGGTGGCATGGGAATGGGCGGTATGGGGATGAATCGCAATCAACAAAACATGCGAGGAGGCACGACTGGACAGCAATATCAGCTTCGTCCCACAGTGAAGTTGGGCTTCACGCCAGCCGTTACACCAGTTCAAGCTCGCAGCCAACAGATCATTACCAACATGGCTCGAATTCCTGCCGCGGAGAAATTTGCGGGAGCAAATGTCACAATTCAAGGACGCACGGCGGTTGTTTCTGGGTCTATCGAAGAAGGCCAGATCGAAGTCTTCAAGAGATTGCTACAACTTGAGCCAGGCATTGATAATGTGGATGTAAGTCAAGTCAACCTCGACAGCGACTCATCGCCAGTACGCGCTGGGGCTGAGCCTATTATTCCCGCAGAAGCTACGCAGAAATAGTATTCTTGTTTGGTCAGTTCCTTTCTTCGCATCGGCTCCGATGGGGCCTGTATTCTAATTTCAGGATTCTGGACTCTGGCGTGCTAGCTCGGGCTGATCGAACCTCGCTCCTTGCTATTTCTAGATGCCATTTTCTATCGCGATTAGCAATTGATTAGCTCTGCTCGAACGGGACCGTCTGGGTTTGAAAAACTTTCCCAGCGTTGTAACTTCTTCCTAAAGTTTCTTCGCACCTATGTGCAGGCAGTTCTCCTCACACCGACGCTTTGGCCCATTTCCGTTCAAATGCCGAGCAATTGAGCTTAGATCAGGTCGGCTGATGTTTTTTGAGTCTGTTGGCACGACAATCGCATCTGTTACCTCCACATCACCAGCGTCAGCTTAGGTGATGCGATTTCAGATCTTAAGTAACCCGCCGCAAACTCGAAGGATGCAGAAATGCTGATTCTTAGTCGAAAGCTCAACGAAACAGTCTACGTTGGCAATGATGTTGTGATTCGCGTCGTTAAGATCAAGGGCAACGTGGTTGGTCTTGGCATAGAGGCTCCCAACAACGTCCGAATTCTACGATCAGAAATTGCACAATCCGAGAAGCAACTTGCTGAAGCGAAGCCCAAAGCTAAGCAAGCCAAAGGGCCCCTAGGGAACTTCACCATTGCGGGATGAACCACTTCTTGAAGTCTGAGCCCCAAATTTCAACCCTGCAATGATTGCGTGCCAGCCAGATTCGAGTAGGCTTCTTAGGTCCCGTGAACTCGCAAACAACCTGAGGCTTACTCGATGTCAACCAACAACAAACCAACCTCTTTCGCCCGACGAAATTTCTTGACCTCTGCTAGCGCATTAGCCGGTGCTGCATGTGCGTCGATGATTCCACTTTCGCAAGCAGTTGCTGCCCAACAAGCTGCAACGGCAACTTCTAGCCCGAACACTCAGAGCCAAGGTGCTGGAGCTCGTAAGACTCATCCGATCATTCTGTCCACCTACTCGCTTTGGCGATTCAAGAATGATCACCTTCGCGATTTCCATAAGTGCATCGATATCGCTGACGAGTACGGATTTGACGGCGTGGAACTGTTGTTATATCAGTTGGAGCAGAACGAACTAATTAGCCATTCGAAGCTAATGTCCTACAAGCGGCATGCGTTGCGTTTGGGCATTCCAATTGTGGGCATGTCGACTCACCAAGGATTCGTGACTCCGAACCTTGAAGAACGACAAGAAAACGTTGATCGTACAATCGGCCAGATAGAACTGGCCTACAAGCTCGGCATTCCGGTAATGCGAGTAAATACTGGTCGTTGGAACACGTCAGGCAGCTTTGACATCTTGATGGCAAATCGTGGCATCGAACCGCCGATCAAGGGCTACACCGACGAAGATGCTTTTCCTTGGGTAATTGAGTCGCTTGAAAAGTGTTTGCCCACTGCCGAGAAATGTGGCATCGTGCTGGGCCTTGAAAACCATTGGGGCTTGGGGTTAACTCCTGAGGGCATTTTACGCATCGTCAACGCAATCAAATCACCTTGGCTTCAGATCGTAACCGACACTGGAAACTTCTTAGAGAACCCGTACGAACGTTTGGAACAGATTGCACCGCAAACCGTCTTCGTTCAAGCCAAAACGTACTACGGCGGCGGCGAATGGTACACGCTCGATCTCGACTATAGACGGATTGGCCAAATTTTGCGAAAGCACAACTATCGCGGATTCATCTCTTTGGAATTTGAAGGCAAAGAGGACTACAAGGAAGCTCTACCCAAGAGTCTTGAGCTGATGCGATCGGCATTTCCTCGGGCTTAACAAACTGGCCCGGGGAAACCTGATGCTTACTGCGGTAACTTGTCACAGCGAGCGTTTTGAATCTGAGTTTGGGCTCGATATGAATTGAGCCCAAACATTTTCACTGCTAGATTGTGGATGTCGAAATCCACTTTAGGCGATCTGTTGCTCTGGGCGAGCCATTACTCGGCCTGGGCCCCGCCAATTCTCACTAGCAGCCTATAGAAATATCATGCTCGAAGCACCTCCCGCCCCCCAAAAACTAAAGCCTTCAGCCGTACCGGCCTTTGAATCGGAACCGATCCAACCCAATTCAAAAAACCTTATAGCCAAACATTTCTCCGAAGGCGTTGATTGGCCAGTAGTTGCCTGGATTGCGGCAGTTCATTTGGGAGCGATTGCCGCACCATGGACGTTTTCATGGCAAGGTCTGGTTGCGATGTTCGTGTTCTATTGGTTAACTGGTGGAATAGGCATCTGCCTTGGCTTCCATCGATTGATCAGCCATAAGAGCTTTGAAACCTATCGACCTGTACGGTGGCTGATTGCTTGGATTGGCGGACTGGCCGGCGAAGGTTCGGCGATTCACTGGTCCGCCAACCACAGAATCCACCACGCCAAAAGCGACCATCAAGGCGACCCACATTCACCCCGCGAAGGTTTTCTATGGAGCCACGCGCTTTGGTGTTTGCAGAAGTTAAGCCCTGAAACGCGAACCGCTTTGCACAAACGTTGGGTTCCCGACCTGCTGAACGATCCGGGCTTGAGGTTCTTAGATCGCACGTTTTTGTTATGGCAAGTGTTAGTGGCCGGAGGCATCTTTGCTTTGGGCTATTTCACCAGCGGCGTTTACATGGGCTTCTCATTGCTGGTGTGGGGCGTCT
This sequence comes from Pirellulales bacterium, assembly GCA_046349795.1. GTDB lineage: Bacteria > Planctomycetota > Planctomycetia > Pirellulales > Pirellulaceae > Aureliella. Next base: position 6,450 of record JAXMBP010000069.1, on the reverse strand, counting down.
TTGTACGAATGACCATTGTTTTGCATGCGACCTGGTGCATCAACTCCGTGACTCATGTTTGGGGCTACAAGACCTATGACAATGGTGATGACAGCAAGAATCTGTGGTGGGTTGCACTGATAACCTTCGGCGAAGGTTGGCACAATAATCATCATGCTTACCAAAAAGCGGCCAACTATGGTCACCGCTGGTGGGAAATAGACACAACCTATATGACAATCTGGGCCATGCAAAAGCTGGGATTGGTGTGGAGTGTAGCTCCAATTCCTCAAAAGGCCATTGAAATCCTGAATCAGCGCAAGCTTCAGTAGGTTCTATCGATGATCGTTCTGGATTAGAATTTTTGGGTAGCTAGTTTCAGTCGCACAATGGCAGAAAGCTCATTGGTCGAAAGCTGGCTACCCTTCAGCCCGTTCTAACCCCAATCGATCCAATCCATGAAATTGATTCGCGTTTTTGCGATTTTGATTCTCTCTCACTGCGCTAGCGTAGGCTCAGCGCAGCAGAGCATCGACCGCTCGATCAGCTTCCAGCGAATTATTCGCCCGCTACTTTCTGATCGATGCTTCCACTGTCACGGGCCGGACGAGAAGACTCGCCAAGCCGATCTCAGGCTCGACCAATGGCAGTCGGCCTCAAGCGTCATCGATCAAGCCGCTCCAGATCAAAGTGTACTGCTTAAGCGTATCAGCAGCACAGATCCGTCGGTGGTCATGCCACCGCCTGAGATAAACAAGCCACTTACGACCGCTGAAAAATCGAAGCTGAAACAATGGATTGCCGAAGGAGCAATATGGCAAAAGCATTGGGCCTACGAACCGCCGCAACGTCATCAAGTTCCAAGCGATTACCTACAGAATGATTGGGCTCGAAATTGGATCGACTGGTTTGTGGCTAAAAAACTCAACGAGAACTCTCTACGGCCAAACCCAGACGTTGATCGCATAACACTTTTGCGACGAGTCAGTTTCGATCTTACGGGGCTGCCTCCACGCGACGAGTTGCTAAAGCGATGGCAAAGCGGATCAATGACTATGGAACAAGCTGTAGACGAATTGCTTAACTCACCGCAATTCGGCGAACGCATGGCCATTTATTGGCTCGACCTAGTCCGATACGCGGACACCGTTGGTTACCACGGTGATCAAGACCACAACATTTCAGCCTACCGCGATTGGATCATCAATGCCTTTAACCAAGGCATGCCCTTTAATCAAATGACCATCGAACAATTGGCTGGAGACTTACTTCCCAGCGCTACCGATTCACAACGAATCGCCACGGGTTACAACCGCTTACTACAAACGACTCACGAGGGCGGTCTACAGCCGAAAGAGTATCGAGCTATCTACGCGGCGGATCGAGTTCGTAACGTCAGCGCAGTATGGCTTGCAGGAACTATGGGCTGCAGCCAATGCCACGATCACAAGTTTGATCCCTTCACGATGAAAGACTTTTACGCGATGTCTGCCTTTTTCGCTGACATCGATGATGAAAGCCATTTCAAAACCGGTTCTAACGACCTGCCGACTCGACGCGACCCCGAGCTTGAACTTCCAACTGCGGAACAAACGGCTCAAGTTCAACAACTGGAACGTGAAATTAAGGATCTGAATAAACGCATCGCGGCTCTGGAGAAACAGAACAAGGCATCGTCTAAGTCCGACGAAAAAGCGAACAACAAATCTGAGAAAGACGCTCATAAGTCGAACCAAAGTGGTCAGCCTAACGAAGTTGCTCAAGCTTCAATCGATCAGGCTAAAGCTCAACTCAAGGAACAGCAATCGCAGCTCGCGAAGCTCAAGAAGTCCATTCGCCGTACCATGATTACGGTCGCCTTAAAGGAACCTAGGCCCACCAGAATTCTTCCTCGAGGTAACTGGTTAGATGAAAGCGGCTCATTGGTTGAGCCCGCCTTTCCCGAGTTTCTTGCGCAGCGGAAAGGTGGAAACTTGACTACTGCTTCAAATGCTGTTGAAGACTCTTCCACCGCAACGCACGCTGAGCGACTCACTCGTCTGGATCTGGCAAAGTGGTTTGTTGATCCTCAGAAAGGCGTGGGACTGATGACCGCTCGAGTCATGGTCAACCGTCTTTGGTATTTGATGTTTGGCACCGGCCTGTCACGAGGTCTAGACGAATTTGGCAACCAGGGCGAAGCACCAACTCATCCTGAGCTATTAGATCAACTGGCTCATCATCTTATCGACAGCGGCTGGGACATTCGCGCCACACTCAAACTAATCGCCTGTAGTAGAACCTATCAGCAGTCCTCCCGAGTCGATCCAGTGGCATTCGAAAAAGATCCGGGAAACCTTTGGATTGCACGTCAAAATGCGTTGCGATTGCCAGCCGAAATGATTCGCGATAACGCTTTAGCCGTCAGTGGTCTACTTGTGGAAAAGGTTGGCGGCGAAAGCGTAAGACCATATCAACCAGCCGGCTACTACAAACACTTGAACTTCCCCGAACGAGATTACAAAGCCGACCAGAACGAAAATCAATGGCGTCGAGGTGTGTACATGCACTGGCAACGTCAATTTTTGCATCCGATGCTGCGAGCCTTTGATGCGACCAGTCGCGAAGAGTGCACGGCTCAGCGGCCTCGATCCAACACTCCTCTCTCGGCGCTCACTCTACTAAACGATCCCAGCTTTGTTGAGGCCGCCAGAGCGCTGGCCGAAAAGATGCTCGAACAAGAAACTCACGGCAATGACACGAAAGACCATGACGCTGAACGAATCTCAAGTCTTTATCGCTTAGTTTTGAACCGCCCTGCAACCAAAGTGGAAGCGGAAGTGCTCTTGGAATTGGTTCAAATGAGTCGACAGCAGTTTCGCGACCACCCCGAGAATGCTCGTCAATTAATGTCCGTCGGGCTAAAAACGCTACGTTCGAGAGATTTCAACTCGTCGGCGAATGAATTTGAAGAACTTGCTACTTGGACGCAGATAAGCCGTGCGGTTCTGAACCTTGCCGAAACGACAACACGATATTGACCAACTGTTTCGAATGACAAATTGACGCGCTTGAGGTCGAGTACCTGACAGAACAAATCGAAAAACATGACTGATTCAATTCCACAAATTCAAACCAATCCAGCGCACAGCCTGCTCGCGCGACGGGCGTTTCTAAGTCGAACTGGGGTTGGCTTTGGAGCAATTGCTTTACAGTCGATGTTGGCCAGTGAGTTGCGAGGGAGCAGCGATGCCTCTAGCTTTGGCGGACTAGCTTCGTTGCCTCATCATCCACCACGAGCCAAACGAGTCATCTTCCTTTACATGTCGGGTGGACCTTCACAGCTTGAGACATTTGATTACAAGCCTGAATTGGATCGCTTGGATGGCCAACCGATGCCGGAGTCCTTCACGCAAGGTCAACCGATCGCTCAACTTCAAGGCCAGCAACTAAAGGTGCAAGGTCATCTGACGAAGTTCAAGCAGTACGGTCATGCCGGCCAGTGGGTCAGCGATTATCTGCCTCACCAAGCTTCCATCGCAGACAAGCTTTGCATCTTGCGAAGCATGGTGACCGAGCAGATCAATCATGACCCCGCGCACACTTTCATGAATACTGGAACGGCACTGAGCGGCCGCCCATCGATGGGTTCTTGGATTACATACGGCCTGGGTAGTGAATGCCAAGACCTACCAGGATTCGTTGTGCTAAGCAGCTTTGCTGGCCGTAGTCCTCAGCCCATCTCGTCGCGCATGTGGTCGGCGGGTTTCTTGCCAAGTCGCTACCAAGGTGTTCCATTCCACTCAACCGGCGATACGGTGCATTACGTGAACAATCCCCAGGGTATCGCTACCGATCAACAGCACGAGCTGGTTAGCGCGATTACGCGACTGGATCGCTTGGGCAACCACAGTTGGCAAAATCCAGAGATCGAATCTCGCATCTCGGCCTATGAAATGGCCTTTAGAATGCAGTCGTCGGTGCCAGCCTTGGTGAACATGAGCGATGAAAGTCAAATGACTCTAGAAGCCTATGGAGCCAAGCCTGGCGATGGCTCTTTCGCTTCAAACTGTCTTCTAGCTAGGCGACTGATTGAGCGCGGAGTGCGTTTTGTCCAGTTGTACCACCGCGATTGGGATCATCATGGCGACTTGCAAAAGTACATGAACATTTGCTGCGGTGCAACCGATAAGCCTACGAAGGCTCTGCTAGAAGACCTTGAGCAACGCGGCCTGCTAGACGAAACACTGGTGATCTGGGGCGGCGAATTTGGACGCACACCGATGTTTCAAGGCAAAGGTGGCCCAGGTCGTGACCATCACATTAAAGGGTTCTCGATGTGGATGGCTGGCGGTGGGATTAAGCCAGGGATGTCGATCGGTGCAACCGATGATCTTGGCTACAACGCTGTCGAGAATGTCGTTCATGTTCGAGATCTACATGCGACGATGCTACACCAATTGGGCATCGACCATCGCCTGCTGACTGTCAAGTATCAAGGTTTGGATTGGAAGCTGACTGGTGTTGAGCCAGCGAGAGTATTGAACGAGGTGATTAGCTAACTTGTCTCAAAAAAAACTCTTTCGCTACCTGTTCTATGTGTGCATCTGGGCTGTGGTCGGCTGGGGAGTGGTTCGTGCTATCCAAAAGTCTACTGAACAGTTGGCCGATCAGCGTGAACAGTTGAGCCAGCAAGCAACGCTAATGGACCAACAGGCCGATCAAGCTGACGCGACACGCTCCATCCCAAATGACTCCTCCAATAGAATCTCGACTAGTGAGATCGATTCGCTTCGATCCAAAGCCAATCAACTTCGCCAGCAGTCTGATCAATTCTGGAAAGCCGATTGGCGTTACTTGTGCTTGGCAGGCTTGGTCTATAGCTTGGGGATGATTCCCACGGCCCGTTATTGGCTGTTGTGTTTAGAAGCAATGGGGCAGCAGGTCCCTTGGAGGCATTCAGTCTGGGCCTACTTTTATGGGAATCTTGGAAAGTACGTGCCCGGTAAGGCCATGGTTGTAGTATTGCGTGTAGCCGAGCTTTCCAAATTCGGAACTCAAAAAGTGGCAACAACCATCACCATCTTCATGGAAACGCTATCGACGATGGCTGTCGGCGGAGCTGTGGCCGCGATCTGTGTATTTTTGCTAGATTTGGATTGGCGAATCAGCCTGATGAGCCTTGGTCTGCTGGCTGCAACCGCAATACCCACAGCACCGAACCTATTGCGGCTGATACTGAAAAAACTTCAGCCCGGGATTGCAGAAGAGACCTTGGACCAGTGGACGCAAAGGCTGAATTGGCGACTAACCTTCAAGGGCTGGGGCATCCTTTGTTTCACTTGGTTGGGTTATGGATTAAGCTTGGGCTGTGTACTTTACGGCCTACCTAGCACACAATGGCTAGCCGAATCTGCCAGTCAGTTTTGGTTAAGTGTTTTTGCAGCCTGTGCATTAGCCGTAGTTGTCGGCTTTGTTTCGATGATGCCCGGTGGAGCTGGAGTGCGTGAAGTGGTACTGGCCACTGTACTATCTCCGGTTGTCGGTCCTACCGCAGCATTGAGCTGTGCAATTTGGCTGCGAGTCACATGGCTTTTTGCCGAGCTAGTCATGGCAGGGTTAAGCTACTTACTCAAGAACTTAGGTTCCTCGGAGCCAAAAACAACATGAAGTTGTCGATCGTTGTGCCTGTATTCAATGAAGAACAATCGCTGGACGAACTGACCCAGCGCATTTCGTCCATCGCTGCGCAGCACAACTACGGCCTGCAGATTTTGTTGATCGACGATGGTTCACGCGATGGCTCTTGGTCCAAGATCGAGCAACTAAGCCGCGACAACTCTGCCATCCGAGGCATTCGCTTGCGTCGTAATTTTGGTAAGGCAGCGGCGCTCAGTTGTGGTTTTGAGCGTGCTACCGGTGATGTTGTCATCACCATGGACGCAGACCTTCAGGACGATCCGAAAGAGATTCCCAATCTTTTAGCTGAATTGGATAAAGGCTTCGACTTGGTCTCGGGATGGAAGCAAACGAGGCACGATCCTTGGCACAAGGTTCTTCCAAGCCGTATTTTCAATAGGTTGATAAGTTGGCTAACGGGTGTTCATTTACATGATCATAATTGCGGTTTGAAAGCCTATCGTCGAGAAGTGCTTTCGGAAGTTGAATTGTACGGCGAGCGACACAGGTTCGTTCCGGTGTTAGCTGCCGCCAGAGGATTTCGAGTCAGCGAGGTTGTCGTTGAACATCACGAGCGAAAGCACGGTTATTCGAAATATGGCTTCGAGCGGTTCGTCAAAGGATTTCTCGACTTGATGACGGTCTACTTTTTGACGGGCTATGGCAATCGACCTCAACACTTGCTTGGTACCGCAGGCCTAGTTAGTTTCCTTTCTGGATCATTAGGACTTATCGTATTGGCTTTGTGGTGGGTTATCAGCCGACTTAGTCATTCAATTGCTGATGTACACTTGCATCAGAAAGCGATCTTCT
>JAXMBP010000068.1:0-29468 GCA_046349795.1 Pirellulales bacterium | reverse complement strand
CGAAACTGTCTCGAGCTGGCATGAACTGAGTCTGCGCGAGCACCATCACTTCGACTTCACCAGTGTCTGGATTCCAAGCTACATCGCGTTGCTTGACTTCGTAGCGCTGCCCATTCACATGGCTCAGCAGCTCGCGAGTCCCATCGCCAGTTCCGAAATGCAATCGTCCGTCCAAGCCAATTTCAAAGCCGCTTGCACGATGTTGCGGGTTGGCTTCGTGAATTCCACTGAGCAACGGCTTGCGAAGATCAGCCACACCATCTCCATCAGTATCCTCGGCATACAGGATATCGGGAGCCGCAATCACAAGAACGCCCTTGCGCCAGGGTTGCACTCCGGTTGGATAACCCAAGCCAGAAAGAAAAGTTGTTGATCTATCAAGTTTTCCGTCGCCGTTTGTATCGCGGAGCAGTTTCACTCGCCCACCACCTTCGATACCCAAAGGATAGTCGGCCATCTCGACTACCCACACCGATCCATCGATGCCAAATGCAATGTTGACAGGATCTTGCACCATCGGCTCGCTAGCTAACTGCTCGACGCGAAAGTCGGTCGGAACATACATCGACTTCAAAGCCTCGGCCGGGCTCAGTGGCTGATCCTCGCCGCGAGACTGTTTCGATATCGATGCGGCGCGAGCCACGACTTCGTCTTGAGTTCCGTTTTTCCAGCGACCAGGCTGTAGAAAATAGATCATCGATTCGTCAACTTCGTATCCACCTTCGGTTCGTTGAGCCTGACTGGCAACATAAGCGAACAAGTCATCTGTGTAACCTGCGACCCACGTAGCCTTCGATGACAATTCCTTTTCGATCGCGAATTGATACTCAACAACAGGTTCGCCACTCAAGAAGACCCACGTCAACGCATCACCAAACGCCCAAACGTGCATCGGCATTGGTACCGATTCGGGTAGGCGACCCATTGCTTTGCGAATCTCCAACATACTATTTGCCCAACGACTCTGATTTGGGTTGTCGCGTTTGGAATAATCATCCAAGCGCTGGTTGGTCGGCAGTTCGGGCTCCAATCCTGCAGTTCCAAACTGAGCCACCGTAGCGGGAGGCAGTGCTGTGAACTGGTTTGACTTCAAGGCATCGATAATAACCTTAGCTAAACTCTGTCCATGTTGCTTTGCAAACTCATACTTTCCTCGTGGATTAGGATTTGCATCCGCGCCACAACCAATCACTGGCAGGAAAATTGCATCAGGCATTTGCGATTGCAGTTCGGCCGCGCACAGCCCAGCCCAGTCTGCACTAATCTTATTGAACTCAGGTCCCAAAGTTGTGCAATGACAAGCATATTGAAAGGCGGCGCCCAGCAGCTTATCGTGCTCGGATGTGATTCGAAGCACTCGAACGCGATGATCGACTTGGCCATCTGCTTGAACTCCGAAGTTGATCCAACGTCCCTCTTTGACGACTCGACGATTCACTGCAAAATCCCCATTTGCATCGCAAAAATCGATCTTGGCAGGTTGCAACTTTTCAAAAGCTTGACGGATCGCTTGACGTGCAATTTCAGACAACTTCATCAAGTATCGCTGGCTTGCAGTTTGCTGATCCAGCGATTGTTCAACTCGCAAAATGTTATCGATACTGCCAGGCAGATGCGGCGTAGTGTGCGAATGGGTGCAGCAGACAACTAAATGTGCTCGAGGAATTTGGTAATTGTCTTGGAGCCATTTTGCGAGTTCGACGGTAAAGCTCGCTGGCACAGCGATCGCGTCCATCGATACTAGCACCAGCGGCTTAGCTGGCTCGGCAGTTTGATCATGATCGCGAGAGGCGGAGTTTCTTAGTACAAGCACTCGTAGAGCTAGTCGATCTGCAACTCCGTCGGAGGGTTCTTGTCGCGCGGCATAGCCGCTCAGTCGCAAAGGCTCATCAGGCGTGATGTCCAACTTGGCAAGACCGGCTTGCCAAGTTTGCCCGCTGCAGGCTGATGCGAAAAGTAGAGCAACAGCAACCACCAACGAGTATGACCATAGGACAAGGTTGCCTGGCATGATTGTGCTCACTTCAAGTCGTATTGGGTGGGTAGTGGTGGAGAATGGCTTGTGTTGGTTGGCACGCTCAGAGTGCGCTGATAAAAAGTCGGTCATAAAATCCACTCAACGGGTTATGCCAGTATAGTTTTTTGTTGCGCGAAGTATGTCGTGAAACGTTGTTTCACCTAGCAAAAAAAAGATGCTCTCGCGTGTGTGCAACGTATGCGCGCAACGAGGATTTCAGCGGCGATTCAAAGTTTTTATCAGCGCACGCTCAGAGGGTGTTGACTAATCGAAGCGAGCCAACAACTGATGGGCGTGTCAATCTGGTTATTAAAGGACGAAAAGAGCTAGGCTCAACCTCTCATTTTTCGGCTCCATTGCTAAAGACGCCTGCGCGGCTCGCATAACTCGCCTCTCAGAGACTGTCATCGAGCCAATCTACATGCATCAAGACCTTCGACACCAATTCAGCAACTGTTCCACCGGCCAAGTATTGAGCACTTGCGACTTCAGCAGTCCCGCTCGTCGAGCTTGAATAATGCCGTAGTAAATCGCCTCCAGCCCTTCAGTCGAGTGTGCGTCGGTGTTAATTGCAATTGGAATACCGGCTACGGTGCCTGCATCAAATGCCCAGACAGATCAAGACGGTATGGACTGGCGTTTGACCAAAAGCCTTCTCGAGAATCTAGCTGCGGTTTCGATCACCTTTTCAAGATCGACTTCGTAGGGAGGTCGAGATCCGATCAGGCGTCCGGTTGGATGAGCAATAGCGTCCACGTTTGGATTCTCTAGCCGCACCAACAATTCTCGCGGTGATCTCGTCGCGACTTTGCTTTTGGCCATAGTGCACGCTGGCAACAACCCAATCGGCCTGAGCCAACACCTCATCGACAATATCCAGCGGGCCAGCCTCGAGAATATCACACTGACGCCCTTCAAAACTCGGAATCCGTCAGCCAACGACTTGTTAATCTCGTCAATCTGAGCCCACTGTTCCAGCAGTCGCTCTTCGTTGAGTCCTTCGCGCCCATGCTGACTCGCTTGGAGTGATCGGTAATGGCGATGTATTTCAATCCTCGCGCGCGTGCAGCAGTAATCATTTCTCCAATGCTGTTCGCGCCATCAGAGGCCGTGGTGTGCATATGCAGGTCGCAAACGATATCTTCGCCTGTGATCAATGGCGGAATTGTCGAACCCTGTTCGGCCCAATCGATCTCGCGGCGCCCTTCGCGCAATTCGGGTGGAATCCAACTGAGCCCTAGTTTGGCATACAGTTCCTCTTCGGTCGCTCCGCAAACCGGCGGAGCGTCGCTGTCCAGCATCGTGACTCCATACTCGTTGACCGACATTCCCATTTTTCGGGCTCGAGAACGAATCGCTACGTTATGCTCTTTCGATCCGGTGAAATACTGTAGAGCGGCCCCGAACGACTCTTCAGGTACGACTCGAAGATCGACTTGAAACTGCGACTCAACGCGAATCGACATCTTGGTATCACCCCGCGCTATCGTACTTAGCCGACCCGCGAACGACTCGAGCTGATCCATGACAGCTACGTGATCATTGCTGACCACCAAGATATCGACATCGCCTACGGTCTCTTTTCCGCGTCGGTAGCTTCCAGCAAACTCCAGCTTCTTGATTGCGGAGCACGCTTCTAGGTGAGATCGCAATCGAAACACCAATCGCTCGGCCTGATCGATGCGCAATCTGGCGCTGGCCTGAGCGGCAATATCTAATCCATCGAGTATCTGCTGTTCTGACTTTGCACCGAATCCTTTGAGATCGCGAACTTTGTGGTCCAAACAAACTTGGCGCAGCTCTTCAAGAGTCTGAAGATTGAACTCCTTTTGCAGAGCCATCGCCTTCTTGGCACCCAGGCCGGGAATGCGAGTCATTTGGATCAGTACGGCTGGCGTCTGGGCCCGCAGTTCTTCAAGCTGCGGTAGCTTACCGGTCTCGACCAGCACCTTACACTTTTGAGCTAACGTGTCACCGATACCAGATATCGACTGCAACGGTGTGGTTGGATCAGCTAGTATTTCTTTGACGGGTCGGCTGAGGTCCAAAATCGCCTTGGCTCCAGTTCGATAAGCTCGAACGCGAAAGGCGTTTTCACCTCGCAGTTCCAACAGATCAGCCAGCTCTTCGAATACTTGTGCAATATCAGCGTTGTTCATAGTGCTCGATACACTTGAGTTCAGTTCACCTCAATTTAGAGGGTTCCAAGTATACCAAACAACGCTTAGCTACGGGACACTCGATTGCTCCTTGCTGGGACTAACCAGACTTTCGAAACACTGCTTCGCCGGCAAGCAGGAACATTTGCAAGTTGAAGCAGTAAGAGTTCAGTTTTAAGTTGAAGTTTACGAGCTAGGCTAAGATGTCGCGAACGACCTCGCCGTGGATATCTGTCAAGCGATACTGACGGCCCTGATAGCGGAAGGTAAGTCGAGTATGATCGATGCCACATAAGTGCATGATGGTTGCCTGCATATCGTGGACATGCACTGGGTTCTCGGTAATGTTCCAAGCAAACTCATCGGTCGTTCCGTAAGTGTGGCCCTTCTTCACCCCGCCACCGGCCATCCACCAACTGAAAGCTCTTCCAAAATGATCCCGACCATTTGGCTTCTCAGGATTGCCTTGACCAAAAGGCGTCCTACCAAACTCGCCAGCCCAAATCACCAATGTATCCTCAAGCATGCCTCGCTCTTTAAGATCCTTTACCAAAGCTGCAGACGGCGCGTCGGTGTCTTTACATTGCTCCTCGAGCTGCGTAAACAAATTGTTGTGTTGATCCCATCCAGCGTGCATCAACTGAACAAAGCGAGTGCCACGCTCTAGCAAGCGGCGTGCAATCAAACAGTTGTTAGCGTACGATCCCTTCACAAGAGCGTCTGGCCCATAACGCTCTATCGTCGAAGCAGACTCCTTGGAAAAATCCAACAACTCTGGAACGCTCGACTGCATTCTGAACGCCATCTCATACTGAGCGATCCGAGTGTCGATCTCTGGATCACCATATTCAGCCAAATGTTGATGATTCAACTCTTGAATATCGTCCAACAAGGCGCGACGCGACTGCCCACTGATACCAGAAGGATTCGCCAGGTAGGGCACTGGATCGCCAGTGTTACGAAAGCGAACCCCTTGATACTTGCTGGGCAAAAAACCGCTGCCCCAGTAATAGTCAAAGAACAATTGTCCACAAGTTTTACCTTTATCGCTGCTGGTCATAACCACAAACGTTGGCAAGTCATCGGTCTCGCTACCGAGACCGTAAGCTAACCAAGCACCCATGCTGGGTCGTCCAGGCACTTGCGAACCAGTCAAAAAAAATGTAACGCCGGGTGCGTGGTTAACTGCTTCGGTGTGCATTGATCGAACAACGGTCAGTTCGTCGGCTAGCGATCCGATGTTGGGCAGCATGCTACTGAGTCGCAGGCCTGACTTGCCGTAGGACTCAAAAGGTTTAATAGCTGGAACGCAGGGCCATTTTGCATTACCGCTGGTCATCGTCGACAGGCGAGTCGTACCGCGCACAGATTCTGGAATCTCCTTGCCCGACATCTGCTGCATCATCGGCTTTTCATCGAACAGGTCGACGTGCGAGGGACCTCCACCTTGCCAAAAAATCACTACGCGTTTGGCTTTCGGTGTGTGGTGCGGAAGACCGGGAAGGCCACCGCCGAGCGCAGATGCAAGCGGATTAGCCGATGCACCAGACTGCTGAAGCAAGCTTGCCAAAGCGACCGAGCCAAGCCCAGTGCCAAGCCTACCGAACAGTTGTCGACGAGTTACGCGAGCCTGGTTTTGTTGTAGAAGTTCTTGATCGATGTGCATCATCTATTCTCGCGTTAATGCTTCATCCAAATTGTACAGAGCCAAACAAACTGCACTCATGGCGGCTTGTCCAGCAACATCCAACGTCTGATTGCGCGGAGCGGCTCCCACTTTCAAAAAATCCTCAGCGGCTTTGATATCTTCGCTGAAGATTTTGAACTGCTTGCCCCACATTTTTGAGAGTTTTTCAATTTCGTCATTCGTCGGCTTGCGACAAAGCACTCTACGAAACGCAAACTGCAATTGATCTGTCGTCTCAGGTGCTGACAACATCGCCTTTTCAGCCAAAATTCGCGAGGCCTCAATCCAGGTCGGATCGTTCATCGTGGTTAGCGCGTGCAGCGGCGTGCTGGTTAGAGCAACTCGCACTTTGCACGTCTGTCGACTCGAAGCATCAAACATATTTGCTGGACCAACGGTTCGTCGCCAGAAGGTATAAAGACTACGTCGATAGAGATCTTTGCCTGTCGAACCTGGGTATGTAAAGTCTCGCTCTTTCGTGATTGCCAATGATTCCCAAATAGCATCTGGTTGATAGGGGTATACCGGCTTTCCTCCGATGCGGTCATCCATGGCTCCACTGGAAGCCAAAGCCCAATCTCGCAGGATCATCGAGGGCATTCGGTTCCGTGGAGCTCGGCCATAAAGCTTGTTCTCAGGATCTTTGGTTCGTAAGTCCGCCGAAACCTTGCTGCTTTGTCGATAGGTCGAGCTGGTAACAATCATTCGATTCAATCGCTTCATATCCCAGCCGTTTTCGCGGAAATCAACTGCTAACCAATTCAGCATATCTAGATGAATTGGATATTCGCTTTGTACTCCAAAGTCCTCCGATGTTTTCACCAAACCCGAACCGAAGAAATACTGCCACATGCGATTCACTTGAACACGCGATGTTAGGGGCTGTTCGGACGAGACCAACCAATAGGCTAAACCCAGACGATTCTTAGGCCAATCTGCATTCATTGGAGGCAAAAATCCGGGCGTAGCAAACTCAACTTTCTCGCCCGGCTTTAGGTACTCACCGCGCGTAAGAATATGCGTTTGCCGAGGTTGAGCATCGCTCATGATCATCGGACGAGGCATGTTTTCGTTGAGGTACTCCGTGCGTTCTTTCTTGAGAGTCGACAACTGCGCAACGGCGGGTAGCTTGTCATTTAGACCATCACGAACCTTTTGATCAAAGTGCTTACGCAGCTCTTTCTCGATCGACTTCTTGTCCTCGTCGGTCCGATCTTTCTCTTCTTTTTTGAGCAAGATCACAAGAGCTTCGGGCAGCCCTTTACCATCTTCAGGTTTCTTATCAGCAAATATGCCAACTCGCCATCCATGAAAGGCCGCGTCGAGCAGTGGAGCAACAGTTTTTTCAAGTTCCGCGACTTTCGTATCAAATTCCTGTCGGCGTTGGATGACATCTTCACTGGGAACTTCGATTACGGGATTGCCAACTCGAATGCGCTTGGTGAAAAACTGAGGAGTACCCGTTTCAGGAACACGATTAAAGGCATCCATCAGACTGTAGTAGTCGCGTTGTGTCAGAGGATCGTACTTATGATCGTGACACTGACCACAGGCCATCGACAATCCCAAGAACGTCGTAGCTGTCGTATCCATGCGGTCAAATAGGATGACAAAGCGTTGTTCTTCTGCAATCGCTCCACCTTCGCCATTCAGTAGATGGTTGCGGTTGAATCCACTAGCAATCTTCTGCTCAACTGTTGAATCAGGTAACAGATCGCCTGCCAACTGCCATATCGTAAACTGATCGAATGGCAAGTTCTCGTTGAGTGCCTTTACGACCCAATCTCGCCACATCCACTGCCATGTGTCTCCATCCTGCTGGAATCCGTTGCTGTCTGCATAGCGAGCAGCATCTAACCAGGGCAAGCTAACGCGTTCGCCGTAGTGAGGATCCTTGAGCAGGCTGTCAACTAGATTTTCGTAAGCGTTCGGATCTTTATCATTCAAGAATCGATCCACTTGCTCTGGCGTCGGAGGCAGTCCAATCAGATCCGCATAGAGCCGTTTGATTAGCGTCGTACGATCGGCTTCTGGAGATGGCTTCAGCCCTTCCTGATCCAACTTGGCCAAGACGAATTGATCGATCGGATTGCGAACCCATGCAGAGTTCTGTACAGTCGGTAAAGTTGGGCGTTCAGGTTTAACAAAGGCCCAGTGCGCCGAATATTCAGCGCCTTCCTGAACCCATTGCTGAAGAATCTGCTTTTGAGCTTCCGTCAAATGCCTGTTCGATTTGGGTGGCGGCATCATCGTATCCGAATCGGTGTCCAGTATACGCTTAATCACTGGACTGTCGGCTGGTTTGGCTAAATCGATCGCGCCGAACGCAACGGCATCGTCGCGAATATCCAGTCGCAAGCCGGCTTCCCGTTTGTTGCCGTCCTGCCCATGACAGTAAAAGCAGTTCTCCGCCAGAATTGGACGAATGTCACGATTGAAGTTCAATTTCGAGGGCTCACTACACAGCCCTTGAGGTTGCAGACTAAGCCAAAGCGTTAAGGCAAACATGCACCGTGAAGCAGCGTAGATTGGTCGATAGGAGAGCAACACGAGCGGACCATTTGGAAGGGGATTATTGCGTTGGGAAGGTGGGAGGGCGTAACGCAACTCCATATTATTCTGACAGGCCGCCTATCTCCACTCAATACCGGTAGTACAGACCAATTGTCGCAGAATTGAGCCGAACTGGGGACACTTCTCACTGATCGCCGTTGGTTCACGCGACTGGACCCTCCCGCGCGCACAACTCTCTACCAAAAGTACGCAAATTCGCGGGAGGGTCGCTTGTTGAGGCCCGCGAGCCTAGCGGCTCGGGCGACCTTATTCTTCACCCTCCCCGGCAAGCTCGCATAACTCGCTTACCGACCCTCTCACAAAATAATCTGTCTATTGTAGATTCTTAAGCGTGCGGGAGGGTTCGTACACCGGCGATCAGCGAGAGCACGACTTGCGACTTTTTCGCTAAGACGTCTTCACTTGGGTTGATCAGCACCTGGCGAAGGCCGATACTTCTGAAACGGAATCCTAAGCAGCGGAACGACTGCCGAATTCTCGGCGGAATCTGGGTAGGTGTCGATGCCGTACTTGAGTTCCTGCCTAGGTACTCGGACAAAGGTGCCACACAAACGATCCCAAATGGCAAAGATATTGCCGTAATTGCTATCGGTGAGCGGTTGCTGAAAATGGTGATGAATGTGATGCATATCGGGAGTCACGATGATCCAACTCAGCCATCGATCCAACCTATCAGGAAGTCCGATATTAGCATGATTGAATTGTGAGAGCACCACTGACAAACTTTGATAAAGCATCACAAGCCACATAGGTGCTCCAACAATCAACACCGCCAATGTAGTGAATACAAATCGAATCAAGCTCTCTCCAGGGTGATGTCGGTTAGCCGTTGTAGTATCAACAGCGGTATCGGTGTGGTGGATCAAGTGAAAACGCCACAGCAACTTTACTTTGTGCTCGGCCCAATGTGCAGTGAAAGCGCCAATCAAATCCAGCAGCATTAACCCAACAATCATTTTGCCAATCGCGGGCACGTTGTAGATTTGCTGCAGGAGCCCAAATTCTTTTATCTGGGTCCAATCGGAAACGCTGAGCAGGACGAAGGCTAGGCAAAAGTTGACTAAGATCGTTGTCAGAGTGAAGAAGATATTCACCCCAGCGTGTCGCCACTTATTGTATTGCAAATCGAAAAGCGGCTTGGCCGATTCAACTACCCAGAAGAATGTTATTCCACCGACCAAAATCAAGATTCGATGCGACGTAGGGATCTGGGAGAAGTACTGAATTACGTAGTCCATGGAGACGAACTATTTGCTTACGGAGGAAAGTTCTTCTAGCTACCGATGGATGCCTGCTCAAAATCCACGGTAGTAGTTAAAGCGGAGTAGGGGACTCGTAACCTCGTCCACTACGAACCGATTATAACGGCTAAACTGAATGTAGAGGCTTTTCCAATTGATGGCAGATGATTAACCATCTGCGTTCTGGACAATTCCATACAGACAACCTATGGTTCCAAATCCCGAACTAGAGGTGTGTTATCTAATGATTGTTCAGACTTCAGACTTCGTAACCAACCCCGTCACGATTGTCAGTACGCCAGCCGCCGGCCGATGGATACAACTGGCAGACGGTAGTTCAATGGCGATAGATTCGCTGAGTCTTGAACAGTTGATTCAACTGCAGTGTGAGCAGGAACCGCAATTTGCGAAACTGATCGCAACGTCTGAGAAGAACTCAATCCATCGAGCCGAGATCACACAGACGGCCTATGGCAGTATCTGTGCGATCCTAGATGAGCAGGCGACCAGAAGGCAATCGGCGGGTGTTTTCAGTATGGGGATGGACGCTCGATATGCCGATCTAGTTCTATCGCTGCTAGAATCACAAAGGAATCGTGGAATCTCTGGTGGCTTGTTTGAACTGGGCTGTAGCGCTGGAGCTTTGCTGGGCCAAGCGGACCAAGCTGGCTACCGTGTTGGCGGACTAGAGGTTGTGCCAGAGCTATTGGACAGAGCTCGAGAGCAGATAGCCTCCCCAAACCATCACAATTTGTTTCTCGGCGACTTTCGTAAAATTGATTTGGAACATGTGCAGAGCACTTTCAGTGTCGCATACTGGAACGATGTATTCGAACACATTCCGGTAGATGAAATTCACGAATATCTAACCAGACTGTATGGCTTGCTGAAGCCCGGTGGCGTCTTAGTAACCATTACTCCCAATTGGCACATGCGACCGAGCGATGTGACAATGAACTTCCGGCCACCACGCAGTCAGGCGGAAGGATTTCACCTAAAAGAATACACACTCGGCGAAGTTTGCAACCTGCTTCATGCAGCAGGGTTTTCCGCTGTTCAAACGCCAGCGTTTATTAGTCGGAACAAAATTCACCTCAATGGCTTTCTGAGCCTAACGGACATTAAGTGCGTCCTCGAACCAATGCTTGAATGGCTCCCATTCCGATTTGCAGTTCAAATCTGTCGACGATTAGGGTTCAGTTGTACCATTGCAGTAAAGTCTGTTAGGTCATGAGCCAGTCCATAACGGCCGTTGAGTCGAGTCCGAAAAGAAGCATCGGTGATGCATTTGCCGCTGGAGTAGTGGCGATGCTTGTCATCAACATTGCACAGCGATTAGTGGGCTTAGTAAGAAACTTGGGCTTCAGTATGTTTCTGCCCGAGGATCAACTTGGTTTATGGTCACTGGCGAATTCATTCTTTGTAATTGCTCCACCTTTCATCGTGCTTGGTCTGCCAGGTTCTTTTGGAAAATTTGTCGAACACTACCGACAAAATGGCGACCTTAAGGGCTATCTACGTCAAGTCGCAGTGGTTTGCGGCGTCGCACTACTGGTTGCTGCGATCTGCTTACTGATCAATCATGACAGCGCGTCGATCGTCCTCTATGGACAAACTCAACCGTTCAACATCATCGCTTGGACGGTGATAACTCTAGTCGTTTTGACGTTTCACAATTTCCTTTATGACATCGTGCTTTCTTTGCGACAGGTGCGACTCGTCTCGCTGATGCAGTTTGTGAATAGTTTCGCATTCTGCATTTTAGGCGTCACGGGAATCTACTACTTTCAGACGTGGGCAGTACTGCTGCCTTGTTTTGCGATTTCCTACCTGCTTGCCATAATCCCGGGGATTTATGGCTTAGGCGTGCTGCGAGGAGAGTTCAATCAATGCAATTCGAGCTCTGATTCTATTGGAATCTGGAAGAGAGTTGTTCCGTTTGCCATCGCGCTTTGGGCAACAAACTTACTGACCAACGCGTTTGAACTGAGCGATCGATTTATGCTATTGCACTTCAGTGGTGGCGATCCTCAGATCGGCCAAGCTCACGTGGGTCAATTCTACACCGGTAGAATACTCCCCAACTTGTTACTCAGTTTAGCCATGATGTTCAGCGGAATCTTCTTACCCTACCTGAGCGCGGACTGGGAACGCAAACAGTTTGACCGCATTCATCGCAGTATGAACAACATGCTGACGCTGATGAGCATCGCCTTTACCGGATTGTCGGTAGGCGCATTGGCGGCTTCGCCAATCCTGTTCGACATTTTTTTGTCGGGGCGATTCGGTCCAGCACAAGCAATATTGCCGCTGGGCATGATGCAAGCTACCTGGTCTGGAATTACCATGATTGCATCGGCCTATCTCTTCTGCGCCGAGAAGGGCAGACAAAATGCAATATTGTTGGCCATTGGGTTAGCACTAAACATCTGCCTAAACTGGCCACTGATTGATTGGCTCGGACTTTATGGAGCTGCTCTAGCAACAACATCTGCGAACGCAGTTTTGTTCATCTTAATCTGCTGGCGGCTATGTCGAGAGGGTTGTCCAATCTCGGGTCGCACAATGCTGCTGTGCTGTCTTCCGCTTTCACTTTTTGCCGGCGTTTATGTGGTTGCAGTCTTATTCCTGATTCTCGCCATCCTGTGTGTACTAACAAACTGTATTCTGCATCAAGAAGATCGGGATGCAATCGACTCATGGATCATCCCCAAACTCAATCGACTTGGACTCAAGTTAGAAACCGTCTGGTAATACCGATTCGAAATTGGCAATCCAAAATGACAAAACGCCAGTTGATCACAACTGGCGTTTTTTTTCTTCCTCAAGTACTCTTCCGAGCTAGCCAAGAGTGAATTCCGGCAAGCGCATAAATCTCTCCACCTTTTAACGCAGATTCATGGGCACAAATGCCGACGCGGGTCGAGTTCGCTGGTAACCGCGTTGGGTCGAGGATCTCGATCTTCCAACAATGCGTTTACGAATTCGTTCACCAAGTGTGGGTGGGAACCGCCGTGACCGCCGCCTTGAATGAAGGACAAATGCTGTTCGTCATGGATCTCAGATGGCAGAGTGAACTTCTGAATTTCCTTCGGCAAAAGATGAGCAAAATCGGGCACTTGAACCTTCTCTGGAATTTCCGGCTCAGGCTTCTTGGCCGTGTGAATCACATGCGGCTCATGTTCGACCAGAGTCCATTCAAAGCTTCGCTTGGTGCCGTAAACATCAAAACTCTCGCGATACTGTCGAGCCACATCGTAAAGGAATCGCCAAATATGAGCCGTCAGATCGCTATCTTTGATCTTGATGTGGCATGTCTCAACGGCAAACTTATTGCCTGACTTCCGAGCGATATCATCTCGCACTGAACCCGATCCAAAGCAGCTAACATACTCTGCCAAACCATTGACCAAGCCCAAGCACGGGCTGACAACGTGCGTCGCATAGTGCATTGGAATCATCTTTTGCCAATACTCTGGCCAACCGTCCATGTCTTGCGGATGCGATGCAGCCAAGTGCTGGATCTTACCCAGCTCACCCTTTTGATACATGTCCCTGATGAACAAGAACTCGCGGCTGTAGACGACCGTCTCGGCCATCATGTACTTCAAGCCGGTCTTCTTGACCATTTCGACAATTTGTCGGCATTCATCAATCGTGGTTGCCATCGGCACGGTGCACATCACGTGCTTGCCAGCTTCCAATGCCTTGAGCGACATCCAAGCGTGATCACTAATCGGACTGTTGATATGCACGAAATCGACATCGGGATCCTTCAGTACCGAATCGTAGTCTTGGTACAGTCGCTCGATTCCGAACTGCTCACCACACTTCTTTAACTCAGCTTCGTTGCGACGGCAAACTGCCAATACGTTAGTGGATGGTAGAGCTTGATAAATTGGAATGAACTCGGAACCGAACCCAAGTCCGATCATGGCAACGTTGAGTGGTTTAGTCATGGCTTGCCCCAATTGGGAAAGGAGAGTGAATTGGTTGGCTCAACGGAGTTTTTTACTGACCGCAAGAACGAGTCTTGAAACGAGCTCGAAGAGGCGATATTGTGGTCGAAAACGCCCTTGCCGTCCAGCGATATGGTGCTCAAGAAGCCCAACCTTGAACCACAAAAACAGATCGTTAACTCAGATTGTTACTTAGATTAGATTCTTCACCGAAGAACCGAGAGTTTTGACGAACTGCAGTTTGAAATCCTAGGGATATGTTAGTCCTGTTCCGGCAAGTTCAACTTTCTTTAGCGAAGGAATCTGCTTGAGGACTTTTAAGATGTTCGCGTCGAGCTTACATCGCTCGAGATTCAAGGTTTGGATTTTGGAAAGATAATCCAACTTGGTCAACATTTCCGAGGTGACATTGGTACAGGACAGGTCCAGATCGTCGAGGGATTTCAATTGCGAGATTCTCTCCATGACCGACACATCGATTTGACAACCGCGAAGTGAAACTCGCTTGATCAACCCAGTCCAGGCCTGAAGGTGTTTGGCCTCAAGACCCTGAATGTACTCTAGTCGAATTTCCGACGAGTCCGTTTGCTGGCGACCGGCAAGCAGCTCAATAGAACTTCGACTTAGATTGTTCCAGCCAAGCCAATCGGAGGACTTGTAACTTAGCGTAGTAACAGGGGTATTTACCAATCCACAAACATCGTCTGCCGTGAAGCATCGACCATCTACCGACAATTGAGTTAGCTCCGGAAGCTTTATCAAGTGGGGCCAAGCTGCCGCAGTCATGCTCGTACCTTGCAACTGTAAATTTCGCAGCTTTGTCAATGAACTTATCACAGGAGCTGATTCGCTTGTTACATGCTTCAGTCCCTTCAAATCCAAAATCCGTATGCTGGCATGTCCTTCAAGATGTTTGATTCCGTCGTCCGTTACTAAATCACAACTGGATAGCTCTAGTGTTTCCAGCTTCGGGCATTTGGCAATCTTCTCCAGAACGTAATCCGAGATCGATAAGGACTCAAGCCGGACACTCTTTAACTGAATCAGTTGACCAAGCCGCTCGAAGCCTGAATCGCCGACAGTACCGCGCTCAATGCTCAATTCTTCTAACTGCGTTAACTGGCCCAGATGTTTTAGGACATTGTCCTGCGCTGCCGAGCCGTCCAGCTCAAGGTTTCGCAGACGACTGAGCGAACCAAAATTCAGCGACCGCACATTCGATGAATTCAACACTTGCAATCGTTGCAGGTTTGGAAGAGTTTTTCCCAACTCAGTGTCACATCGAACATTGGAGCAGTTGCTTATCCGCAGATACGTAAGCTCTTTGGATCGCAGATTTGCGATCGAACTGTTCATCAAATTACACTGCTCAAGCTCCAGACTGCTTTCTGCGCTATCCGCGAAACTCATTCTCAACTTGCTGCAATCCAGAGCAATGTCGTGAATCAAATAGTGTTTCGCCGCCGGCAGTTTGGCAATCGCGACATACAGATCCTCGGCTAACTCTTCCTCGCCAATGTCTGACAGATCAACGGTCTCGATCGTGCGATGGCTGATGGGAACACCAACACAAGCCCATGCTCGATCGTACAAGGCGACAATGGCCGAAGGATCTTCAAAGGTGAAGCAATTCTCAAAGTGCGGGAACTGCTCTTCAAAATCCTCAAGTGCGGCCTGGTTACGCAATTGAATCCGTAAATCCATGGCAACCAAAGCCGCAACGACCATGAGTAGTAACGCTGTCTTCAGACCAAACCTAGGCAATCTGAGGTATTTTTTCATGCCGTTGCAGTTGGATGTTGACGAGGACGCTGATGGTACGATGCTGGGGCAGATAGATCAGACAGGAGACAAAGACAAAAGATTGGCTTCGACTAGCTTGAATTCTAACTCAAAAAGTACTGGCGAGCGAATCTTCGTGAACGCCTAACCTACGCCGTTCCAGGAACTTCAAATTTGAACTTTCAGAAACTACTCAAGCTGAATTTCAGCCCGCTACACGTACATAACATCCTTGCCAGTAGTAGGAGTTGGCGTCACAATATCGGGCTCTGAAAAGTTGCTTCATCCACAGGAAAATTGATCCATGCAGAATTCGTCTCAACCGGTATCGGAGACCGCCGCTCGCAAGCAGGAAATTCGCCAAAAGGCTCACGAAAACCGCAAGAACCAAGCTGACAAGGATGGGGTGAGTCGCACGATTGTGAACCGATTCATGTCACTTCCCGAATATGCGGCAGCCAAAACCGTCATGTTTTATGTTGATGTTCGCGACGAAGTTAGGACTCGTCACGCTCTTCCCGATGCTATTCAGGGCGACAAGCGAATCATCATACCTTACTGCGTAGACGGCGAGCTGGAACTGTTTCACCTCGAATCGATGGATGAACTCGATGTGGGCATGTACAAGATTCTCGAGCCTAAGGTAGAGCTTCGTTCTGTGGCGGCCAAGCGGCTTCAGCCTGAAGACTTGGACTTGATCATGGTGCCCGGCGTGGCCTTCGATCGCAACGGTGGCAGAACGGGTCATGGCAAAGGTTACTATGACAAGCTGCTCGAACACGCTCGAGCCGATACGCCACTAGTTGCTCTTGCCTTTGAGTGTCAAATGTTCCCGGAAATCCCGTGCGAGCATCACGACATCTACATGGATAAGGTTGTCACCGAATCTGCCGTCTATGACGGTCGCGGCCGAAAGTAACTTCAACAGCTTCCTACTAGCAGACTCCTTCGCTGAAGAATTGAACGCAATGCATCCAGATTACAAAACGATCGTTGAGGATACCTTCGCTGAGGGCTTTCGCAGTATCTATGCCGAGTTTCTTGTGACCGCGAGAGACCGAAAATGGTTAGATCACTGCTGTCACGCTGTCACGGGCCATGGCAGCAGTACGATCATGTGCGACTCTGAGGTTGGAGTATCCAGAATATTCGATGGCACCTCACCTGGTCAAGAAACGCCCGATGGCAGAATCGGTGCAGTAATCCAGGTTCACGTACCCCGATTTCGTAAAGATCGCGAAACGCACTTGGAAAAGGTTCTCATGGCGAGGATCGGTCAAAACGTACTCACCTGCCCAACGGCGAGGTGTTTCAATCGCCTTGATACCGAAGTCTACTTTAAACTCGGCAGGAAAATTGCTCTTTTTGGTGATGGACATCAGTTTCGTGACACTCGCTATGATACCAAGGGCTGGGTAGTGCCGATCATGGGCGGCGAGTTTTATCTGACTCGAAGATTTGGTTTTCGCGATGGAGTAATGGGCGGCAACTTGTGGTTCATGGGAACCAGCGAAGAGGCCGCGATTGAAGCCGCTGAACGTGGAGTCGCAGCGGTGGATCAATGCGATGATACGGTCATGACCTTTCCTGGCGGCATTGCTTCTAGCGCTTCCAAAGCGGGCAGCCGTTATAGTTTCATGATCGCCAGCACCTTTGCCGAGTATTGCCCGACTCTAAAAACAAAGCTCGGCGAACAATCGCGAGTCCCTGAAGGCGTGACTTCGATCATGGAGATCGTGATTAACGGCAGCAGCTTGGAAGCTGTGACCAAGGCCACTCACGCAGCTATCAATGGTGCACTGGGTACTCCTGGCTTAGTCAAGATATCGGCTGGCAATTACGCGGGCCGACTCGGAAAGAGCTTTATCTACTTGCATCCTGATCGCCAGCCGAGCTAACCGATGCCGATTAATTCAGCCTGCACCGGATGTGGACAATACTTGTCAGTAGCCGACCAACATGTTGGCAAGCAGGCTCGCTGTCCCTCTTGCGGACAAATCTACACCGTCCCCTTGCGGTCGACGATCGACGAGGCGGGCAATCCGATTAGCGCACCACAAACGAGCGCTGACTCCCGCCAGAATCAATTTGATTTCGGGGCAAGCGGCTCACAAGCTGAAGTTGTTCCGACAGCATCGATTGTAGACGATCCACAAGTTGCAACGAACTCCAGTGATCAGTTTTGGATGCGAGCCTTCAACGGACAAGTATATGGTCCGGTAGATCGCAACAACCTTGATCGTTGGTTTCGCGAGGGCAGGGTAGGGGTTGATTACCATATTCGACAAGGAGAAGCTGGCGACTGGAAACAAGCCGCCGCGTTTCAACCTCTTCCGACTCCACCTGTCGGCTATGCACAGTCCAGTTCCTTTGCTGCCACTATTCCGTATCCTAGCAACAACTCTACCCAATCGAATCCGTACGCGGCTCAGTCCAATCCTTACACGGCGACACCAAACCCGTACGTAGCACAACCTGGCCCAACTACAGTTTCGCCCAATCAGATGCGCAGCGAAAAGGGTGCCCTGGTATTAATCTTCGGAGTGCTTTCGTGGGTCTTGTGCTTTGGCTTCGGAATCGCTGCTGTCGTGGTTGGAAATCAAGCGAAGAGGGATATAGACGCGGGCATTGGCAATCCAAACGAACGAACGCTGATTAACATCGGATTTTGGCTAGGTTTAATAAGCGTTATACTGAATGTAATTGGGTTAGGTGCTTTTTTGTTTTTCACCGCACTGAGTTCCGTTGTGGGTCGATAATTGGGTGACACGGTTTTGAGAGGCGAGCACTGCAAGTCACGCAGGGCGTGCACTATGGAATGTGTGGCACGTCCCTAAACTGCGAGTAATGCGAGCCTCGCAGGGTGTGCAACGAACTAAATTTCGTCGAAGGCTTAGTGGTAGCTGGCGGGTCGGCGCATCAAGACAAATGTAGCAACAGGACTCGTAACCTCGTCCACTACAGAGTACGACTGGTTACGTAGCATTCTCGCAGGGAAAGCTTGGAACAACTAGCGAATTCGCATTGCAAGCCGACTTGGCCGCGACGGAAGACACCCATTGCATTGCTTCTCGCATAGCAACGCGGTCAATTGAATGAACGTCGATCGGCGAACCGATACCTTGAATTAAGGTGATCGTTAACCGACCACCCAGATGTTGCCGAAACTCTTCCAATCCGTCGAAGATCACGTCTTCGCTCAATCCACTATGCCAGATCGGCAATTGCAGATCGCCTAATGCCTTTAACGTTTGTTCGGCAATCTCAAGCGGCAAACCTTGGCACAAATGCGAATAGGCCGTGTCGACAGCAACACCGACGCCAACTGCTTCGCCATGGCGCACGCTGTAGTTGGTAATCGCTTCTAATTTGTGAGCCGACCAATGTCCGAAGTCCAACGGTCGAGCTTCCAAGTTTTCAAACGGATCACCGCCACGCGTAATATGTTTCAAATGCAATAGCACAGATCTGCGAATTGCCGTGAACGACTCTTCAGGTGATCTGGCTGCAATGGCAGTGGCCGATCGACAAAGGTACTCGAAGAAATCGCGATCTTTGAGCAATGCAACTTTCAACGCTTCAGAAAATCCACAACGAAAATCTCGGTCGCTCAGCCCAGCCAGCAACTTACAGTCGTTAATCACAGCCCACGGAGTAGCGAAAGTGCCTTTCCAGTTCTTCTTGTTGAACCAGTTGACAGCGTTCTTCACACCTACACCAGAGTCAGCTTGAGCCAGGGTAGTTGTCGGAACGCGAATCAAGCGAATGCCTCGATGTGCTACTGCCGCCGCATATCCGACGGTGTCCAGGACGGCCCCGCCGCCAACTACCATCACGTAACTTCGACGATCCAAATTGTTGTCGTTAAACTCACGAAGCAGATCGTCGACATACGCTGGATTGTTCTTGACGGACTCGCCACCAGGCAGACGCTTTACGTCTGTAACCAAATCGACGTGGTTCGCCGATCGCAAAGCTTGTTCAATCTTTCCAGCCAAGGCAGGCTGCCAAGCATCCAAACCATCATCCAGACAAACTTGCACTCTCGCCTTCGCTTGGTCGCCAGCATCGAGCAATCGATGTATCACAGAGAGGTCTTCACCAAAACAATTGTTCGTGAAGCGTAGTCGATGCATGATGGGCACTGCGAACTCTACGTCGTAGCTGTCGGCTTCGCAATTTCCGAATGGGTCTGTCATCGGTAGGATTTAGGCGGGAGTAAATCGGATCTGTGAAAGTTGGACAGCATTGTCAATTAAGTCTATCTCTGTTGCTGTTCTATTGTAGTCTGAATTGATTCGAGGCCCAAAAGATTGCCTTTGCCTCTCGCTCTGACTGTTATTTCTAATCTAACTTATCAACTATTGCGGTGCTACAAGGTTGAGCAAATCGCCGATCTTGCGATGAGCTTCAATCGGGTGCCTTAGGGTCTTGCTCTTGATGATTTCGTAGTGATTTCCTCGACCTACCTTTTCGCGCTTGATAAAGCCGCCCTCTTCAAGGTCTGCCACAATTCTCTGTACGGCTCGTTCAGTAATACCCACTTGGATAGCTACTTCGCGGAGCGGTATCTCGGGATTGCTAAACAACATGACCAGTACATGGGTATGGTTGGTCAAAAAGGTCCACTGCTTGGTTTCTTCTGCAATTTGCGTTCGACTAGCGGCAGTCTTCTTCATGATGGCCTCAATAATCATTCAAACGACTAAGCCCAGTTGGTTCAGCAGCGACGGCGTTAAGTCACAAACACACCCGCTGAACCTATGCGATTCGATACTCACTGTCTTCGAAAAAAGTATCTTGATAGCATAACACAGCAATTCCATTCGCGAAACAGATGTCGTAAAAGTTACTGACTGGTAATCCCGGTACTCGGTAGGTCTAAGAAACCTTTGACTTTTTTTCTGAGAATCGAGGAGAAAATCCCTCGTTACACTCTGGAACAACACTGCAACATGGGCCGCTGAGATTAGCAGTCTTCATCGCAGCTTCGAAAGAGCGAATCGAAAGTATCATTCGCAAACATGAAGTTGTAGAAAACCTCGCCACCTGTGGCTGGCTTAGTATTCTGTCAATTCAAGCCGATGGAGTCCAGCAGATTCAGTCGTTCCGCAACATCTGAGAATTTGACAGACATCAATCGCAAAGCGTTTTGAGCCAAAGTTTTGCGATACTCGTCTTCGGAAATCCACTGCTCGTCACTTTCCACCTGGGCTTCGAATTCGGACATGGGCACCGTTTTTCCCTTTTGCTGACGTCGAACAAAATCTAGAGCCTTGTTAGTTGCAATAGTCCTTAACCAAGCTCGAAAACTACCTGGCCTTTGACGAACAAATTCCGAGATCTTCTCGACCAGTACCAACAGAATATCCTGGACAAGATCATCGTTGTGATCTCGGTCCAGCGAGATGCGATTCACCAAGTGCGAATCATCGGGCGCGTGCAGAGCTGTACGAGCTGATTCCAAGCTTCGAGTCCACGGGAGTTCGTAGCCTAATCAGCAAGCTGGAGTGCGTAGATATCATCTTGGGTGCCTAAGCAACTTCTTCCATCTGAGCTTCGCCGTTTCATTCCGACGATGCTTTCATTCGAGTAAGTCTACAGTTTAACTCATTTTTCTCGACTAACGAATCGTTGGGATTATCCGCGAAACCAGCAATCTCGCGCTAATTCTTAACCGAGCACCTTAGTCCCTAAGCGAGGTTGAATTGGCTATAATGCGACAACTGCTCCAGGAATTCGACGCAAGAAACTGGGAAATCGTCCGGGTACGGGGGCATTACTAATCAGGTAGCTTGAATTATGACGCTCTACGGCAACCGGTTCGCCAACATAACAGCTTGAAGCGATCTGTTGGAGTGCGGCATTTCTCGGCTGCTCAAACCAATACGACTATAGTCAAACTCAGATCAACTTTATTGATTCGGCACCAGCAAATTCAACCAGCGACGAGGCGTTTGGCCAGTTGGTGTTTCAAGACCTGGAAGGCAATGATCATGCACTCGGCGAGTACGCTAAGGGTAAATCGATCGTAGTAGTTATCACCCGTGGCAACACCACTCATGTCTGCCCTTACTGCTCAACTCAGGTAGCGAGATTAATTCGAGACCATCAGCAGATTTCCAAAGCTAAATGCTGAAGTCGTAGTTGTCTATCCCATCGAAGATCTAGGTGACAAAGGTCAATTTGAAAGTTGTTGAACAACTCCCGTGTTGAGTTGAAGGACCTCAACGCCAGGTTCCCTTTCCCGTTTTGCTGGACGCTCGTTTGATCAACGTTGATAAGCTTGGCATTCGCAAGGACCTTCAAGCCAGCTACTTATATCATCGATGTTAGCGGTCGCGTTCGCTATGCTTATGTGGGTGAAAGTCTGGCGGATCGCCCAAGTGTGTCAGCTATCGTCTCAGAACTTAAGAAGCTGACCAGATCCATGCGATTGCAGCCTCATGAAATTATCGAGTTTGCGTTTCAGAAGAAGCTAGTGAGCGCCGATCAAAGGGACGCTATATCACTCTTCGCTTTAGGATCCGATCCTACATCTTTTTGGGAACAAATTGCCCAAGCTGGTTTGGTTGATAGAAAGAAATTAGCCGCAATTCGCTTTTTAGCTGAAAACGAGCAGTCCATTCCTGGCTACGTCTTGACTGGCTTCATCGGTAGCGGAGGTATGGGATCTGTTTTCGAAGCCAAACACCTCAAACTGGATCGGCCCGTTGCGATAAAGACTCTGCGAGCTGACGGTCAGATTAGTGCGAAGGCTATCCAGCGATTTTATCAGGAGGCTCGTACTCTCGCGCGTCTTCAACATTCCAACATCGTTACAGTCTACGATTTTGGTGAAGTGCAGGGCTACTTGTATCTGACCATGGAACTGATCCAAGGTACGGACCTGGATAATGTTGTTACTCGTCAAGGCGCCCAAAATGAAACTCGTGTTTGGAACTGGATGAAGCAAGCGGCACTTGGTTTAGTACACGCCAACGAAAAAGGCATCGTGCATCGCGACCTCAAACCAGCCAATCTCCTTCTTGGCCGATCAAGCTCAACGACCGAAAATGATTTGCTGAAGATTGTCGACTTCGGATTGGCACTTGCCGAACAAGCCGAAGTGTCGGATCGATTGACTGAGACCGGAACGATCGTTGGTAGTCCGCGGTACATGGCTCCCGAGCAACTTACGGGCGGCGAAGTTGGTCACGCGTGCGATGTTTACGGACTCGGTGCGACGGCCTTTCATTTGTTAACAGGCAGGCCGCCCTATGCTGAAAAATCGATGTCGGAGATTATCGCTCAAAAGCTCACAGCCCCTGCGCCGATTGCTTCCGACTGCTGCCCCAATGTAACTTCGGTTTCCTGCAAGTTGGTTGCCAAACTTATGTCGCTAGACCCGCGACAACGTCCGCAAGGTACAGCTCTCGTAAGTGAGATCGAGAATGTTCTGAAGTTGCTTGAAACCGATAATCCCGACAACGTTGAAACAGTGGAGGTACGGCTAAGCAAATCAACTCAATCAGAAACTGTTACAGTTACAGAGCCCGGGCACCCAAGAGATAAAGCTCTACTCAAGAAAACACTTCTAGGGCTATCCGTTGTGGCTGCGATCGTCTGCGCGGGTTTCTTGAGCCGTGATTTTTTCCTTCGCAGAGATGTCACCTCCGTTCCCATGGTTGAAGTTGGTTCCGAACAACCACTATTTAATGGAACGAGTTTGTCGGGATGGAACCGACGATCCGGGAATTGGATTGCTGAGCCTAATGAGTTTGTCATCGAAGGCACAAACGGAGTCTTGGGGCGGCCAATCAACATTGATTCGTCTGATGGAAGCAAGAAACACGAGTTCTTTCGATTCACTGTCGTTGTACATCGGCAGGACGCAGCTCAGGTGGAGTTGCATTTCGGAATCAGCGCCAAAGCTCAACGCGAGCCTCGGAACGTGATTCGGATCAGCGCCGAAGGCATTGAGCTTGGTACGGCGGACTCCGACCAGGAAGCGGCCTTTATTCCGAACAAAACTATGAAAACAGTCATAGACTTTGATTCTCCCTTTGCCGTGCAATTGGAGCGGCAGCCGGGTGGTTGGTTTATTTCCATCAACGAATATCCCCTGACAGCCATTCCGCTAGCAACTGGAGCCGAAATCTCGGAAATCCGATTTGCGGCGAGACGCGGAAAAAGCTGGTTTTCTGACGTATCTCTTGTGAGGTTAGCGGTAAAAGACTCTTCGGCTCGTTAATGGTTATCAGCTTTTCTTGTCTACGAGCGTTTCCCTAGACGAACCAATTGGTTTTCAGCTTTTGGAAGCAAAATCTAGTGAGTTTCGAAATCTCGGGAAATCTCTGTAACAGTTTCCCGGCGGTTTCGCTTAGCACATTAACCACTCACTTCCTACCCTAAGGCACACGTCAAATGTCAACGCGAAATGCTCAGTACAAACGATCAACCAAACATGTCTTTTGTTGTGAAAACCTGGAAGGTCGTCAATTAATGGCGGCCCAAGTCTTTTTTGATTCGGCCACGGGAATCGCTCATGCCGAAGGGACTAGCACGACCAACGACAAAGTCATTGTCAAAGTGGATACTAAGGGAACCGCGGCTGTTTCAGACGACAGACTTATTGTGCAGCTAACTACCTCCAACGGACAAACGAAGTCTGGCAACTATAGCTTGGCCACTGTGAAAAAAGTTGAGTTTCACGGCTACAGCGGTGACGACTATTTCGAAAATCAAACGGCAGTGCCTTCGCTCGCCAACGGCGGAGCGGGCGCGGACACCTTAATTGGAGGATCTGGTCCCGACGAACTTTATGGAAGCACTGGAAACGACTACCTAGATGGTCGCGGTGGCAACGACAATCTGTCAGGTGCAGCCGATAACGACATACTTTTCGGTGATCTCGGCGACGACTATGTGAGCGGCGGATCAGGCAATGACTATCTGTTTGGCGGTGCTGGTCGAGATCAATTGTTTGGCAATGATGGGGATGATTGGTTAGATGGCGGGGCCGATACCGAATTCCGCATGAATGGAGGTATAGGCGTCGACACCTATATCGACGACTCAGTTAACTTTCCAAGTGGTTGGCTGTTAGCCGAAGACCGTGCTACCACGAAACACTCGGCCGCAGCGATGTTCGACTACAACAATGCCAACGATTCAACACGTTGGTCAACTCGATTGGATGCGGTCAAAAACAAAACGGCCTCTTTGGCCCCTGACTTAGTTGAAAGCTTGAACCCGAAGGTTTTGGCGTTTGCCCAAAGTAAGCTTGGGCAGTTCGTTGGTGACGGAGGCTGCACTCGGCTTATTGAAGCCGCCTTGGTTTCGGTTGGAGCCAAACCTGGATCGACTTTCCAGTCACCTGGATTTTACATCTGGGGCAGAAAGCTAAACGTTGGAGAGGCAATGCAACCGGGCAATATCATTCAATTTGCGCCGGGCACTCGCTTCGAAACGGCTACTTCATCTCTGTGGATGGATTCTGTTTTTGGTCACGCAGCAATCATCGAGTCTGTAATTGGAACCAAAATTACAGTTCTAAACCAGAACATGTCTGGCAGTCCAGTGATCCGCACAACGCTCGACTTGTCAACGATAACGGTTGGTTCGTTCAGCGTATACGAAGCGATGCCTGCGTAATCTTTGAATTAAGCCGCTGCAAATAATTCTGCTAACAGGTGATTTTGGTCAACGTAGAAGTAGCTAGTGGTTGAAGATCGGGATGCCGCATGAGCCAGAATTTCGAGACTATCGATCAGCGCGCGGACCTGGTCGATTGAAGTACGCGGAGCCATCCACAACGTAGACCCGATTGCTTCGAACGCACGGCAACAACGACCATTCCGCATGCAATTCCAGCAGCGGAATATCTTGCAAGGTCCGCTCGATATTGAATCCGCAACAGGCGATCATCATGAACTCCGGCGAGGTAGCCACAAGATCTTGCCAAGAAATCGATTTCGAACGCTCGCCGATCTTGCCAATCATCTCTCTTCCACCAGCCAACTCAACCAACTCCGGATTCCAGTGACCCGCACAAAACAGCGGATCGATCCACTCAAGGATCAATGTTCTGGGGCGAGATTTCAGATCTTGATTTCTGGCAACGACGGAATTGACTCGATGCCGAAGGCTTGAAACATATTCTTCACCTCGATCGGGACAGTTTGCCGCATGAGCCACCTGATGAATGGAGTGATAAAGATCGCCGAGCGTGAGAGGTTCGAGGTTCAAAATCTTTGGACGGTTCTTTAGATTGGCGATAGCTCGCTGTACTTCCGACTCAGCCACTGCACATACTTCGCAAAGTGTTTGCGTGACGATCAAGTCGGGCTCGAGCGACTCAAGCAGTTTTTGGTCAAGCGCGTACAGAGAACTCTGGCCACGTAGCTGTTCACGAACCGCGTTGTCGATTTGAGCACTAGTAGCGGTAGCGGAAATTTTGCTGTGAGTAACATGTGGTAGCTCACGGACATCGGCTGGAAAATCGCATTCGTGAGTGACTCCAACCAGATTCTCGCGAAGGCCCAACCCACAGATGATCTCTGTCGCGCTGGGCAGTAAGGAAACTATTCGCATTTTTCATTGTTTCTTTGTTGCAAGCTTCGCCAGCGATCCCGTTGGGCCACCTCCGACCACCGCAAAATTCGGAGTCTTCTGGATACAAGTGGCTGAAACTGGCTAAGATATTAGGAGCAAATCTCTCCAAAACTAAAAGGGTGCAAGATGAGTACCGCCCGAAAAGTTGATCAGTTAATGACCTTGGCCCAATACGAAGAATGGGAAAAGCGGCAGACTGTTCGTCATGAGTTTTATCAAGGTGAAGTTTTTTCCCAAGCCGGTGGTACGAGACGGCACAGCCAAATAGGTCTCAATGCTGCTGGAGCAATTCGTGCACTTCTAAGAGGTCGCGACTGCATTGCACATGGCAGTGACATGCGAATCTCCATCGAGGCTACTGGTTACCAGGCCTATCCGGATGTTTCGGTAGTATGTCCACCCATCGAAGGTTCATCGGATGATGTCATTTCCAATCCGGTATTGTTAGTAGAGGTTCTTTCGCCATCCACAGCAGACTTTGATCCTGGAGGCAAGTTTGGACATTATCGCCAGATACCATCGCTCGAGGAATATCTAGTTTTCTGGCAGGACGAACCGCGAGTGGAGCATCACACGCGAACTGCTGAAGGAAATTGGTTGCTTCGGGAGATGAGCGGCTTGGATGCTGTACTTTTTCTCCAAAGCCTAGAAGCAAACCTTCCGCTGCGCGAGGTTTACGACAAAGTCGATTTCAGCGGCTAACAGAACTGGACTATTCGACACTTCCACTGAAATGAAAGCCAGCGCTAGAAACAACGCCAAACGTTCACTTCAGCCAAAATGGCCCTCCACATGCGCCTTTAGGCTACAATGAAATTCTGTTCCTAGGCGACTTTTCTCCTAATCGAGTTCATCGAGATGAGCCTCGCAAAACAAAATCTTCCCTGTTATACGATCGAGGACTACCGTCAGTGGCAAGGTGACTGGGAATTGTGGGATGGTGTTGCAATAGCGATGATACCAAGTTCTTTTGGAAAGCAACAAAAAGTTCTTTTTGATCTCGCTGCCGAAATACGCAATCAGAGGCTCGGGATGTGCGGCAGAAGTGTTGGGCGAATTGGACTGGATCGTCAATTCAAACACGGTAGTTAGACTCGACTTGATTGTACTATGCGACCAAGTTCCGGAACAGCACCTGAAAAGTCCGCCAATTTGATTGCCGAAATTCTCTCACCGTCGACTCGGTAAAATAACCTAGGCTACAAAAAGGAACTCTATCGGCAATCAGGAGTAAAAACGTATCTTGTCATTGACCCCGACGTCCCAAGCATCACTCACTGGCAGCTCGACAAACTGGCAACTACGCCGCGGTTGTTTGCCAACGAACTTGTGCTCACTATTTGCGAAAATTGCCGAGTATCGATTGAAACTGGCAGATTTCTCTAACTTTCGGATGCTGCAAAAAAGTCGCGTGTTAACTTAAGTCCTTAACCTTGGCGACTCTATTGGCAGTCGGATTAGTCGCGACCACATCGAGCAGTCAGAGCACGGAAGAAGATGCAATTGAAGACGCAGAGGCGCTATAGCATTAGAAGCAATCAGCGAGCTGGTCTTTCATAAAATGTACTATCGAAATTGCGCATCGATTTTTATCATTGAGTAGTTAGTGTCTCCAACTTTGTTATCCAAAATTGTCACTACCAATTGACAATCCGGGAGTGTTCTGCCCAAAACATTCGCAACACTACCAATACGGAGATGAAGTTCTTCAAACGTAAGCGACGAACCGCTGGGGATTCGATCGAGCACGAGATCTAGGGCTTCTTCTATGGCACGCTCGAGACGCGGTACTTTAACATCAGACTCAAAAGAAAAGCCCTCTATCTGATGTCGCTTTCGATTAGTAGAATCAATGACCTTAAACCCGAGCGACTTCTCTCGCTCTTGCAGAGTCAACCGATCGTCATGGACAATTACTTTCGGATCTTGACGATTAGGTAGCAGTTTCTTCGGATTGGAAAGACTGTGAAAAGTCTCCTCCACTTGTGGATGAGGCAATGCACGATTCAGAAAAGTAAGAGGGTCAGCACTATTAACCTGGCCAAAAACTACCTTACTGTAAAGGCTGCGAAAGTCCGCCTCGACCAAATCACCCTCATACTCCCCTACATGATACGCATCTATCAAAAACCACTGCTCAGGTTTTTTTCGAATAACCGAGAAATGATCAACAAGCTCAGCTCGAAAGACCACTTTCGGGAAATCTGATGGTCTCAATCGCACCCATTTTTTATCCACGAACTCTTTAAGCTTTAACAAAAATAACTCGAACTTTTCGGAATCGAGCCCAACCCCAACCGCTTCTTCATTAACCAGCTCCATGACCTCGGCACAAAGTGTCGGCATCGAATTTGAAATTAGCGCTGTTGCTCCCATCCCAAAACGATCCAATCGTACCTTGTCCATAGTCTTCAAATCTACGTCCACTTTCTTATCAACGACCATCTCCGTCGCTTTAGGCCTACCAATATCTAGACGCAACTCGATGTTGTTCTTCCATAAGTTCTGATGTTGTTCTTCACTGAAGAAGCGGCGTGGATCCAATTGCTTCAGACGACTACTTTTGAACGCAGAAATAGCTTCCGAATTGGAAACATACTCATCAACCGTCAAATTCCGGCCCCGAAAAGATATTCGCCGATCTTTATCAGCCCGTTGTTGCGTTATACCATTAGATGATATCAACAGGCACACGACAACTGCATAGAGATTGATAAAGCCGCATTTCATGCAAAACCTCATTCAGAAGTCCCCTGTTCGCCGATTGAGCCATAACAAGTGTAACAGTTTAAAATATAAAAATAAAGGGCCGGATCAAAGTGATCATAAATCTTCTTTACTCGTCCAAAAAAAACCGCAAAAGCATCAACCGTCTTGCCATCTTGAGTTTCCTTCCAAGTTCTCTCAATGGGAATATCCACCCATTTTCGACGTATTCCCCAACTACTGTCCGTACGGGTGAAGCTAACAACCTCAAAGAGATCCCGATCATTGCAATCGGCGTCGAAAGTGAGTGGCCAGACTGGGGTGTTCGGACCTACGAATGAAGTCGAAGTTCCTACCCAAGTCCCATCTACCGGCGCAGTATCGCGCTGGGTGAAAAGAGTATGCTCTGCGTATTTATCCTCAGGAATCACGTCATCCGCGTTCCACTTGAGATCGCACCGAGTAGAAATAAAAGCGCCACCAGGGCTACGAACGGTGCTGGCAAATTCGACATCAATAACAGGTATATTGTCCCTTTTCAAGATTAGTACGTTCTGCTCTTGACCACCAGTCTGCGTTATCCTTCCAACTCGAATTTCCGCTAGATACTTGTTAATGTCATTATCTAAGTAGAACTCCAAAGAACGCACATCATACGTTTGCATATTCTCGACAGTCGCAGCTATTTCCTCCGGATAGCCATAAAATTTAACGTACAGCCGAAAGGCCGCAGGTTGGGCACCAGCA
>JAXMBP010000067.1:0-29526 GCA_046349795.1 Pirellulales bacterium | reverse complement strand
ACTGTTCTGTGACAGCAACGGGTACTTCGAAGACGATCGCACTCCGGCCGAACGTGAGCAAGTTTACGGCGAGGCTCTGGATAAACTCTCGACGCTGTATGCACTGATCAAACAGGGGCGAGCTTATCTCGAAAAGCGACTGAGCGATCCGGAGCTTAAACCAGACATCGAAACCAGTATCGCTGCCTGGTTAGGCCATGCATGGCAGTTGGCCGAACTGCGCGAGGCTGGTTTGATGACGCCAAACGTTGAAATGATGCAGTTAGCCTTTAACTGCTGCGACGACCGAAGCCGCCAAGAGTTTATCGACAGCGGAATCTGGATCGATTTGGCTTCAGGCAAGTTGTATTGCACGAAGAACTATCGACCCTACAAAGCAGCAAAGTTCATCAAGGCTGAAGACAGTTTCTTTCAAGTGGCTCAAATACCCGAGTTGTTCATCTATCCAGGCGATATGAATCAACGTATCCGCTGGGAAGGAATGACAACACGGCCCACGATAGACAAAGATTTTGCCGCGATCAAGAAGTTTGCTCAAGCAGATTTTGCAGCTATGGCCAAACAAGTGAAGGGCAATCTGAAGGGACCGCTTTCAGAAAAGCAACCAGTCTGTTTGCTGAAGTTCAAGCGAATTGGCATGGTCGAAGAGACGTTGTGTGTCGAGGATGTGTCGGGCAATCGTTTGACGATGACCGATCGTGGTATCGCCGAAGAGCCTCCCAGTCTGCAACTATTGCGGCTTGTGCCCAGCGAGTCATTGGTAGACCAAGTGTTGATAGCAAGATTTCGACATGACTTCGATACCAAGCGGCTCGAAGTCAAACCGCTTGCCATTGTAACTTCCAATGACGTAGTTCGACTAACTTTGTAGAAGGAATTTGAACATGAGTATTGCAATACTGAATGATGTCTACACAGAAGTTCGCCGACTATCGATCGCAGGTAGTGTTGTTGCTCCTGGTGATTTCAGGTTGAAAAAGCTAGTTGAGCCACTGCGCAAGGCGGGTGAAAAGGCTCCGATATTTGCACGCATCGCAGACTGTGCGGACCAAGTAATCAGCTCGACCGAGAAAACTGCTGCAGCGGCCTTATTAGAACTGGGTTCGTTAATCAACTCGGTTCTGTATACCCAAGGTACAACCGGCGTTGAAGGTAAACTCACTGAGTTGCCTGCTTCGCCAATGACAATGCAGAAGACTCAGACCAGTGCAAGAGTCCTAAAGCCGTTGCTCGAGGCGCTTTCGACTTCAGGTGGTGGTCGATACGAACAGATTAAGTCCGCTTACGAACTGAAGCTGTTCAACGATCTGCGGCTAGTTCGGGCCAGCATTGACGCAATTGACGATACATACAGCGAGATTCGAGATTTCATTGCGGAGAAGATATTGCCGATGTATGGCCGAGCGATCTTCGACGAGATCAAGGCTAAGTATGACGCGAAAGGCAAAGCCGGACACTGCAATCGCTTGAAGGCAATGCATCAGATCGCTCCTGACTTGGCTCGCGAGCTGGTCATGAAGGCTCTCGAGGACGGTTCGAAGGAAATGAAGGTCGTCGCCATCGAGTGTTTAGGGCATTCTGAGGAGGACCTGAGTTATCTACTCGAACAGGCCCGTGCCAAGGCAAAAGACGTACGAGCGGCTGCGATGATCTCTTTAGCTCGTATGACGTCTAAAGATGCAGAGTCGTTGTTGATTGCATCGTTGGATGGTAAAGACTTGGATCTTCTGCTTTCTCCAGCTAGAAACATCGGGCCAAAGCCTCTGTTGGCGGCTGCATTGGCTCGAGCCAAAAACGCTCTAGCCGGTCTGGCGCAATTGAAAGACAAGAAAGAGCAGAAGACGGCGGTTGAAAAGCTACTGATGCTAATGCAGATTGCAAACTGCAAGCTCGAAAAGGCAAATGAAGAGTTTTTGATTTCTATCGTCGATCAAAGTGATGAATTGAAGAAGATCAAATCCGATCCAGGCGGAAGTGATATCGTCGAGCTAGCGATCACTCAGCTTTCTTCAGGCAGTGATTCGGCACTGAAGTATTTGGTCTCGAATCGCGAGAAGATCGACGCCAATAGTTGGCCGTGCATCGTCGCTGGAGCCCGTCGCACGCTGAAGGCAGCCGACTTCTTCAAACAGTTCTCGTCATATCTAAAGCCTGACGCGAAAAAGAAAACTGTGGAAGCCGAACGCAGTGAAGCTGTGATGTCGGAGGTGACCGATTATGCGTCGATTCGTTACTACAATTACGGATTGGATCGTGGCGATGACCACCAAGTCCCGCTCGATCCTAAATGGCTAGACCTGGCAATTGAGTTGGATATCGAGTCGCTAGTATTCTCGATGGCAACGCTAAAGAACAAATCGCTTCACACAATTACCTGACCAAAGAAGTTGCCGGCAACAAAGACTAAGAAAAGCGCCGAAGATGCTTGGCAGATCGCAATGGCCATGGTGCAGTCGAATCATCCCGACGCCGAGAAAGTGGTTCTTGAGTTTCTGGATGCCATCAAATCGACGAATTCGTACTGGTATCTTTGGAATGTGTGGTCGCGAGTGGCTTGCAAGCTCTCGGAAAAGCCATTCAGGGCTGGAACAGATCGTGTCCGACCCCAAGACCAATACGCATCTGGCGGACGGGTTGGTAGAGGCGATTCAAACGATTCGAACAAGCAAAAAATAACTCCATTTAGGAAATGAAATGGCTAAGAAGAAAACAGAAGAGGGCTCGCCCGTCTAACGGAGCGAGCAACGAAACTCAAGTTCTAGACACCCGCGGAACAATCGTTTGCTCATGAGATAGAAGCTTTGATCAAAAGCGACACCGCATGATCGACCGCAAGGGTGGCAGATGTCGCCACGGGCCGTGCTGACCTACATTTGTGGCGGCAAAGCTGGTGGAGTGAACATTACTCCCAAGTACATCGGCCATCAACGGTTAGTCGAAATCGCGATCTCAACGCTGATTACCGATAGAGCACTGCTGTTGATTGGAGAACCTGGAACAGCCAAGTCTTGGCTATCGGAACATTTGACCGCGGCCATTAATGGCGATTCTACCAAGGTCGTACAAGGTACCGCTGGCACGACCGAAGAGCAGATTCGCTACACCTGGAACTACGCTATGCTGATTGCCAATGGTCCCAGCGATTCGGCACTGATCCGCAGTCCAGTGTTCCGAGCTATGGAGTCTGGCTCGATCGCGCGTTTCGAAGAGATCACGCGTTGTGCATCCGAAGTTCAAGATGCAATGATTTCACTGCTCTCCGAAAAGCGACTATCCATCCCCGAACTCGCGAGAGAAGTGCCAGCAGCTCGCGGCTTCTCGGTGATTGCAACGGCTAACACTCGAGACCGTGGCGTGAACGATATGTCTGCCGCGCTCAAACGGCGATTCAACATTATTGTTCTGCCATCCCCGGCAACGCTTGAGCTTGAGATGGATATCGTCAAGCGACGCGTGGAAGATTTGGCCAGCAACTTGGATTTGCGAGCTGCTGTTCCAGCGGATGAAGCCATTGAAAAAGTAGTGACGATCTTCCGCGAACTTCGTACAGGTCAAACTCTGGATGGTAAAGCCAAGGTCAAGACTCCATCGGGCGTTCTTTCCACTGCCGAAGCCATCTCGGTGTTGGCTGGTAGCATGGCGTTGGCGGCTAACTTTGGTAATGGTCAAGTTTCCGCGAACGATTTGGCCTCCGGAATCCAGGGTGCAGTGATCAAGGACGAGGAGAAGGATAAGGTAGTGTGGCAGGAGTACTTGGCCAACGTGCTGAAGAAGCGCGGAGCCGAATGGCGTCCTCTATTCAACGCCTGCTCGGAGCAGAATGCGTGAGTAATTCCTGCGAAATTCAAGTCTTTGGTGTTCGCCACCTATCGCCGAGCGGGGCTTGGCATCTGCGTCGATTTCTTGACGAGGTACAACCCGAACTTGTACTCGTAGAAGGTCTTGCGGATGCTGGCGACTTAACTCGTTTTTGGGTCAAGAAGGGCACCAAACCACCTATCGCCATTCTGGCTTATACGGCTGATCTGCCGGTCCGAACTTTGGTTTATCCGATCGCGCGATACAGTCCCGAGTTTCAGGCCGTGGTTTGGGCTCATGAGAATAAAGTGCCGCTTGAGTTCATCGATCTGCCTTCGGATATCTTCCTTGGTTTACAAGATCTGGAGTATCGACAAGCGGAAGAGGCGTTGCGCAAACGCGTCGAACAAGAGGCTGCGGAAGCTACAGAAGCTGACTCTATCGAAGATGCCTCGGATGATTCAGATGTCTCGGATGACCAGCAGCAGAATGGCGAAGCAGGCTCTGAAGAGTATGTAACGGAGATTGAGTCTCGCGGATCGCTTTATCGAAGAATGGCCGAGCAGTGCGGCGAACTGGATTACGATGCCTATTGGGAGCGGAACTTCGAACACAATCTGAGCGACCAGTCCTATAGGCTAGCTGCCATCGAGCTTGGAAAGTCGTTGAGAGAATTAGATCAAGATCCAGTACGTCACCGCGCCGAGAATCTGGTTCGTGAAGCGTACATGCGTCGTTGCATTCAACAAGCGATCGATCGTGGAGTACCGGCCAACAAGATCGTGGCTGTCGTTGGTGCGTTTCATGCTCCGGTACTTAATGGCAGCCAGGGTAGCATGACGGACCAAGAATTGGCCACGCTGCCGCGACGATCCAGCAAGCTGACCTTGATGCCCTACTCCTACTTCCGTTTGTCGGCTCAGTCAGGCTATGGCGCAGGAAACGCAGCGCCAGCCTATTTCGAGCTGATGTGGGATTGCTTGAACGAAAGCGATCTTCAAGCGCTGGCAGCCCGCTACCTCAGCGAAGTTGCTCGCCATGTGCGAACGAGCGGAACTCACCGATCAACCGCCGAGGTGATCGAAGGCGTTCGACTCGCCAGAACTCTCTCAGCATTGCATGATGGTCAAGCTCCAACACTCAGCGATCTTCACGATGCTGCCGTGACGTTGATTGGTCATGGCGAGCTATCTTCCATCGCACAGTCACTAGCTCATGTGGATGTCGGTACTGCTATTGGTGAATTGCCTGCTGGAGTGAGCCGAACTTCGATTCAAGAAGATTTCGATCGCGAACTCGCTAGAACGAAGCTCGAAAAATATCGCACCGCAGTGAAGCAGGATGTGGGACTCGATCTGCGAGAGAACCGACAAGCAAAGTCGGAGGCGGCTGCGTTCCTGGATCTGAATCGATCATCGTTTCTCCATCGACTTCGGGTGCTGGGAATTAAATTTGCAGAGCATGTTCCGACTAGCCAATCATCCGCGACTTGGGCGGAGAACTGGGCTCTGCAATGGTCGCCGGAGAGCGAAATTACGCTCGTCGAATCTGTGCTGTTGGGCGAGACGGTGGAATTAGCCTGCGGTTATAAGCTCAAGCAGTGCATCGAAGAAGCTACAACTATTGATGCGGCAGCGTCGATAGTAAGCGATGCTTGCCGTTGCAATCTCCCAACCACGATGGAGCATGCCAGGAAGCGACTGCAGGAGCTGGCCAGCGAGAACTCGGCGATGGTCGCGATCGCCAAAGCTGGTTTTGAGTTAATGCAGGTCGTTCGGTTTGGCGATGTGCGCAAGTTTGATACTAGCCCACTTGTACCACTAATTGAAGAGCTGTTCGTTCAAGGTTGTTTGGCTCTGTTTGAATCAGCCAATTGTGATAACGCTGCCGCTAAACTGTTGATTGGCGCTATCGATCAGATGAATCGTATCGCGCTAGAGTTTCACACGCTGATCGACGAAAGCATGTGGCTGAAACAGCTACAGCGACTCGCCGATGCAGATGACCGAAGTCCGCTACTCTCTGGCTTGGCTTGTGCAATATTGCTGGAGCGTGGAGCGATGAACAACGACTCGCTTGCTCAAGAGGTGTCGCGACGACTGTCTCCAGGAATTCCCGCT
The DNA here is from genome assembly GCA_046349795.1 of Pirellulales bacterium. Classification (GTDB taxonomy): domain Bacteria; phylum Planctomycetota; class Planctomycetia; order Pirellulales; family Pirellulaceae; genus Aureliella. Next base: position 23,608 of record JAXMBP010000067.1, on the reverse strand, counting down.
GATCTTGGTGCGGGCTGGTTCGAAGGATTGGCCTCACGCAATCGCTACGCCTTGATCGCTCGACAGGTTTTGTGGGAACAACTGGCCGACTATGTTTCCTCGTTGGATGAAGAGCAGTTCAAGCGTTCGCTGGTGTTTCTGCGACGAGCTTTCGGTGACTTTAGTCCTAATGAAAAGCGAAACATTGCAGAAAACTTGGCAAACGTATGGGGACTGGATGCTGAACAGACCACAGAAGCGCTGGATGGTCAATTGAATCAAGCCGAAGAGCAGGCTTTAGAGGACCTGAACGACTTCAATTTTGATGATTTGTAATGGTACGCGTCCGATTCATCACAGCCAAAGACTCATAAAACATGAACAACCCAACCGACGATCGAGACATTGAGCAACTGAAGCGGTGGCGGCTAATTCTTGGTCCTTCCGCACAGGATTCGCTTAAGCAGTGCTGCGGTGATTGCGATCTGAATGCCGAGCAAAGCGAAATGGATGCAGCGCTGGCTGCGATCTACGACGACACTGAGCAAACTACCGGAAAAGGCCAACGCAGCGCGGGTCTTGGAGGTTCATCTCCACGACTTGCTAAGTGGTTGGGCGACATTCGCAACTATTTCAAGGAAGATGTCGTTTCGGTGATTCAGCAGGATGCGATTGAGCGGAAAGGTCTTACGCAACTTTTGTTTGAACCGGAAACGCTCAAGAACATTCAACCCAACGTGCAATTGGTCGGAACGTTGATGTCGCTGAGCGGCCAGATTCCTGAGCGTACCAAAGAGACCGCTCGAATGGTTGTTCAGTCAGTTGTCGATCAAGCAAAACTGCTACTTGAGCAACGCATTCGTCAAGCGGTGATGGGCGCGCTGAATCGCAAGCAACACTCGCCAATTCCTAATGCATCCAGCATCGATTGGAAGTGGACCATCGGGCGCAACTTGAAAAACTATCAACCTAACTTAGGAACGATCGTACCAGAGCGGGTTTACTTTTACTCGCGGGCTCAGAAGACTAACAACTGGACCGTGATTGTTGACATGGATCAAAGCGGATCGATGGCCGATTCGGTAGTTTATGGTGCCATCACAGGCTCGATCTTTGCATCGTTGCCAGCTCTCAAGACACATGTGATTGCGTTTGACACCGAGATTGTCGACCTGACTGAAAAGTGTGGCAACGATCCCGTTGAGATGCTCTTCGGCGTTCAGTTGGGTGGCGGTACCGACATCAATAAGTCGGTGGCATACTGCGAGAAGTTCATAGAAGAACCTTCCAAGACATTGTTTATCATGATTACCGACCTGTACGAGGGTGGCAATCAAACTCAGTTAGTTCGGCGGCTTGGCGACATGGTTGCCAGTGGAGTACGGTGCATGTGCCTATTGGCTTTGTCGGATTCTGGCAAGCCGTCCTACGACGAAGCGTTAGCTCGGAAGCTCTCGGCATTGGGAATTCCGTGTTTTGCGTGTACTCCGAATAAATTACCCGAGATGCTTGAAGGAGCACTACGAGGCATGGATCTAAAGGCACTCGCCGAACGAATCGCGTCCAAGGAATAACTTCAGAAATCGGCACCACCTGCTATTTCGTCCTTTCATGAATGATCCGAAAATCTGTCACAACCTGCAGTGTAAACACACCCAGGGTTACTGAGCGCATTTTTGCTAGCTTACGGACAAAGCTAAGCACTCCGGGCTCCGATATTTCCGATGAAGCTGTTGCATGTTTGTGAACAGGCTGCGATTCAAGGAAGATAGAATGACCATCCCGAGCCAAAGCGCCAAGACAACCGTTACCACCGCTCGAACTGCTAAGCCCTCTCGGTGGCAATTATTAGTTGTACCCAGTGCCACTACCACTGGCACCAAGATTAACACTCACCGGATCGACTCGGCGCATCCTCTTGGCGGACCACACATGCAGCTTGGATGGATCCAGCAAGTTGGCTGGCATAGCCCACTGGCATCCGATCCGGCTGCCGCAGCTATTTCGATAACTAACTTGGCCCAGTCCTCCGTTGGTCATGCCGAACACCCCCGAGTCAAAGCGCCGAAGTTTTTGATCAATTCGCATCGAGTTTCAAAACAACCAGAAATCGTCGAAACTGCTGAACTTGACAAGCGATTGATTGAGTTAGCCATACAGCTTGCCACCGATATTCGAGGACCATTGGCCGCTGCGCATCGCATAGTGAGTGAACTGAGCCATCAAGTTCGATTCAACAGTTTTCTATCGGTCGACGATGCAGATCGTTTAGCCGGCGCCTCGAATAAGTTAGACCTGATCGCGCAGTGGACCGATAGCATCCTGCTTACACGAAAGGTGGACGCAGACGGCGTGGAGATTATTCGCTCGCGATTTACGCCAGTACAGTGGATGCACTCCGTTCGCGAGTTGCTGGAGAAGATTGCTCTACCAAAGAGAATTCAGATTGAATGGATTGGCTGGGACGCCGAGCTTCCGTGTCTGTATTTAGATCCGAATCACTTAACGCGAGCCGTTGTGAACCTGATTGCGAACGCGGCTGCCGCGAGCGAACTTGGCGGGAAGATCATCATCCGAGCCAACTGGCAGAACAATGTAACGCAGCGATTGATGATCACCATCGAAGACAATGGACTTGGTCTGCCCGCCAATCTCATGAAGATGCTCAACAGCTCGACCGTCGAAAACCTTTTGCCAACCAAAGGCATCGGACTACAGTCCGCCCGACAGTTGATTACCAGCATCGGAGGCTTGATCGCAGCTCAACATGGAACCAATGGTGGAACAATCGTTCGAGTTTCGTTGCCCGTGGACACCTACCCTTCAATGATTCGAGCGTGGATGCTACAAAATGCAACGCTTGCCCCCAACAATGCCACTTACCGTGTCAGTTTGTTTGCGGTTCGTAGCACACTTTCTGAGTGCGATGCGTTTAACGTACATCTTCAACGTGCAGCCACTTCGAAGCAGTTTGTCTATCGCGTTGCGGAAAATCGCTGGTTGATTCTGGAATTGAAAGCTGCTCATGAACGAAGCGATTCGACCATCATGGCAGCCGCTGAACGCTTTGTGCCTATGCGGCTTCAAGATAGTCAGCCTTGGTTGTCACAGTCTGTGTTCAACTCCCAGGATTTCATTCTGGACGGATTGCTAGGCCGTACCGATGGAACACTACGGCTACCTCAGTTGACCGAGCAGGTTGCGGCAAAGTTCGCCGAGTTGCTGAACCACAAAAAGCCTGCGATCGACACATTGACTATTAATGGCGCAGAGATTCCAGCTCCGCATATCGCTCGTAGAATTCCTACGCTCGAATTTCAATCAGTTAGTTCGAACGAGCTTCCAACTCAGAGCAACGCGGCCGATCATGTGCAAGCTGATTTTGCAACTCGGTCCCAGGCCGCTTCCTCGCAGCAGGTTTCCGCGCAGCCTGGTGTTGGTACTGTCAGCGAAATTGTGAAGCAGTGGAAAATGGTTCAAGCCAAGCTAGCTCTCAACAGCTCATCAGCTTCTCGTTAGTTAGTGGACGAGGCAAGGTAGTAAACGAGGTTACGAGTCCCGAGTCCTAAATTTAGCCGCCTCGATCAGCACTCTTTTGGTGTTTGGGGTTCCGGTAGGTCGCAAAAAACGAGTATTTCGTGCGAATCTTCACCACGAGTACGAACACTCCTGGCGGAATCAGTTGCGATCTGGTCGTTGGCAAATTCCCACTACCGTACTTCAACGTTTCCGGGAGGTACTTGTTCGATTTGACGAACGGTTGGGGAGTAACGAACCTTTGGCGGCAACGTGCCATAGGGCCGTGGATTGCGATTTTGGAAATCCAGATTGATTTGAGGTCCTGAATCTCGTGTGACACCTTCCCAATAGCCACACTCGTCGACCGGCATCTCTTCCAGGTCAAAGAATAGTTCAATACGATCGGTGATGTAATTGACATGCTGACGCGCGATCGAGTTGAGGGCGTTGGTGTAGGCTTGTTGAGCTTCCAGAAAATCTCGGGCCGCCACGCCTTGCACCGCCAGTTGCAAACGCAGACGAGTACTAATTACTCGTTCATAAGCTAGAGCGGCACTGGCGACGGATATCGAATATTGATTGCGGTCGAGTGAAAGTTGACGCAGGTCTTCTCGCAGGTCGAGCTTAATCGAATCTTCGGCCGCCATTAGGTTTCGCAGCCCCACGTTGTAATTGATCAATGCGACTCGGAATGTGTTGCGCTGAATTCGTCGATTTAATGGCGTATCAAGTGCCGCACTTAGGCGAGTTTGGCTGTTATCAAATGAGAAGTCGAATGGATTGTTGCTACCCGTTTGAGTTCCAATGACTTGCGTTGCTCGAAGATCGACTATCGATTTCAAATCGTCACCGGCGAGTTTGATTTGCCGCCAAGCATCCGCGAGGCGTCCACGCTGATTCATCAGGTCGAGGCGTTGAACTAAACCTGTTAGCAGAGTCTCGTTGTGATCCAAGACAATCTCCTCCCAGCCGACAGGACCCGTGCTGAGCAGTTTATCGCTTAGCCGAATCGTTTTATCGACAGTATGTTGAACCTTGGCCGCTAGCGGTATTTCATCATTCGCAATGATGTCGCGAATTGCTTCAATTGCCAACTTCTCGAACGAAGTAGCTAGTTCTTGAGATTTCGCGGCCCGTTCGGGAATGTCAGTCAGGGTTGTAGACTTGGTTAGGTCTTTCGAGGAGCGTAACTGGGACGAGATTTCGACGAGAAAGCTTTGAAGCCCTTTCATGTCAGTGGCAAGTATGTCACGCTCGCTCTTGAGTCTATCAACTTCCGGCGTTGCGATTCGATTGGTAAGCGCCAGGTCGATCACTTGAAGTTGCGTCATGCAATACTCAAGTGCTCGATTCATGATTAGCAGTGGAGGAGCTGCGATACCCTCTTTGACCAAGGAGTCTAGTTCGGCTCGAAGTGCTTCGACCTGCATGCGAATTCCTAAGATCTGTAATGCCCGTTGAAGCGACTGAAGCTCGTTTTCCGCAGTCTCCAGAGCGGCTTTGCCCTGCCGTTGCATCTCAGGGTTGTCAATTTTACCCTGATCCAAAGCGTCTTCGATTCGCTGCTGAATACGCAGTATGTTGGACATTCTATCGGCCAACACTTCAGCAACATTGGCTAGCGTTGTTGCATCGACTAGATTCGAACTTTTGGCAATCATCAGCTCATTTCTCGCTCGCTCAATCATCTGTCTCGCCACGCCCAGTTCGTCTCGTAGCGATATAGACTCTAACTCGGTCAAGTCGATCAAGATTGGCATCTCGGTAGGCAACCCGAGTTTGAACTTGAATTGATCGAGTGCCGTTTCGAGCGTGAAACAGTTGTTGACTAGGTTGCCTTGAGTTCGCAACACGTTCTGCTCGAACTGGTCGACTTGAACTCGAGGAATTTTTTCGGCCGTTCGGTATTCTGACTGACTCTGCAAGAATCCGCGCAGGTTGGTGAAATAGTCTAAGGTACTGATTTCGATACTTCGGTAGCTGAGCAGCAAATTGTAGTACAGCCCCGAAACATCGCGGAAAAGCTGTTTACGAAATCGAAGATAGTCGCGCATGGCGTAAACTACTTCGCGTTCGGCTCGGGTCAAATTTTCGAAGCGTACGTCGCGTTGAAAAATGGTTTGCTGGAAATCGAATACCAAGTTCGAACTAACGTCGGCCGCAAATCCGGAGGGGCCATTGAAAGTCAGCACGACACTGTTGGCAAAACTCGCCAAGAATTGACCAGCGCTGGCCAAGTTCTTTTGAACACCAACACCGGTTGGTATCGCCATTTGATTCAAGGTCGCACCGTTTGTGCGTGTGTGTGTGTAATTGGTAGCGGTACCATTCCCAGATTGAAATGGGTTAAGATCGTATTGGTAGCGCTGCGCCGTTAGAGCTAACGCAGTCCTGAAAAGAGTTTCCTTGGCCGTCTGGTACTCACGACTGTTCAGCAGAGTCAGCTCCATCAAGTTTGCGAGTTGAAGCTTTTGTTGTTCCGATTGACTCAATCGATCATTGGCTTCAGGATAGCTGCGAATGTACTCGGTTCGAATACTGGAGAACTCCAGCATTCGAGTAAGGCAACTTGGTGGCAAAACTTCCCAGGCCGAAGGGGGAATCGCTCGGTAGAAGCTATTCGTGCTATCGTTATCGCGCGAAGTGGTCTGATCAGATGTTTGATTGGCTGAGTCATCAACAGTCTTGCCTAATCCTTCAGCATTTTGATCCGTCTCAGCCTGCTCTTCTTGTTGCTCTGTTAAAACGTTTGGTGGAACTCCTAACGGAACAACTGCGGGCACAACTGACAGCGCATTTGACGGCACGTTTGGCGAACTGAGCACAAGTGGCTGAGCTTCTGTTACTGAGTCTTGATAACTGAAACTTGCGGGGACGACCGGCAGTTGTGGTTGCAATGGCGAATTGGGGTTTGACGGGTCGTTCCAAGCGGACAAATTCAATAAGCAAGGTCGACAGTTATTGCAGTCACCTGTTTGGCTGGCTAATTCGGGGATCTTGTAGCTGTTTAAAACTGGATTAGGAACAGGCAACCGCGGACAATCTGGATTGGTTGGATCGTAGAACCGGGAACGACTGTCCGGACGAACGGAGAAGGTCGTATTTGCTGGCTCGGTGATAAAGCAACTTTTCTCTTGGACGATGCCGTACGAATCGCGGTCGGCTGCCACACGATATCTGGTACGTGTGCATCCGGTGAGCACCGAAGCTATTGCAAGCAAAAGAAAGCAGTAGGTCAGTCGCATAGCCCGAGCGGCTTGCCTTTGCCAACGAGGAAGGAATTTACGGTTAGAGAATCGGCAGGGATGGTATCGGTTGTATTGCCATATGTGCGCAAAATCGGTGAACGTAACTGGCGGCTGTTCTTGTTAGGTAAAAAGAGCGGTTTAGGTAATCTCACTTTTGGTGTTCAAGTAGAATGATGAAATCTCAGTCCCTGTAGTCCGCTACAGTTTTCGGAGGAAAGGATCACCATGAATGTTGAGTGTCGACTAACGGCTAATGTTTCAATTTGCATAGCTGCAGCCCTTCTGATGGGCACAAGGCTTGAAGCCAAGCAAAGTGCAACTCCGCAGGATCAGGCCAACCGAGCCGAACAGCAGCGGCTATCGCTTTACTCCGCCTCGCAATCGATACCAGCTCCTGAACTGGTTGGGCGACAAACTGAAAAGGATCTTGAAGCACTCGATTTAGTTGAGCCCCTCAGGTCGCAAATGCTTGAGCTTGAGAAGGAATTTGCTGAAGGCATTAAGTCGCGAAATCAACCTTATCGCAATCTGGCAAGTACCATTGAGTACGTTCACGAACGACTGGACGCGTTCGAAAAATCACTAAAGAACTTTGCCAGTTTAGAATTGATCGAAGCTGATGCTCAACATGCTCGCAAGATGATCGGAATGGCCATTGAGAATAAGGCTCCAGCCTATTTTCAACCGACCAGCGACATTGCCAATCGCAACAGAATGATCGATGTTCGCATCAAGGCGCTGGAGAAGATCAATGCCAAGGCCGAGCAGTTGACTAAGGCTAAGCAGATAGCTCAGGAACTTAAGTCACAGATCGTCGAAGCTCAGAAGAAGCTGCTCGATCAACTGCTCAATCTGAATCAGCCGCCAGTGGACAATTACACAAAGCCTGATCGCGAAGAACTGATAAAATTGGTTCGTTCTACTTGGGAAAAAGCTCTTCCAGGATCGAAGCCTATCAAACTGGGCCTGATTGGAAGCGACTGGCAAAGATCCAAAAAATGGGAAATTCAGAATAGGACTTTGTATGAGATCGATCGCAGTCGTTTACAAGCATTTGTAATTGTTCACCGGGACGACCGTACAGTTGAATGCCGTCGCATTCAGTTAAACCGCGACCACACCAAACAAGATCAGACAACAGCTTGGTTATTGAACGATCCGAAATCCGAACCAGAGCCGTTCGAACTATTGTTGAAGTCGAAAGTGCAGTAGTTCTTCGTAGCTACAGTCACTAGCAGCTTAGCTACCTTCACCAGAAGGTGGAATAAGATTAGAAACACGATTCTTCGCGACGAAGTAGCAAATCGAACCAATCCGTAGTTACCTTCGACTAGAGGTGCGATGCTATCTTCGCTGAATTCGACCGGCGAACTTTGCAAATCCCGAAGAATTTCGTAGGTTACTTGGTCGAACTCTTTGATGACTTAGCTCGCTTTGCAGCCTTAATACGAGTAGGCTTGGGCTTCCCGGAAATAGGGGCAAAGGGAGAAAACTGTTCTGGGATGAACGTCAGAGCCAATGATTGTCGGAGCGCTGAATCGTTCTGCATGCCCAGCATTAGTGTTTTTATTATCGTCGATTTAGGTGCACTACTCAATGCTCCCTTGAGAGCGAGGGCAATTGCATTGTCGACATTGAATCGAGCTTTCTGCTTTGTTTTGTTTGAGATAGTAGTTCTTGTCATGATGCACTCTGAAGTTTAACACTCACGCAAATCAAAAAACGGTTGCGTGCATTTTATCAACCTGCGGATGCATTGGTAGAAAAAAGTTTTGAAATAAAATTATTGTGCCTGGCTACTTGATTCGTCAATAAAAATGCTGTAGCCGACAGCAGCAGAACTGGAGTTCAAGTGGTAGAGTTGGGGAGAACTCCAGGATCTCGCGATTTCGGGGCGGGCCTTTCAGCGATGTCAGCTCGGTCATTTCTCGCTGGTTTTCACTTCTTCCTTGAACGATCCAAGTGGCACCATTGGAAGTCGAATGCCTTGACCGCTAGCGGTTACTACCGTTGAATTGACCGCTTGGTCGGCCAATTCCACTGGTCTGATTTGGATAACTACTAAACTGGAAGAATTATGGCCACAGTCAGTTCGGAAAGCGACGTTAGCTTCTTTCGTTGGTAGCCCTGATGAATAGTTGCTAGCGTCTACATGCAAGCTACTTGGATTGACCAAACGCGATGTTGAAAGAGATAGTTGGAAAATTCCTGTTGCTTCTGGTTTTCTCACAAGAGTTAGTTTCTGCCGGCAGACTTCGGGCTTCAAATTTCGTATGTTCCACTCAACGTTTAGATCATGAGCCAATGCCAATGTGGTATCGGATGAATTGATGAAATTCGCATTTTTGTCAAGCCATTCCATAGTCTTGTTATCGATAACAGCCTTTGAGATTTCCAAATCTGCACTCTTCGCGGTTAGCATCATCTTCAGGTTTAACTTCGATGCATCGGCTTTCGGCAATTCGTAAACTCGAATGACGCAGCGCCAGTTGGTTGGCTTGGCTTCGTTTGTCTGTGCTTTGGCCAGGCTGTTACAGGATAGTAGTAGTAACGCAACGATCATGGGCTGTAGCTTGGGCATTTTGGACCATGAATAAAAGCCGAGTTCTGGAATGGGCCTTCCTTGTAGCACCTCAAATTGCAGCAAAGCAACCTCATTCTGCTGATGTCCGTTATAGTCAATATTTCTAGCTGGGCCGAGCGAGTTGCCCGATGCCCGCGATACGTCCGTTAATCTGCTGAGTGAATAGGAGTTAATCGTGGGTGACACGCAACGCAAGTATTCGAGGGAGTTGCACCGTGGGTTGCCCAGAATGCCACGCTCTACTAGGAAGTTTTACTTCCTCGCTACGCTCGGCAAACGATTTTTCTAAGCGTGCCACACTCTACCAGGAAAACCGAATGGCTCGCGCCGTTATGCTGGAATTGAAACTACGGGTCTTGCTCCGCAGCCAGGATTTTTGGTACAAGCCAGAATTGCCATCAAATGTTCTGGAGGCTCGCCGAACATGCCCATACTACGCTCGATTTTTTCCTTGGCTCTGGTTTGTACCCTAAGCAGTAGCTTGCCTGCACAGCATGGTTGACCGATAACTCGGCTCGATCGCTCAATGAACTTCCGACCTATTACGGAACCAGCAGCGAAGGTGGATTGCAAAAGCCTCCGCCACCGCTTGGCGATTTGCCTCCCAGCGTTTTTGATCTAGCCAGCGATGCTCAGCCAGTCAACACGATCAGTTGGTATAAGCCCTGGACTTGGATTCCCTGGGATGGCTGGGCGAATAGTGCCGAGGCTGGTATCAACGGAGCGACAGGCAACACAGAATCGTTAACCGTTCAAACAGGTGCTCGATTCAAGCGGAAAACGGAAACCAATCTATTCGATTTGCGATTGTTGCAGAACCGAACTAAAACTGCCGGATTGATTTCCCAAAACAATGTGTTGTTGTATGCAGACTTTGAACGCAAGTTGGGCAGCTCGAAATGGAACTACTTCGTCAAGCAAGGTTTAGAATATGACGAACTAAAGGCGTTCAACGTTCGTTACTTTATCAACAGCGGTTTGGGCTATAACTGGGTTGATGCTGATGGGTTGCTGTTCTCAACGCGTTTCGGGGCCGGAACATCGCGAGAGTTCGGCGGACCCGCTGACAAGTGGATTCCTGAAGCATTGTTCGGTGCGACCTATGATCATCAGATCAATAGTCGCAACAAGATTGTGGCCAAGTTCGATTACTTTCCGAATTGGACCGACTTTGCCGACTACCGCACGATCACTGACGTAGCCTGGGAGTATCTGCTCAGCGAAGAGAAGAACCTCTCCATGAAAGTCGGCGCACTGAATCGCTACGACAGTAGACCATCAGGAGCCGCAAAGCCAAGCGACTTGAACTACTCGCTGATGTTGCTCTACAAGTTCTAAACCGCTCATTTGAAAACAGCTACGTCGTCCGGATGCGAAGCGAGCCAAGCACAGCGGGCATTAGTAGTAACACAGTCCCAACGCCATAATACTCGCCGGCAAACATCAGCACGATCGAAGCGTCGATCATGATGATCGTTAAGATGGCATGCTTTACCGCTAACTGAACTTTGCGCGGAATAGGATGTATCAAGCCTGCTACGGCGCGATTGAGTATCGTTAAGCCAATCAAGCCAATAAGTACGGGATAAGCCGAACTTCCCAGTCGCCATGCAACCATTCGGCCAGCTTCCCACATCGGAATGCAGCCAACCGTGATCAAGCCGACGAGCTCGAGAAATGTTCCTAAGGCTAGCGAGCTTTGGTCGCTGGTCTGCTCTTCGCGTCTGGCGTAAATCGTGATTCCGCAAATGTAAACGCCAACGGCTAAAGCGTAGGCAATTAGCGTATGAGGCAGCCTCTGATCATCTGGCAGTTGAGTTCCTGCATAGCCGCACAACATGCCGTAGCCGATCATCATAATGTTGGCTGAACGACAAGATCCCATCAGTACCGGACCCAGCAAAGTGAGTTTCAGCGCCGAGTTGTAAAGCCGAATACAGAGCCACAATACACAACTGCAAATTACGGCCGGAGCCAGCCATTTCATCTCGCCGCCATAGCCCGCCAAAATGACAATGACGGGCACGAGCATCAACATGCCCGTGGCCACGTGACCAGCCAGCGCTGGCGAAATTCGACCCGCAGCTAACGGGCGCGTTGGGCGATGCTTGATATCCTCATCCAAGTCATTGACATCGTTCAGTATCAATCCGGCCCAATAGGCCAACACCGAAGCGCAGAATAACGGAATTACAACTCGCAGTCGGCTGAGGTCACCGACCGCGATAATCGATGCAGCAACGCAGTTAGATAACAGAGTGAAAACATTGGGCAAACGAACCAACTGAACCCAATCCTCCAGCCGTCCCCAGCGCAGTTCGTCAACCTCGGACAGGCCTTCTTGTTTGCTGGATGATTGCATGTGCTTCCCTGCTAGTGATTGGGGATCAAGTCGGAAAAATGTTACTTGATCGTTTGTATATCTGCTGGCAAGGTCGCATCGACTGCACTTTGGACACCGCGTCCGGTGCGCAGTCGATCAGCTACGTCATCGCGAATAAAGTCGTGATCCAATTCCCAAAACTTGGAGATCACATCTTTGGCTAGTGGCTTGTAGGATCGGAAGATTCTGAACCCCACACCTCGCGTTGGATCGTTGGTGAACCACCAAGGGCTGAGCGGTACGTTGGGATCTTCGCCCTTCCAATCATCTTCGTCACCTGAGCTCAGTCGAGCTGAACTGCGGCACTCGGGACCGTAGTCTTGCCAACTGCCTCCACGAAGCAATCGGCCTTCGACTTTCTTCGGCCATATGATGGAATCAACAAATCCGACAGGTTGTTTCTTCGATGCTAACTCTGCGTAGCCGTCCTCGGAATATCCACCAACGGTCCACTCCATCACGTTGCCGTGCATATCGTAGAGTCCGAATGCGTTAGGCTTCTTCTCTGCCACTTTGTGAGGCTTTTCTTCAGCGTTGTCAGCGAACCATGCGTAGTCGCCAAGTTGTCCTGCATCATCACCAAAGTAGTAGGCTGATTTAGAACCAGCCGGCAGGCATACTCCCACTGGCTTCGGCAGAGTCGATACTGATGACCCGAAAGCTTACTTAGCCATTTGGTGTACTGCTTGGCCGCATACTGAGTCATCGTGACAGCAGGTAGATCTGGGTCTTGGCCAAACTCATAAGTAAAGGTTGGCTCGTACAGAGCAGTAGGAGCGGTAACTGCATCGACTTGGTTGGCTTCGGTAACGACTCGTTTGTTTTTGCCGCAAGCTTCGAGAAGGCATCGTACATGTTCATGTAGATGGTGTACTCGCCAGGTAGTCTCTGTTCTGGCCACCCACATTGGACCGACTTCGACCTTCACCTTGGGGCCTTCATCTTCTTTGGTCGTCAGCCCATTTCGAAGACTCCCCCAGGTACCGGGATCATCTCAATGGAAACTAGAGTGCCGGGGATCACCAGCTTGTAGGGCACCATAAATTGCCCACCCACCTCGACCGAAGGGCCCTCGGCAGGCTTGGCCTTGGAAAGGCCAAGTTCAGCTAGATTCTGCTGTTGAGCTGAAGCCGTTGAACCAACAAGCAGGGAAACCGCTAAGGCTAGGCAGACGTTTATGCGATGCATCGTTCAGGTGATCTCAAGAGTCGTGGAAAGCAAAACGACTATTCTAATCGGACCTCTCAATTTCGCTACCTACCAAAGAATCTCTACGTTTTTAGCTGAAACTTGTGGCTGAGCGACTCGTGGAAGGAAGATTCGTTCGCGCAAAGGTAGGAATGTGAAATCCACCTTCTGGCCAAGGTAGCTACAATAAGGTAGCTACAGTTACGGAGCAAGGAATTGGTTCAGCAACTTTTCGGGAAGTTCTAGGCTGTTGTGGTCCGCAGGATCGATGACATGGTGAGTGCAAACTCCCTTCGGAAACAGACTAACCAAACGATCTGAATTGGCTCGGGGAACTACTTCATCCTGCGCGGCGATTAGCACCATCGTCGGAGTGTCCAGGTTGGGAGCTATGGCGGCCGAATCAAATCGATCCATTACCAGCCACTTTGCAGGCAGAAATGGAAAGGTACTTTGAGCTACATCGGCCAGGCTGTCGAAAGGAGTTACTAAGACCAACCGGTCCAGCTTGTTTTGCCCAGCCATTTGCATGGCAACACCACTGCCCAGACTACGTCCGACGACAATAATGCGATCGTGCCTGGCCTTCACAAAATCGTATAACGCCATCGCGTTCTGAACGATCTTAGTTTGATTGGGTGATCCAGGTGATGCTCCGTAACCCGGATATTGCATTGCGTAAACACAATAATCTGGAAAGCCGTTTACCAAGGACGGCATCGTTTGACTAACATCCTCTGCATTGCCACCGAAATAGATTATGGCATGATCCGATTCATTCTGATGAGCTGAAACTGCGAAGTAGCCCGATGAAGTTTCAACCTTGAGAGGCGGATACTGGTTGGACTGCGCGATTACCGGATGATAGATCAGCGTGCGTTGTAGCATAAACATCGCCACGCAAACCACGGCATACAGTACTGCAAGTGGGATGAGATAGGAGAACAATTTCTTAACTAGCGTTTTCAGGCGAGAGAACATTGCAGGAGTCGAGCTTCAGTTTGATTCATTCACGTTTGCGTCCAGCGGAAATCCGAGAGTGCGAGCAGCAGAAGAATATTATAACGGCGTTCGCTAGACGCTGGAAACCGTACGGCTCGCGAGCTGATGATTTAGTATCTGCGTGCCACTGGCTTTGCCTCTAACTTCAGCTAACCAACAACCACCGAGACATTGAGGCACTGAGCTTCGCTGCCGCCAGATCATTTGCATCACTCAAGATCTGATGTGATGCAACATTTGGATACTTCGATCATTAGTGGCTCAAACCATGACCGGCCTTGAAAATCGACAGTTGATAGGAATCGACTACTTCGAAACACTGGCAGGGCCAGTGGCACACGCACTAGGCGCCGTTACGCTGGAAACTAGAGTTACTTCGAATGCAGTTGATTCAAAAAATTCTCCGCAACGCGAAGATGCTGATCTAGTTTTACTCCCATCTTGTTGCACTGAGCAACCATGACGGACATTCGTGGATTTCTCGAGAAGAAATCGCGATGATTATGGATGAAACGCCAGTAAAGCCCGTCCCAAACTTCACACCAGCTTCCTTTCTTGAAGTTGCTCATCTTTAAAACGTAACTAGAACCGCTGATATAAGGTTTGGTCGTGATCATACCTCCATCTGCAAATTGACTCATGCCATACACATTAGGAACCATCACCCAATCGTAAGCATCGATGAACAACTCCATAAACCACTGGTAGATGTCGTTCGGTTTGAGTTCACATAACAGCATGAAGTTACCGAGGATCATCAGTCGTTCGATGTGGTGGCAATAGGCGTGATCTAGGGTTCGATGGATCACTGTATCGACAGGTTCGATGCCCGTAGAACCGTCGTAGAAAGCGGCCGGAATCGGTCGCGTGTGATTCCAAAAATTCAAAACACGTTGTTTACGACCGAAGTTACGATAAACTCCCAAGATGAACTCGCGCCAGCCGATGATCTGCCTGATGAAACCTTCCAACGAGTTCATCGGTATCTGGTCTGCGACATTCAGCGCTGCCTTGATAACCTCATCAGGAGAAAGCAAGCCAATGTTCAGCGCCGGTGTCAATACGCTGTGAAAAAGGACGCCCTGTTGAGTGTCCATTGCATCTTCGTACAATCCAAAATGCTCAAAGCGTTTGCCGATGAAATCTCGCAGAACAACTCGTGCAGCTTGCGGTGAGATCGGATAGCGAAATGCAGCACTCGAATCCAAGCGATCAATGCCGAGTGCCTTTGGAAAGTTCTTGTAAAGGTAGGATAAGGCTTCTGCAATCTCGGGTTCCGACTTGGGATTCTTGTAGACCGGAATCTGTATGTCTTTGGGAAGCCGCTTGCGGTTCTCGGTGTCAAAGCTCCACTTGCCTCCCGTGGGCTTTTCATCTTCATCCAGCAAAACCTCAAGTCGTTTTCGCTGTTGAATGTAGAAGTCGGTGAAAAACAGTTTGGATCGACTGCCAATGTATTTCTTAAAGGTATCTGGGCCAGTAAGAAAGTGAGGATGAGCCTCAACCTCGTAAGGCAACTTGGCCTTGTCGAGTGCCTGTGTGAGTCTTCGGTGAAGCCAATCGTCTGTCAGATCAAAGAATTGTATTTGCGAGGCTTTGAGTTTTTTAAGAACAGCAACAACATCGCTAGAGTACTTTAATCTCCCGGCATCGACATAGTGAACGGACTTGCCCGACAGAGACAGTTCAGCTTCGAATCGCTTCATCGAAGCTCGATGTAACAGAATCTTTTGGGCATGAAAACGATACTGTGAAAAGAACAGCGGATCTTCGACGAATACGATATGATCCGCGTTGGAAACGACGGTCTGGCTGCGAAACAACTGATGTGGATAAACAAGAAAGGTGCGCATTCAGACTCCTTCAGCATCCGTCGTCTTGCCTTAGACCGTCAACTTTCGTCGAGGCTGAATCTTGGCAAGGCCTCCATCGACTCCGAACACATGACCGGTGATCCAGTTGTTGTTGGAGTCAAGCAAGAATTGAATCATCGATACAATGTTTTGTGGTTCACCAATTCTGCCCAGAGCATGCATCTCCTGAGAGGCTTTTTCGCTCGTCGGATTCTCCCAGATTTGCCGAGTCATCTCAGTGCGAGTCATGCCTGGACTAACGCAATTGACTCGGATGTTTTGCGCTGCCAGCGACGCGGCGGCAGATCGAGCCATGCCGATGATGCCCGCCTTGGCGGCCGCAATCGACTCGTGGTGATGCAAGCCGATCTCGGCTGCCGCCGAAGAGATCAGTACGATCGATCCTCCACGTTCCTTCAAGAACTTCGCGCCCGCTTTGACTGCAGCGAAGGATGTGAACAGGTTGGTTTGAATGACGCGCTGAAAGTCCTCGTCCGAGGTGAATTGAATCGGCTTCAGCCACAGCGATCCAATGCAGTTAACGATTCCGCAGTACCCACCAAGTTGCTCGTGAAATCGTTGTAAAGTGTTTAAGAGCGCGTCCGAGTTAGAAAGCTCGATGGCCTCGAAGGACTGATTCAGCTCGTCCGAAAATACGCGAAGTTTTTCGGCATCTCGACCCAGCAGTAGCAAATGTTGACCAGACGCCACCAGGCTGCGAGCCAATGTGGAACCGATCGACCCCGATGCACCCAAGATGACGACTGCTGGCATGATATGTGAACCGTTGCTCCCGAAGATGGTTTGGGCAGATTGGCAACGAGACAACCACCGAAGGCTATATCCGACGCAAACCTGACGCAACGTTAACTTAGGCGTTTGGCAAGGGTTGGCCATGTTGGCTAGCTGGAAAACGAAAACAGCCGCCAAAGGGCGGCTGTTGCTAGCTTTATGGGAGCTCAACGGCTCTAGATTTCTGGTCAGTATTAGCCAGTGATTTCAGCAATTTCAACTCGGGTGTATTGCTGTCGGTGACCGGTACGTCGCTTGTAGTTCTTGCGGCGACGGAACTTCTGAATGAAGATCTTCTCGCCCTTCTGAGCTCCGATAACCTTGGCTGTTACCTTGGCACCCTGAATCTCAGGAGTTCCCAAACGCAGGCCTTCGTCTCCGCCAATCGCCAACACCTTGGAGAACTCGAAGCTGTCTCCAGCGTTAAGATTGCGTCGCAAGTCGATATCGATTTGCTGGCCTGTTTGAACCTTCAATTGACGTCCACCGTCAACAACAATTGCGTACATGGGAATATCTCGACTGATTGATCTTACCGATTACACCCCACCCTTGGTCGACGACCATGATGGCCGAGGTCCGCTTCCGGGGATTTGGGAGGGCAGATTTTAGTAGAACTTGGAAGCCTCGTCGAGGCCCAATTTTCCAAGTTTTTGCTTGGTTGGCCTCCTGGGGACCGGCTATTCCTTGGCAGTTTGGACGTTACTATCGTCAAACAGCATGTCATGTGATACTATTTAAGGCATGAACTACAAGAAAATTGCTCCTATTATTGGTATTACCATTATCATCCGCCATGGGGCGAGGTGATCGGAGCAAACTTTTGCAAGCTACGAACACCCTGGCGAGCCCCAACGGATCGCCAGGGTTTTTTTGTTGATAGGCTGACCTTAGAAAACGTGATTCAGGAACAGATTCGATGAGTCGACAGATTGCCATCTACGACACCACCTTGCGTGACGGTACTCAGGGTGAGGGTGTGAGCTTTTCGCTGCAGGACAAATTGAACATTTGTCAGCGACTGGCTGAGATCGGCATCGACTACATTGAAGGCGGTTACCCACTTTCGAACGAGAAGGATGTAGCTTTTTTCGAGAAGGTTCGCGAGCTGAGTCTGGGGGCAAGCTTGGTGTCGGCATTCGGCATGACCCGTCGGCGCGGTTTCAAAGCCGAGGCCGATCCAGGAATGCTGGCCATGCAAGCAGCTCAGACTCCGGCCTATACGATCGTCGGCAAGACCTGGGCCTTTCAGGTGACCGATGTAATGGGTGTTGGACTGGATGAGAATCTAGCCATGATCGGGGAGAGCATCGAGTTCCTGGGTCGCAATGCCGAGATGTTGTACGATGCCGAGCACTTTTTTGATGGCTACAAAGACAATCCCAAATACGCCATTCAAACACTTCGGGCCGCCGCCAGCGCCGGAGCCAAATGGTTAGTGCTCTGCGATACCAACGGCGGAAGCTTGCCCGATGAGATCTCTGCTATCGTTAACGCCGTTGCCGAACAGATGCGAGACTATGCAGTTCAACTAGCCATTCACTGCCACAACGATGGCGACCTGGCGACGGCTAATTCTTTAGCCGCCATCGACGCCGGTTGCAGTCAAGTACAAGGAACGATCAATGGAATTGGAGAACGATGTGGCAACGCGGACCTCATCACTGTCATGGCGAACTTGGCTTTCAAGAAGCAAGGATATTCGGTTTGCGGAGGCCGACCGCTAGAGCACCTGACCGAACTCTCTCGCTACGTCTACGAAACAGCCAATCTTCAATTGCGGAACAATCAACCGTTTGTCGGGCAAAGTGCCTTTGCACATAAAGGTGGCATGCACGTACACGCAGTCGCGAAAGCCGCGCACTCGTATGAGCATATGGACCCAAGCTTGGTTGGCAACGAACGCCGCATTCTAGTGAGCGAGTTATCGGGGCGTTCGAACATTATCGCTCTGACAACTAAACACAATATCGATTCCGATCGACAATTGATGGACGCGATTTTGGCCGAAGTCGTACGGCAAGAGAACCGAGGCTATCAGTACGAGTCGGCTGAAGCATCCTTCGATCTGCTCGTTCAACGAGTCGCGAAGAAGTACAAAGCGCATTTCGAGACGATTAAATATCGCGTGGTCGCTGGCGATCGCGATGCGGCTCGAAATATCGCTTTTGCGGAGGCCATTATCAAGCTTCGAGTAGGCAATGTGGAGCGGTTCGAAGCCGCCGAAGGTCATGGTCCGGTGAATGCCCTGGATGCAGCTTTACGAAAGTGCTTGGACGGCATCTATCCGGTTCTCGAGCAAATGTTCCTGCTGGACTACAAAGTACGAGTAGTAAACAGTGAAGCCGGAACAGCAGCTCGAATTCGCGTCAACATTGAAAGCTCGGACGGAGATCACGTCTGGGGAACCATCGGCGTCAGCGAAAACTTGATGGAAGCCAGTTGGTTGGCTTTGATCGATGCCGTTGAATATAAACTCGCATTGGCAGATGGCGGTTTCGGTACAACACTACAAACAACAGCCACAGCAAGTACTCATATGTAACATGTCGCTCCGCAACAGGCCTGATCGATTAGCCAACGCATAGCGTTTGGTGTAGGTGTTGATAGTTCAAATGGAAAGCCATCGCAAGTGACCCTCGATCAACCCAACGACGACTTCTGGTTCTACGAGTTGCATTTGCGTCGAGTGCCCTAAATCCGTGTTCGTTCTTCGCTACTTCCTCCCATTAATTGAACAAATGATGACGAGAATCTCTACAATTTCATTGGCTGTGTGTTTTTTCATTTGGGCTGTAGACTCTCTAAACGCTCAGACGGTCGTAGATACTTCGACTCAAATTACCGAAGGCGTGATCAATGTTCCCATCGCCAAAGTGTGGGAAGTCTTTAGTTCAAAGGAAGGTTGGAAAAAGCTGGGAGTTTCAAAGGCTGATAACGACTTTCGAATCGGTGGCCTTATTCAAACTCATTACGATGCCAAAGGAACCTTAGGCGACGAGAATGGAATCCAGAATCAGATCATGGCTTACGATCCGATGAAGATGTTAGCCTTTCGGATTCACAAGGCGCCGAAGACCTTTCCATTTCCCAACGCCATGAAAAATAGTTGGACAGTGATCTACTTCGAGTCGCTGGGGCCAAATCAGACCAAGTTGATATTGCGCGGTGTGGGTTATACCGATGACAAAGAATCTCAAGAAATGCGTCAGTTCTTCCAACGTGGGAACCAGTGGACGATGGAGCATCTGAAAAAGCAGCTTGAAGAGGATGCAAAATAGGTCGTCCGACTCGCCATGCAAAATCCAGCTCACTTGAGCTGGATTTAGCCGTAATCAAGAAAATGCTATTCCAATTCAGGTCGCTAGAAGACCTCGATACTCTTGATCGATGCACTGCCAAGTCGCTGGGCTGCACTGAAGCAGCGGTGAGCCGATGCGATCAGCTCTTCAAATTCAAAGCTTGCGCCAGGCGAACTGGTCGACGAAATACCTGCGTGAAACTTGGCTGGAATGTTGACCTTCGACAGATCGCTATCCATGTCGTTCTTCTGACCGGTCAAAATCTCATACAAGCCTTGGCGAAGGACGCGAGTCATCGCATTGCGCTCAGTATCCATGACGACCAAAATCAGGTGACCATCACGAGTCAAAAACGCAGCCGGCTGCTTGAGTTCTGGGTGATCGCAAATCCAGTTGACCAACTTCTGCTGCCAACGATTTAGGCCGTTGTCGTGTGGAGCGCTCAACGACTGATTCTCGCGCAGGTCCAAAGCGGTTACCTGAATCATGGAAACGCAGATGGATCGATCCTCTTGCTTGCACACCCCCACCTGCCGCCGAACAACGTTGGCAAACGCCGGATCGTTGTGGTTGGAGATCTCGCCGATCAGCACTTTAGGAATGATGATTGGCTCTTTCTTCGCGACCGGAGCAGTAGGCGCAACGGCTGCGTTTGAACCAGTTTGTCGCAAACGACGATTTCGATCTGCGGGTCGAGGCTTGGAAATCTCTGACTCAATCACTCGGTCAATGGCGTCCATCGTATCCAGGCTTTCTAGTCCAGACTGAGCTGCTTCGACAATCGCTGATGCTCTGCTGTAGGCGTCACCGGAGTCGGTGGAATGACCGCCGATGTTATTTTCTTCAAGTTCTGAATAGCCTGCCGAGTCACCTGCCAGCTTTCCGTTGCGAGCCTTATCCACTTCGCTACGCAACGAACTGAGATGACATTCGAGTTCGGTCCAATGGCTTGAAATCTTGTTCCAGGGCACGGGGATATCGATCCAGCTCCTGGGTAGAACAAGTTCGGCTCGCGACGAAGTGATCTCGTTCGATAAGACCCACAGCAACTGTGGAGCGGCCCAGTCGGGAACTTGATGGCCGACGGGGAGCTTTTCTCCGGCGCGGTAATTGAGCAACTGCTGAACGGTATCGCTGTTGAATTGATCTCGAGCCTGGTTGTATCCGTCCAGGCTGCTGGTAATTAGATAGTGGATATTTGCTGGATCAAGCTTTAGCAGCTCGTTCAAAGATCGATGAGGCGAGCATTGCGGGCCAACGCTTGCGTCGAGCAATGTTCGCAACTGCAGGCATTCGTTAAGCCCAAGCAGCACAAGTGTTTCACCTAGACGAAATCGGGTTTGCGCCAAACCTTCCTGCAATCGACCGGTGGCGAGCGCGCGGTAGAGCGGCAGCAAACTTGCGGCGATCAGACGAAGTAGGTTTCCATTTCCGAGCGTGTGATTGCGTTGAGCGATGTATTCACAGATGGCTCCCAACCAAATGCTGGCCGTTTCGGTCTCTCGCTGAGTGATTCGATCTGCGTCGCTTCGCAAAGGATTGATCAATGAATCCAGGCAAGTCTTGACGGGAGCGGTTGGCAACTGCGTCGGCTCGCCGCGCATGGCCGGACGACTCAGCCAACGAAAGTAGTTTTGCAAGGCTGGTTTTGTGCGGATGAGACGGCTTGCCAGAGCTGCGTGGCACTCTAGGTGATCAAGTTCTGTTGCTGCTTCGGCCATGGAAAACACACTCTACGAAGGTCCATTCTTAACGGAAAAAGGGTCCTAGAGAACGTAGCTTACGCCTTAAACACAGGCTGAAACCGACCTTTACCAATTGACCTTTGCAGCAAGCGGGTAACAATCATGCCGGTTGTACAGGTTGTAGTGTGTCAAGATGAGGTTCTTGTGAGCGAATTTGCGGTGATTTTGGCAGCGGCGGGGCAGAGCAGTCGCTTTGGAGATCCTTTCCAGAAAAAGGTTTTTACCACGGTCGGCGGCAAGCCTCTGTGGATGCACTCCGCTGAAACTTTTTCCAAGCGATCGGACGTCGGGCAGATCATCTTGGTAATTTCTGCCGAGGATCGCGAGCTGTTCAATGAGAAATTCGCTGGCCACGCCGCAATGCTGGGCATTCAAACAGTAACCGGTGGTGCTCAACGAGCCGACAGTGTGCGAAACGCACTTGAGGCTGTCAAACCAAACATGCAGTTCGTAGCTGTTCACGATGCGGCCCGGCCATGCGTACCATCGCAAGACATTGAAAGCGTCTTTTCGACAGTTCGCAAGACGCGAGCCGCGATACTGGCGCTCCCCTGTTTCGCCACTGTCAAACGCGTGGATGCCGAAAAGCGAATTAAAGAAACTGTGCCTCGCGACGGCTTATGGTTAGCTCAAACGCCTCAGTGTTTTGAGCTAAAGCTACTGCTGCAGTGCTACGCGAAGTCCGGCAACTCAAGTACCGCGACTGATGAGGCTAGTTTGGTCGAACAAGCTGGGCATTCTGTAACCGTAGTTGAAGGCAGTCCGTTGAATATCAAAGTTACAACCAAGAGCGATTTGAAATTTGCAGAGCTGGCCTTGAAAGCTCTTCCACAACCCAAGCCATTCCCCTTTTAGATTTGATAAACTTCGATGACTTCAACAAACATTATCGACGAGCTGACTTGGCGTGGCTTGATTCACCAATGCACGAACGAAGCTCAACTGCGCGAGCATCTATCGCAATCGCGAGCTGTCTATGCGGGTTTTGATCCAACTGCACCAAGCTTACACTGCGGTAGTTTGCTGCCTTTGATGATGCTGCGCCGTTTTCAACGCGCTGGTCACCGACCCATTGCGCTGGTAGGCGGTGCTACTGGGATGATTGGCGATCCCAGCGGTAAAAGTGAAGAACGCGTGCTGCTGGATACCGATGTGCTGGCTGCCAACGTGTCAGGCATGGCCAATCAGATGAAGAGGTTTCTTGACTTCGACGGCCCAAATCCAGCTCAACTAGTGAACAACTACGATTGGATGCAGGGTTGGTCGTATATTCATTTCTTGCGCGATGTGGGCAAGAACTTTCCAGTGAATGTGATGTTAGCCAAGGACAGCGTCAAGAGCCGACTCGAGCGAGAAGATTCCGGGTTGAGCTATACCGAGTTCAGCTACATGTTGCTGCAAGCGTACGACTTCGCTTACCTGAGCAAGACGAACGAGTGCACGTTGCAGATTGGTGGAAGCGATCAATGGGGCAATATCACTGCCGGTATTGATTTAGCTCGCCGCATGCATGGAGCTCAACTGTATGCACTGACATGCCCGCTGCTTTTAACCAGCGATGGCAGAAAGATGGGCAAGACCGAAAAGGGAGCGATCTGGCTAGATGGCTCGCGCACGAGTCCCTACGCTTTTTATCAGTACTGGTACAACACGGCTAATGCTGACGTGTTGCTGTGCCTTCGATTCCTGACCGAGATCGACCAAGACGAATATCGCTCGCTGGAAAAATCGCTGGCTGAAGATCCAGGTGCTCGACTATCTCAAAAGCGACTAGCAAGTTGGCTAACCGAGTTCATTCATGGCGCTGAAGGGCTCCAAGCCGCATTGGCTGAAGCTGCTGCAGTGTTATGCTAAATGGGGCAAAATTCAAGTTCCGCGACTGATGAGGCTAGTTTAGTCGAACAATCTGGGCAAGCTGTCACCGTGTTTGAAGGCAGTCCGTTGAATATCAAAATTACAACCAAGAGCGATTTGAAATTTGCAGAGCTGGCCTTGAAAGCTCTTCCACAACCC
>JAXMBP010000066.1:0-30114 GCA_046349795.1 Pirellulales bacterium | reverse complement strand
CAACTCGAATTTGGCGTGTAACTTAGCTGATAATTGACAGGAAGGCCCTCATCAAATTTCCCTCAGCGCTTCGCCAAAGCGATAAGCCGTGAACGACAATAATTGAGAAGTTTTACCAGTCCGCTTACCATTGTTGATCCTTCCGAAGTACGCGACTTAAGCAGCTCTAAGTACATTCGCTCCATTTCTTTGTTTCCATTTAATCTCCAAACAAATGAACTAACCATGAAGAGGCTCGCTTGCCGCTCTTGCTGATTCGTAACTTCTAGATAACGCCAACATACCCTGTGGCACCAATTGAAAATCCCGGACAGGCGCTGAGAATATGCAAGTGAGTAGCTTCTCCAAAGGTCTTCCTCATCCAGCTTTGTAATCTCCGATTGACGGTTGGCATCAAGAAGCGTTTCGACCCGCCTAATTGTCGCGCGTACGTAATTATATTCTCGTTCACCTCGGGACTTCACCTCGGACAGGAACTTAAGCTTTTCCTCTGTATTATCTGTCTCTGAAGAAATAGTTAATGCGATATTGTCCGCCACAGTGAAGTGCCGCAAGTTCCTCGCTCGTTTGCATAGCAGCTTGAGTTTTCGCAGTCTCGATGAATTATCCGGGTCAATCTCAGCTAACACTGCTTTAGCCTGAAAGTAATCAGAAGACTCTTTATTGGTTATTGCCAAGATCTCGTTTGCTATGCCGGTTGCTTCGTTTGCTTTGCCAAGTGCCTTAAGTGCCAATCCAAGATCAATTAAGGCGTCGCTCAAAACGGACTTTTCGCCGGCTGAACGCAAACCAGGGAGCGCACTAGTTAGAAACTCAACACATGATTCGTGTTCTCCGATCATCCTAGCGGAATTTCCGGCAAAACGTTGTAGATCTTGCAGTTCTTCAGCAGATACAGACTGGGCGTCGGAAGAAGCAATGCCCAAAAACTCCCTCGCCGCTTCATACGCTTCGCCGTAGAAGCCTATTGACTTTAACTGGCTAATATAGCTAAGGCCAAGTCGAAATGGCGACGAAATCCCTTCAAAATATCGTTCCGCGCCTGACGCTAAAGCACGAAGGAGAGTGATTTCGTTTCCAGATTGATGTGTAGAAATCTCATTCGCAAAAGCGATTCTTCGTCGGATACGAACTGTACCGATTCTCCAATCAGAGCCAAAATATAGTGCCGCAGCAGCCTTCGTAAGTTCGACCCGCTCATTTGGATCCATGATTGAAATGACAAAGTCTCTAACTAATCTTGGAACGCGAAGGATTTTGTCTCCACTGCCAGGATGCATAGAGGGGGTTGCCCCGTAGTGAGCTGGAGCCGCGTCCACAATGTCTAAACATCCCTTGGCCTGCAAATAGCTTGCATGTTTTGGCCATATCGGGTTCCGGCTATCGAGGCGTTTGATGGCACTCAGTGACTCGCCGCGTTCCAGAATGCTCAGCGTCCATAGCAATCGTCGTATTCGGACAAATTCGTTCTCGGTCGCCAACTTCAGAGCGTTCACCTCATGAATTACTGTGGCTGGCAGAGTATCTGCTTGAATCTCAGTCTCTGAATCAATTTGTGCTAAGGCACCTTCCAAATTCGTTACAGTTAAAGCATCAAGTACTGCGTCAAGGTGGATAGGTAATCCGCCCGTCACCCGATGTACTCGTGCAAAATCTACCGTAGATGGAAACGTCACCGAATTAGTCGCATTTTCCAAATATTCACGAGTATCCGGTGGGTCAAGAGCTCCCACGCGAATTACTGAATCCCCTATGACAGGTAGCCCAGAAATCCGAACAACAATTAGTGATTCACAGAAGTCCAATAGCGCGTCAATTGTCTCCGGAATCGAAACGCCTTCTGTCTCGTTATGATCGTCCAAGTCATCGAGTATGAGCATTGCTGGTCCAATGCTTCGCAATGCCGCTGCGAAATTCGTTACGCTACTTTGTGCATTTGTAGCAAGCAAGTCTTGAAGGTCTCGTCCACAATTGACGCCCGCACAAGACGCCACTAGGACAGGTGTATTTGCGTGAAGTCTCAAATACGCTGCAACGATGCACGAAACGAATCCATCGTACTTAGATCCTGCATCCTTTCGAATTAGGATTTTCCGGTGACTTCCGATAGACAACATTGCTTCCGAAAGTGACGCTTGGCGTATGGCGAGTTGTTGGTTGGTCGCTTCTAATTGCCATCGCGGAAAGCCGCTCAATACTTCTACCGCTTCATCATGCGAATCGCCAACATCTTCTAGATTAGTCTCGAAACTGGCAATTGCGTCAGTCTCTATCGAAGCGCGAGAATTCGTAACTGATTCCGACGTTTCCAGTTTTCGAGTTGGCGGACCTTTGCGTGAAATTTCTATACGTCTAACTCCATCGTCGGCATTGGGAAGGTTGCGGTCTAAAATCCACCTCCCTCCAAGCCATACAAATGTCCTCACTTGTATTGCTTCAAGACCTTCTTCGACGTCAATGATGCAAAAACGGTTCTGGCTTTCGTGTCGCTCATGCAGAGCGCCAGCTGATACTTCGATATAACCTCCCGTGCCCCCTTTGAGTTCAATTACATCAGCGTCATGCAGGTGGCCTCGCAAAAACAAGTTGTGGTTTTGGCGCAGATGTGCTATTGTGTTTTTCTCATCAAACTCCATCAGATCTCCCAGAGGATGATGAGCAAGTGCAATCGCGACATCTGCTTCAGATCTAACCTTCATTACCTCGCTTAGTTGCGGCTGGCCGATCAACAATCTTCTGTGATCGTCGTCTCCCCGACAAAGCCAACTACTGTTGAATCCATCGAACCGGATTCTCTTTCCCGAATGTTCGAACACACGAGTCCATGCAGGCAACAAAAGATCATCGAGTCCAGTGAAAGATTTACAGAAATCATAGTACGCTGCATGGCGTCGGCGCAAGAGCTTCGCAGAATCTGGGTCTAAGTAGTAGGCGGCCACCTGAGCCTGTTCTGATGCTTTGAACAAGTCGTTTTCGATTGCTCTTGCCGGAGCGGGAATTTGAGATCGATCGACGTCATGATTTCCAGGAACGAACATCACTCCTTTTGCATCCAAATTCAATCCAGTTGGCTTCAAACAAAGGTCTTCGAGCCAAGCACTTGCGATATGGTACTCCTCCAATTTGCCACCGAAAGCGATATCTCCCGTAAAGGCAACGGCATCAATATTCTCTTGGTTAGCTTGTTCACATATTATACGTTTTGCATCCTGAAGTATTGGAATCGTGCTCCAAGTTGAATCAACTCGAATGTGTAAATCGGAAAGGTGAAGAATCCTAAACATACAGTTTTCCCGCGGTGGTTTTTATGGCTTCTTCCAGAATTGTAACCGAAAAACTAGTCGAAAATCGTATTGTAAGTACTTTCCGCTAGCACCGGTTTCTGTCCGCAAACAGACAGACTGGAAACACATTGACAGAAAACGCAAATTATGCCAACGAACCAATCAATATCCTTCTGGGTGATCCAAGCGTGAATCATCTTGAAGTTTTGGTAGCAGGTGCCGAGTTTAAGATTGCTAGGCTACCATAGATTGCGTCATTGACGAGCATTCGCATCACCCTGCGTTTCGTGCCGTCATCATTTAAGATGTTACGTGTTGTTTGTTAACGTGAGATTAGAGAAAATAATGTGACTAGGCTTTCCAGTAGTTCGGCAATCGACTCATGACGAACCGTCATGAGTAGTTTGCCGCTGCCGTTTCAATCTCACATCACTTTGGCCGAAGCCTCAAAAGTGAAAAAAATGCCTTGCGGCTCACTCACTTCCTTGCTAGCGGTCGCTCCAATGCCTTTGATAGCGAGACGTTGTCGCGTTTTGGCGATATTGGCTAGAAGGCGGTGCGCAGTAACGACTCTCTGCTCGCCAGTTGCGTAGGTTAATCAAGCGAAAACGATGGATTTTATGAATACGAGTTTGCGGATCTCGACGAGGACGATGTCAAATGGCTCATCCTCATCGACTATCACAGCTAGCATGCACTGTCACTCGTTGCAGCCATGGTCACACATTCGATTCTTGTTGACATGAGCTGCAAGCTGTGTCAATGTGAACGCGTAAGCACTAATGAGATCGGACTGTATGACGGAAATTCGAATTCGCAATGTTGATGATTGGATCGTCGATCAGCATCGCTTCAATGCCAAGAGAATGGGAACGAGCCTTGAACAAGAGCTAAAACGCGTGCTTTCAGAAGGCGCTTTTGCCAAGCAGCATCGTATCGCCGATGAAATTGATCGCCATTTAGAGTCCGTAGAGACCAAGTTTGGTAACCTGCCGAGTTGCACTGGTTTCATCAGAGACCTACGGGACGGTAACGTGAGATCGTCATCGACGCCAATGTAGCTGCTAAATGGTATATCTGCGAACCGGGTTCGGCGGACGCGGCAGCGTTGCTAAGGTGGCCGAACAAACGAATTGCACCTTCGATTATCCGGCTGGAGGTTTTAGCCACTATCGCCCGAACGGTACAAAAGAGCAGTGCGACAGTCGAAGAGTCGGCAAAGTGGTGCCAAATGTGGAGTTCTCATTTGGCGGACAGGCTAATCGAGTTGCTGAGCTTCAATGAACTAATGGAAGACGCAGTTGCGACCTCACTAGAACTCAAACATTCGCTGTATGATTGCTTCTATCTGGTAGCGTGCCGGAAAATGAACGCAACTCTGGTTACCTATGATGTAGCTCTTTCTCGAGTTGCTCGCGACTCCTCGGTGAGTTGCGAATTAATGGTCGAGCCATCGCCCAATTGATTGCCAATTTTTTTTGGATGACTACTCGATGTTGTAAGGCTAATGTCGAGCTTATGAACATCAAACAAGCAAAACAAATTCCCTTGGAGGATTTCCTTGAGCGGCTAGGCTATAAACCCAGTCGCAAATCGGGTGCACAGATCTGGTACATCAGCCCGCTAAGAGCTGAGGGCACTCCGTCGTTCAAAATCAACCAGCAGCGAAATCTGTGGTACGACTTTGGCCTAGGCGAAGGCGGCGACATCATTGATTTGGTTCAACAAATGGAGCGTACCAATGGCACATCTGAAACGCTCGCTCGAATCGCCGCCATTGTTGGCAATGCTCCGCTGCCCGCGCGCAGGCAATCGGATTCAAAGCAGGTCGAGGAGCTGAATTCGCTCAAACTCCTTCATGCAGGTCCCATCCAGTCGCGACAACTGTTTGCGTATCTCCGCAATCGTGGTATCGATCTCAAGCAAGTTTCTTCGGTTGTTCAAGAAGTGGCGTACCGCTGTGGTGAACGAGAGCATGTGGCCCTCGGTTTTGCCAATGTTATGGGCGGTTTCGAACTTCGTAGCCCTTCATTTAAGGGAACATTGGGAGCCAAGGATATTTCGATCCTTGGACAAAACAGCCAACGAGTGCTAGTGTTCGAGGGATTTTTTGACTTACTGAGCGCTATAGTGATGCAGGGCGGAATGCCGGAAGCCACCATCGTCGTACTAAACTCGGTTGCACTTCGCTCCAAGGCAGTTGAAGCGATTCTAAATCTGAACCCAGAGTTTGTCAAAATTTACCGAGACCGCGATTCCGCAGGAGAGCAACTATTCGGCTACCTACAAGCAGCATTACCCGATTCTAAAGTAATTGATTGTTCAGCATTGTATGCGGGCTACAAAGACCTGAACGAATGGCATTCCCAAGCCGGTCGCGTGAAATCGGCAGTTACGCTAGCACAATGAGTTCGTCGCATTTCCTTTTTGGTGGCAAGCGGTTGTGACATTTGTGCAACACTCCATTTTGGGGTATTGTGATGCTAATTCAAAGTGTTGCGGCCCTCGATCGCTTGAAATTCCTTTCGCTGTCGCGATACCAACTATGTCTATTCAATTAGCGGAAACCGCTGCCGAGCACGTTTGATCGCCTCGTGTAGCCTACGCTGGAAAGTCTCGCGGCTAGGTAGCTCAGTCATGTACTCCGCAACTCGGATGTTGGCTTTATCCAACTGCAATAATTCGACATGTTCTTCGTTCTTACCGGTGCAAAGAATCAGCCCAATCGGTGGCAGTTCTCCATCGAGCATTTCGTGCCTTTCGAGATAGCGAAGGTAAAGCTCCATTTGCCCCTTGAAGGCCGCTTCGAACTCGCCAATCTTAAGATCTATAGCAACCAACCGCCTTAGTCGACGATGGAAGAACAGCAGATCGATGTAATAATCTCGATTGTCGATGATGAGTCGCCTTTGACGCGCGACGAAGGCAAAGTCAGATCCAAGCTCAATAATGAATCGCTCTAGATCCGCCAGGATTGCTGATTCCAACGACTGTTCAGAATACGTGTCGGCAAGCCCCAGAAAATCCAGCACGTAAGGATCGCGAAAAGCCAAATCAGTGGAGAGCTTGCCTTGAGAACGGAGCAGTCCAATATCTGCCTTAATGGTCTGTTCAGGCTTTTTGGAAATTGCCGTTCGTTCGAAGAGCATTGATTGAACTCGTTCATTCAGTTGCCGGACGCTCCAACCTTCGAGCCTCGCCATTTCTGCGTAGAACTCGCGTTTTAGGGGGTCTTCGATGTAAACTAGCTTCCTAACGTGTGACCAGCTCAATTGTGTACACAGTGTGTACACGATTTGTTCATCCGGAAATGCCTCAGCAGTCCGGAGACACTGATGCAACTGCTCAGAACTCCAACCCTTGCCGTACTTTTGAGTCAAGTCAGCCGATAGACGCTTTATTACCTGCCTGCCGTACTCGGCACGTTCGCCCTCCAGAACATGCTCTTTGAGCAGCCTTCCAACCTGCCAGTAAAGTATGGTCAATTCAACATTAACCGCAACCGCGGCACGGCTTCGAGCTGTATCGATCAACTGCTGAACTCTATTTAGCAGATCGACGCTTAGTTCGTTGGTTTGATCATTGTCAGACATTTCGATGACCTCTTCGTGCATTCGCGAGTTGGGATAAAGACCTTACCAGCTTCAAGCCATTCGCTCAAGGCTTGAACTTGTTCGATTTCTGTGCTGCGATGTCTTACACGCTTCGGCTACCAATAGTTTGCATGCTGGAGCCAGTGTATTTCATTGTGCTTGTTGTAGCTCTAGCGCATCTACACATGCTTTGTTCAATTCGGTTCTTGGACACGGCTGACATGGATTTAGTCGTCGACCAACTCTGTAAACTCGAGTCAAGGACGACATTCTTGATTCGGGCAACACCATGTGCCGTTAGCTTGCCTGCTCCTTGAGCGACGTTGTGCCCGCAAGTGACGGTTTTCTTTTTGGCGGCAAGCGGTTGTGACATTTTTGCAACATTCCAATATTTGAGTTTGTTCAGGGCTCGAACCAATCTTTGCGACCTATTTTGGCGGGCTTAAAGCCGCCGCCAGTCGTTGACAAGCAGAAACGTGGCTCCCCCTTTGAAGAAAAGGTCCCCCCAAGTTTCAGCTTGCAACGAACGCAAGGGCTCTGGCTCTGCGGCTTTTCATCAGCACGCCATGAGGTCGCAATGGTTTGCGGTCTCGCCAACAAAACTCGAAAGGAATGTCTTATGTCTAACGCAGCAACCGCATCTAATAAGAAACCATCGCACTTCGCTTACCACGTCCGTGAAACGGGCAATGGCAAGAGCTTCTGGAATCGCGTTGGCGTTGCCTGGACTAATAAGAACGGTGGTCTGAGGCTTCAACTCGAATGCGTGCCGCTAGATGGTCGCATTATCTGTCAGCCAGCCGACAAACCCCAACCCACCGAATAACGTTCAACAATCTCATGGGCGGGCAAGGATAGCTCGCCCACAACTTTTAGAAAGGACTCTTCATCATGTTACAGTCACACAACTACGCTGACATTCAGCATCGCATGACTTCACTAATCACTACGCTCGACGATGCGTGCGATCCCGACTTCGATCGCTACGACGATGCCTTGGAGCGGGAACTTTACGATCTTCGCATCTGCCAATCACGTTTCCATTAGGAGGCTAGACCGCAAAGACAACCACAATTAACTCAACTGAAAGGAATCACTATGAGAATCCAACGAATCATTGAGATTGACTACCATCGCAATGGCATCAGCGGGGCTCCGTTCCATGTCACCCTCTTCGATGACAAAGGTGAACAAGCCAGTCGCAAGCTCGGAATAATCTTTGACGCTCCGCACAGCGTGGCTGTTCTGGACGTGAACATGCTTGCTCAAGGCAACATCGCCTTCGGACAAAACAGTTGGCGAGGCGACGTGTACGAAACTGAACTTCGAGCCGCAGTAGACGAGCGTACTCGAAAGCTCGAAGCGTTCTATTTTGCTGAACCAAAAGATGGAGGAAAGTTATGACAGTTCGCCAAGTAGCCATCATCCGTCGCGACTTTCGTGACACGCTCGACGAGCTTGCCAGCAATGCCCCGCTAGAACTCAGCCAAGCTCAACTTGACCTGCTTGAAAGCCGGTTCTTCGAGATTGTGGAGCGTGTCGAAGAATCACTCGAATTGCCTCGAGTTCCGCAGCCGTTTGGCATATTCCGATGCTTCTGCACGGAAATGAAAGACCTGTTCGCTGAACTCTGCATTAGCGATGACTCTGAGTTTACCAATTCGCAAATTGACGTCATTGAAATGCGATTCAATCATCTGGTCGACCTGCTTGAGCGTCGGCTGATGAAACTATCTATCACCAACTCAACAACCGAAGGAGATTTACCATGACCTACTCTGTTAACGCTCAGTCAATCAACCCGTACTACACATCTCGCATGATCGAACCAGATATCACCTTTGCGGTGATACCGGCTGGTCCAAAGAACGCGAGCCCAGTACCGCACTTAACCAGCCTCTATCACCATACAGAGCCTGGCGATTATGGCGATCGATCGTATCCCGGCAATTGTGGTGGCAATTTGATCCGAGATCTGCTCATGTACTTCCGACCAGCCAATGTGTTCGACCCGATGACCGGTAGCGGCACTTGCCGCGACGTTTGCCGCGAATTGGGAATTCCGTGCGATTCCACGGACTTGAAGCAAGGCTTCGACGCATGTGATCCCGATTCATTTACTAGCGATCAACAATACGAATTCATCTGGACCCATCCGCCGTATTGGAGGATGAAGGAGTACTCGACCAATGCCAACGATCTTTCGAGGGCTCCCAATCTGGACGTGTTCTTGGTGCGGTATGGCCAATTCATTCGAAACTGTGCAAAGTCGCTAAGACCTGGTGGCAAGCTGGCCGTATTGATGGGCGACTACTTAGACCGAGAGGCAGGTTTTGTGCCCCTCACCTACTTCACCAAGTTCATAGCTTTTGATGCAGGGCTAAAACAGGAATGTACCGACATCATCCGGTTCAGCCATGGAGCTAGCAGTTCACGAAAAATATACCGATCGTCGTTCATTCCTGGACTTCACGACGTTTGTGCGATATTCACCAACTAATCGAAAGGAGCATAACATATGTCACGCATTATTGATATTACCGTACAACTGAAATTGGAAGTATCCTCTAGGCTTGAACGAAAAGAGTTCTACGATGGGCTCGATTCGATGCTGCGTAGCGGACTACATGATTTACTGGCCCATGGTCCGGAGTCTGTAACGGTCATCGCAGCGAACGATCCGGAGTCAATTCTGTCACAGTCAATCAACCTAATGCCGATACTTGACTCATCGGGCTTGGTGGCTGTCGTGTGGTCCGTGGAAGATGTCAAGCAGATTCGCCCCGATTTGAGTGAGCGTCAAGCGATGGAAGTACTGCTGCTCAACAAGCGAAGTCACGACGCAAATTTTGGCATCAACTGGGACACTCTCAGCTATGCTGCAGAATTGCTCTATGGCGAGGGTCCAGAACCCATTGAACTCTTGGAGACCGGCCCATGACTCTGCTCGATGAAGACCTTTTCGACGATCTATTTCATGGCTGTGCTTTTGCCGCCTTTCTCGATGAAGCCGCCCTCTCTCAAACTCAGCCGTGTTCCGAACGAACACGCAAGCGTGCTTACCGATATTTTGAACAGGCATTGACGGTCAGGCACGAGCAAGACGAGACAATCAGTCTGTAAGTAATTGGCTAGCGCCACTATGATAGCCGCGACTGCTTGAGCGAATGATCGCAATCTAGCCGTGCGTAAGCGATTATTAGCGAAATGCCTGCTGCGGTCGTTCTGCTGTACCGCGTGTTTTCGCCTTATCCTGCTCTATCCACTCATCGGCTCTTGCTAACAGTCGTTCGGCTCGCAAAATGTCTTGATCGCGGAGATACTGAGTCGATTTGAAGTTGCCGCTATCATCTTTATAGTTGCGTTCAATGCGAACCGAATAGTTGTCGAATCCCGCGTCTGTTTTGTGCTTCCAAACTGCGACACTCAACCCTCCGGACCCCTGAAAGTTGACAATTGGTCTTGTCTTACTATTGGCGGCTTCATTGTTATCAGCGGGTTCTTGATTGCTAACGATTTCCATTGGCGTTCTCCATGAGTTGTTAATACGCCATTCATCCCTACGCACTGCCGTTTGCTGTGTCAACAACTTTCGAACATTGAACATATCGGCAGCGCTACACGATGTTTCTGTGGAAAGACAGATTACATGTGTGTCTAAGCCAACCATCGCCGCAGTGTTGGCTGCTAATTTTCGTTTACATTCTGGAACAACTGTGATACTGTTCCGTTAGAGTGTGGTGAAAGGAGCTAGCATCATATGAAGCATATCCACGAACTGGAATCACAAATTCAAATCCTATCGCTTGCCGATCAGCTTGCCGTACGTGATCGACTCGACGCCAGTATCAACGATCTCCTGCGAGCTTCTAATGTCGTTGGCGATAAAGCAGATATCGCACTGATGGAGCAACGATTGGTGGAATACCGAGCCGGGCAAGTTGAGTCACAATCTTGGGAAATTGCATTGCCTGAAATTCAAGCAGAGTTGCGGATTTGAGAATTGTATTGACTCATGTTGCGCGTCGAGAGATTTCAGAAGCCGCTCTGACTTACGAAGCATTGCGCGTTGGTCTTGCCAAGAAAATACTCCTTGAACTGAGCGACACGGTATCGCAGATCAGCCTATTCCCTGGGAGTTTTCCTTTATTATCCAATGAGATCAGACGAGCCCAAGTCTCGGTGATCCCCTATCAACTCTTCTTTGCCGTCAATGATGAATTCGTTACGTTGCTGGGGTTCATTCCCGCCAGAATTGATCCCAATCGCAAGCTACAAATCATTGGAAATCGGACGCTGTTCAATATCCCATGATGCTTAGGATGATGACACGACGGAGAAGTATTCACTTCTCGCAAACCGGATTCGCGTTCGACTTGGGCGCAACTATAAAGATGATAGCGGCAACTTCAAATCGAGGCAGCATTGAGCGATTTTTCACATGCGATTCGCTCTAAAACCTAGCGGTGTTTTTGCTCTATGGTCTCATTGGGTCATACTTATCCACAAGTACTAGTTAGTCCCAACAGATTTAACACTACTGACATGCCTCATGGTCGACGAATTGGTTGTGTCCGAGTGAACACATTGTGCCGTTCGGCCCCACCGCAGCTTGAAGGCATGTCGTTTGACGCCCTCGTCACGGATTCTATCCGCCGAAAAAATCAACTGCTTGCGCAATTTCACGCAATGATGCGCTACGTTCGTGCTGGAGACACGTTGTTCGTGCAATCGATCGATCGCCTCGGGCGCAGTCCGCAAGAGTTTCTCTCGGCTGGCCGTGACCTGACACGGGACGGCGTAAGTGTCGAATGCGTCTCGGAGGGTCTCGTCTTTCCGGCTGGAGAATCACCTTTAATGAGAAACCTGCTACTTCTAATCATGATCGCTTTCCATCATGCCGTCGAATCATGGACGAGTGAATTGCGCAGCGAAGCAAGGCGGCATCCGTCAGCCTGAAGATCTGCTTGGCCGACTGGGTCGGTGAAATCCACTTTGGAAGTTCGGTGAAGTCGACTTTGGAAAATGACAGGAGAGTCAAAGCTGTTCCAAAATTCAATCAGACGTCTTCCCTAAGCGGAGCTTAGGACCGTTTTCACGGTGAAACTGTCTTTCTGGCATGCAAGCTGACAGGCTGTCAAACATACTTGCAACCATGAATGAGTGATTGCAAGAAAGAAGGCTTTCAAGCCATCAAGCAAGCATAACAACATACTTTCACGCGAGCCGGCTGGCATGAAATCTTGCTATCAACCTTCCGAGCATTCAAGAAAACAAGCAATCCTGAAATCTTGTTTGCTTGCTTGACAGCAAGTTTGCATTCAAGCTGACAAGACATTCCTACAAGCATGCTGGCAGGTTTTCATTCTTGACATCATGCAGGTTAGGATGACAGCATTCATGACATCATGAAATCATGACACCATGAAATAATACTTGCCATCTTGCAAGCAAGTGTGTTACGTCTGGCAGCATGATCATCACGATAGCGAATTCAAAGGGTGGCGTCGGCAAGAGTACGACTGCAGTGCATTTGGCGGCATGGCTGGCGATGCAGGGACGTCGCGTCACGCTTGCCGACTGTGACACACAGCAATCATCGTCGGAGTGGATTAAAGAAGCCATTCCACAGGTGAACACGGTAAGACTCGACAATCCCAACGAGATACTCAACGAGCTTCCGCAATTAGCTCTAGAAACCGATTATGTTGTTGCCGATGGACCAGGCAGTCAAACGGAAACTAGTCGAGCACTTTTACTTCGTGCAGATCTTGGGATTGTTCCATGCAAAGCAAGCATGCTCGAAGTTCGTGCGCTTTCAAAGGCCACAGAAGTCCTTCGACAAGCTCAAGATATTCGCGATGGGCTACCAAAAGCTGTGATTGTCCTCAGTATGGTAGGCAAGAACTATAGGCTCACCAAAGACATGAAGGAAGCGGCGGCCACTCTCAAATTACCGATGGCCCAGACCGCGATGATACTGCGACAGATTTACGCCGACGCACCAGGACAAGGTCAGGTCGTATGGCAAATGGGAGCACGCGCTCGAGAAGCTGCAAACGAACTCAACACACTATTTCGCGAGATTCTTCCAGACGCAGTAAAACTAGGTCGCAAGTCGCTCATCAAGCCGAAAGGGAAATAGCTGCATGTCGGAACGTCGTTCGCTAGTTGAAGGTATTAAGACAAGCACTCAGAAGGTTGATCCAACCCTGGAAAAGGCGTTCGTATTTGGCACGGAGGCGCCCACGCCTGAAATCAAAGAGACTGCTAGTCGAAACGTGAGTAGGTCACCTTTGAGCACTCGTGTGCGCGTTGACCTGGCAATGGCTCTGAAACGAGTTTCGCTTGAGCGACAGCTTGCTGGCAGTTATCCCAATTCGCTTCAAGACATTTTAGAAGAAGCTTTGGAGTCATGGTTGATGGTGAATGGTCACGCTAATACTGTGAATTAACAATGCCTATGGCCTATAATCGAGGCTCGGACCGAGGAGCGAGTTCCATTTATTGCATGCCCCTTTGATTGATTGCACTGTGGAGACGCAGGTGATCACAAACCGACTTATCCACAGGCTAGTTGCCTGAGTGTTAAATACTTGTGTTAAGAGTAGAGTTACGCTGGGGATAATCTTCCGTAACCCATTGAACCCGCAAACGATTGTTAGAGCGATAGGTGGGCAAACCATCGAAAGCCGGTGGGCAAACCATCGAAGTTTGGTGGGTAAACCATCGAAGATTTTGAGTGGTGTGTGATCCATCGAATTCAGCGAACGGTGGGTGAAATATCGAAAGTGCTTGACAGGGTGTGTGAAATATCGAATGGTAGCTCGGAGTGTGTGAAATATCGAATCGAGGCATGAAATGTCAACAATCGAAAAAGAACGTTCGCCGTTACTGCCGGACCGTCATCCGACACCGGATTTCTTTGTTTGCGACATTCTTGATGCAGCTCCCAAAGCCGATGTTGGCTCGATGGAGCATCCAATATTTAGCTTGTCGACAAAACCCGATACTCGAATTCGCCGCTACGAGAACAACGGCAACTATATCGAGATCAAGCCATCAGCCGACGGACTTGCCACGGTCCACGACCGCGACGTGTTGATCTACTGCATCTCGCACGTAATGTCGGCGCTTAACGAGGGCAGGCAGGTTTCTCAAGTAGTGCGATTCAAGGCTCATGACCTACTCAAGTCAACTAACCGCATGACCAACGGTCAGGGCTATGAGGCTTTGAAAGCCGCTTTCGAGCGATTAGCGGGCACACGCATCAGTACCAACATCGTCACTGGCGGAACCGCGACGTTCGAAAACTTTGGCATTATTGACCGAGTATTGATCGTTCGCGAAACGCGTGCAGGTCGAATGCAGGAGGTCGAAGTTAAGCTATCCGACTGGGTATTTCGAGCCATTCGACACAGCGAGGTGCTAACACTTAATCGCGGTTATTTCCGACTGCGCAAGCCGCTTGAACGTCGGATGTACGAAATTGCCCGAAAACACTGCGGTAAGCAGTCTGAGTGGAGAATCTCGCTCGAAAAGCTCCAACTCAAATGCGGTTCAAGCTCAACACTCAAGGAATTTAGACGTTTGGTAGGGGCCATCGCTGAAGAAGACCGAGCTCACCATCACATGCCTGATTACTCGATAGAATTCGAGAGTGAAGATATGATCTTATTCCGCAATCGTGGCATCTCTCCAAAGATCTTCGAAGCATCGCTACCAATTTCCGCCGGACATATCAGCGCAGACGGCTACGAAGCCGCCAAAATTGTCGCACCCGGCTATGATATCTATCAACTAGAACGCGATTGGCGAGATTGGATTACCGAACGCCCAAACAACACCGACGCCGCCTTCATTGGCTTCTGCCGCAAATGGTATGAGCGCCGGACAATCCAATCTGGAGCTAGGGCCTATTGAAAAGGAGGTTTCGCAAACTTTCCGAGCAGCCTCGCAAAGCAGAGACTCAATTGTGATCGCGACAAATTCAATATTGAAAAGCGCGGCAGGTGAACTGAAGAATTCGGGGCATGGCCATCCACTCAATTCACCTGCCGCTCATGTTGGATTGTAGTCGCCGTTACGGAATACTCAATGAAGGAGTAGCTGGATAGTGTCCAGGTAAGCAAGCATCGACCAATTCACTCTCTGAAAGATATTTCAAGTCTTTGAATTTGTCATCGCGGAGAATCACTGGACGAAGAAAGACGAACAACGAAGTTTGTGCCCAATTGTTCGTCGTATGTCCAGTAATCTCCCTGATTACCGGTACCTTCTCGAGCCACGGCAAGCCGCGATACTCGACATTGTCATTCTTCGAAGTTAGACCACCAACAATCACCGTATATCCGTCCGGGACTGTTACTCGCGATCGAACTTCGTTGGTTTGCCTGGGTGGTGGAATTCCTGCTGATCCGGTCCCCGTGAATGTGTTAAGTGTCACGGTGTAGTCCATCTGCAAATGGTTATCTTCGCTGATAGTGGGCGTAACATTGATCGTTGTTCCCGCTTCAGCAAAGCCACCAAAAGTTGTTGTAGCTACATTCTGATTAGCGTTCACACTAGTGAATGGCACTTCAAGCACGCTAGTCAGTTGACCCTCAGCGTTATCGTTGACCAGAATACGAGGCGAAGATAGAACCCTCGCGCGTTTGTGAGTTGACAATGCCTTGACGACCACATCCGCCGTCGATGGATCGACTAAAGTCCCATTGAACCCGACGCCAGGAGTAATCTTCAGCGCTCCGTTGGTTGGATCAACCGTACTAAAACCGTATGAAGTGAACGCAAAGAGTTTATTGGCGCCGGATCGATCTCCGCTGGAATACTCGACGCCAAACACGAAATCATCCTTGGTGTCGATGATCACGATTTTGGCTTCCACAAGGACCTGGGGGCGGCGTTTATCCAGCTTCTCAATCAGGCTTGCATAGATTCGCTGCACCTCTGGTTTGGCAACCACGATGATTGTGTTGGAATGAATATCAACGGTAACTTGAGCTTCACCAATTAGCTCGTTCGTAAAATTCTTGCCGTTTCCAGACGTTCCAGCAGCGGAGTTGGCTAGCTCGCGCAGTTGCTGAAGTTCTGCACCTTGCGCCATGCCAAGTTGCTGTCCCCACTGCGCGGCTGAAGGCATTCCTAACGAAGCTAGCGGCTGCGACAGCGGGCCCCCCATCGCTGGACCACCAGCATAAGCATACCCACTGCCGTATCCATTGGGCAAAGCATAGTTGCTGTTGAACACCGTCGGATTGACAACCTTAGGGGATCGCTGCGAGTTCGGCAGACCTTTTCTTGCTTGTCCCGCGCCGCCAGAGAATATGCTTTGAATTGTTTGAAGCAATTCCTGAGCTGGTACGTTGCGAATCTTGTAGAACCGTATCGGACTCTGTTCGTCGGGTGCTTGCTTGGTATCGATCTGTTGACGCACCATTTGAGCTAACTGAAGCACTTCGGCGGTCGATTCAATGACAATCGTGTTGCCTTCAATGTGCGATTGATAGGGTGGTCGATTGACGCGGCCTTCCAGCATGCCTTGAATCACTTCGTCAAGTCGCTGAGGCGAAGTGTATTGCAACTGAATAGAGGCTCGTGTGGTTGGCAATTCTCTGTCCAGCATGGCCAGAAGCTTCTCAGCCTCGTCGATATCAGTGACATTGCCAATCAGGATCAATTGATTGGTGCGAGTTTCTACTTCAACCTCAAGACCTGTTCCCGTTTCGGTCGTCTTATCGTCGGTGGTACGCGTCCCGAGAGAATTGGTTCCCAGCGCTTTGGCTCGCGATTTCATCAATTGCGAAAGCTGCTTAGCCAGTTCAGCAGCTTTGACATGTTTTACCGAGACAAACTTCATGTTCACCAACGGCTTACCAACATCCAACAGGTTCACGAGTTGTTCAACGCGTTGGATATTCTGTACGACATCGGCCACAATCAAGATGCGTTGGTCGTCCACCGGTACGATACTACCACCCGCAACCAATGGCTTAATTAATTCTGATATCTTGCTGGGCTGGATATTTTTAAGTGCAAAGACACGAGTCACCGGCTCACCCAGAGCGGCTTTCTCCATTTGAGCTGGATCGGTTAGCGGCTTAGCGAACTGGGAGATATTTGCCATTGGCACAATTCGTCTCCAGCCCTCCACGCCAGCATCAGCAATGACCAAGCCTTCGCTTCTAAGCACGCTCTGCAGCAGAGGAATAAGGCTATCTGCGGGGATTGGATCGGGTGCGATCACGCGAACCTTTTTGGTCTCAACCTCTTGGCCGAACATGAATCGAATGCCGGTCCGTTCAGCTACATAATTGATTAGCAATCGAAGCTCAATTACGCCATTCGCATCAAGCTGAATGGACTTCTGGGCGTTCGTTGTTGGAGGCGTATTCTGAGCGTTAGCAGGTGTGCAACTATCAGCCACGAGCATTGCCAACAGTATTGGCATCCATACGATCTTAGGAGCTTTCTTTTTTGTGCTGGGCGTTTGAATCATTTGCGTTCTTCTGCTCCTGCCGGAACGACTCGATCCGAGGTTGGAAAAGTAAACTGGTTCGCCGGTACTGTGGGTAGTCCTAACCTAGATAGATTCAATGAACTTGCTTCCTGCAAATTGCTTTGCGGAGCATTTGGATTATCCGGTATTCGATTGGGCACAGGCAGTTCATGCTGTCGACTGCTACCATCTGAGTTTGGATAACTCAGCCCTGGCTCTTTCATGCCCGATGGCTTTGGGGAATGGAGTTGATTCAACTCGATCGGCTCGGGCAAATATTCATGCGACTCACTTCGTTGACCGGGCTGACGGCGCATGATTTCAGGCAGTGTCCCTGGGTCTGCTACCGAGTGCCGGTAGCGTGTTGCCAGGAGTTCCTTGGCCCAGCCCAACCAATCAGCTCTGTCGTCATGCATCACCTCTTGTTCCAGAAGCCAAGTAGCTCTACCCGGATCGCTATCCTGCTTCACGGCAACACGAGCGCAACAACCCAGCGCATCACGGCTATCAGGCGATCGTTCAAGAGCCGACTCGTAAGCCTCGGCTGCCTTTTCGAGCTGTCCTGCAGTTTCGTACACCAATCCTAAATTGATATAAGGTTCAACGCGGTCTGGCATCAAATTGATTGCGAACTCAAATTCCCAAGCAGCCAAATACAGTTGATGCCGACGAAGATAGATTTGACCAAGGTTATTATGAGCTGGCGCGTAGTTGATATCGCTCTCCAACGCTTCCTTGAGCAGCGTCTCCGCTTTCTCCCAGTCGCCTTTGCGAGCTGCACGCAGAGCATCCGAATTTAGCTTCTTAGCCTGCTCGGCCTGTGCTACAGGGACATTACCAATCGTTTCATAACGCCCTTCGGAACTCTTTCGAAATCGAGAGCATCCTGTGTTAACTAGCAGGGCTACACCGCGTAGCAAATCAGTATCCACACTCGATGCGTGGATTCAACCAAATTCGAAGATATGACCTTCCTAGCCAATATCACAATCCATCCTTGGATTTTCCAACTAGCCAATCAAGACCATCCGCCAATCGTCCGCGACCGGTTCAAAGTCTTACCAGCCGCCATGCGTTAGCGTCCGATTCCTTCCAGCATCTTACCTACTACTTATCCCCCGATTGGTTTATGGCTGTATAGATCAATCGCGTCAATACCAAGTTAGCCATCCAACGCTCTTCGTCCGCTCCTTTTGTCCCTTTGCCAACTGTCTTAAGATCAATCACGGTAGGTGTATACTCAGTGCTATCATTTCCTCAGTTAAATACCGAACCACTTGCCGCAAGGTCACATCTTGAAGAGTGATTGCAACATCTTCCTGGCTATAGCTAGATTTTGCTATCACTTTAAGAGGAGACACCATGAAATTAGTGGGTTGAGACGTACCCACCCGCGCCGCTCGCTCGACCCAAGGCCGAATTTCTTGCTTGGGCTGTTCCCCAATCAGTTGTGCTGTACATGCTTGTTGACGCAATTCGATGATCTCATCTGCCATCGATTCCATACGCGCTAGATTGCGAACGGCATCTGCATGAGCATCCGCCGCACTTTGCAGGTTCCACCAAGCTACAAGAACACCACAAATACAGAAGCAGCATGCTGCTGCCGCATAAAGATGCATCGAGCGACTCATTGCGACACCTCCCCGATGCTTTGATCGATTTGACCTGAAGCATTTTGGGTGGTGGTTATATTGGCTTTAGGTTCTACCCACGGTGTGCCTGACCATTGTACCGGCACACCCTGTGCATCAGGGCGGCTTGAAATAGGCGGAGGCTTAAATCCACCTCTGGACAACGATTGCCTGAACTGATCCAGTCCTTCCGCCGTAGCCACCCTTGCTGATAACGCCGACATGGTTTGTTGCTCGAATCGCACGCTCTGGATCTGAAATCGGCAGCCCGACGGAACATCCGGCAGCGATCCAAGAAACGCTTGAAATACCTCCAGCGCATTGGGAACCAGCGGTCGAGATTCAGTTCCTTTAGTCAACCGCAATCGGCGATGTTCGCTTTGAAAACGTCCCATCATGCCAACTGGAATCTTCTGTTTCGGAAACACCTTCTTAAACAGCTTTTCTTGCTGGGCCACCAGTCTTTCGGTCTGCGCTTGATAACTGAGTGCCCGAAAATACATGCCTGCAATGACACAGATGCCAGCTAGAAACAACGAAGCAATCCAAGCCACTGCGTATTTGGCCGCTGGGCGACGCAAATCAACGAAGCCAAGTATGGGACCCTGAAGGCCGACCATCGGTAAGTGCTTTCCGTCAAGCACACCATGACCTGCCTCACGAAGCAATTCTTCTGAACTCCAAGAACTAACCTCAACGGCAACTTGGGATAACTTGCTCTCCTTCAATTCCTCAGCGTCTGAGGCTAACTCTTCTACTACAGCCGACTGAGTGGCTGAACCAATCATAGTGACAACCAAGCTTTTGATCTCGTCGCTTGTTTTCTCCGCCACCCATTGGCTTAACAAATCAATCGCCTGGTCAGCCTTGCAGAATCGCCAGTGCACCAATTTGTTATTCTCGACAATCAATAGATCTGCGTTGTTATTCGAGCAGATCACGAAACCATGAAGCGGCCACTGATCTCTCTTTCGGCCTTGCATGGACCTCGTCAAAAAGCCATCTACGACTAAACACGCTTTGGGGCAAATGGCAATTGCCGTTTTTAGTTGCGATTCAGGAATGTACTCGGTAATAATCGAACCATCAGCGACAATGGCTATCGTCGAGTCTTGTGCTTGAACCGAGTGGACCATCGACTCAGCGTCGATTAAAACATGCGACTCTAATTCAAACCGAAGCTCAGCGTCTGAGAGACGTTTTGCATTCGCAGGCAATGGAGCAACATAGCAGTGCTCGCTGGGCAATATGACGATTGAGCTTTTTGAATCGGGGCCGAATAATAACTCCGCTTTTGCATCCTTAGATGTCAGCTCGCTCAATTGAACTTAAACTCCAGATCAAAACCTCCTGCTACTAAAACGATCCGCTTTGGCTCGATCAGCTTGACTTTGGTAGTTGGTTCAACCCCATCCAGTACATCGCCTGGACGAACCAATCGCTCGGAGGACCCGTTTATTTTAACCCAAGCACGACTGGATTGTTGATCGGAGTCGATGGCTGTTCCTATTAGTTCAACACGAATCTGAGGAGGCTGTGGTGGTGGGGGCTGAGTTGCTTGACTTACTATCGCATTAGATTCTACAACCGGCGGATCAATAACCGGTCGTTGTAACGTGATACTCAGCGAATCACCGAATCTAGCCTCCGTCCAATTCTTCGATGCTCCTGCCCCCGGCTTAGTAGGTTCAAACTTAGGCTTGGCAACCACTAAATCATCTTCACCAGGCATGTTTAGAGGCAAAAACAGAGCACACAGCAAAGAAGCCGTACCAATCAGCAAACTAGCAACTGCAGCA
The DNA here is from genome assembly GCA_046349795.1 of Pirellulales bacterium. Taxonomy (GTDB): domain Bacteria; phylum Planctomycetota; class Planctomycetia; order Pirellulales; family Pirellulaceae; genus Aureliella. The sequence continues at coordinate 9,306 of JAXMBP010000066.1, read as the reverse complement.
GATAGGAACAGATTTCTCAGTCGAGCGTATGTCATAATCTCCAATTTTTCCCGTAGCTACGCTCGCCAGAACGTGGTCCCATCACGTAGCTCCGTTCGCCAGAACGTGGTTGTTTCCTTTTCAACACGTAGCAACGTTCGCCTGAGCGTGGTCCCAACACGTAGCTACGTTCGCCAATGGTGGTCGCTTCAACTCAACAATTGTTCAACACGCGTCTTCGGGACTAGAAAATGTAACATATCTGTCTTTTCGATGATACCTACACACTCTCTATCTGCCACTATCTGCCATCTAAATTGACAATAAGAAAAACTCTGCAAATTTTTTTTGCCAGCTCAACAATGGAACGCCGGCAGGACCCTCTGCAGAACTAATCACCCGACCCGCAAAAGTTCTGTAGTGAAAGCGCAGTGAAACATCGATCAATCTTCATCTCAACAACAAAAACGCTTCACTACATCTTCACTACGCACAACTTTCTTGGCATTCATTGAACTCCATTGTGTTCAACAGCCGCAATCCTCGTGCCAAATCGTAACGCAACTTTCTATGCTACTGCTTAGCGCGCGAGTTACGAGAATTGAAAGCCGTTTCAAATGTGGTGTTACTCAAATCCCCCATTCCATTCCTGCATAGCGAACAATCACCATTTGCGTCTAGCTATGTACATCGACAACATTAGAAACATGAAGCCGAAAAACATTTTTCAAAACTTTTTTGCATTGGTTTTTCATTGATGAACTCAGCGTCGGTCACACCACTGCGAAAGAATTTTCTTGACAGCGAAAAATAATCGATACAATCGAAAGAGTGATGAAGGCGAGAGGATGATGAACTCGCCGCTTACAGAGCTTTTGCTCACTTGTCTAAATAGATCTAACGCTGTCATTGCCCCAAGTATTGGCAGCTTGCCCTAGCTTCTGATCGTCGATAGTTCACGGACGCCCCACTCTCCAAAATCCCACTGAGGTTTATTCATCTTGAGTAAGAACGACTCACTTGGTGCTATTTTCACCATTGCTGCTTTGCTGTTTGGCGTTGCACTACTGGCCGTCATGTTTTGGTTTATGGGTAATTCAACTGAGACGATCGCTGAACGAAAAGTAGTTGAACCCGAGCCTGAAACTGCCAAGGTCGAGCCGCAGATCAACAAGCCAGCTTTGCCACCAGGCCAAGCCATTGTCGGCGGTGTTCAACGTCCTGCTTCAGACGTGTTGTTAAACAAAGATGCTGCAAAGTCTGGATTGAAGGAGCCACCGAAGAAGCCTCATGGGTTTGCTCCTCCTGTTAGCCCTGATACCAACGAGCAAACGAAGCTGGTAGCAGCATCCCTGCAAACCAAAGATAAACCCGAGCGTTATAGTTCGTTTGTTACTCCCAACGATTTCGATAAAGCTGCTTTCGAAGCTGATCCCAAAGGATATGCGACTAAGTATGCCAGTGATGTTTCTCCTGGCCGCGTCTTTGCTCCAGCTCAACCCGGTGAAGGAGTAGTCGTGCTAAAGGCTTCTTCGGCCCGCTTGCATCGTGTTACTCAAGGCGAAAGTGTTAGGCTGAGCGTTAAAGCAACGCCTTATGCTCCTGTGACCTTTTCGAGCCATGATCTTGGCTCGTTTGAAAACAAGCTCACTACGACAACTGTAGTAGCAGACGACGCCGGCATTGCCAGTGCCAACTTTACGGCTGGCGGTGGCACAATCGATCAAGTGTATGTCTTGGCTGCCAGTCCAGTGACTAGCGGTCAAGCCACGTTCACTATTGATGTCGCGTTACCATCGGTTGTTGCGACTCGTTAATATCCTGCTTCCACACCAAACACCAGCGCCACGCCTCAGCGTCCGGTTCGCATGGTAACAAAACTACCGCCCAGACCAGCCGCCACGCATTAGCGTCCGGTTTTTACTCAACGACAAAATCCAAAACAACTCCGGCACTCACAAGAAAAGCTCATCACTTTTAACTACGAGAACACCATGGACGTCAGCCCACGTTTTACATGTCGAAGACTTCATCGTTACGCATCCGTCCTGACTAGTGCTGGTGCGATTTTGATTGCGTTGATGCTAGCCCTACCCGCCTTCTCACAGGGAGGCGCCGTTGGCGGCGAGGGACAAGGTGGTGGCGGAACGGGCGGTGCTGGCGGCGGTGGCAATACTGGTGGGCAGTCTGTAGGCGATTCCGGCGTAACAAGCTCTACGATCAACAATGGCAGTGGTAGCTCACCGGGAGGCGAATCCAGCCAAATCAAATGCACGTACACCGATCCTGATACGCAGGTGCACTCCTGTGATTGCGTAGCAGATGGCAACAGCTCAATCACTTCGGGTGATGGAGGAGCATCCGGATGCAATAGTTGCGGTAGTTCCGGTGGCGGCGGTGGAGGCGGTGGAGGCAACGAGGATGCGGGCCGGAGGAGAATGGATTTTTCCGCCGGTGATGTACGTCGATATTGGATCCCCAACGATCGAGTACACAATAGTACGCTTTCACCGGGCTTCTACACTCAGTTCGATAGCCAGATTCACCTGTTTCCAGGTGAATCTGATGCCTCAATCTACCTTTTTGATGTCATCGCGCAGCGTACCTTTAAGTTCGTGGATGGATTAGATGGTGACACTTTTGATGGTGTGTTTCAGGACTTGAACAATCAGCACGCACGAAAGATCGAGCTACTGAATTCGTCAGGAGCAACAGTTACAACGATCGCTCAGGCGACAACCGCTAAGCTGACGCATTGGAATGGTGCCGTAGAAAAGTTTCAGTTGATCGACTTGGATGCTGATGAAGCCGTTACTGAATGGGCTGGTCGGTTAGTCGAGAGAACAGACCGGAACGGATTTGGCTTCGACATTGCTTACAAGACATTTACGTCTACAGAGTTGGCAGCTTCTCCATCACGACAATGGCAAATTGATACCATCACCGACGATTGGGGACAATCCTTGACGTTTACTTACAATTCAGCTCAGCAATCTGGGCGATGGGCAGCGTCGCAGGTTGTCAGAAACGACAGTGCAACCGTTTCATTTGCCTATAGCTCTGGGGCTCTCGCATCAGCTACGTTTCCTGATGGCAAGCAAACCGTGTATACCTATGGTCAAGATACTACGGCACAAACCGCAACGGTTCGAATACAGGAAGCACGCGATAGCGCTCGGGATTTGACGTATCACCTGACCAATGATTACATCACCCTGGGAACCAATGTCATCAGTCAGCCTACTGGTATTCGCCGCATGATTAAGACGCAGGCACTAGATGTAGAGTGGATGCTCATTCCAAACAGCGACCCAACCATTGATCAGAACTTTATCTTTGTTGGGGGTAATCTAGCCAAGGTGCAATCTGGCAATGCGACTTATCAGAAATACAACTCGTGGCAGTGTGTGGGCACTAACGGTTCAGGCAGTGGTGGTCAGCAAGGCATGGGATTTGGAGGAGCCTTTTCCGGAATTGAGGGTGAACTAGATCCACAAGTATCTGGGGCAGGAACCGGTACAACCCTTGCCCAACTGAGAACCGGGAGATTGCCAAGCTCTATCGATTCAGCAGGAAGAGTTAAGGAGTTTCTCTACGATACCGATGGCAATGTTACCAGAGTGACCTACCCAGCCGACAGCACACACGAAGACTATACCTACAACAGCTTTGGACAGGTCACCCGCAAGCGATCGCGAACGGGTGATGTCGAACTTTTCACGTACGACTCCAAAGGCAATCTGTTAACGCACTCGACGGGATTGAAAGAAGTTAGCGGCACCGATCAGCAGACAGCCGCATACTCGCAGTCCAGCAAGGAGTACTTTACATCTGGCGGAGCCAACGCTGGCTTGCTCAAGACAGAAAAGAGTGCTCTGTACAATGCATCCATTCCCACGCTGTATCGAACCGACTACGAATACGATACTAATAATCGCTTGACCAAAAAGATTGATCCTGCACCTGCTTCCGGTCAAGCTCGCCCTGAAACTGTCTACGAATACAACACCGCTGGCAAATTGACCCAGGTCACCGATCCGCTGAACCATGTGACCGGCTTTACCTACGACAGCGCAGGGCATCAAACACAGGTTACTTATCCCGACACCAGTACTGAACAAACGCTTTACGGAACCGGCGTAAATGCAGGTCGCGTTGTGGCTACCAAGAATCGAGTCGGCACGGTCACATCCTACAGCTATGACTCCAGCGGCAGATTAACACAAACAGTAGTTGGTGCAGCCATTGATGCCAATATTCTTGACGGCAACGCCTATGACACAACAATAACTGATTCAAATCTTAAGCAAATCACCGAATACACCTACTTAGCTGGAAGTGATTCACTGAAGTCGCAGGTTAAGAGTAATGGCGCAGTCACCGACTACACCATCGACTTTAAGAATCGTGTGACCGAAGTTAAGCAATATCCACGAGCCGGTGTAACACTGACCAGCAAGAAAGTCTATGCGGAAAATCAACTGCTGTACGACGAAGATGCCTACGGTCGTCGCAAGTATTACGGCTATCGCGCCAGCGATGGAACGCTAATTCGAACTGTCACCTGCACGCATCCCGGCTACACTCTGGCGGACTTTACCGCCGTTTGGAATCTGACTCGCAGCACGGCAGCCAACGCTGCCTATATTATCCACGATGCAATTCGTGATGATGCTGGTCACTTGACTCAAGTCATTGACGGTCGCGGCACAGAAACCCGCTATGAATATGACGCTCAAGGCCGTGAAACCAAGAAGACCGCTGCTTACGGTACCAGTGTGGCTGCAGTCACTGAGACCGACTATGACGCTGATGGCCGAACTATCGAAGTCCGCAGCCCACGTTACTTCGATTCAAGTGATACCGAAGGCTATCAGAAGGCCAAGGAGAATTGGACCTATGACGGTGCTGGTCGAGTTGCCACGCATACCGAAGCTGCTGGTAGTTCCGTTGCTGCGACCGAGTCGTTCACCTACTTCGCCGATGGACGTCAGCAGACACACACCGACTATCGCGGTAAGGTCTGGACCAACATCGACGATACCTGCTGCGGTAAGTCAACAGCTTCCAAGAATCCGCTAGGCCACGGTAGCATTCGCAATACCGACCCTCAGCGCCGCGTGGTTCACTCAGTGACAGTTAGCAATGCCGATACTCACACCGCCAACATGCTCGATCCAGTCAACGCCAGCACAATGGCTGAATCAACCACCAAATACGATTCGCTCGGCAGAACAATTGCCACGACAGCTTGGCTATCAGCTCGCGGCCAAATCGATCCGCTGTCGCCTACTATCGCTGGACTAGGTGGAGTTGCTCAAAGCGAAGGTCTGACCACGCAATATCTCTATGACGACAATCTGGCCGATGGCGTTGGATTGGATAATAGCACGGGAGTCTCCACAGCGATACTTCCTGCTTCCAATGGCTCGTGGAAAGTCTCTCTTGCCACAGCCCTCACCAAGCTAGCCGCCGCCGAAACTGCTGGCGGAGCCGCTCTGACATTTAGCGCCACCTCGCCAGGCCGAGCCACCATCGTAATCAATCCCGAGTTCGAAGTATCCTTTACCGTCAGCGACGCAGCTGGTCGGACTGTTATGAGCGGTAAGCTCGATAACTACACGGGCACCGCCAATAACCTGCTCACCTGGTCTTGCCAGGCGCATGATACGGTCACCGCAGTGGCGGGATTCGGCAATTGCCTGGAATCAAGATCGATCGATGCTCTGGGTAATACTACTAAGAGTCTAACGGATGGTGCAGGCAGAACGCTCCGCTCCATCGATCAACTGGGCAACGCTACTGTCTTTACGTACGACGCTGGTGGCAATCAGCTCTCCGTGCGTGATCCAAACAGCGTTGGACAGGATGTTGTCTATGACTCGTTAGGCAGAGCAGGCCTCATTACCGACACTGCCAATCACACTACCAATAGCACCTACGATAAAGCTGGTAATAGGATTGCAGCCATCGACGGCAAGAGCCAAACGACTAGCTACAAGTTCGACCCTCGCGGACGTAAGAAATCGCAAACCGACCGCATTGCTGGCGTGACCTCGTTCGCCTACTTGGCCACAGGGCAGCTAGCCTCACTAACCGATGCCGAAAGCCAAACCACCAGCTACACCTATGATGATGCAGGTGGCAAGCTGACTGAACAGTATCCAGATCATACCGGCGGAAATCCAGGCGATAGCAGCTACGGCATCGTGACTTTTACGCTGGATCCAGCCGGACGAGTCTCCCGCAAGCAGGATCAGAAGGGCGACACCTGTACCTTCAATTACGACCTGGCCGGTAGACTTTCCAACCGCCAATATCGCGCGGCGGCCAATAGCCCGTCGGGAACAATCGCCGATACCGATCAGTTCACATACGACAAGGCTGGCAGGATGTTAACAGCCTATTCAGGGCGCTACAACAACACAGTGGGCTATTCCTATGACTCGGCAAGTCGCAAAACGACGGAAAGTCTGACGATAGCGGGGCAGACTTATACAACCACAACCGATTATAATGCCAGAGGAGAACTAACGAAGTACACCTACCCAGATAGCACAGTTGTTGATCGAAGCTATACAGCTCGAGGTGAACTGTATCAGCTTAAACATGCTGGCACGACGATTGATACTCGAGCTTATGATAATGGCGGTCGGATGAGCAGTTCGACACTCAACAACGGAGTTGTTGATACAAGGGCCCACGGAGCAGACAACACCCTATCGTCGATCACCTTTACGGGCAGTGGCACATCGATTGGCAACTTAAGCTACGCTTGGGACAACAATCACAATAAAACCTCAGAGACTATCACAGGTACTATGAGTAACTACGGCTTTAGCATTCCGACAGGTGGCTATGATGGCGAGGACTGCTTGGTCTCGTTCAATCGCACCAGTGGTCTAAGCCAATCGTGGAGTCTCTCGGCTGTAGGGGATTGGAACAGTATTACCACCAACGGCACAGCTCAGACTAGAACTCACGGGCCAACCCACGAGCTGCTTACGGGAGCCGCTAGCAACGTGAGCACCGATGTCAAGGGCAATATCACTTTGATCCCTTCTTCCCTCAGACCTAATGCTTCAAGCCTCACCTCTACCTGGGACTTTGACAATAGATTAACCAGTGCAACCACAGGCTCGGGGACCGTCAGTCATCAATACGATGCGTTAGGACGCCGAGTCGCCCGTACATCGGGCAGTTCAACCACGGTTTACGTTCAAGCTGGTCAACAAACGATTGCCGACTACGCCTCGGGTGCTGCTCCAGCCTCATCGACCTATCGCTACCTATACGCCAGCTACATTGATGAACCCGTCATGCGCTGGACCACATCCAGTAGCACGGCTGTTTACTACCATCGCAACCAGCAGTACAGCGTTACAGCGCTGACTGACTCATCAGGGGCGGTGCTGGAGCGATATGCCTACACCGCTTACGGTGTACCAACAATCGCAAACGCCTCTGGAGGTGTTCTCAGCTCGTCAGGTCAGAACAATCGCTACACGTATACTGGACGCGAATGGGATAACGACATACAGCAGTACCATTATCGTGCTCGCATGTTCGATCCAGCTTTAGGGCGTTTTTGCTCCAGAGATCCGATGCGATACACTCGAACTTTTTCCTTGTTCGCCAGCGATTTTGTTTTGATAAGGACGGACCCACTTGGCTGGTTTGGCTTAGATATTGAGGATTTGAAGAAAGATTGCCAGGAAGTAAACGACAGACGTAAAAAACATAACCCTAAGGACGTTCCGCCACTTGATCCTGGCAAAGCTGAGGGATGCGCCAAAAAGGTGCAAGAACGAATAGACAAGTTGAAGGAAGACGAAAAAGGCAAACTGATAATTGGACAGTTCTCGAAAGATTGCCCAATGCCAAAGGTCACTTGCCAATGCTGTCCGAGCGGATTCGGGGGGTTCTATAGTCGTAAAGACAAGATGCTTTGGCTATGTGCCGACAAAGATGGCAATCTTGGTAACAACATCGATCCAATAATTATCCATGAGCTTGTACATGCTCTTCAGGATTGTTTTTGGAAGGGCAAAGAGGGTTGTGAACGTAGCCTTAAGTGGGAGCTTGAGGCATATTTTTGCATGGGGGGAGCTTGTACCGACTTTGATAGTTGCATTTCACGCGCGATCCAGAGTAGTTGTTGGGGAAGTTGTACGCCAGCGGACGTAGAAACTCTAATTCCGTCTTTGAAGACGTGGTTCGAAAATACGGTCAGTTCCGGCGATATGTGTAAATTCCCACGCGGAAGTGACTACCCAACCCCTAAACGATCAAAATAAGTTCAAACTCGGATTCTCCGGTATATTTCAGAAGGATTGATGAGAGACTAGCTATGATCTGCTTAGCAAATGGTTTGGTTGTTTTACTCGTTGCCTTTTTCAATAGTTCTAACTGTATGGAAAATGATTCACATCTGATTGAAATTGTTGTAAGCGAAAAGCTTGGTGGGAAAATTGATTACAATCGGGTTAATAAGCCTGTCTTCGATTGTGTGATGAAGGTTCTCGCCAATGATAGCCCAGATTCTGTTGAAGTTCGCTGTTTGGCCTACTGTATCAAGGTCGATGTCGCGGACTGTCCAATTTCTCGAGAAGAATTGTTGTTGATAACAAAAAATAAGACTACTGGAACTCGGCACTTGGTACTTTTAGAGAAAGGTATTGAGGGCTGGACTAGGGTTGAATCTCCATCCCATAACGTTACGGTTAGTACTTCAGTCGAATTGAAGCAAATGAACAGTTCTGTCGTCGAGGAATTCTTAAAGCAATCAACATTTGGATTCTATGACTTTACGATTGCGAGTGACGAACGGTTGACTGTTTCTAAGGAATTCATAAACCTTGTAGGATTTTTGAAAACTCCATTGAGCCAAGCCGAACGATTGGGTCGAATGACAAGATTCGTTGCACCTGGGCCCTAGGGCGCTCCAGATTGTGCCTTGGCGTTTCCGACGCTCGATCTACCGACTATATCAGATGCCGACTCCCACCATTCGAATCTCGCAATCGGCTTCTAAATTCGATGGTGGCTTTCATAGCCACCAGATCAACGAATCATTACGTTGACATACTCAGTCCGACCAGCCATTTCGATGTGTATCAAGCAGAACATCGATGCAGGGCCGCAGTTGCAACGCGTTGGTGGCGACAACGCAACCGCAGTCGTGAGTGTTGGCGACGAGCTGGTCGTGCGAATCGTATTAAGGGTGGATCGCTACATGGAGTATGTTCACCTTGAGGACCACCGCGGCAGTGGAATCGAGCCGGTGAAGGTACTTCCCGCATCAATTGCTCTACGCGATTAATGTCG
>JAXMBP010000065.1:0-31151 GCA_046349795.1 Pirellulales bacterium | reverse complement strand
GTTGACCAGCGATCTGCCTTGGATGGGAGACCGCGAATTCAAACTCTCATGGCAGTCCAAAATCGATTCGTTGGATATCGGTAAGTCGGCCACAATCGATGTGCCAGTACTGACAGCTCGTGGAATTGATCAATCCTACGGTCAAATTACGTTGCACAAGCGCGAAGGCATCGACTTGGACAACATCAAGTCGATGGATGGCTTGCGGGCGATTGACCCACGCTATGATCTGATGCCCGAGATCAACATGAAGAGCGCGGGTACTGAGCTGGCCGATGTGAAGCAGGCCGCTCAAGCATTTGAATACCAAGGCGAATGGAGGTTGAGTCTCGAAGCCACGCGATTCGCTCTACAAGCAATTTCTACAACTAATATTGAACGAGCCTATATTCAGGCTACTCTCACTCGCAGCGATCAAATTGCCATTCAAGCAGCCTTTCGCATGAAAAATTCAAGGCAGCGAGTTGCATTGAAATTGCCAGTTGAGGCCGAGTTCAACTCGCAACCACTTCGAATCAATGGCGAGGTGGTTTCGTTGGAACGTGGAGTTGATGGCGTTTACTTTATCCCAATGTCGTCAAGCGATCCCAGCATAGCTACGTTGGTTGAGATCTCGTATCTCTTCAATGGCAAGCCGAATTCAATTCCGCTGCCCGTATTTCCTGACGAACCCTCGATTCAGAAAGTTTACCTCGAATTGGAAATGCCTAAGGAATGGGTTTTGATTTCTACGAATCGAAGATGGAATGAAGAGTTTGGTTGGCAGATGGAAGGTTGGCAGTTTGTTCCTGAAAATCTACTTTCTGGACAGACTATTCAGAATTGGGTCGCAGATGGTACGAGTACAAAACGTGCGGTGAACTCGAGCGGGACGATGCGAGGGACTGAACAATCGTTCTTGTTCTCCTCGGTTCGGCCCGGCAAAGAACAGGATCAGAGTTTCGAGATCCGTGCGATCGATAATCGATGGCTTGCGGCAATGGTCTTGTTAGGCTTCATCGTCTTAACGATCTTGATGCTTCGATCAACCTGGAAGTCGAGAATTATTGTGGCGGCGTTAGTTGTATCGGTGCTCATGGCTTTGGGACTGTTCGCTCCGCTGCTTTCACGACAGTTGTTGAACTATCCCGCTTCAATCGGTGCAGCTATCGCGGCTCTGTTTTGGTCTGGTCAGTCTTTGGCTTCATTGGGCAGTCTGGCTCGCAGGAGTAATTTAGTCTCCACTTCCCGGCTCTCGGAAAACGAGACCGTCAACGGCGCAACTACCACCACAAACACGTCGGGCCAATCAGAGGGTCCAGCAGACAGCAAGACAGACAGTTCTGCCGACGACAAAACAAGCGAAGGAGCAAACTAAAATGCACTTTCAAAGCTTGACACTATTCGAAAGCTTGACGTCGTTTGCTCAAAAACTCCTGATAGTGCTTGAACTCAGGTTCCGAAACACTGCGAATCGAGGTAGGTTCAAAGCGTTTGTTACAGCTTTGTTTTACTTGATTCTAGGACTAAATTGCAACGCGCAGGAGTCGCCGAAATTTCAACACGATCTGTCGAAGTTGCCAAAGCGAGAGCTACTTGTGCCTGCTTCAGAGTTACAGGTATTGCTTTCGGGTCCGAACGAGCGAGTGATCATGACTCGCGCCGAGTATGACAAACTGCTTCTTGATGCCAAACTCACACCAGATGCGATTGAGGCATCCAAGTCAGAAGAAGAAAAGCTGGCCAAGCTACCGACCTCTGCTGAGCTTCTGAGCGCAACACATCAGATTTCGATTGAATCGGGGCAAGTTGCGATCGAAAGCGAGTATCAACTCGAACTTTTCAAAGATGCATGGACCGAAATCCCGCTGGACTTTAGTAACGTTCTGCTTCTGGCCGCAAGCTTAGACAATGAAACCGCTTGGCTTCGCAAGTTGCCCAGCGATTCGGCTGCAGCGGTGCTCGTATGTCGTGGCAAAGGCTTGCATTCGCTCAAGCTACGCTCGACTGCCATTGCAGCGGAAAGTTCGGCACAACAATCGATTGCATTTGTACTACCCAGCAGTTCAACGTCCAATTGGTTTATGCAGGTGCCCGGAAATGTGGAGGTGTTATCTGGAGCAGAAACGCTTAGCCGCGAAGTGGTTGGCGATGCAAACTCAACCAAGTTCCGTTTGGTTCCATCATTCAATCCGGCAAGCCCCAATTCGGCAGCGTTGAATCTGACAATGACTCTGAATAATCGGCTAGCCAAGGAACAGAGCTTAGTCGATGTCCATTCTCAAGAAATCGTCCAAATCGCCTCAAGCCTGGAAAACTTGGGAATCTTGTTTGAAGTCCGAGTATTGCAAGGTGGAGAGTCAAAGTTCTCCGCAGAGATTCCCGACGGCTTTGAAATTCAGTCCGTTCAATCTCCTTGGATGGCTCGTTGGGGAATCGAGAATCCAGAGCCCGACCATGCGGATAGTGCAAAGCGATTGCTGGTTGAATTTCGAGAGCCCGTGACGGATCAAGCTACAATCATCGTCAAGGCAAGTCGTGCCAAGAACGTACAACCCAACACTCGTCAAAGTTGGAGGTTACCAACTTGGAAGGTTCTTGGAGTTTCTCGCCACGACAGTTTGGTAACGATTGGCTTAAGCGATATGCTGCGTTGGTCAGATTTCAAATCCGACAATTTGATTCCCGTGAAGCTGGATGCTTTGCGAAGTCTGACTGAACAACTTGCACTTGAGACTTCGGAGGCGATTCGACCAGTTTTCGCAGGGTATGCTCCTGGATCGACGCATCAGATTCAATCCAATTTAGAGCGAGTGCAGACAAAGCCACGTGCAGACGTGAGGTGGGTTATGGAGATTGGTCAGCGCGAGCTGAAGATCAATGGTTCCATACTACTTACTGCAACTCAGGAGAGCCTAGATCGTGTCGATTTGAAGTTGCCGAGAATGTGGCGACTTCAGTCTGCTAGTGATTCGGCTAATCGAACTATGATCTGGGAAAAGCAGACCAACGCCAATGATTCCGAATTTGAAGTTATTGCTATCAAGCTTCAACAACTACTTCGACCAAATCAGTCGATCGAATTGAAGCTTGAACTGGCAGCCACGCCAGAAGGCTGGCTGTCATCGTGGCAGGAGAATCGAGTCGATTTTCCGAAAGTAGAAATCATCAATTTAGAATCGAGACGCACCATCCTGAGTGCTACCGCGAGAGATGACTTGACCTTAGAAGAAGCAGCCATCGGTAGCTTAGACCCACTATTGTTGGCCGAGCGCAACGGAGTCGGATTGCAGGCTTCTTCTGTAGATGCTTTAGCCTATTTGACACTGGCAGATGATTGGAAGTTGAGTGTTTTGGTTAAACGATTGGAGCCTACGTTAATTGCAGAAGCGGTGACGTATGCAAGTTCTGCGCCGAACGGACTGAAGTTACAACACGAGATTCTGATAAAACCAGAACGCGCCAAAGTTGATCAAGTGCTATTCAATCTTCCGGAAAATACACCCTCGGAATTGTCAATTCGTTTTGCCAATCATGCAGCAGTGAAAAGCTATTCTCAAACAACCGCCGATGGCTTTCGAACTTGGGCTGTTAAATTGCCTGAGCGAACCATCGACCCGATTCGATTGAAGGTCGAATATCGTCTACCAGCCACTGATAAGGAATTCTTGCTGCCTGTACCACGAGTTTTGAACGCAGCCTATCAATCGGGCTTGATAGCTGTTGATCGAGACGATGCCATGGAAGTAACAGTTAGGTCACAGCTTCGTCGCGCGGACATTGGGGAAATGACAGATTCGTCTCTAACCGTAGGAGCAAGTTTCCTGGGAGTGTTTGGCTATGCAGCTTTCCAAGATACTCAACCCGAAGTGTGGCTAAAGTCCGTCATGAGAGAGCTTAGCTTTATTCCAACCACGATTGTCGAGTCGATGAAGATTCGTTCATGGCTTTCGAATCAACAGTGGAGCTATCATCAAGCATTGTACGGATTGAAGTCATCAACAAGCAAAGTGGCTCTAAGGTTGCCTGATCAGCTCGAGTTGTGGGCGGTAACGGTCGACGGCAAAGCAGCGTTGCCTCAGAGAGACGGTGAATTGGTGATCATCGAATTACCGATGGAAGAGGCTGCTCAATCTTATCAGGTGCCTGCCGTACAGATTCAGTCCCTTCAGTTAAGTAACGCAGTATACTCCGCTGCGCCCGTCCCTTCGATGCTGCGGCAATTGGTGATTACCTACGCAATTCCGATCGCTCCTCTGAATCTGAGGTCCACGGTTAGCTTGGCATACCCAGAACTGATGCACAGAACCTCGAGTACGCGAATTCCGGTGTCAAACATCAACTGGACTGTCTTTACTCCGAGCGGTTACCAGTTGTCCGATATTGAGGATGGGATTGCCAATTTGGAGCGAACCGGAAAGGATTTTCCGTGGAACATTGGACGAAGACTGGCAGGACTGAATTTTCCGAGAATCTTGCCGTTTTTTCTGAGTCGCAACAACATGACAGAGGGAATACAGCTATGGAACGAACAAGTAGCTAGTCAACCTTCCAGTTTGGCAAGGCAAAGTGGCTCAGGAATGGATGGCGGCGGGCAAATGCCACCCGCTGATAAAGCTGAAAAGTACGATGCCTTTGCTGATCAGGTTCCTGAGATTCCTCAGGTTCATGCTGGGGCTGCCGTCGGACAACCTGCCAAACCTGCGATGCAGCGCAAGCTTTCAGACGCAAAAAGATCATTGCAAGTTGCTGTGGATAGCGGTGATCAATGGAATCAAGCTGCATTAAGTGGATTCGATACACAACCTTCGATTCGTTTAGATGTCGTTCAAACGGCTCGCTTGAAATGGTTGGCAGGTACCACCGCCTGTTTAGTGTTTGCATTGTTCGTCAGTTTATGGACAAAGTCTCTTTGGCAAAGTTGGCGAGCCGCAATCCTTATCGCGGGCTTGTCCATCATTGCGGCGTTAGTAGTTCCGACCAAGGGAACAGTCAACGATAATTGCGAAGCGGCCTTCTGGACGGCAATCGGCATGTTTGCAGTGCGGGCGCTAATCGCGCTAGTTACGACGTTGAGTAGCAAAAAAGTTACTCGCGTCGGCGTTTCAGCAATCATTGTGATGATCGTCAGCTTTAGTCTGCAGAACTCGACGGCTTGTTGGGCTCAGCAAACTGCAGGTTCGACAAACGATGGCTCAATAGTAGCTGGCTCAACGAAAGAGATTCGAACCATTGATCAAATGTTGGCGGCGCTGCGAAAGGCGACAAGCGATGACGAACCGGTCCTCATTCCAATGGATGCGATCGTCGTTCCCTACTCATCGGAAATTCCTGGGAAGAAATCGAGCGATGAGAAGATTCTGGTTCCGTTAAGCACTTTCGAATATCTGAATTCTATAGTCGCCGGAAACGCTAAGAATACGGATGTCTCTGGCCCGCTGACGTACGGTTCGATGACCTACAACTAGTCCTGGACGGAACCGATTCCATAGTGCTTGCCGGTACAGTTAGCGTTCTAAACAATTCGAAAGAAGCCAAGCCGCTTCCTTTATCATTGTCTGGTGCGGTTTTGATGGAAACCACCTTGGAGAAGCTCCCGGCAAGCATTTTTGCGTCAGGTGAAAACTTGGTAGTCAACGTGCCTCCAAACAATCAGCCGCAAGTATTGCAAGTCAAAATTCGAACAAAGATATCGTCTCAGGCAGGCTGGCAATCCATTCAAGCAATCATTCCGTCGACAGCAGCCACAAGACTTTCAGCGACCGTTCCGAGCAAAGATACTGAGGTTCGCTGGGCCGCAGGAAATACTCAACAGCAGTTGGTAACCAGTAGCGACGGACAGCAGATCGAGATTGGCCTAGTTGCTGGTCAGATGGCTCTTCAATGGCGTCCAAAGATCACTCAAATCGTTACAGATCAGTCTTTGCAAGCTCAGATCAATTCAACGGTCTCAATGTTGGAAAACGAGATTGCGACTGACAATGAAATCCAATTCTCATTCCGACGCGGGCGCCGAGATGAATTCTTGATCCTAGCCCCTGAAGGTTATAGAGTTGAGCGAGTCATGGGAGATAACATCAAGAGTTGGAAGCTCGAACCGTCTGCCGAAGGACAACAGATTCGCGTAACGCTTCTCAAAACCGCCATAGAATCTGAAAAACTCCGGGTTCAAGCCTCAAGACAAATTGATCTCTTGTCGGCCAATGAGCAGGAAATGGTTGTCCCGGCTTGGAAAATTCCTGATGCCAGCGTCACTCGAGGACAGATTCAACTACTCGCAACGAACAAGTTATTTGTCAGCATCCGAAACAGTCAGGGACTTTCTCGCGAGGATATCTCCAATGCGGCAACTGCAACTCAACATCCGACGACAGTAACTGCAATCTCTGCGTATAGATTTGCAGCCACTGAGTATCAGCTTTCGCTAGCCGTCAAACGCGTGGAGACAAAATTTGATGCTGCTAGTTCCGTCGATTTGTTCGTGTATCGAAGCCAGTATGAAGTTGAAGCGACCTTTCAGCTTGGTTTCTTGGAAGGCGAGGCCTCGCAGATTCCATTGTCCCTGCCACCAAATTGGAAGTGGGAATTGGTTAGCGGTTCAGTTAAATTGGAACTTGAAGTCAAGCCTGAAAAGGAGGGCAGAGTAGAAGCTGTTGTTCGCTCTGTTGAACCAATTCCTAAGCAGGCTCAGTTTTCAATTCAAGGCAAATTGGCTCGCGACGCTTCCCTGCCATTGGCAGGCAGCGAGTTAGATATACCTCAAATTCGAATCTTAGGAGCTTCGATAAATCGATGTAATCTCCGAGTTTGGGCCGATCGTGGACTTGATGCGGTTGTATCCAACCTTACCAATTTGATTCAACTTGGTGCTCAGCGTGGCCAAGTTCATCGCTCGCGTGATTCGATGGAAAGTAAGGTCTTTTTACAGCACTTGAGCTCGGCAAGAAACACGGATCAATCATTTAGCGGTCGCGTTGGTTGGCAATCTCGTCGAGCAATCGTCGACACAGTTTCGGTTTGCAATGCTAAGCTCACCAAGCAATCGATTGAGCAAACGATCTACATCGAATGGCTGATTCGAGAGGCTGGAATTGCAGAAGTCAGTTTCGTGTTGCCAGCAACAATGAAGCAGGCCAATATTTCAGCGCAAATGGCTCGCAGCATCACGAAACAACCATTGAACCAAGATAGTGATTCTCCTATTCGCGTCACCATCGCTTTGCAAGATCAAATAATGGGCGAGTATCGTGTCTTGGTGCAAAACGATCTGCCATGGTCGGATGTCAAATCTGCCGTTCCTTTGGTGAGTGGCATGACCGGCAATGTTCGTCATCAATTTGTGACTCTTGAGAATAGCGGCTTTGATGAAATGACAATCGATGTTCCAATTGGAATGCAGCCCCTTGTACGAGGAGATTCCTATTGGAACGAGTTTTCTAAGATCCTGGGTAACGATCGCGTTCAAGCCTATCGGATTGACGACAAGTTTAATATTGCAGAGCCATTTTCAGCGGAGCAACCCAAGCTGACTTTCGTTACTCGCTCTCGTTCTGCTGTGCAAACTGCCAATGCCAAGATAGGTCTAGCGACCACACAGCTTTCAGTTGACGAACAAGGAAACTATCGCGGTACGGTTGAGTTTCGAATGGAGAACTTTAGCGAACCATTCTTGGAGATTGAATTACCCTCTGACAGCCATTTGTGGACAATCTACGTTTCTGGCGCGCCGGTAAAGCCTGGCCAATCTACCTCTATACCAACCGATACTCAGTCACATCGTTACCGAATACCCCTAGTTCGAACTCAACTTGGTGATTTGGATTATGAAATTCGGCTGATCTACGCAGGAAAACTCTCGATCTCCCGATTCTGGTCGTCTATCCAATTGCCGTTTGTTAAGTCGATCAACGTCCAGCCCGAGCAAAGTCAACTTCGATTGCATCTGCCGGAGTCCTTTCGCTGGTATCGTTGGGAAGGAACGATGGGGCTAGTTAATGACGAGCAGGATCTTACTGCGGGCTGGCTTTCCTATCGCAATGATCAACTCATGGGTCTGAGTTCGCTACTCTCCAAAAAGACGTCGGATGAATTCTCGCAATCGAGAGCTGTAGAGAACATCAAGCGGTTGAAGGATTCCGTTCAGCAGGAGATTCAGTCGCAACAGAACAAAGGCGTCTACAACGAAAAGTTGCAAGAGCAAGTGGGCAAGAATTCCATTGTTTTGGAGGAGGCAAATAAGCAGTTGATTGTCGAACAAAACGACCTGAAAATTGCAGACGACAATCGTTCGACTTTGGGAAATCTATTCATGCAACAATCGAATCGACGGGCAAACGGCAATAACTACCTTGAACAGAAGAGCGGTGACGCGAAGCCAGGAATGTCCAAAAGCGAATCCAGTCTGGCTAGTGATAAATCGTCAAATGATTCGAAGTCAAATCAACCTCCAAGCGATCCGTTTGGCGTACCGACATCACCACCTCAGCAACAGGCTGGTTTGCCGGCGCTTACAAACAACTTCAATCCCGATCGCCAGCAATCGGATGCCAAACAACTCGCTCAAAGATATAAGAATAAGATTCAGAATCAAAGTCAAGATATTGCCAACTTCAATGCTCAACCGAAGTCTAGCCTGAACAATCGAGCAGATGTTCCAGTCCAAGGTGGCCAGTTCCCGCCAAGTTCTGGTGGCATGGCTGGGCCCGGTGGTATGGGCGGCATGGGTGGCCTGGGTGGAACCCCTGCACCAAGTGGCATGAGGCAAATGGGAGGCGACATGGGCGGCATAGGTGGTGGTTTGGGTGGAGGTGCGATGGGAGGCGGAAGAGGTGGATCTGCACGACCAAACGGCGCACTACCGAACGGCGCAATACCGAATGGCGCAATACCGAATGGCGCACTACTGAATAGTGCACCAATGACTAATGCACCACAGACTAATGCACCAACTGGCACAGGCGGACAAATGGCCGAGTTAGGTGAACTACAGCGCAGACAAGCTGGCGCAAACGACGCACTTGATGATCTCTTCGGTAACAACGAAGCCAGCCGGGGTTTAGTTGCAAGTGGAATGAGGAGCTTGGACATACAAGTCCCCGTGCGAGGAAAGGAATTTCTGTTCGTTACTCCCAAAGGTGAAATGCGTTTGGTCGCGCACGGTATCTCGATGGAACGAGTTCGCGATTGGGGCTTAGCATTCGGAACGTTACTTACCATGATATTGCTTACCCGACGCTGGTGGTTGGGTAAGAGAGGTTAGTGACAAACCAATTTCGATTACCTTAATCCAGTCGACCTTCCGATTCAACGCAGCAACTAGCGCGTTTGTGCTGCACTAACCTCTTCTTGATCTGACTGTCGGCCTTAAAATGCCACAGCTCGAAGTCGAAAGCTGTGGAATGAAATCTGCTTTGGGTTCATTTTGCACCAAGGCTTTTACAGCTAGCGAATTAGGGCTCTAAAGATAATTTGCTCCGTATAGAACCGGAACCTTGTAGAGCTTGAATGAATGGGAATGAGGCTTTCCGGTCCTTTTGGTTGCACTAACTATAACCGACTTGATTTCTAGACCGGAAGGCAATCCGCCAAAAGTGATCGATTGCGTGCTATTGGACTGACCGTCCTGTCCGAATGATCCACCTCCATACTGGATTCGAAGCACATCCAAGCAGTTCAGTATTGCTCATCCTGGATAGCGCGAACAAGCACCTGAGCCGAACCTTAAAAGCTGGTGCATTCTCTGCAAAATTTATGAAAAAAATAAAAATAGGTAGCCTGGGGTAGTTGTAACGCGCCTCTGATACTGCTAGCCTCTGCCTTTGCTAGCTATTTCGAGTGGTTCGAAAACGATTTAGTTCGGGGCTTTTTTAGGAATGGGAAAAATGACAGTTGATCCAAGAGAAACCATTTATAGCCTTACAGAGCTTGTCCAGAAATTGAATTCGATGGCGGAGAAAGAAGTCTCGCAATCCACAGAATTACAAGCCAATCAACGAGAGATCAAAGCATTAACTCCTCTGAAGGAAGCGATAGAGAGCAATCTGGAAAAGTTTGAGTCTGATTGGCCAACAATTGGAGCGTCACTTCAGAGAATTCGAACAAGCTTGAGGAGTGAGCTAGAGGAGCTTACTAAAGAGTTGCAGCCCGCAACGAAAGCGAAGATAGACAGTGCCATCGTGGGGCTTTCAAAGAAGGATAGCGAGGCGCAAGCTTCGGCCAAATTGCTTGATGCATCGCTGAATGGAGAGGTAACTTGGAAGCGGATTGAAGCTGAGAAGTTCGAAGCCTTCACTAAAGCTCGGTTATCCGAAATTCATATGGCGAGCATCGCCAAACGCATCAATAGCGCTGAGGCACGGCTAAAGAAAGCAAGCAGCGTTGCCTCCAACAACGATTCACTCCGGGCTGAAAAGTACGTCCTATTAGGACTGGTAACCGAAGTCTTGGAAAGCTCTCGAATCGAAACGGATTATCTGACTTACGTATCCGCTTTCCATTTTCCCACTGACAAATCTGACTACGAAAAAAAGTTGCTACAAGCGGCGCTCGACTACGCGAATGCCCAGGAATCGTTATTCCAATTGAGGGCGGCGGAAGAAGCTTCTAAGACTGATTTCAAAAAGACGAAAACAGCAGTCCAAGTTGCTGTACAAAGCCGAATGGATCGCATGGTCGATACGGCGAAGGAGTCTGTTCATTGAAGCACAAACATAGCATCCATCGCTGATGCTTTTCCTTTCGAACTGATGTAATACCGTTTGTTTTTGTCACATTTAGTCTGCAACCATAAATTAGAGAATGAGCTATTATGCCAACGCAAGTTTCTTATCCTGGCGTTTACATCGAGGAAATACCGAGTGGTGTTCGAACGATTTCAGGAGTGGCCACATCGATCGCTTGTTTTATTGGATGGGCTCCGATGGGACCCACGGACCGGGCCGTTCGAATTGGTAGTTTTTCTGACTACGTCCGGACTTACGGTCTAATTCATCCGAATAGTTATCTCGGCTACGCAGTGAAGCAATTCTTCAGCAACGGAGGTAGTGACGCATACATTTTACGCGTCACGAAAGGTGATGCTTCCCAAAACGAGATCGGTGAGTGCGAGGCGGGTGGTATCAAGTTCAAAGCATCAAGCCCAGGGGATTGGTCGCGCGGCTACGGTGTAAAAATCACCAAACGCGTTTTGCCAGGATCAACTGAAAAGAAGTTCCGCTTGGAAGTGGTTGAGTTCGCGAGAACGGATGACGGCTCAATTGATAGTTCGCGGTACTCGGTGGTAGAAACTTTTAACAATGTCTCATTGTCAGGCGAACAGTCCTCGCTACGCAATGGAAGTGATCAATGACTTGGTGTCGGGCTCGTTACTGGTTCGATTCGAGAGTGGGGATGATGTTGATACCACAGAGGCCCCTGTGGCCTTCGACGGTGGAAGCGCTGGTTCCAACAGATTGCGAAGACTTGCGTTGGTGTCTCGGACAAGATCGCGAATTTGGCGTTGGAAGGCTCAGAACTGGACCTTATTGAGCTGTTCAACTTACTGTGCGTTCCAGGAATGACCGACAATGATGTCCTCGACAAATTGTCGCTTTTCTGTGAACGTCGGCGAGCTATGCTACTCGTTGATCCAGAAAAAGGTGCAAACACCGTAACTTACAGTGCCGGTCCTCCCGCTTTGTCGTCAAAGAAGAATTCCGCGTTCTTCTTCCCACGGCTGCTTGCAACGGATGATCTGTCCGAGGGACGACTTACGGACTTTCCGCCATGCGGATTCATGGCCGGTCTATTTGCTCGCACGGACGCTAATCGCGGTGTTTGGAAGGCACCAGCGGGAACAGAGGCAACGCTAGTGGGAGTGCATTCTCCTGAGGTCAAGTTGACCGACAAACAAAATGGAGATTTGAACATCAAGGGCGTCAATTGCATTCGCAACTTTCCGGTCTACGGCAATATCTCCTGGGGTGCTCGAACGATTGATGGCAACGATGAGATCGGCTCCGAATGGAAATACATACCTGTTCGACGAACGGCACTCTTTATTGAAGAAACTCTATTTCGCGCTACCAAGTGGGCCGTGTTTGAACCCAATGATGAACCGCTCTGGGCGCAATTGCGACTGAACATTGGCGCTTTCATGAACGATCTATTCCGACAGGGAGCCTTTCAGGGGCGTTCGCCGCGCGAAGCGTATTTTGTCAAATGTGATAAAGAAACCACTACTCAAAACGATATTAATCGTGGCATTGTGAATGTTGTTGTCGGTTTCGCGCCGCTGAAACCGGCTGAGTTTGTCGTGATCAAATTGACTCAGATCGCTGGTCAAATCGAAGTCTAATTACAAATCTTTGGAGCATTTCACATGGCTATTTTTTCTGTCAATACTAGTCGATTTGATCCCTACAAAAATTTCAAATTCCGCATCAAATGGGATGGGAAATATGTTGCAGGTGTAAGCAAAATGAGCGCCCTCAAGCGAACGACGGAGGTAGTTAAGCATCGTGAAGGTGGCGATCCCAGTTCCAGTCGAAAATCACCCGGGAGAACCGAGTACGAAGCTATTACACTCGAGCGCGGAGTGACTCACGACACCGAGTTCGAGGCCTGGGCCAACAAGGTATGGACACTGGGAGGCAAGGACGGCGGCGAAGTTTCGCTGAAAGATTTTCGCAAGGATATCATCATCGAGATCTACAACGAGTCAGGACAAAAGGTTCTTGCTTACAACATTCTTCGGTGCTGGGTTTCTGAGTTTCAAGCTCTTCCTGAGTTTGATGCCAATGCTAATGCGATCGCAATTCAGACGATCAAGATCGAAAACGAAGGATGGGTTCGAGATACCGCTGTCACGGAACCGACCGAGCCATCACTTACTGCTTAGGTAACCTTCTTTCATGGTTGCAGCTAATAAGAGCGACTTGCTTCGCGTGTGGGAGGAAGTGTCACAGCTTCCTCCCGGGAAAAGGTCACTGCATCTTGTCAGGAACCTTTCTTCATCACTTCTCGATGCTGATAGCCTCAGTGTCGGGGAGCGAGATCGCCATTTATTGTTGCTCCGACGCGAGTGGTTTGGTGATTCCATTGATGCCGTATCGCATTGTCCTCGTTGCCAGTCGCGGGTGGAGATCCAATTTTCTATCTCCGAGCTTGCCGCGCCAGCTTATATTGAGCGTGTGAAAGATACTTCAGTCGGGGACTACCGCATTCGCTGGCGATTGCCAACAGCCAAGGATGTCGCACAACTCTCTGAGTGCTTGAATGCGACCGAGGTTCGTAAAGAGCTAATTCAACGATGTTTGCTGGAGGTTCAACACGGTTCGAATGCAATCTCACCATTGAGTTGCCCTGAAGAGATTGTTGCTCAAGTTTGCAAGAAAATGTCGGAAGCAGATCCTCTGGCAGATTCCAAATTGGAACTGCAATGTCCCAATTGCCAGTATGCGTGGTTAACACCGTTTGACATTGGGTCCTTTTTTTGGCGTGAGCTGGATGTTTATGCTCGAAGGCTATTATACGAAGTTCATACCATTGCCAGCGCGTATGGTTGGAGCGAGGAGTCGATACTGAAGCTTTCAGACTTGAGGCGCAGACGATACTTGGAGATCTTGCAAGCATGAGCGATTTTCTCACAAGCCTCGCCAACCGTTCCATTCAAGCGTCGGTAGATCTCTTGCCCATGCCTAAGTCGCGATTTGCTGAGACTGGATTTGGAAATGGCCTACCAGAAACGCCAATCTCTGAAGCAAATTGGAATGTCGAACAAATCGAACAGTCCGTCGAACTCGATTCAAAGCCCGTATCTGCTCCTGAACGGACTTCGAATCTGTTGAGTATTCCTGTTCGCCGCATTGATTCTCGGGAAGCTGCATCTTTTAGGAAGCATTGGGAGCCTGTTAACGAATCAGCGGCTAAAGGAATTCAATCGAATCGACTAACAGTTGAAGAAAGCAACGAGCCGATCACTCCAGTTGATCCTAGCACAGCATCAACAGAATTAAGAATTGGGCCGAAAGCCGACATTCCAACCTCATCGAACAAACTCCCCCCAGAACCGAGTTACTCGTTCGATTCGCATGAAACGGTTTTCGTTGAGCCACAGCCGGTTTTCAATACGAACCCGAAGCGAGTCGAGTTTAACGAGCCGATTCACCATGATTTCATGCCCAAACAGAGCAACAGGCTTCAGGGAATGAAGGGACCGAAGGAATCTGTAGAGATTTCTTCGGAGGTCGTTGTCCGGGAACGCCATAAGATCGTTGAGGTTCACTCCGATCCAATCATTGAACAAGTTGTTGAGATTATTCCGAGATCCGTGACTGAGCAGGCCTTGTCATCCCCAAGCAAGCCGGTACTGCTTGATTCGCCTCGATCGCCGACGCCTGTTCCCAGCGAAACGGTCGTGAATGTTACCATTGGACGAATTGAGATTCGTGCCAATGTGGAAGGTCGAAGATCAGATACTCGGTCAGCTCAAAATTCAACTCGAACCGATAGCCTTCGTGATTTCCTCGCAAGGAGATCAACATGAGCGATGTTAAGGCAATCAGAGCTGTCACCGAAAAGTTGCTGGAGATTTTCGGCACTATCACTCCTTCAATCACGACGACGACAAAAACGCCAGATCAAATCGAAAAGAGTCCATTAAATCTTTTCCTTTACCAAATTGCTAAGAATCCCACTTGGCAGAACCAAGATTTACCTCAACCGAGTAAGGGGCAACCTGCTCGTCCACTTCTTGCGCTCAACTTGCATTACCTGATCACTGCTGGCGAAGACAATCAAATCAATGCCCATGAAAAGCTTGGAAAGGCCATGCTTAAGCTGCATGACAACCCAGTGCTCAGCGGCTTTGCTTCAGATTCTGGAATCAAGAACCAAATCGATCCTATCAGGATAATCCTTCAGCCGCTCAATTTGGATGAGATGTCGAAACTGTGGTCAGCATTTCAGACGTCCTATCGTTTATCAGCTACATACGAAGTCAGTGTAGTCTTGATCGAAAGCGAACGAGCTTCTCCAGCACCTCTACCAGTAACGCGGCGAGGCGAAAAAGGTTTGGGATGGGACTCAACCAGCCAGTTTCCAGCAACGCTCACCGCTGCGAAGTTTGCTTCCTCTAATCAGCCGGGAGTTCGTTTGGGTGAGCAAGTTGTTCTTACAGGCTCCAATTTGAACCAATCAGGCGATGCCCAAGTAATACTGCGACATGGCAGCCACAAAGATGAAAAGAAAGTACCAATCACTAGACGGACGGCAACTGAGATTGAGTTCCGTTTTCCAAGTGATCTTAGTGGTTTTCCAGCAGGACTCTATTCGTTAATGTTAGAGTTTGTTAGTGGGGAAAGAAAAAGTCGTTCCTCAGCCATTCCAATATCCTTGCTGCCGGAAATCATAGTACCGGCAGGAGGACTGCAGGCAGTTGCTCAAACACTACAGTTGTCCGTTCGCCCCAATCTGGCTGAGAATCAAACAGTGCAATTGCTGATTGGTTCAACATTGATTGCCAAAGTTGAACGGTTATCGGACGATCAGATCAAGGCTTCTTGGCAAGTCGGGACGTTGCCAGAGGAAGAGAAAGGAAGTCGATTTGCAAGGATTCGTGTTGACGGGGTCGACAGCATGGTCTTCGATCCGAACAAGCTCGAAGATGGGTTTGCCAAGTTTAATGTCAACGGAATCGATGCACCATGACAGAACTAAAAACAGCCGAATGGCTCCACCTTAACGATGAGTATGTTAGCGCATCGGTTGCATGGATTCGCGCCTTGCTTGCCGAGAGAATCCCAAAGCCTTCGCCCTCTCCAGCCACAAAACCTCGAAGAAAGCCGAGCTTTTGGGGATGGCTAATTGGTTCAGCCGACAACGAGGAAACACCACCACAGCAGGCTCCCAAGTATTCAGACCTTTCGTCTGAGCAAGCCAAACAGAAACTCGACGCTGCATGGTCGCGATTGGAGGAGGCCCATTCACTTCCTGCGCTTGGCATTCTATCGCAAAGGTTTGATTTAACCTCCTTCGAAGCACAGATACTCCAGCTCTGCCTAGCCTTTGAACTCGATACGCGAATTGGTTGGCTGTGTGGAATGGTCCAAGACAAAGCGGATCGTTTCGTCCCAACTTTTGGACTTGCAATGAAGCTCTTTAACGAGCCGGAATGGGCAGCTACTTCCTGTAATGGCAGTTTGAGGCAATTTCGTTTGATTGATTTTCGAGATTCATTCGCGGTGCCATTTGTTTCTGCGGAGTGTAAGTTGCCCGAGTCAGTACTTTACTACTTGCGCGGTATGCCAGCGTTGGATTCTTTTTTAGCGAACTACCTAACTGCAGTGAATAGTTCGAAGCACTTGTTGTCAGATAGTGCGAGTGCTCCGCAGCTTGTTTCTCTTGCAAATTCTATCGAGGCATACAAGGAATCGTTTGTCGTTGTACAGGTTATTGGGAAACAGGGGGAAGCAAGTCGTGTTGCCAGCGAAGTTGCCCGAATGTTTCGAAGAACGTTGTATGCGATTTCGGCCGAACTCTTGCCACAATCTATCGATGAACTTACGGCATTTGCAGAACGTTGGAATCGGGACAGTCGATTATTTCCACTTGCCCTATTGGTGACTACATCCAGCCACCGCGATCTTGCTTCCGAGGCAAGACTCAGAAGATTTCTTCAGCAAATTGAGACGAGTATTGCGTTGGTGCTCGTTGCCACTGAGGAGAAAACAGAACTCTCAGGATACTCTACGCTAGTGTTCGAAGTTGTCGCGCCCACGCCAGCCGAACAACAAAGCATGTGGTTGCAACACTTGCCTCAGCAATTGTTGGAGCGACAGCATATGGCTGGCGAGCTATCTAGACAATTTGCGGTGCAACCCGAAGTGGCAATGCGTTTGGTAGCTATGGTTGAGTCGACGGAGGGACTTCACAACTCCAAGCTGTTTGCCAAGGCAATTCGAACTCAATGCAACGAACTCTCGCGTCCCAAACTAAAAGATCTTGCACAACGCATCGAGCAGAAATCTACTTGGGATGACTTAATCTTGGGCGATGAGCCTAGGAAACTGCTTTACCAAATCGTTGATCAGGTTCGCTATCGGTATCGCGTCTATGATGAATGGGGAGTAGCAGATCGGCTGAATCGCGGATTGGGCATCAGCGTTCTATTTGCTGGCGAGAGCGGTACGGGCAAAACGATGACGGCTGAGATTATCGCAGGCGAGCTTGGCTTGGATCTCTACCGTGTCGATCTGTCTGCGGTCGTAAACAAGTACATTGGCGAGACTGAAAAGCACCTGCGCCGATTGTTTGACGAGTTCGAGACGTGTGGTGCCATCCTATTCTTCGATGAGTGCGACGCATTGTTTGGAAAACGTAGCGAGGTTAAGGATAGCCATGATCGCTATGCGAATATCGAGATCAATTACTTGCTGCAGAGGCTGGAAACGTATCGTGGCGTCGCAATTTTGGCCACCAACAATCGCTCGGCGATCGATACGGCATTTTTGCGACGATTGCGATTCATTGTTAACTTCGAGAATCCTGAGTTAAGTGAACGCAAGATGATTTGGGCGCGTCATTTAGGCACAGAGACCCAGAAACATACAACTTCGAGTATTCCGCTCGACGTTCTTGATCTCGATCGATTGGCGCAATTTCCTTTGACTGGAGGAAATATTCAATCGGTTGTCATGAACGCAGCCTTTCGAGCCGCTTCCCGCAACTCTGCCCCAAGGCTGAAGATGCAAGATCTTTTGAAGGCCGTAAGAGATGAGTACATCAAACTAGATCGGCCGATTAACGAATCCCAGTTCCGCTGGACTGAACCAGATTTGCCGCCAGCAATAGTGAAAGCTACCGCATGAGAATCAATGTACATATCGAACGATTAGTGCTTGACGGCTTGCCGGTAGACCAACGATCAAGTCCGCAGATTCAAGCAGCAGTCCAAGCACAGCTTGCAGAATTGTTGGTAGCAGGCGGCGTATCGGAATCACTCCAGAACCTGGGAGCAGTTCAGTCGATACGAGCGCCCCGCATTTCGATCCACGAAAACGAATTACCAACAGCAATTGGATCGAGTATTGCCAATGCAATTCACGGAGGATTAGAACAATGAAACAACGCGCGATTTCATCACCCGACCGAGTTCTGTCTACTGCCTCAGCCGTTCTTCAACGCAAGTGTTTAGGCAGTTGTAGAAGCCAAGTCGACGACAAAAAGAATACTCTGCAGCGCAAGGCCTCATCAAATCATGAGGCGAGCGAGGTTCCACCTATTGTCTACGACGTTCTTCGCTCCCCGGGTCAGCCGCTAGATGAAAAAAACCGTAGCTTCTTTGAGCCTCGATTTGGGCATGACTTTAGTCGAATTAAATTGCATTCAGGACCAGTTGCGGAGCGTGCTTTGGAATCCGTAAATGCTGAGGGCTTTGCTGTCGGCAAGCATATTGTTCTTCCGGAAGGGGAGATTCGTTCGGATAGCCATCTACTTGCTCACGAACTGGTTCACACAATTCAACAGGGATTCGCTACTGTTCCGAGCAAAGTAGGAATTGGAAACACAGCTACTCGTCATGAAAATGAGGCGAACGATGTTGGACGTCGAGTTCTCCAAAATCAAGTGGCTCCCTCAAAGTTCTCCAACTCCATTCCGTTATTACAGCGATTCGGCCATGAAGACTGTGACGAAGCCAAAGATCTACGACCGCATGTTTGGCCAGCAGATGCGATCGCCCGGACGATGGTTGCGAATTCAATTATCGCTCTGAGTAGTCCGACGTTAAGCGCTGCAACCCAAATGCACTTGCGAAATTACTTTAATTCGGACGCCCCTGCGACAGCATCAGTCGTACTCGCCGTATTCAGGTCGATACAGGCCGCTTTTGCAGAAAACAACTATGTGTATGAGTGCGAAGATGACTGTAGTGGCGAGAGTGCATATGTCTATTCGCTATGGTCTGACATCCACATGTGCATGAACAAATTGCGAGGAAGAGACAATAAGCAAATTGCTGGAATTGTAGTTCATGAGTTTTCGCATCGCGAAGGCGGAACTGACGACAAAAAGTACTTCTTCTTTTACGGAACTGGAACAGCTCCAACAGGCCTTGCTGTTTCCGACGCAATTAAGAATGCCGATTCATATGAAGGATTCGCATATCAACATGGTTAACCAATCCCTAATAGCAAAGAATCAACCGCGTTTGCTTCAATCCAACATTGGTCAACCGCACACTACTTTTGAGTTGAAACAAGAACGCAAGCACATATGTCACTGGCCACGAAATAGGAATGGTATTTCAAGAGTCTACTCCAGCGATGCAACTATGCTGTTATCGAGGAGTACACTGGAAAGGGAACTTGCATGAGGTCAAAGGCAGCGATTTCTACTACCCAAAATGGTCCGCTCTTACAGCGGAAGTGCGACTGTGGCTCAAAGTCCGATGGAGCCAGTTCCTGTCCAAAAAAATGCGGGAAAGACGAAGACAGCAAGCTGCTGCAGCGAAAGGCGACTTCAGATCGCGACGTCGGCGAAGTTCCTCCGATTGTGTACGACGTCTTGCGCTCTCCAGGGCAGCCCCTTGGTGCCGAAACACGAGAGTTTTTCGAGGCGCGATTCGGGCACGACTTTAGCCGTGTCAGAGTACACACAAATTCGACTGCTTCGCGTACCGCGGAAGCGGTCGGAGCGCACGCATTTACTCTAGGTAATCAGATCGTTTTTGGCGAAGGACAGTACTCACCGAGTTCCGACTTCGGAGTGAAACTACTAGGGCACGAACTTACGCACACGCTTCAACAGCGAAACGTTCAATTGAGTACGTCTGATCAACTCTCCATTGGCTCTCCCTCCGACGAATCCGAACAAGAAGCTGACAAGATCGCTTCTACAATTGCCGATCAATCGACTTCATTGATGGGCACTCCATTGCGTGTCTTGTCGAATTCCTCACTGGAATTGAGACGATTTGCATCCCCCGAACATCAGGATATCGGTGGTCGTTACTTGGATGAGTTACTGGAATTTCTCCAAACGGAGGAAGGACAGGCCTGGGCCAAACAAGACAACCTCGATGCGAAAGCTATCCTCGAATCCCGAGCGCAGGACCCCCTTAACAGTGCAAACGACGGTAATGGAAAAATCCGATTGCGACCTGAGCAGGTTCTACAGTCGGATGGAAAAATTCGCATTCAGAATCGATCGCTCTCGGCCGGTGATGTCATAGCATTGATGGGCGACTTTGCAGAGTCCGTCGAAGAACTAGAAGGGCGATCTTCTGAACAAACACAAGCGATACTTGAGGCAATCGATGCAGACAGATCCGGGGGTGGGAATGCCGATGCGAGGTACGAAAGAGTAACTGAAGGTAGATATTCTGAGTTGGCAAAACGAAACCTTAGCCATTTCGCTCCAGAGAACGTCGAAAAGTGGAAGACCATGCACTTGGAGGCAGTGTCGTTGGCGATGCACTCGCAGAATGATGAATCACTTTATCAGAGAGCTTTGTTAATAGACGCGGCCGCAGGACACTTTCTTACAGATTCATTTGCTGGCGGCCATATGTTTGATGCTCGCCGGGTAATGGCTGCGATTCAAGTCCATCTGCATACCGTTGGAGTACATACCGATAATCCCGAGGCAGCTCCTGTTGTTGGGCTCATTGGCAGCCTGGGGCTGGTCGATCCTGCCTTGTTAGTGCTCAAGAATATTCATGATTGGTTCAACGCGATTGGACGGACAGTAAGAAACCGAAGGGGAATGGAGTGGCAAGCTTTTGGCGACGAACATTTGTCTCGCTCTCAGGCCTTGCAGCGAGTTGTCTCACTGGCAGTCTTTTTGTCTCGGATGCAAGTTGTTCGGGCTCGCTCGGGTATCGATCCGAACTTAAGCGAAGTACTCGATTTGGTTCCACTTGAAGTTCTCGATCCTGCGGCGATTGAGAAAATTACTCAGCAGGCAATTGCTCGAATTCCAGAAGCCGTCCGGGAAATGCCATCACTCATTCATAGAAATGTCGACATTCTGGACGAAGTGCTTTTCCCTGGTGCCTCCAATCTATTTCCTGCGACGGTTATCCGACAAGCAACCGACCCAGGACGAATCCGGCAATTGGAGATGGAACAATCGTTACGTGGGGCTGGTTCGTCTGCCTCACCAAGCATGACAGTGCCAATTTTGGGCATCGATTTTTAGGCATCGAAAGAAGTGGATCTATTCTCATGCAAAACAAATTAGAAATCCCAGAAGCCATTAAAGAGCGTGTCGCGGTTGCAGTTCTGCCAAGGCTCGCCACTGCTATCGATTCCGTTGAGCTTCAAGGGGCAATCGTATGAGATCAAAGACTGTGATTGCTACTACACAAAATAGTCCGATCTTACAGCGAAAATGCGCCTGTGGCTCAAAGTCGGGCGGAGCCAGTTCTTGCCCAAAATGCGGCAAGGACGACGACAGAAATCTGTTGCAGCGAAAGGCGACTTCAGATCGCGACATCGGCGAAGTTCCTCCCATTGTCTACGATGTTCTTCGTTCTCCTGGGCAGCCACTTGATACAGAGACTCGGGCGTTCTTCGAGCCGCGATTTGGACAGGATTTTAGCCGGGTTAGAGTTCATATCGATCATAAGGCGACGGAGTCTGCGAATGAAATTAGCGCTTTAGCGTATGCAGCGGGAAATCATATTGCAATTCGCGCGGAGAATTACGCTCCGACCACTTCAACGGGAAAACGGCTTTTGGCGCATGAACTTACACACGTCGTTCAACAATCGCAAAGCGGATTCACCTCTTCGCGCCTTGAAATCGCACCTTCGAGTAGCCCGGCCGAATTAGAGGCAGAGTTCATTTCCAACCAGACCGCGTCGGCGGGTTCTGTATGTTCACCTCAAAGTCATTCCGAGCGGACTATACAAAGACAGGTTGGAGGCCCGCTTGTTCAACAAGATCCTATGGATGACCCGCGGATGCATCCGCCCGGCGCTCCAAATGCCAAGACATGCTCGCCTCCCTCATGGTGTCCCGTTGGATTCTGTCAACCTTTTGCCAATGAGAGCTTCGCAATACACCAGCGGACAAAAATGCTCCCTATTCTGATGGCCGGAATTGCGGTTGCAGTTGACAGTCGAGTCGTACCATTGTGGCACGAACATCTACTGGGTGGCGCAACTCCGAAGAACCTAACAAGTCAGTTTTCAACGGATTTTTCAATCTCCAAAACTACGCTGTCAACCAATCACTTCCTGGTCAATGCGATTAACCACGCGATTCGGAACACAGCTCGCTATCAACCGGCAATTTCACAACACGCTTCCGTGAATATTCAAACAATGATTGGGCCCCAAGTCAATGAGATCGGAGACGCTGCTAGCCCCAACCAAATGAACTTCAACATTCCAGGAGAGGTACCTGGAAACTTGGCGGGTGGGATCGGCGCAGATCAAACTGCGTGTTCGGCCGGTAAGCGACCGTCGCCGTTCAATGACTCGCGAGAGGCATCGGGAGATGTCGTTGTAATTCGGTTATCTCAGCAAGATTTACTTGTCGTTCCAGATATCAAGTACCGGGTGCGAGATACTATCGATCTTTGCCCTGGCGATTGTGGTACATCGTTAGAACAATTTGCAACTGTTCCTATTTCTCAGTTTGAAGCAACGGGCATTTCTGGAGACGTTCCATTTGAGGTCGAATTTGCTTCGAACATTTTACCGTACACGTTGACCCTTCCGTTACCGCCAAGCGGGGCGAAGCCATGAAGCGGATCGTTTTGCAAAAATGACAACATATCATAACTCCCCTCGACTTATTAAATCCGGCATCGTGTTAGTCGATCCGAATACTCTGCAGCCGATTTCAAATGGAATCGTGCCAGGTGGGATCATTGCGCTTCAATACAATCCAGACTCGCTGTCCAGAACACTACAAGCTTCGACTACCGCAGGCGATGGACAGGATCGATCTGAAGCCATGCGACTCAAAGGGCCGCCCGTCGAGACAATCAAGCTCGAAGCTGAGATTGACGCCACCGATCAGCTCAATCGAGCCGAGGCAACGGCAGCACAAAATGGCATTCAGCCACAACTGGCCGCGCTCGAAATGCTGGTCTATCCGACGAGCCGACAGATCGAGGATTCGCGTCGACTCGCCTCGACAGGTACGCTTGAGATCCTGCCGATGGAGGCACCGCTGACGCTATTCATTTGGAGCAAGTCTCGAATCATTCCCGTTCGAGTGACAGAGTTCAGTATTACCGAAGAAGCCTTCGACGCCGACTTGAATCCGATTCGCGCCAAAGTGTCGCTCGGACTACGAGTCTTGAATATGAATGATCTGGGCTTCGATCACCGTGGCAGCGATCTATTCTCGACTTATCAGAAAGAGAAGGAATCGCTTGCCAGAAAGAACAACCGCACTGACTTCAACAATCTTGGTATTGGAGGGATTTCCTAAATGGACCCAATGCAGTTCCTGATTGCACAGGCAATGCAAATCAGTTCGCCCTTTGCAGAGAATAGCCGCTACCGCCAAACTTCAATCGTGACGGAAACTCTACCGGACGGTAAGCAAGTTCGTCGAATCGTGCGACGATTCCTTCCTCAGCCGGAATCGATGGCCACGTTGGCCGATCACAAGCTCAAACTCGGTGAACGGCTCGACAGTGTTGCCTATCAATATTTGGGAGACCCAGAGCTTTTTTGGCAGGTGTGCGATGCCAATCGCGCGATGCGGCCGGCAGATCTGACCGATTCACCTATTGTCCAAAATAGACCGCGACAAATCCGTATCGGATTACCGCCGGGTGTACCAAACTCACAATCCATGGAATAGAAGTACAGGCTTGACTCTACGATGTTAACCAAGGGTGTACAACTGTCGATTTTTGCAGGGCCGATGATTCCGGTTCCTGTACCTTCGTTGGTTGTGGACTCTTTGATTAGCGCCAAAGTTCAAATCAATTCCGGCAAACTGGATCGCGAAAACAAACTCACTTATCCGCCAAGCGGATTTGAACTGGAGTTCGTCCTTGGGAAGAACTCTCCCTTAGAAACGTTGTTCCTACTGCAAGCAGCCAGTCCACCTTTGATTCGAGTTGTCTTAGCTGTAACGATCAATGGTAGAGCTGAGCCGATATTTGACGGCTTTGTCTTGAAGAACAAGGTTACACCCAGCAATGGAACGAATCCTGCGACGGTGAAGCTGATTGGTGAAGACCTCTCAGCAATTATGAATTTTGTTGATTTTTCCGGTTTCCCATTTCCTGGAGCTCCAATCACACTTCGTGTGGCTGCGCTAATCGGAAAGTACTCAGCACTGGGCATTGCACCCGTCGTCATTCCACCGCCATTTGAAGACATTCCGGATCCTAGCCGAGAGATCAAGCAACAGAAAGGAACCGACCGCGCCTACCTGCAAGATCTAGCCAGACAAGCGGGCTATGTTTTCTACCTTGAACCAGGCCCCGTCCCCGGAACCAACAAAGCCTATTGGGGCCCAGAGATTCGCATTGGCGTTCCTCAGCCTGCTTTGAATCTGGATATGGATGCGATGACAAACGTCGAGTCGATGACGTTTGACTACGACTACGATAAGGCAGCAACACCTGTGGTCGAAATTCAACCAGGATTTTCTCCGGTGCCGATTCCCGTTCCGATACCGAACATTAGCTTGCTCAGTCCACCCTTAGGGGCTCTGTCACCACTCTACTTGACCGAAGACAAGCTCGACGAGGTTGCCAGCCTCTCCTTTTCAGAGGCTCTGTTGAAAGGCTTGGCTCGCAAAGCTCATTCATCAGACGTGGTCACCGCCAGTGGCACACTAAACGTCGTCCGTTATGGGCGACTTTTAAAGGCTCGCCAATTAGTAGGAGTCCGCGGTGCTGGTCGAGCTTTTGATGGACTGTATTTCGTAAAAAGTGTCAGCCACGAGATAAAACGTGGAGAATACAAACAATCATTTGAATTGGCACGCAATGGACTTGTGTCAACAGTTCCCAAGGTGCCCGTATGACGCATGCAACCAAAGATCCAACTACTGGCGTTCGCAAATACTTCGGCAAGTACCGTGGCAAAGTCAAGCTCAATGTTGACCCACTCAATGAAGGTCGACTCTTGGTAAAGGTCGCCGACGTTAATGGAAATGCACTGACCACTAGTTGGGCCCTTCCTTGTGTTCCACTGGCTGGTCCCAATAACGGGTTTTATGCCATTCCCATCGTCGGCTCTTCGGTGTGGGTTGAATTTGAAAATGGTGATTCGGATAAGCCAATTTGGGTTGGCTGTTTCTGGGGAAGCGGTGCAGAGGTTCCGTCTAAAGCTAAAGCTCTGCCACCAGCCGTTCCGGGCATCACGTTGCAAACACCTTTGGGCAACGGAATTGTTTTGAGCGATGTTCCAGGCCCTACCGGTGGCATCCAGTTGACCTGCGCTACTGGAGCCAAAATCCTTATCAACGACCTAGGAATCATTATCGATAATGGTCGTGGGGCCAAGATCACGATGATGGGGCCGAGCGTCGACATCAACGATCAAGCTTTAACCGTCATCTAGGATTTACAACATGCCAGGTTTTTTGTTGCACGCGGGTGCCCAAGTTCAATGTATGCACGCAGGTATGGCTCAACCAACTGCCGTCAATACTCGCGTACTTGTCTCCGGACAGCCTACGGTTTTAGTGTCGAGTCCGCATATGGTGTCTGGTTGCACGTTGCCGCCACCACCGGGAGCCAACGGCCCATGCATCACAGCACAATGGACAACGGCCGCTACTCGCATCACCTCCACTGGGCAACCTTTACTACTACAGGATAGCCAAGCCATCTGTGCCAGTTCAGGAACCGGAGTCTTGATCCTTGCCACTCAAACTCGAGCCAAAGGAATCTGACATCATGTTGTACATCGACTTTCCCTACACCATTGATCAATTGGGGCAAACTGCCAAGACCAGTCGTGAAAATCATCGTCGCGACATGTTGGTTCAGTTCTTGCTGACCATACAGGGTGAGCGAGTGAATCGCCCCGACTTTGGTACACCGCTTTTTCGGATGTGTTTCGAAGGTAACACGCCGGAGATCGCAGAAGTCATTCAGTTTATTGCTAAAGCGGGTCTTCAACGATGGCTTGGACAAACGATTGAAATCGTCGCGCTAACGGTGGAACCCGACGAGTCAATCCTGAAGGTTGACTTGAAGTATCGAATCTATGGCGAAGAAGAGATTCGTACATTTGATCGAAGTATACCGATGGGTGGGAGGGTGATGCAATGATCGAACTGCATGCCAAGTCTGACGTTTTGCTTGATCGCAAAAAGAAGCTGCGGAAATCCAAAATCAGCTATGGCTTAGACTACATAAAGTACTGCCCGCGTTCGGGAAAGAATCAATTACAGGTCGTGTTTCTTGGGACACTTCCTGAGTGGCTCAAGAAAGCCCCAGCACAAGCTCTAGTGCTAACTCGCATTGGAACCAACGAACCAGTCAAGCTTACAATGCTCGACTCGCCAGCTACGAAACTACCTGCAAATCAGGTTATTGTGCAAGTCGATTCGTCGACTATAGCACTCCACTGCGATTATCAATTGATCATTGCAGAACCTCCGCAAGCCAAGCAAACTCAAACCTCGCAACAGACTCAGACTCAGACCGTCACACCGACCATTGATCCGTTTTTCAAATCGCTTAGGTTCAAGTTTGAACATCACGAACCTGCGCAAACCGACTGCAAGGACTCATCAACCAGTTGTGCTTCTTCGGCGAGCGTCCAAGACCAGTCTTCGGTAGACATCAATTATCTGGCGAAAGACTATGCCACTTTCCGCCAATTGATATTAGATCGTTTATCGGTGACCATGCCTGATTGGAAGGAGCGATGTCCGGCTGATATCGGAATCATGCTGGTCGAGATCTTGGCCTACGCAGCCGACCACCTTAGCTACTACCAAGATGCAGTAGCAACGGAGGCCTACTTGGGGACCGCGCGGCTTCGATCTTCACTCCGACGGCACGCGAGACTTGTTGACTATCGCGTAAACGAAGGTTGCAACGCCAGAGTATGGATGCACCTGGATGTTATGGATGAATCTGTTTCAATCAATCCGCTTGACCTGTTCTTCGTTTCGTTTCCTCGAACCGTACCGCAACAATCATCTAGGTTGTCAGTGCATCGACTTGAGGAAGCCTTGAAAAAAGGTCATGGTTGTCAGGTGTTTGAACCTGTTGTCAGCAAGCGATTCACGTTCCACTCCAACCACAATTCCATTGCGTTACATGATTGGGATGGTGCACTGAGTTGTTTGCCAACAGGAGCCACAGAAGCGTTTCTGGTCAATCGCAATATCGTCAGCCAAGTTGAACAAGCGTCTGATCTAGCAGTGCAAGCTCAGCAGTTCCCAGCTACACCATCAATCATACGCTACGAACCCTGCCATCACGACTGGCTGCAGTTGAAGGTTGGCGACGTTGTCATGTTCGAGGAGGTCGCCTCTCCCTGGACGGGCAGTAAGGCTGACGCAGATCCAAATCATCGTCACCCCGTGCGAATTTCTCACATTGAGTACGGCCATGTTGACCAACTGAATGATGGAGGCCTTTCACTGGTCAAAATCAAATGGTCGCGTGAGGACGCTTTGCCATTTACATTGTGGATCTCCAAGCCGCCGAATGCTCAGTGGGTCGATGAAAAACAGAGGAGGGATTCGAAATCGCAATCGACGGATATGCATCGCTTGACACACGTCCTTGGGAACATGTTGCTTGCTGATCACGGGCGCAAGGTAACCAGCCAAGTTAATCTGGAGCAAAGTTGGAAGGTGCCCGATGGCCCAGGAATGCAACACTATCCTCAACCACGCGTCGTAGGACAATTAGCAGTTTCCGATTTGACTTTTGCAAGTCCGCTGGCCAAATCCAGAGCTTCGGCGCCGCTCAGTTGATGTCGTTGCCGCGACTTTCCACACCTCAGGTCGTGCTGCAAGATAGTCAGTCTGCAGAACGTTCGTTGCTCAACGTCTATTCGATCCACGAGTTGCACGATCCAGACCGAATTGCTAAACGACTATTCCGACAAATACTCAAAGAGATCAACAAGGCCGATGACGAACCACAACCTACAACAGATCCAGAAGATACTATCGATTTCTGGAAGATTCATAGTCTGGCTGACGTCGTGCGAATTCTGCTTGCGTTGTTGCGTGCCTGCGGTTCAAAGGAAGCTTCGATCGTGACTTGATGCTCAGTCTAGGTAAACTTCGCCAGGCGGTTCGATTCGGCACTGAAAGATCTTTGGCTTGCGAGTAATGAATTGTTTGATGCTGACAACGACGACCCTCGATTCGTTGTGGAAATGTCAGATGAAAGAGTCGCACATCTACGATTTGGGCAACATGGATTTGGACGTGTGCCAGATCTTTTCGATTCCGAAACGTCCGCAGAAATGATGGCCTGTTACAGGGTTGGTAATGGACGGGTTGGAAATGTTGCCCCCGAGTCTATCCAGTGGTATGGAACTTATAGTGGACATGAAACAGCGATCGGAGCCGTTCGGAATCCGTTGGCAGCCGTAGGTGGAACAGACCCAGAATCCGCGAAGCGAGATTCGACTGTTTGCTCCTCAGGCGATCCGATCTGAACTGAAACGTGCGATTATTCCTCAGGATTACGACAGCATCGTTATGCGTGAGTTCGGGAAGTATCTCCAAGCTGTACGTACCACATTCCGCTGGACAGGGCACGAAATGGCGGTACTCGTTGCCGTTGATCCATTGGGAGATTGTCCTCCAGAAAACCTTTTCGAGCGTATTCAAGCGAAAATTGCTCGCTACAGCCGCATGGGACATTCAGTTCGCATCGTGCCCGCCAGACGAGTTGTGCCAGTACTTTCGTTGAAACTTGAGCTTCCTGAGTACACATTAAGGTCGGACGTCGAGTCATGCGCTTCATGAACTGTTTAGTTCACGCGTTTTGAGCAATGGAGAGTTGGGGTACTTCCATCCGGATAGAACTACTTTCGGCGATGGCATTTACATCAGTCATCTCGTATCGGCGGGCTGCCAACACCTTGGTAAGAGAGTTTTGAACATTGAAGTGGAGCAACTTCATCGGCCTGATATTGGGCCAGCCCAGGAACTAGAAGATGGAGTATTGAGCTTGCGTCCGCAAGAGATCGTTCGCTTTGACAACAACCCAGCACTACCTCGTTTTGGTAAGCTGGCCATCAATATCGTTGGAGGCAGATAGCCATGACTCAAAATAAGACCTGCAATGGCAGTTGCCAACCATCCTGTTGCGAGAGCACTCCGCCTACTACCGTTCCGATGTCGGTTCACAATCCAGCGGGACTAAGCGTTCTACGCGGCCGCGTTGGAGATCATCGATCTTTTTTTGAATCTTTACGAAGGCGGCTATCGAGCCAGCAATATCCGCATCTGAGCGAACTGACCACTCGATCGCTTTCAGACCCAGCGATAGCACTGCTTGACTCTTGGGCCGTCGTGGGCGATGTGTTGACGTTATACAACGAGCGATACTTGCAGGAGGCCTATCATCGTACGGCAACCGAGGTCCGGTCGTTGCAAGAGTTATCGAAGCTGATCGGATACCGTCCCGGCCCAGGCGTTGCGTCAAGTGTCTATTTGGCATTCACCCTTGAAAAATCACCTGAACAAGCGTCGCAGGAAACACTGATCAAAAATGGCACGAAAGTCCAAAGCGTACCAGGTGCGGATGAGTCAGCACAGACGTTTGAGACGATGGAAAACTTAGTTGCCAGACCCGAATGGAGTGCGATTAGGCCGCGATTGACAATTCCGCAGTCCATTACGGAGAGCACGGTAGAACAAATCGACACGGTAACCTTTGACGGAATCTCAACAAAGTTGCTACCCAACGATTTGATTCTATTTGTGTTCGCCGACGGTGGGAAACGAATCAAGCGATACGTGAGGAGTGTGCAACCAAATGCAGACTTCTCGTCCACAACGGTATCACTCATCCCAACGACTCTTTCTGCTCGACAACTAGTCGATGATGTCCGCCAGAGTGTGCGAGATTTTGTACTCGCACTGCCTGCTGTTTCATCAATGACGTTCCTGAGATACCTCAAGGCAGAGGTGGAGCGCTTCGGCAGTTTCCTGACACCAGAGGCGGGTCTAGTCGCTTTGGACACGGCATGTGTTGATGAATCAGGTCAGTGGCGTGATTTCAATCTGGCAATCGATTCCTCGGATGTGAAGTTATCGGCGGTCATAAGTGCATTTGACTTAGATGGTTTTGTAGCAGATGCGCACGGCACATTCGGCAACACGATCGATGCGTTTCTGACCGATCAAGCGAAGCTACCAACTGTCGTTACGCTACTGAAAGAGGCTTGGGGCGATGCAATCGCTGGAAATGGTGGAATTAGCGACGATATTCCGGTATCTGCAATGCAAGCCAAAGTGAAAACCGCGATTGGGGCCGCTGGGACTGGAATAACCGGAGCCATAAGCACCTGGACAGGGGTTCTCAAACTTACAGCAGACAAACTTGTAAGCGATCTGGGAGTGATCGCGGCGGCGGTCATTCCCGAGTCCCCTGCAGCTAGAAGACAATTCCGCAAGGACTACGTCAAATGGTGGGCGACATTCACTGACCAGTCCCAGGGCGCTTTTGAGTCTAAACGAAACACCACCGCAGACACCGAATATGATCCAAGCAAATTCGAAACATTGGTCTCCGGCAAACTCGGCGAACTCAAAGCGGCCTTGGCGGCCGCAAATCCCGATTTCGTCGTGATTGCTGATGGCATTAAAGACGCGCGGCGTACGACGACGTCGATCGGCTGGCTCGCGAGAACTGGTTTATCGTCCGCAGCCACTCCGTTAGAGTTACGAATTCGCTTTGACTTTGCCGGTGGGGCGGCACCAGATACTGTGGGGCCTGTCGTTGCGCAAGGATTGTTTGACCGACTGGCAAAGGATCCGGGCGGTGGAGTTGATACGGTTGCCAGCATCTTTGAGGAACGCGATGACACCCTTACGCAAATCGTTGACAACGCAAAAGATGAACACCTTGAGACATTCTCGGTCACTCCGAGTTTTGAGGCTTTGGAGCAGGACTT
Organism: Pirellulales bacterium; assembly: GCA_046349795.1. Taxonomy (GTDB): domain Bacteria; phylum Planctomycetota; class Planctomycetia; order Pirellulales; family Pirellulaceae; genus Aureliella. The sequence continues at coordinate 106 of JAXMBP010000065.1, read as the reverse complement.
GAACGATGTCGGTACAAGGATTCAATCGATTCCCACTAGCGCCGCCGCTGGCGCGTTTGCTACACCTGTTGCTCAACTCAATCACGACTGCCTCGAACTCCGCAGT
>JAXMBP010000064.1:0-31463 GCA_046349795.1 Pirellulales bacterium | reverse complement strand
CCCTTCGCCTCGGTACTCCTTACCTCCAACAAAGAAATCATCAATGTCACTGCGGAGAACCACGGAGAACATTGGGTATACCAATTCTTTACCAGTTGGTATGAAGAAACTGACCACGATTGCTATTGGAATCGAAATGATGAAAAGAAGAAGTATCATCAAAAGCTGGCCAAGCGATGGCTTCAATTTCACTACATCAAACCCTTTTCACCGTTCAAGACCGTTCAAGCCACGAAGTTAGCAGTGGTTGTAGGATTGTCAAGCATGTGTGCACATGCCCGGCTTGATTGCCATAAGTTCTTCGCGTTCAGCCGTAACTGCGTGAACTTGTTACGGCCTACGCGGACTGACGAAAGAACGTGCTGCTGGTTCTTTTGTTTCGTAGGCCTCAGCCTTGGTGATGGGCGTGTTACGCCGCCCAACAAATCTCGTCATTCTTTCTTTTCCACAAATCCCCGTTCGTCATCCCACTCTAGAATTAGCTTCGCGGCATCCTCGTAAACGCTGTTCCATTTCTGCTTGCGAAATTCTTCAGGAAACATTGAAATTGCTTGCTCGCGAATTGCATCGATTGCTTGAGGTCGATCGTAGTTATTGTCTAACAGGCGTATCTTTTGGCTTTCGCAAAGGAGTTCGGCTGCTTGGATGGGGTTCAGTGTTGGCTTGAGTGGTCGCTCACGCAAGACACAGCTCTGCTTAACGAATTCCAGATGAAGCTCGGCCACTTCGGGATGTCCACTGTGCCCCGTCCCACAATGATACCGGAACGGAATATCTCCGACCAACACGATTGGATTGAGCGGCCACTCCTTTTCGACTTCCTTTCCGTAGACTTTTGCTGAGAAATTTCCAGGAATCGGAAACTTTGCGGAAGGATCAATGGGTTCAAACAGTATTCGCAGAATGGTGAATACGTGATCGTCTTCTCCGACGGATCCTTGATCACCTTCACGAAGCATGTTGAGGTGTTCCTCTATTGCTGCAACTGCATTTTTTTTCCCTAAGCGATGCAGAGCATTGACCGCTCGAATGATTGGCTCTGGCTGATAGGAATTCTCGTGCTTGCCTGCTTCGTTTAGCAAAAACTGAACTTTGTCGAGTTCTGGATTGGCTGGTATTTCGAGCGTTTCCTGATCCAGCTTGAGCAATGCGTCTTTGGAACTCCAGAGAATCTTCACCTGCTGCCCGTTGACCGTTTGAGTACCCGCCGTTACGAAAACTCGATGAACTTGAGCTTTCGTTATGTCTCGATCTAAATCACGAATATCAAGAGTTACACTGAATCGCCCATTGGACTGAGTTTTGGTGCATTCGTGTTCGAAAGTTTCAGCTTCGCTCCACTTGCTGGTCGCACTCGGGGAGAACTCATGCCGCTCTAGTCTCACCGTAATCGGTTGCCTCCACGAGATTACCTTGTCGGTTTCTGGATCGTAAAGTTCTCCAGCGATCGTACAGTTGTTGCCAAGCCGATCGATCGTTGGTTCGGACCAACGCACCTTGAGCCTTTCTTGGATACTGCGAGCAGGTAATTCAACTGGATTCGCCTCACGACCGCCTTCTTCCTGGGACCAATTTCCATCTCCTCTACTTTCCCTACGAGTGTATCCACCTTCAAATTGCGAGAACAGGCAACTGCTCGAACAAAGCAGGAGTAGTAGCGTTGTAGATACCCTGAGTGCGAAAAACCCTTTCATTGTTCAACCTCACCACTAGCAGATTCGCCTTTCTTTAGCAGAGCCACGGCAGTTTCTCGAATGAAGTAAACTCGGTGAACACGCAACTCTTCCAACTTGGCTCGAGCCGCCTCGGGATTAACCGCCAACGCAATTCGTCCAAGCTTGGCAATGTTCTGATTGTCGGGAATTATCGTTTCGATCGATTCAGTTACGGTTTGATCTAGTCCTTCAAAAATCTGTGCTTCCACAGATTTGAGATTACCGCCAGCGGCCGTTAGCAGTTTTACCAGCATGTGCAAAACAAACTTATCGTTAGCTCGGCAGCCTTCGATCAACTGCACCAATAACTTTTCATTCCTATCAATACGATAAAGTGCTAAGCCAACAGCCGATTCAAAATCAAAGTCATGATATTTCGTATCCAAGTCAAGATTTGGATTCTTCGTCATCCATTGGCGTCTGTTGGCCTCCAAGATCTTCCGCAGGTCTGAAACCAGTGGTGTTGCTCTCTCGCCAGCTAGACCAACAGCTTCAATCGCATAGATTTGTTCCCAGCGTTCAGTTGAATAAATCTGCTGTTTCAAAAAATCCATGGATTGCGAGTTGTATCGCTTGAATTTGCCGATCGCTTTGGCTTTACAACGACCATTGACGCTGGGATTGGCCAATAAGACCGACATGGCCGCCTCTCGATCGTCGGCCAAAGCTATCCAGGCTTCAGACAAGTACTCTTGGTGGCGATTCGAACTGAGCAACAGTTTTCCGATGGGATCCCGCATTTTTGGTATCGAAAAACTGATGTCTTGCGTAATGCGTCGAGCAATTTCTTCGGTACTCAAAAGTTCCTCATTATGAAGCGCGACGATCAGGTCTTTTTGTGCATCGGTGGGATTCTTCAACAGCCGAAGATAGGCTTCAGCAAGACACTTTCGATTTCGTGATTGGGAATCTCTTAGTCTCGTCTCTAACTCTGCAACAATCCATTTATCGTGCCGGAGTCGATGAATCAACCGCCTCGCGTTCTTATCCAAAATCTCGCCTTCTGAGAGCTTAGTCAACTGCAAAAACAAGGTGTTATCGTCTTCATGTCGATCACTTGAAGAGACCCAAGAGGTTGAATTCGAGTACTTTGCAAGTATCTCAAAATCGTGAGTAACCGCCCAAATCGCATGGATAAATTCGGGGCGTGGATCGACTCGGGGACCAGACTCATCTCGCTGTTTCGGTGGATTTGCGTTGAGCGCGATGAGCCTGCGCTCTATTGTTGAGGCTGCTCGTCCAGCCTCGGTTCCCATTCTCGAAATCTCTGTGGCTGCAAACTTGGCGACAGTTAGATTTTCGCTGTCTAACAATTCGATAAGTTCATCCAGTAACTCAGTTTTCGGGTTGCCCATAAACGCATAGACAAATCTTTGGGGCGCGACCTCACCCCAAGAACTACGGCTACCCAATCGATACGATGACTCTTGAGGGTTGGCTCGAATGATTGCAGGAATTGCCTGTTGAGCCAGCGAGCCCAATCGAACTAATGCAGAGGCAGCGGACGTCTTAAAGTCCTCTCGTTCGAGCCCCGATACAAGCGCTGTGACGAGTTCGGGTGATGGATGGGCAATCTTCAGTGAAACAAAGTTTGCCGCTGCGACAGCCACAGATACTTCTGGATCTGCAATCAATCGCTGTAGTTCAGCCATTGATTCGACTGAATCATCAAGAGCCTGAATCGCCGCATATCGAACTCGAGGATCAGAATCACGACTCAGCTTCAATGCGGTAGCTATCGGTAGTAACTTAAGTCGAACGAGTGTAAAGGCTGCGGCTGACTTTGAAACCGAGCGGCTTTGATCCAACTCCTTCAGCAACGGTTGAACAGCCGGTTCGCCAACTCTTACCAGTCCTTCAATTGCCGCTTGGCGGAAGGCGTGTTCGTCATGGCTCAGTTGCTTAACGAATACAGATATCACCCGTTGCTGTAGATCAGAACCGATTGGTTTCGACTGCGATAAACGACGGAGTGCTGACCAACGGACAAGATCTTGTGAGCCATCTGCCAAGTCGCAAAGCTCTGGAGTCAATGTTTGAACTTGCTGAGGTGTCAAATTGTGAATGCACTCGTCAACTTTTCGGACAGACTCAGACTTCAATTCAGATCGGATAGCATCGATCGTATCGTCCGCCAGCGATGGAAGCGGGAAACTCAGCAGCACAAGCAAAAACAAGCCCATCGATACTCGCGGCATCTCAGTTATTACTGAACGTTGAAGGACTGGACCCGAGTTGATTGAGCTACAATGTTCCATCAGCTAACTCCGGAGTCTGGATTCGCCAACTATTCTACCACGCCGGATTGAGCGAATCTCTGTTTCAGCGCCAGGTGACTACGTCATACAGATTTACAGTTTTCTCAGCTTTTCCAAAGACAGACTCAAACTCCTTACGGCTCGTAGGAAAGCAAATAAATGGACCTGTTCTTGATTTTCCAACACAAATTCCGCTCGTACCTGTAATTTTCAGGTGGGTGAGTTTGAGTTCGGAGTTGAATTCGCATAAGTTTCCAGGCCTTTTCCGATACAATATGCCTGGACCATCATTTTCAAAGCCGAGTACTTCGACGTCGGCCGGAGTCAACTCCAGAAGTGGCTTAACCAAATCTCCAGCTTTGATGTAAATCCCTTCGCCTCGGTACTCCTTACCTCCAACAAAGAAATCATCAATGTCACTGCGGAGAACCACGGAGAACATTGGGTATACCAATTTTTTACCAGTTGGTATGAAGAAACTGACCACGATTCCTATTGGAATCGAAATGATGAAAAGAAGAAGTATCATCAAAAGCTGGCCAAGCGATGGCTTCAATTTCATTTACATCACACCCTTTTCACCGTTCAAGCCACGAAGTTAGCAGTGGTTGTAGGATTGTCAAGCATATGTGCACATGCCCGGTCCGTCCCGGTCTGTCGAGCTTTCATTAGCATTGGGCTTTGTACCAGTTCAGCCACTTCGGACCTTGCATTTCCGTGAACAATTGAATTGCCTGACTTGATTGCCATAAGTTCTCCGCGTTCTGCCGTAACTGCGAGAACTTGTTACGGCCTACAAACTATAACGAGCAGTCGCCTGCGGCTTGCCGTTAAACAATTTCTGCGGCTTGCCGTTAAACGATTTCACGCTTACTCTTCCTGGCTGGAAAGATAGCTGAAGGCTAATCGAAGTTCGCCGTACTCGTACTTGGCTCCAAAGTGCGTCTTGGCTTGTGAGAGCGTGGCTGTGGGATTTGCTTTTATGTAGCTCAGGATGTCGTCGAGCTTTTCTTGAGGTAACAATCGAAGTATGTCCAACTGCTTCTCTTCGACGAAGTGAGCTAGGTGCGACAGTATGGTGCTGGGACTCAGGCCTCGCTCTTTGGCGATCTCCACGATCGACTTGCCGGCTTGAAACAACGCCAACGAGATGTCTTTTGTCCCCATGCCGAGGCCGCCGTTGGGCAGATCTGACCTGGCGGCTGAGCTACCGATGGGAATCTGATTCTCTTCGCAGTACTTTCGAATGATCGCTTCAATATCTGACCCGCAAAGTACCATGCGTTTCTTGGCGATTCCATGGATTTTGCGTATCGCCTTTTGTGTCGTTGGTAGAGTAATCACCAGTTGTTTAAGCGATTCGCTGATGAGTACTGATCGCGGCGAAATGCCTTGCTTGTCGGCCATCTCCCGACGATACTCCAACAGTTGAGCGTACAGCTTGGGATGCGGTATGCCTTCCGGAATTGCCTCCTCCTGTGTTTGACTTTTCATCGAGCGATTAAAGTCAAGTTCAGCATCAAACTGAGCTCTCTTATAAGCGGCAGTTGAAAAACCATTGCGACAGTTAGCGAAACTTGCTCGCTTTAGGAACAACTGACGAAGCAATTGCTCACACTGCGAACTCACCAACGCAAGTACAGCTTGATTGTCAGTTAGCTTAGGGATCTTACCAGCCTCGGCGATCATTCCGTCCAGCTTTTCATTGAAGTAGCCGACGGCCTTCACAATTCTTTGGCGAAGTTCAGAATTCTCCTCGGGCAGGCTGTCTTGCTGAAAGTAGGCTTTCAACTGTGGACGAAACTTATCGGCGATCGCGGTCAGAGCCTCATGCGCAGTACGAGCCAAGCCGCAAACCTGTTCGTAGGCTTCGATGCTCAACGTACTCTGATGCTCGTGGTAAGTTCGTCGCATTTGGCTCAGACTCTTATCGATCGCATCAAAGCTAAACAGATCTTCGATCAATCTCTGTTGATACTCACCTTTAGCCTGTCGGACTTGCCCTTCGGTCGGCGCGTTGCGTTCAGCTTCAGCGCTGTAGCTCTTAACCACCGGGTCGGTGATGACGCTTGAATAATCGATTCTCGACCGAAGCACGATTCCTTCAAAGCTGGTGCAACGACTGAGGGCTACGTAAACTTGACCATGAGCAAACGCGGCCTGAGCGTCGATGATCGCGCGCTCAAAGGTTAGACCTTGGCTCTTGTGGATGGTGATTGCCCAGGCCAATTTGAGCGGATATTGGACGAACGTTCCCAGCACTTGCTCTTCGATCTCTTTCGTCGTTTCATTCAGCGAGTATTTGACATTCTTCCACTCATCGGGAGCAACGAAGATGTCTGAAGCATCGCCTGGGCAGCGAACGCGAATCGCATCGTCGTCGAGTTCAACAATCTGGCCAATCTTTCCGTTGAAGTACCGCTTCTCGGGTTGCAGGTCGTTCTTAACAAACATTACCTGCGCGCCTTTCTTGAACTCCAGCTTTTCCTCCGTCGGATAAGAGCTTGCCGGAAAATCGCCAGTGATCGTAGCCTGAAAAATCATCGACTTGCCGGGTAACTTAGCCAAGCTTTGCGAGTTGATCTCCAGCGCGGCAGCGTTCGTGGCGGTTAGAGTAATGTACGGCTCTTGAGCTGACGGACGGAAGTTTGGCACAAAACGACTGTTAAGCTTTTGGAGTGTGGCTTCATCCAATCGATTGTCGCGGACCTTGTTGAGCAGTTCGATGAAGGCTGGGTCTGATTGACGGTAGATGTGCTTGAGTTCGATCGAAACATACGGAATCTTCTTGAGTGCTAAGCTGCCAAAGAAGTAAGGCGTTGAGTAGTACCGCTGCAACGTCGGCCAGTCTTCTTGCTTGACCACAGGCGGAAGTTGATGAAGGTCGCCAATCATCAACAACTGAACATTTCCAAATGGCCGATCATCTCTGCGAAAGTACCTTAGTGCGTCATCGACTGCATCCAATAAGTCCGCTCGGACCATGCTGATTTCGTCGATCACCAAAAGATCAAGGCTGCGAATGAGGTTCAGCTTCTGCCTCGCGACCTTGCGATTCTCGTCGCGCCGTTGTCCCTCGGGTATATGCAATCCAAAGGGAAGCTGGAACAACGAGTGAATCGTCATGCCGCCAGCATTGATTGCTGCTACACCAGTGGGAGCCACCACCGCCATCCGCTTTCCGCTCTCCGCCTTAACTTTGCGAAGAAACGTCGTCTTACCACTGCCTGCCTTGCCGGTTAGAAAGACGCTCGTCGATGTCTCGCGAACATAGTCGAAGGCTAATTCAAGCTGTGGGTTCGTTTGAAGGTTCATGAACTTCTTGGATGTGGCATACTCGGCTGGGCGAGGCAAGGAGCAAGGACATGTCGGTGCAACCATTGGCCGTCATATGGTCGAATTGCATACCGCTGAAGGACTTGTCCCAGATTTACATTGTTAGAATACTCCATCGGCTAACTCCGTAATTTGGTTTCCCCGACTATTCTACTATGTCGGACTCAGAATCGAATCTCTATAGTTGACGGTGGTCTCTCAAAGTGACGGGGGACGATTGCCATGGTCAATCGTTTGGGATCTAAAGTTTGGAACAGTTATGATAAATGTTAGTCGACTGTGATTGATCATTAAGTATCTTGGATAGGCAATGCGGATCTGAAAATGGCTTTAACATCGATCGAAGTTTCGTTTGAATTGCCTAAGTTTCCCTGGGCAAGGCAACAGAAGTTTGAATATGAGAGTTGGCCTCTTCGCGAAATCTTTGCAAGTCGGCTGCGAGATCGTTTGAATATCGGTCTTGTGGCTTGCAGTACTTAGACTCTGAAGACGATGTTGTTCTACGCGTTGATCGTAAAGCCTCCTTCGAATACCATTGAGAGAATTTCATCGCAAAATGGTGTCCATTCTCGGTATCTCCGCGCTCTATCACGACTCAGCGGCAGCTCTGTTGATTGACGGAAAAGTAGTGGCGGCGGCTCAGGAGGAGAGATTTACTCGAGTTAAGCACGATGCCAGTTTTCCCGGGAATTCGATCGACTACTGCCTGAGTTACGCTGGCTTGACTGCTGATGAACTAGATTATGTTTGTTTCTACGAGAAGCCACTCGTCAAACTTGATCGACTGCTAGAAAGCTACTTGGCTTTTGTTCCCAAGGGCTATCGATCGTTTCGCCTTGCGTTACCAAGTTGGCTGAAGCAAAAGTTGCATGTGCGACAGATGATTCGGCAGTATCTTCCTGGTTGCAAGCATCGTCCGGTGTTCATCGATCATCATCAGGCCCACGCAGCCAGTGCATTTTTCCCGTCACCATTTGAAGATGCTGCAATTCTGACCATCGATGGAGTCGGTGAATGGTCCACGAGTTGCATTGGCAGCGGTAGTGGAAACCGAATTGATCTGCAGAAGGAGCTTCGTTTTCCGCACTCGTTAGGTTTACTCTATTCGGCGTTTACCTACCACGCAGGATTTCGAGTCAACAGCGGTGAGTACAAGTTGATGGGGCTGGCACCGTATGGCGAGCCAAGATTTCGCGATCTGATTCTCCAACATCTGATCCAGTTGAAGCCCGATGGATCATTTCGCTTGAACATGTCCTACTTCGACTATTGTCATGGCTTAACGATGACCAGCAAAGCGTTTGACAAACGCTTTGCTGGTCCACCGCGCAATCCCGAATCGCCTATAACTCAACGGGAAATGGATTTGGCGGCATCGATTCAGCAGGTGACTGAAGAAATCTGCCTGAAGATGGCCTGTGAGGCTCACCGATTGGTGCCTTCCAAAAACTTGGTGATGGCTGGTGGAGTAGCATTGAATTGTGTGAGTAACGGAAAGTTGCGCGACGGTCCTTTCGATCAGATCTGGATTCAACCAGCCGCAGGTGATGCTGGAGGGCGCTTGGGATCAGCGTATTTTGTATGGCATCAATTGCTCAATCATTCACGAAAGCCCGAACAGCCCGACTCGCAAATGGGCTCTCTGTTGGGGCCGGCTTTTGATCGACAACAGATTCAAACAACTCTGGATCGACTCGGGGCCAAGTATCGAGAGTTGCCCAATGAGGATGAACTATGTGACACAGTTGCAAAGTACATAGCCGATCAACTTGTCGTCGGCTGGTTTCAAGGCCGGATGGAGTTTGGTCCGCGTGCTTTGGGTGCCCGTTCCATCCTGGGTGATGCTCGCAGCCCTACGATGCAATCGATCATGAATCAAAAGATCAAGTTTCGAGAATCATTTCGCCCATTTGCTCCCGTTGTTTTGGTCGAAAAGGCTCATCACTATTTTCAGTGGCAACAGCAGCATGAAAGCCCTTACATGTTGATGGTTGCTCCCGTGCGTGAAGAGCATCGGTGTGTGATGAACGATGACCAGCAGACAGTTGCTGGATTTAAGAAGCTAATTCAAGTTCGTTCCACAATACCCGCTGTAACGCATGTCGACAATTCGAGCCGCATACAGACCGTTGATCGCTTTCGGAATCCGCTTCTCCATCGACTGTTAACTAGCTTTGACCGGCTGACGAGTTGCCCGCTGATGATCAACACTAGCTTCAACGTCCGCGGCGAACCGATCGTTTGCACTCCCGACGATGCCTACCGCTGCTTTATGGGTACAGATATCGACGTGTTAGTACTGGATAGATTTATTCTGCTAAAATCGGAACAACCTACTTTGGAGCTTGGTGATCAACGCCAGCAATACCTCAATCAATTTCAGTTGGACTAAATGCATGCTACTCGACAGGCCAACTTCCGCAACGTCGAAACAGATACGCCAGTTCGGAGCAATCAGCCTTGTGCTTTTGCCTTCGTTGGCCTGGCTGTACGGTGGAGATCTACGGCTTCTTTCTATTTGCGGTTTCGTTGGAATTGCGATTCTAGCTCTGAGTTTTTTGTTTCCTCGAGTGATTTCGCCGATTTACCTTGGGATAAGCTGGTTGACCTTTCCAATTGGTTTGCTCGTCGGTGAACTGGCGATGCTTGCAATCTTCTTTTTTGTGTTTTGCCCACTAGGATTGTTGTTTAGATGCATACGACGAGATGAATTGTCTATCCATCAAGATTCTGACCAACAGTCTTACTGGGTGGACAAGAAGTTGAACAGCGATCCCATCAGTTACTATCGGCAGTATTGAAGTTAGGTTGGTTCTCGAAGGCTACAGGCAGGTCAAGCAGACATGAACGAAGATGAATCGGAGCCAGAGAGCGATTTTGAACGCGCCGGTCAGCAACGTAGCAGTCCCGTTCTGTTGGAGTTCTGGTACTTCATTAAGCACAACAAGAAGTGGTGGATGATTCCGATCTTGATTGCACTGTTAGCCATAGGAGTCTTAGCTGCTTTAAGTTCCACTGGAGCGGCGCCTTTCATCTACACGCTATTTTGAGCAACTTGATATGGCTAAGAGCAAAGCTCGACGTTCAAAAACTGGACAAAAGTTGCAGGCAGAAACATCGATTCCTTGGCAACGCAAGTTGATTTATTCGATGATCGTTGGGTTAGGTTTTTTCGGGTTCCTTGAGTTAGGTTTGCGAGTTTTGGATTTTGGACGACCGCCCGTGCTTGGACATTTGCGTTTTGGATATGAGACGGGCATTCCAGTATTCGACTCTGATGGAATAGAAACCGAAGGCCAGGTCTATCAAGACATGCCTTTGTTCGAGGCTGACAGCGAACTTTTTTGGCGTCCTATTGCTAATACTCCGTTTACTGGCCCACTCGGATATCGCAAGCCAGAACCGATGTTGCCTGGAAGTGATGGTGATTTGAAGATCTTGGTCTTAGGGGATTCTTGCAGCTTTCTGGGCCGCGAGCCTTATCCGAGCAGAATAGGACCAAAGATTGAAGAGACTTCGAAGCGTCCGTGCAAAGTCGTTAACGCAAGCTGTCCTGGGTACTCAAGCAAACAGGGGACTATCAAGCTTCAGCAATGTCTGGCAATAAAACCCGATTTGGTGATTGTGTATTTTGGTTGGAACGATCATTGGAAATCGCTGAACGGTTGCACTGATGCAGAGCTAGTGGAACGGCGTGATGCGATTCAAAAATTGCAGTCGAACCTGAGCAGTTTTCGACTTTATTGGATGTTCCAATCTTTGTTCTCCAGGGAAAAGGCACCAGCCAATCTTTCCGATTCGCCGGTGCGGGTACCGTTGGAAGACTTTCAACTTAATCTTACGGAGATTCAGGAGAGTTGCGAAAAGATCGGAGCCCGAGTGATCTTCGTTACTGCTCCGACAGGGTTTCAGCAATCCATGCCTGAGTGGGCGCCGGGCTTTTTTGGCCAGTACTACCATATGACTCCTCAGCAAGTTGCACGGATTCCGCAGACGCATGCAGAATACAATCAAGCCATCCGCGATCTTTTTCAAGGCAAGCCGAACTGTAGCGTGGTTGATTTGGAAGCTAACATGAAAAATGAAACTGGGTTATATCGCAGCGATCAGATCCACCTATCCGAAGCCGGACATCAACGAGCTGCCGAATTGATCAGCGCCGAGGTGACTCGTGCGATCGGTCAACCTAAGCAATAGGTCAACCTAAGTAATAGCATGACGAATCCATCGGCCAGGTTGAACTTAATCGTATTGCGGTCAAGCGATAAAGACCGAGCGTCCGTCTTTTACTCGAAGTTGGGATTACAGCTAACGAAGCATCGGCACGGAAAGGGACCCGAGCATTATGCTGCAACTTTGGTAGTGAGTTCGCCTAAACCTCTTCTCGCCGAATGGCGTTATGTAATCGTGGATCGACAGGTTGTGGCAGGTTCGATTTATATGGAAAACGGCCAGAGAGTAACTGAGGTTGCGAGGGATGCAAAGGCGCTGGAGTTCGCAAACAGTGTGCTTAAGATAGACCATCAGCCCGACCCAGTGTGGGTATTGGACGTCTGTAAAACTGAAGACAATCAGTATCGCCTTCTAGAGATTGGCTGCTTCAGTTGTGCAGGGCTGTAAGCATGTGACAAGGATGCTGTTGTCAAAGCCGTTTCCGCTGCCGCGTTAAGAATCCACGCAGAAAAGCGACAATAGAAAGCGATAACAGCAAGATGTTTCGAGGCCAATTGGGGAACGTGAAGAATGCAGAAACACAGGATAGAATCGCAATCTGGTTCTTGATACTTTCTGCGATTCCTATCTTGTTTTCATTGCGATGGGTTGCAATCAACTTTCCTTGTTCGTCGGAATTGTATCTGGTTGATGCGAGATGGATTGATGATCGATATGTCGTTGTTCAGCATCAGTATTTGACCCAACCTAAGCATCGGAATTTGCACTACGCTCGAGAGTCGCTTCATGTCCATCGAGACTATCTAGTGGACTGTGAAGACAATACCCGCTCATCGCTCACGATTCGATCTCCGAAGTTGGATCGATGGACATTCCCTGAGGTTGCTGAAGACGGCTCGATCATCAGGATACATTATCGAGAACTGGAAAAGGTTAATCCGAAGACTCTGGAAACAACCACTTTCACGCTAGATCAGGTTCCGCCTCAATCGCACGGTATGTTCTCATGGCCATGGCCCATCTTTGTAGGCGGTAGATATTTGGTTGCCTTGAATCCCTACACCCACGATTTGCTTTGGCGGGACATTTTGTCCGACTCCGCTGAGCTTCGAAAATGCGAATTCGATACCTATGAAGGTTCCTTAAATCCAGTGGCAGGGAGCGATGCGTTTTATCTGGAGCTTGATCCGGAATCTCGCGGAGTTACCTTAAGCGAAGAACGTGCATCAGGTCTGGCAAAATTGATCGAAGGAGTTAGCGAGGCAAATACTGTCGAGACTTTGGGCGGTTCGGAACTTCGTAGGGCTCGCAGAATTGCGGCGTTGTACTCTTTAAGCGACGACGGTCCAACGCTGGTTGCCAAATGGCCCATGGCTGGCAATGCCCAAGGCTCGGTGGGCTACATTGTTTCGTTGAGTGTCGATGCGACCAAAATCGAAGTTCGAAATGCTAAAACTGGAACTGAAAATTGTCAGATTCCCTTTCCCAGAGAGCGGGGCATTCATGATGAACTACCATTCTGGAACCTGTTTGGCTCGACGTTGACAATTTCAACTGAAGATGAATTCCTTACGTATGAGCTAGCGACTGGTAATCGCATTCTGACTGAAGATGGTCGGTTGGGAAAGGTCTATGGTCAGTCTGAAGCGCAATACATAACGGTCGATCATTCGGTTCAAGACAATCGCAAGTTCGTTCCGTTAGAGCCACCATCGTTGATACAGTTGCGTTCTAAGGCTGACGGTCAGGTTGAATCAAGCTTCACTCTGAACGACGCTTGGCATTCGCTTAGTTTCTCACTGGCAGGCTCGCTGTTGAAGTTCGTCGATCATTTGGGAAATCCGACGTTTCTTGATGCTGCAACCGGTACTAGATTGAAGTACGTTGATCCTCTTCTTCGCGATCGATGGCTCTTTGTTGTCGTTGGGCTAGTTGCATCCGTTTGGATTTTCATTTTCTGGCGGTTGTGCGATCGGATCAACGTTTCGATCTGGGTGCGCTCTTCGGTACTTACTTTGGTAATAGTTGGTTATGCGACATACCGAATTGACGTAACTGGAAACAGCCAGTGTTTTGATCGCTTAGCTTGGCAGGTCGTCTTTGGGTTTGGTTGGGCATTGGGAATCGCCTTTGTAACATCGGCTAGGCATGTGAGTTGCCGAATTGTTTATCGGTTTGCCTTGGTTGGTTTATCAACGGTTTTAGGCCTGTATCTATTCCAGGCCCAGTTTGGGCCTGTCTGGGGGAAATTGGCTGTGATTCCTTTGATCACAGCTTTGGTTCTGCTGGAGTGCCTTAGCGTCTTTTTAGGCATTAGACATTTTTTCCGGAGGGAAAAAGAAGCTCGCTCTTCGTTGACTTGGTGGCCTCGGTTTTCGAGCCTGGATTTGCTGCTTTGGACGACAATTTGTGCATTAGCACTGTGGGCAGCTTTGGGAATCGACTGGCGAGAGCTAATCAATGTCATGGATGTTAATCGATGGAGGCTGACAGATTCGTGCCTGAGTTTTGTAGTTGCAGTAACAACTTGGTGGAGCACTCGAAGAATTGGATGGCGCTGGATATCTGTTCCTATCGTGATCTTTTTCGCAATCTACCTACGGGCGACTGACCTGGCTGAAATCGCAGGCCTTGATTCCTTTGCGGATGAACTTAAGTACGCAGCCTACCGTTATCTTCCTATCGCGTCGGCCGCAATAGCAGTTTTTCTAGACCTAAGCGGTCGCCGCCATTAGCGCTGTTCAGTACCTCAGCATTACCACAAAGACCGGTCACCCTCCCGGCGGCGCTCGTTTCTCGCTTGCCTCTCCCGAGTATAGAGTTCATCTGCTGTAGAGCATGTTCGCCAAAGAGCTCGCTTGACGCTCAGCCGATAAGGTTTGAGTTAGAATGGGCTTGTTAGTGGAAGGCGGCGGAAAACAATGGCTTCGCATGAGCTGCACCCCGCGGTGCACTGACATTTTGTGTAAACTCAAAGGAAAAGATGTTTAGAGCTGTAGGTTGATTCGGAGAAAGATCATGTTGGGGAAATGTCGCTATCCGTTATTTGATTTTGGCTCAGACAGTATGCAGGACGCTCAGCGGTGGAGTCAAAGCAGAGTTGCAGTATTTTTGTTCACCTATTGGATGATTGTACTGCGAACGACTTTTCCAGTTCTTGTTATGGCGTTGCTGCCAGCAATCGTAGTGGCTCAAGGAAAATCGCCCAGTAACGCTCCGGGCTTAAAGAATCTACCTACAGGTTGGGAAGTAGTTCGAGAGTCCGAGATTAGTGGCCAACAACTTGTTCAGTTTTCTAGCAAGCTCGGTGTGACGCTAAAGAGCCTATTCAACACAGTATTCAAGTTCGAAGGCAAAGATCTTCAGATCAATACTATTTCAGTTCAAAGCAAAGAAGATGCTCAGCGTTTGAAAGAAATTCTGAGGAAAGGAAAATCGAATGTTCGCTGGATTGTGCAGAACGACACGAACGTTTACGAGTTCGTTGTCCGAACGGCAGCAGATGCTCGTCTAGCTAGTTCGGCTAGATACGATTTCCCCATCCAGCCCTCGCGTCGAGATTATGAACTGCAATTTGATGCCATACCCATTAGCGACGAGCAGAAGGGAGTCGCTGTGGATAGTCGCAACAAATTGTTCAACTTGTTGATTCAAAATGAAACTAAAACGGATATGTCTGAAGAGATTAAAGAGTTGTCCAAAAGTTTTGTGTTTGGATCAGATTTCCAAGTGGTTAAAGATCTTCAAGGCCAAGTGGTTGCTACTTGGAGGTCGCCGAATGCAGATGTGGTCGCACAAGACAAAAGTGAACTATGTCGTATTACTCCCAAGGGATCTTTTACAAAGATAGGCGTGTCAGCAGCACAATTGAGAGCTTCGATTTCAATTGACTCCAAGCGACCGCGTAAGGTTGAATCAAATTTTGATCGATCGAGCTTAATCGGGGCCAACACTCGCTTTCCAACTCAGTCGCCCGAACTGCAAGCTGTGGTTCGCAAGCTTATTGCGAAGCAGGATACTGATTCGGTTAAGTTGCGGAAGTTGCTTGATTGGTTTGCTGATTCTAAGAACATCCGCTACGACGGATTGGTTGGGTCGCGTTGTGGAACAATGGCTACTTACAATCAGCATTTTGGCAGATGCTGGGACTATGCGGATCTGTTTGTCACGATGGCTAGAATTGCCGGCTTGCCTGCGCGTCAAGTTTACGGATGGCTGTATGAAAGCGAGGGGCATGTGTGGTGTGATGTGGTTGTTGATGGTCGATGGATGATGGTGGACCCAACTTCTGGATCATTGGCTGGCAGCGATTACATTCCGATTTGTGTTTCGGCAGATGGCGAGTTTTCACTGCTTTACGCGAGCAAAGTCGAAATCCGCGAAAAGTAATTAACGAGAAGTTCGTGGGGCAGCAATATTCGCAGCAATTCTCTGAACTTACGAACTGGAAGCAATTTAGGAGTATTTGTGGAGTTACCTGTCACCCAGAGATTGATTGTGGAAAGAATATCGCTTGACGATGCCGCGTTCTTCGTTGACTTGGTCAACTCGCCAAATTGGCTTCGGTTTATCGGCGATCGCAATGTCTCCAATTTGGATGAAGCTCAGACCTATCTTCGAAATGGACTAATTAAGTCCTATGCCGACCATGGATTTGGCTATTATATCGTAAGACTGAAATCCTCAAGGCAGCCAATCGGTATCGGCGGATTTCTCAAGAAGCCATACCTGGAAAACCCAGATTTTGGATTTGCACTGCTACCTGAGTATTACCAACAGGGTTTTGCCTATGAGTACAGCCAAGCGATTCTGAGTTACGGAGTCCAAGAATACAAGTTTCAGGTACTCGACGCTGTTACTACAGCCGACAATGTTCGCTCGATGCAGTTGCTTAGAAAGCTTGATTTTGAACACGCCGGCACAATACAAGGCGATGATGGGAAATCGCTAAATCTCTTTCGTTGGCGAAAGCAGAACTTGGTTGCAATGTAAGTTGCTCCCTAGCCAAGCACATCGGAATAGCCAGTATTTTTACAATTCGAATCCTAGTAAACGATCACATCCGGACGGTCAATCATCTTGAGACAGCCTATTACCGCTCTACTATTCGCAACAGGTTGGTTATGCCTCAACACTGCTTTATGCACTGCCCAAACGAATGTATCGGGCATTCATCCGCACTTGGCCATGTTCAATGCCGAGGGAGAATGCGGCACCGGTGCTGTTGTTCCGTGGGCGGGAAAGTTATGGGTGGTCACTTACGCTCCGCATAAGCCCAATGGTTCAAGCGATAAGCTGTACGAAATCAGTTCGGCTCTTGAGCAGACGGTTCGCACTGAGAGCATCGGTGGAACTCCAGCTAATCGTATGATCCACAAGCCTTCCAATCAGTTGTTCATTGGTCCCTATGCCATTAATCAAGCTGGTGCAGTGCGTGTAATTCCGTACAGAAGTATGTTTGGTCGTCCAACTGGGAATGCTCGCCATCTGGAATCTCCGGACGACAAGATCTACTACGCCACGATGGAAGAGGGCTTCTACGAGGTCGATGTGAAGACATTGACTGTAAAGGAGCTTTGGACCGATGAGCAAGTGAAGGAAGGCCGGCACGCAAATCTTCCTGGCTATCATGGCAAAGGGCTTTATTCCTCACAAGGTGTTCTGGTCTATGCCAACAACGGCGAGCATGGCCCTGAGGCTTTGAAACGTCCCGACGTGCCCAGTGGAGTTTTGGCAGAATGGGATGGCAAGAGCGAAGCGTGGAAGGTTGTGCGTCGCAATCAGTTTACGGAGGTAACTGGGCCGGGCGGTATCGAAGGTAGCCAGCCCAACGATCCGATTTGGAGTATCGGCTGGGATCATCGATCGTTGATACTGATGTGTAGAGATAAAGGATCGTGGAGTGCCTATCGTCTGCCCAAGGCTAGTCACAGTTACGATGGTGCGCACGGTTGGAATACCGAGTGGCCGCGTATTCGTGACATCGGCGAAAACGATCTGCTGATGACGATGCATGGAACGTTCTGGCGATTCCCGCGAGATTTTTCCAGCGCTAAGACATCCGGAATCGCTCCACGAAGTACCTATTTGAAGGTGATCGGCGATTTCTGTCGATGGAATGATCGCTTGGTGTTTGGGTGTGACGATACGGCTCAAAATGAATTCTTAAACAAACGCAAAGCCAAAGGCCAGATCGCGGCTCCTCAATCGCAATCCAATTTGTGGTTCTTACAGCCTGAACAACTGGACAAACTTGGTCCCACTCATGGCCGAGGTGCAGTTTGGCTAGCCGATGACGTTGCCGCTTCGACGCCAAGCGAACCTATGTTGTTCAGCGGTTTTGAATATCTCGCGGTTCATCTGGCTCACCAATCCGACTCGGAGGTTACGCTTCGGTTTGAAATTGATCAACTCGGAGCAGGTAAGTGGACCACTGCGAAAGAGATCAAGTTGAAGGCTGGCGAGTCGACTTGGCTGGATTTAGCCGATCAACCCAATGCTGCTTGGATTCGCGTGGTTTCAGATCAGCCTTTAAAGCAAGCTACCGCATGGTTTACGTTTGCGAATCGCGATCGGCGCGAGGCGAAAGCAGATGCGATGTTTGATGGGCTGACGAAGTATCATGCTAAATCTACTAAGGCTGGAACTGGAGGAATCGTTCGCGCGAGGGCTCAGGACAAACGCACTTTGCATTTTGTGGCCGAGCGGATCGATGCTCAGTCGAATCAAACTACATCGGTCTCATCAGAAGTTATTGGCCTGTACGAGTTAGATGCTTCGCTGAATCTAAAGCGAGTCGACGATAATGCGGCGTTGCAGTATCAGACAAATCAGGCAGCCATTCCTGTCGGCGTACTTAAGTGGGACGATGCCTCGGTGATCTTTGAAGACGAGAACAATCAGCGTTGGCGCATTCCAAGCGGAGTCGCTTTAGAAGATTTGCCTCAAGCCTTGGCGAAAGCTCAGCGGGTTTGTCGAGAGGTGGCCACGGAGCGTGACTTGTTTAACGCTGCTGGGATCTTTTACGAATTGCCAGCGGAGAACGCTGGAGGATTTGCCAAGGTTCGAGCCGTGACGACTCATGGTCGTCGCATTATCGATTTTTGTTCGTTCCGAGGTTTATTAGTAATGAGTGGTTTGGATGCCAAATTGCCGAGTGAGAATCGTCATATCATTACCTCCGATGACAAACAAACATCATTGTGGGTTGGTGCGATCGATGACGTGTGGCGAATGGGAAGGGCCAGAGGCATTGGTGGGCCATGGAAAAATACTCAGGCAAAGGCTGGCCAGCCTAGCGATCCCTACTTGATGAGCGGTTTCGAAAACAAGGAACTGCGATTGTCGCATCAGTCTGACGAAGAAATTGTTTTTCAGGTGGAGTGCGACATCACGGGGACCGGAATGTGGGTGCCATATGAGAAGCTCAGCGTGAAGCCCGGCGAAACGCTGAGTCATCATTTTCCAATAGCCTATTCGGCCTACTGGCTGCGAGTAACGGCTACAAAGGATTGCACTGCCATCGCGACATTGCGTTACGAATAGAGCCGCTGCGGAAGCTCCAACGATCCATTTTGTCAGAGCCTAAAGACGATGATTGTTTACGGCTACGAATCGATCGCACACCTGCTTTCGCAAGAGGGATATCTATTCAAGATGCTACTGAATGATGTCGGCGTTGTGCTTTTTCCTCACACCACGGAACATCGAGATGCAACGCACCCTGGCATCATGTATGCCGATGACTCGCGAGGAAATGCCATCGCTGCCATGGTGAAGCCAGGGAGAATCGAAATTCGTCACCACCAACAATTCAGCGATCAGCGTGTGAAGCGACTTGTTGAGCAGATGCTTGAGCTACCAGAACTGAGCTTTGCAAAATCGTTCGTCGTCACCTATCAGGGGCGAGTGATCGTCAGCGAAAAAGAGCACGAATGAATGCGTTTGCCATAAATGGCTAGACTCGCTCGAAGTGTTTGATCTAAAATGCAGTTGCATGACAAGTGGGACATGGTATGTCGTTTCCAGCGACGATTCGAGAAAATCACTCAGGCATTGGCTTGAAACGGTCGAGTTTGACTGGACGAATTTACATCGAATTGTGCAAGTGCTTTGAAAGTCAAAACATGGCTGACGCTTCAGATAAACTGGCAAGAAAGGTAGTACGAAAGCTTGCACTGTCCGAAGAGGGCAACGATACGGTATACTTGAAAATGACTGCCGAACAGAGAATTCTTTTGGTCTGGCCTCTAACACTCACTGCTTGGAAATTCGCGAAACCAAATGGATTTGAATTCAGACTTCAAAGACATGTTACTCGCATTGAAAGACGCTAGGGTCGCGACAATCTTCTCGGTGGATTCGCGTAGCTAATTTAGCTCAGCCTTAGTACGTAAGCTCGCGAACTGGATTCTTGGTGCTATAATTGGCTACGGAGGAAATAATGACCCTTGAACAAGTAATGAGTGAGATTTCCGCTTTGTCGCCAAGTGACCAGCTTCGACTGGTTCAAGAAATCTGGGATCGATTGCCTAAGGATGTTGGAACGGAACTCTCGTCAGCACAGCAAGCGGAGCTTGATCGTCGTTGGGCAGAGTTTAAGAAGGATCCTACAAAGGCTTTAACTGAAGAAGAATTTCGAGATCGTATTCGATTGGCACGCGATCGATGAAAGTAAGGTATACCGAACAGTCCGTTGCGGATCTGCTTCGTGGAATTGATTGGTTTGATCGAATCGCACCCGGACTGGGCGATCAATTTGAATCTGAGTTCTACAATTCCATTGATCGCATCAAGAAGGCACCAGACCAATTTGCTATCAATCATACGGGCTATAGACCGTGCCGTTTGAAACGCTTTACCGCCGTACTGTATTTTCGCATTGATGAAAACTGCATCATCGTAGTCGGACTATTTACAAGCGGTGAAGATGAATCGGCGTTGAAGGTTCGTCGGTAATTCCTGTGGTTGCTGAAGTTCGCAAAGTCACGAGGCATTATTCGAGTTTTCGCTTAGCTTAAGCCACGATCCACTCTGAGATCATGACGAGGCTCGGCTAGCTTCAAGCAAGCGGTAAGTCGAGTTCGCATTGGGTCAAGCGATCGTGAATATCGACAACTTCTTTTGCCTCAGGTGCAATTGTTGATCCGCTCTTGGCCCATAAGAACTTGCAGGCGGCATATTTGATGGCTTGAGCGTTGTATTGCTCGATCCACTTGTTTCTGAATACAGCTACTTCTGCTGAGACCGGCCAGGTGCGGCTGGAGATTCTCGTTTCTACTCCACAGCGCCAGGGTTTGGCGGTCAGTCTGGCTCGAAAACAGTTTTGCTGAAGGCACATTCTGGCATAGACGCGATCTGTGTTGAGAGTCTTGAATAGACTTTGAACTTCATCGCTGGTTGGATCAAACAAGCGATGAGTCACTATGATTCGAAAGCCAAGCGGAGTCTGATAGACTCGAATTCCCCAATCGGGATTGGACTGCGAGAAGCGTTCAATGGCGCTGAGTTTCTTCTGGCGATCAGATCGTGAGAGTCTGCGCTGAAGATTGTTCCATACAAACAAGCCGATAACGAACAAGGCACCGAAGATAGCCGCCGCAACCCAAAGCTGTTTGGCAGACAAGATTAGGCCGACCAACCCTAACCCAGCCAAAGCAAGGCAGCTCTTCAAGGATTGATCTTCGCTAAAATCAACATCAACAATTAGAACATTGGGCGTATTCAGACAAAGAGCACCATAGCAGTTGCGTGTGATAGTGTAAGTGTCCTGCACATCGATTACCTCTTCGCGAATGGGCAACCCCTCCTGTCCACCGTAGGCGATTCTCCGCTCGCGCCGACGAAGCTTTCGGTTCGACTGCCATTGAATCGCGGCTTCCTCGAGACGTTCGTTCGCCACCTTCTGTGCGTCGGCTTGATCGGTCATGGACCAGCCGTATCGACGAAGTGTTGCCTGCCGACCGTCGCTATTAATCAACTTTTTCGAGGCTTCTGCCCAAAATTTTGGTATGAGCACGGTGAGGGTCCCGTTGAAGAGTGCTGTAGCGCTTCCTGCTTTGTTGGTGGAGGAGAGCTAACTTTAGCGTGGAATCTGTTCGGGTAGTAGCGTACGCCTTTTTGATGTTGCAGTATTTGTTTTTTAGGGGCGAAGCCCTGGCCGTTTACTTAGCCCAGCCTTGTAGGGCTGGGTAAGCAATTCACGAGAAGAACAAAGGGCCGTTGGCCTTACCGTGTTCATGATCCGTTCACCAGCCCGATGGGCTGGGCTGAGTAAATTGCTGAGCCTCGGCCCGTAATCCCAGAAACGCCGCAACATCTACGCCTACGGCTGACGGTTAAACAAGTGCTAGCATTGAGAATTTGAGGCGGGCAGCGTTTTTGGTACTCGGCCCAACATTTTTACTCAACCGGCACAGCCGGAAGCACCGATAGAACCTGCATAGTTTCACACTGCGCCTGCACGTGTTGGTACAAGTCTACTTCTGGGGAGAGTTCTGATGAGCGAGAATAAGCAATCCAAAGCCGGGAGCTACCTGCTGTTGGGCATGCTTCTGATGGCAGGAGTTGCGCCATCAGTGGGTTGCCAGGTTTCTGTTGCAGGTCAAACACTTCCAAGTCCTTATTATCTGAAGGACGACGTGCAGTACTTCCCAGCCGGTCCGCTTAACAAGTTGGCCAACGAGACGGCTGCGATTGAAAAGGCTCGAGCTGAATCGATCAAGAAGACTCGTTAACGCGACGAACAAAACTAGTTATCTGTGTTGAAACGCGGGGCCGAGCTGGTTCCGCGTTAGCTATTTCTTTTCTGCTAGCAACACAGCCCGGGTTGGAGCAGGGTAGCCTTCCAGGGTTCGATTGGGATCTTCTGGATTCAAGAAATCACTCAGCGATTCGAAGGTCATCCATTCTGTTTTCCGCTGTTCCTCGGGCGTGGTTCGCGACACATCTAGTACCCGAATGTTGCTGAAACCAGTGCGCCGCAGCCATCGCTCTAGCATCGGAACGGATGGAATGAACCAAACGTTGCGCATCTTGGCGTAACGATCTTCTGGCACCAACACGGTATCGCCGCCTTCGAGCACAATTGTTTCCAACAATAGTTGCCCACCAGGATGTAAGGTACTGGCCAGAATTTGCAAATGTTCGATTGGATTGGGGCGGTGGTAGAGCACTCCCATTGAGCAGGTGATGTCAAAACGCGCGATATCGCGCGGCAGGTCTATATCGGCAAGTGGAAGTACAAAGTGCCTTTCTGTTTCGGGCCAGTACTTTCGAAAGACTTCGTACTGAGCGATCGACAATAAGAATGGTTCGCAGCCGAACAACTAGTGAAGCTCCAGCCTCGAGCATCTTCCAGCCGTAGTAACCATTACCACCACCAACATCTAGAACTCGCTGGCGATCAAAGTTGATATGCGGCGCGATCCTATTCCACTTCCAACAGGATCTCCATTCGGTATCGATAGGAATACCGAGCAGCTCAAGAGGCCCTTTCCGCCAGGGGTGAAACTGCATCAGAGTCTGTCGAAGACGATCAAGATCCTCGTTTGAAAGTCTACCGTCAGAGGCAGTGTCCCGGTTCGCATCGTCCCGGTTCGTAGCGTCCTGGTTCACAGTGTCCCGGTTTGTAGCGTCCCGGTTTGTAGCGTCCCGGTTTGTAGCGTCCCGGTTTGTAGCGTCCCGGTTTGTAGCGTCCCGGTTTGTAGCGTCCCCGTTCGCAACGACTCGGACACTATCACTGCTGGAATCGAAACTGGCTGGAACATTGGGGAGCTTTTCCCAAGCCGCTTGCCAACCTTGCAGGCTACCATGATGTTCAGGTCGAAACCGTTCTGCGCAGAGCGACCCTGCTTTGTCGGCCAGGCTGAAAAACCTTAAGCTTCGCAGCATCTCAAAACAGGGTTTACGGTCTAAGAAGAACATACTCAATCAGCCGATCAACGGTGCGACTTCATCAATGGTGCGACTTTATCCGTGACTTTATACTTTAACGGCTAATATCGAAGCGAAGTTGAAGCACTGGAACCACGGCACGACCTGTTTGAAGCCAACGTCATGCAAACGATCGCAGTGGGTTTGCATCGTTTCTGGAATGAGAAAATTCTCGATAGCGCTTCGTTTTTGAGCGATCTCTAAATCGCTATAGCCATGAGCGCGTTTGAAGTCGTGATGCAGTTCGGTCAGCAGGCTTTGTTGAAGAGGATCATCGAAGCAGATTTTTTCGCTCAGCAGTAAAGCTGCCCCAGGAAGCATGCCATCATAAATTTTGCCAAGCAGTGCAGGGCGGTCTGGCGGCGGAACAAACTGCAATGTCAAGTTGAGTACGACAAACGAGGCTTCGGAAAACTCGATATCTTGAATGTCGCTTTCCACGAGTCGGACTTGGCAACCCTGGGGCGACTTGTCAACCTCTAGCAATTCACGCAACCGCTGAATCATGGCTGGGGCATTGTCGACAGCATGAAGCAGGCAATCGCTTGGAGCTTGAGCTCGCATGAGTCTTGTTGCAGCACCCAGCGAGCAACCCAAGTCATACAGTTTTGAACCAGGAGTAGCGAAACGAGTCGTTAATTGCTCGATCATCGATAAGATCGAGGCGTAACCTGGCACCGAGCGAGCAATCATGTCGGGGAAGACATCAACCACCGACTGATCAAACGTAAACTGCCCAACTCGCTCTCGAGCCAGGGAATAGATCGTATCTTTACTCACTCGCTATATTTCTAATTCTAGTTTTCAGGCTCAATGGTGGCTGACATGCTGCCAGCACACTGTGAAGCCATTGGGTCTTTGCCGAAAGAATGGATTTGTTCCTGCTTCAGCTCGGCATGCTCTTTGGTCGTCGTTAGCAAGATAGCTCGGCCCTTATTGTGGACCTCTTTGGCAACCTGCATACCCTTTTCTAGCGTATGGCCGAACAAAACTTGGCACATATGGATGACGTAGTGAAAAGTATGGTGTTGATCATCCCAAAGGATGACGTGGTACCTAGGTTGTTGTTTGGCCTTGGGTTGCTTCTTGGTCTTTCGTTTTCGCTTGACACGAACAATCGTTTCGAACTGAACTTCGGGTTCTAGTAGTGCTGCGTTGGATTGTGACATAATGCGGTAAATCCTCCCTTGGTGTTCAGTGGCCGGATGCCAAGCCAATTAGCAGGAAACTTTGCCTTACTCCTAGTTTCGGCAGCCAAAGACGAATCCCGCCAGCCACCACAACACGTTATATTGTTACGCTCGGAAATATTGTAACCCCGCATCGGGGGCTGAAGGCAAGCGTTTTTTGCGGACTAACCGTTAGAAGTTCAAGAAAATGAGCGATTTGAAAGCAATCGATCGTCAACTCGAGCAAAGTCAGCCCAAATTCTTGGAGAGCCTCAAAACCCTCCTTCGTATCCCAAGCGTTAGCGCCGACCTCGCTTACCGAGACTCCGTCAAGCAGGCGGCCAATGCGGTTTTGGATAGTTTGACCAAAGCTGGCTTGAAGGGCGAGTTGATCAAAACTGATGGTCCACCTTTGGTTTACGCTGAAAGCCCAGCCGTGCCAGGCAAGCCAGTTGTCTTGGTATACGGTCACTACGACGTTCAGCCACCCGACCCACTGGATTTGTGGGTAAGTCCTCCCTTTGAGCCTACTGAGCGCGATGGCAATCTGTATGCGCGCGGTTCGACGGATGACAAAGGTCAGATGTTGACTCATGTGAACAGTGTGGCCGCCTGGGCAGCAGCCGGACAAGCTTTACCAGTGCAGATCAAGTTCTTAATTGAAGGCGAAGAAGAGGTCGACAGTGAACAGCTCAGCAACAGCATGGCTGAAGCCCGGAAGCCGCTGAGAAGCTGGCCTGCGATGTGATCGTGATCAGCGACTCGTCCCAATACCTCAAAGGGCAACTAGCGATCACTTACGGCCTTCGAGGTATCGCGTATTACGAACTTCATTTCACCGGCCCCAAGCAGGGATTTGCACTCAGGTAGTTTTTGTGGTGCAGTAACTAACCCAGCTAATGCTTTGGCCAAGTTCCCGGCTAAGCTAACTGACGAGCAAGGTCGGATTCAGCTTCCGGCTTTTACGACTCAGTAAAGCCTGTTGCCGAAGTTGAACGCGATCGCTGAAGAAGTTGAGCTTTAGCGATGATCAATTCGCTAAGCAACTTGGCGTTTCAGCTCTAACTGGCGAAGCTGGCTACAGCACCTTGGAGCCGCAGGGGCTAGACCGACCTGCGATGTGCATGGATTGTGGAGCGGTTATCAAGGAGAAGGCGGCAAGACGATCATTCCGGCCAAAGCAGGTGCTAAGGTCAGCTTTCGTTTGGTGCCCGATCAAGATCCAAAACAAGTCACAGAACAATTCAAGCAGTTCATTGCTCAAAACACTCCCGTGGGTGTGAATGTGGAACTGATCGACTTGCATGGTGGTTCGGGAGTCGTCGTTGATCCTGAGAGCCCGTTTGTGGCGGCAGCTCAGCAAGCAATCACAGCCGGATTTGAAAAGCCGGCCGTTTTGATTCGCGAAGGCGGATCGATTCCAATCGTTGCCAAAATGGTTGGCGTGCTGAAAGCTGATGTGCTTCTGCTAGGTTGGGGCCTTGATGATGATGGAGCCCATAGCCCTAATGAAAAATTCTGTATCGCGGATTACTACCGAGGCATTCGAGCCAGTAGTTACCTATGGCACTATTTGTCTGAGGTTTCAAAGTCCTGATCTTTTCATCTCCTGGTCGTAACGGCCGCATTGGAAAAGCTCCAATCGGTCTCATGGATGCTCGTTAACTGAATAGAAGAGTACTGCAAACAAAATGTTGGATCGCAAGCTTATCGTTGAACAAGTTGAATTGGTGAAGAAGAATTGCCTCGCTCGAGGCGTCAAAGCTGACGTCGATCGACTGGTTGAGTTGGAGTTGCAACGCCGCGAGAAACTCAATGAGGCTCAGGAGCTGAATCGCCAAGCCAACGAAGTTAGCAAGAACATCGGCAAGGCTAAAGCTGCTGAGGAACGCGAGCAGTTGAAGGAGCAGGGCAGGGTACTGCGCGAGCAGAAGGATGCGGCTCAAGCCGATCACGACAAGCTTGATGCTCAGGTGCATGAACTTCAAATGCACATCCCGAACTTAACTCACCCTTCGGCACCCATCGGAGCTGACGACACTGCTAATACCGAGTGCGGTTTCGGTAAGACTCCTGTGCCAAAGTTTGATTTCAAGGCCAAGGACCACTTGGAACTCGGCAAATTGCACGACATGATCGACTTCGAGTCGGGGGCTCGTGTAGCTGGAGCCGGCTTCTACTTTTTGCGACGCGATGCGGTATTGCTCGAGTTGGCGTTGCAGCAGTTCTCCGTGAGCGAATTGGTGAAACGTGGGTTCATTCCTATCACCACGCCCGATGTTGCACACACCGGAATCTTGCAGGGGATAGGTTTTATTCCTCGCGGCCCAGAGACGCAGATCTATTCGATCGAAAATACAGACCTGAATTTGGTCGCTACGGCTGAGATCACTTTGGGCGGGATGATGGCCGACCAAGTTTTAGAGGCCGATGATTTGCCGATGAAGCTGGTAGGCATTAGCCATTGCTTCCGAACGGAAGCTGGCGCAGCAGGACGAGCTTCGAAGGGACTATACCGAGTCCACCAGTTTACCAAGATCGAAATGTTTGCCTTCACCTTGCCCGAGCAAAGCGATGCCATTCATGAAGAGCTTCGGCAAGCTGAGTGCGACATCTTCGATATGCTCGAGATCCCCTACCGCATCGTCGACACGGCCACCGGTGATTTGGGCGGTCCAGCCTATCGCAAGTATGACTTGGAGGCTTGGATGCCAGGTCGAGGCGAAAGCGGTGAATGGGGTGAAGTAACCAGCACTTCGAATTGCACCGATTATCAGGCTCGTCGCTTGAACGTTCGCTACAAGAACAAGAATGAAAAGGGTACGCACTTTGTACATACGCTGAACGGAACGGCCATAGCCATTAGCCGAGCGATCATCGCCATCATGGAAAACTACCAACAAGCTGACGGATCGATCCGCGTTCCTAAAGTTCTTCAGCCATGGATGGGCAAGAGTGTGATTGGCTAAATTGTCTTCTTCAAACCGAGTGATACATCGATGAAAAGCTTGATTCAGTTCCCGTTCCAAATGCCGCTGACTTCTCTGCTGAGCATATTGGTTTTACTCGGAGTGACGTCGGCGAGTTTGCAAGCCGATTGGACTGAGTTTCGTGGGTCTGCAGCTCAGGGTGTTGTGGACATCGAGCTGCCAAGAACCTGGTCGCCCTCGCAGAACATAACCTGGCGAACCGAACTGCCAGGTAGCGGCTGGTCTAGTCCCATCGTTGTAGGTGACTCGATCTTTTTGACATCGGCTATTGAGGCTGGCGACGCGGGTTATCAACTATCGTTGCTAAAGGTTGATGCGAAGTCTGGCAAGTTGACGGACCCAATAATGATCTTCCAGCAACCCAAAGACTCGCCAAGAATTCATCAAAAGAATTCGCATGCAAGTCCAACGCCAGTGTTCGATGGTCGACATCTGTATATACATTTTGGCCATCTTGGATCTGCTTGTTGCGATCTGAATGGAAATGTCTTGTGGAAGAACGAGAGTCTTCAGTACGCGCCGGTTCACGGCGGTGGTGGATCGCCTCAGCTTACTGATCGCCTGATGATCTTTACGCGGGATGGCGGGAATATTGCCAAAGTTACTGCACTGGATAAACGCACCGGCAGCATTGCCTGGGAAACTGCTCGCGAATCAAACGCGGATAAGACCTTTTCGTTTTGTACTCCGCTGATGATCGATGCTGCGGGAAGGAAGCAGTTAATCGTGCCAGGCTCTAATGTTGTTCAAAGCCTAGATCCTGCAACAGGAAAGGAACTCTGGCGAGTTACTTACTCAGGTTTTTCGGTTGTTCCTAGACCTGTGTTCGAATCAGGACTGGTGTTTATTGCTACCGGCTTCATGCAAGCCAGTTTGTTAGCCATTGATCCAAGCGGCTTGGGTGATGTTACTGAATCTCACGTTCGTTGGACAGTAAAGAATGGAGTTCCAGAGACTCCGTCTTTCGTCGCCAAGCAAGGTCGATTGATGATGGTTAGCGATAAAGGTGTTGTTTCTTGTTTGGAAGCCAATTCGGGCCGGGAGTTGTGGAAGAAACGCGTCGGCGGTAATTTCTCGTCGTCCTTGTTGCTGGCCAAAGAACTGCTGTATGCCTTTGATGAGTTAGGTGTTTGCACGGTGCTGGATGTGAGCAAGTCAGAACCCGAGGTCGTTTCGAAGAATGACTTGAAGGAGCGAACGCTGGCGTCACCATCGGTCGTTGGCAACGATCTTTTGGTCCGAACTTCAGCTGCTCTGTATCGAATTTCAAAGTAGTTTTTTTGGACTTTTCTACTGTGTCGGTGCACTGCTTTGAAATTCTGATGAACCACAAACTGCCTGGGGCTATCCCGGGAGTTATCGCATTGGTGGGCGATGAAGGATTTCTGCGCACAGAGACGCTGAGTGAAATTGCCAAGGTGGCCAAGCTGAACCTGGAAGAGATTCGAACGTTTGATGGCGAGCTGAAGCAGTGGCTGCCAGTGCATGACGAACTAGCTACGCTTTCGTTGTTCGAAACGGACGCAGTGCGAGTGGCCATCGTCAGCGATGCCGACGATCTTGTATCCGCTAATCGCGCGCATTTAGAGAAATGGTGTGAAGCTCCAGCAGATGGATCGCTTTTGATTCTCGAGTTGGATGCGCTGCTTGCGACTACGAAGCTGCACAAGATTATTGCCAAGAAAGGTTGGTTAATCTCTTGCACATTGCCGCCAGCTTCGCGCGGCAAGGGGCTTGATGAAGCCGAATTGAAAAAATGGATCGCTGAATGGGCTCAATCGCGGCATGGGCTAAAGTTGAAGACTACCCAGAGTAAGCTGATCTTTGATGCAGTAGGTCCCAATTGTGGTTTACTACATCAAGAGTTGGCCAAGCTTGCATTGTATGCAAGCGATAACGGCACAATCTCCGACGAGCAGATTCGGGCTCATGTGGGGACATGGTCAACGCGAACCATGTGGGAAATTGCCGATGCGATTCTAGATGGAAAGATCGCTGATGCTTTGCTGCAACTCGAGAGAATTTTTGAAGGCGGCCAGCAGGCTGCAGGCGTAGTGCCGCAGATCTCGTGGAGCCTTCGTCGCTACGGCCACGCAGCCCAGTTGGTATTGCAAAGTCGCAGAACTGGCGGGCAAATGTCTGCAGAAGAAGCAGTGAAGCATTGCGGCTTCTGGGGAGCTGACTTAACGCAAGCACCCGTTCGACTTCGACGACTTGGTGTAGCTCGCGCAGCCAAGCTACTGGACTGGCTAGCCGAGCTTGATTTGAAAGTGAAGGGAAGTCACTCTCAACCGGATCGAGCTATCTTTGCTCTCGAAGAATTGTGCTTACGCTTTCACGGCTAACCGTTGTACGCTCTTTCCGACTGCACTAAAGAACATCTGCAACGGACGTCAGTGCAAAAAAAATGGTCATGGTATGCCGCTCCATCGTCACACCATGACCAAAATGTCGCTGGAACGGATTCGTTTCTGAGATCCGTTCCACCCTCCCAATCCGTGGTTAATAGTCGTATCGGAAAGTTGGTAGGGGCAACCCGAGTTTTTCTCCCTATTTTTTGAAATCGAATTTGACAGGTTTTGTCCAATTCGAGAGAGCCTTCGGGAAAGATCAGTTTGCAGTTTCTGAAGTTGATACTCGACTGAGTTTCACTAGCGAGTTTGGGTCGGCAGGCTGGCAACTTTTCCAGGGTTTGACACCATTGTCGGAGGTGGCAACATGCTGATGGGAGCTGGGCGACCATTAGGCCCCGTAGCTTGTGCACAATCGTTGCAGCCTGGCGCTGCGACGGCAGCAGGAGTTGCCTGGCCGGTGCATTGAGCGCATCCGGTACAGCTTCCGTTTGTTCGATAGCGGTTGATGACTGGACGACTTTGCCCTGTGCCACAACCTACTCCACAAGATTGACAGGCTGGTTGAACACCACAACTGCCGCAGTGTCGATGGCCTCCATAGATTCTTTCCATCTGACGTGCACATTGCTGAGCGCGTTCAGCGGCATAGTTATCCCATAGGCCATCGACACAGTACTCTCGAAGCATGTAGTCTGCAGTTGGATTCGGGGTTCGGTGACCTGCAGATGCCCAATCGATGGGTGGGAAGTAGCCGGCGTTTACCGCCTTTGCTCCTGCAATGATGATGTCAGCAGGGCTACTATTTAGGCGACCAACTGATTTACCAGTTCCAGCGTCAGCCGAAGGACTGGAATCATATTGCAATGACGCAGCCTCGGGAGCTGATAAGGCTTTTGCATCATTGTTTAGGAAATCGAATGGACTTCGCTTGTTAGCTTGTTCGTCAGAATTGGATGCACTGTTCTCGACTTGAGCTTGTGGTTGCTCTGGCTCGTCAGATTGTCCCAAATAAAGGCTTGGTGCGGGAGTTGGCAACCCTGCCGATCTTGAGTATTGGGCCGAAGCCAACGAATTTAGGCCGCAGCAGGATAGTGCAACGGCTGAGGCAAGAATAGTGAATCGCATGACGGGTACCCTTAAAGCGAGTTGATCGTTTCCATTGATCTACCGAGCGTCCCAATCCATGGGAGAGTCTCGAAACAATAAGGGCACCACGAACTAATCCCAGGTGGTGGTAACTTAAACCACACGGAGCTGCGAGGCAGGTGTCGCAGTGGGCATCGTTGGTGCTCTAATCAATCATGCGCTCTCGTTTCCAAGTTGCAAATCGAGTCGCAGAATTTTTTAGAAGCCTCGGTTTTCACGCTGCGCAACCTGCCAATTACCAAAGCGTTTCCGACTGGTTAAAATTTAACGCTTCAGTCGTGGAACTTGGGGTAGTGGGACTCGAAAGAGCTCCTCATTAATTGATCCTAAGATTACCGTAGTTGTTCTCGTCAGAATTCCTCGGTACCGGTGGGGAACATTGGCAAGT
>JAXMBP010000063.1:0-31910 GCA_046349795.1 Pirellulales bacterium | reverse complement strand
TGGCCCCGAATCACGTCGATAGTGCAAGCATTGGTGGAATGCTCGCAGCGGAGTAGCTGTTCTGTGATCGGCTGAAGTCGAGGCAGAACACGGGTACGAATCCGGCCATGAAACATGGCTGATTGAACTCCTTGATAAGCTCGGCGGTCCGGGATCGACTGAGCCAGCTACTATGAGCCCCACACACCAGCAGAATTCAAAGGATTGAAACAACCCAGAAGCCCTCGACAAGGAGTGATTTCATGTTGGTGCTGTCGCGACATATAGACGAGAGCATCATGATCGGTGATGACGTTGTCATCACGGTAGTCGACATTCGCGGCGATAAGGTGCGACTAGGAATTGAGGCCCCTCAGGCCATTCCAGTTCACCGCCAAGAGGTTTACGAAGCCATTAAGCGAGAAAATCAGAAGGCTGGACAAATTCAGCCTGGCGAAGTTCGCAACGTGCGTCGTCCTCAATAGATCCCAAAAGCGCATTTCGTAGGAAATCGGATTCAGTCGAATCGGCTTTCCTAAGACCATAAACCGATCTTGGTGAGTCTTCAGCAAGAACAAAACGCGGAGGTAGGGGCTTGGGCACTTACCTCCGTTTTTTTGTTGCATTTTCCTGGCAAAAAAGAACACCTCTAAGTCGCACAACAGGTCAGCCAATCTTTATAATGACTGCGTTTGAAACTGAACCTAACGCAATCATTGCTCCCCGATGCCTCGAAAAACTCAGCCCGAGAAACTGGACTGTTACACCAAAGTAGTAACTCCAGAAAACATCCAATTCGAGTATGCCTTAGCGGGGCCGTTCCAACGTCTGCTAGCCTACCTTGCTGATGTTCTGATTTGGAATATCACCTTCTGGGGCTTCGCATTCCTACTGATACTCATTCTTGGCATATTTAGGCTACCAAGCTTGATTGAACTTGGCGCGTTTGTCGGGTTCATCGTTTATTTTCTCATGAGTTGGTTTTACGGCGTCTTCTTCGAAGCCTACTACAACGGAAAAACTCCTGGAAAAGCTCTGTTCAAATTGCGTACCATCAGTATCGATGGCCGCCCAATCAATGGCGTTCAGGCGGGCCTCCGCAATCTTCTACGATTAGCGGATATTTACGTCCTGGTTTCTTTGCAGGTGCTAGGAGACGACGCTCCCATGTACAATGCCTTTCCCACAATGATCGTGGGATTAATCACAATGGTCGTCAGTACTCGCATGCAACGAATTGGCGATCTGGCGGCTGGTACAATGGTCATCTCCGAAAGCCGCAAGTACTCGCCGTGGAATTTGCAACCTGAAGATCTTCGAGCGTTTGGTTTGGCCGAGTTGATACCACTTACTTTCGAAGTGAGCAGTTCGATGGCGCAGACAGTTGGACTGTACATGGAGAATCGAAAGCGTCTTGGCTTAGCCAGACGAGAAGAGATAGCAGGAAAGATTGCTAAGCCTCTGATTCGGAGATTTGAACTGCTTCCCAATACAGGCTGCGACCTATTGTTATGTGCCATGTACGTTCGAATATTCCTTTCCGAGGCTCAACAGCAACAGGGAATGGAAGCAATGCGGCGATCGGTTGACCCCAACATGCGGATAATGTCGCAGGTAGCTTATCCCGGTTCGAATGCATATAACCCTGGACCACAGAATGCTCCAGTTCCCTATCCGGGTCCTCAATATCCAAGTCCTCCGTCAGAATCGACTTGGAATTCGGCACCTCAAGGTTACCCGCAGCCGCTTCCCCCTCAGGCTCCGCTGCAACAGCCTTCAGAATTCAATCCGTCACATCAGCAGCAGGTTGGACAACAATCAGCGTCATCTGCTCAAGATCAACAAAGTAAATCGAATCAACCCTTTAACTTCTGAGATCTTAAGCAATTATCTGTGCGAAGAGTTGAGTCGAAAAAACAAGTTATCAGCAATAGATTGCAAGTATGGTCAAAACTGCCGACAATTTGATGGTTCGACGCGAGCAATGGCAACGCCTTGAGATCTTGCTTGAGCAGACGTCGGGACGCCGTATTCGCCGAATTCAAGGCAATGTGCTATTGGAACTGTCCGATTTATATCGCTCGGCATGTACCGACTTGGCAATGGCCGAACAGTACCGGCTGTCGCCCGAAACAGTAATCTACCTGCACGGCTTAGTTGGCCGTGCTCACAATCAGATTTATCGCTCTGGAAAATTCCAAGTTCGACGCTGGAACAGGATCGTCTTTCACGACGCTCCTAAGCAGATTTTCTCTGATCCATGTGTTCACCTATGTGCAGCCTTGTTTTTCGGGCTGTTTATTTTCTCTGCATATGTTGCCTGGGACCAAAAACGATTTCCAGGATTGGGAGAGAAACTACTGGGCGCAACGCAGGTCGAGACCCTTGAGCAGATGTACGAAGAGATCGACTTCTCAAAACCCAACGAGAACGCTTCGGGTCGATTGTTCATGGTTTCATTCTACATTCAGCACAATACTGGAATTGGACTGAGCTGTTTTTCCAAGGGACCATTGGTGATTGCTGGACTTTGGGAGACAGCCTATCAAGCCACAGTGCTGGGGGCCTCGTTCGGATACATGGCTCGCCCTGAAACGCCCGGTGGAGATAGTTTCTTGCATTTCGTGACTGCACATGGACCTTTCGAGCTTACGGCGATTGTGCTTGCTGCAGCTTCCGGATTGCGGATTGGCATGGGCTGGATTTTCACGAAAGGATTAGCTCGACTAGCATCACTGCGGGTCCAAGCCGTTCGAGCAATTCCGATCATGTCTGCCTCGGGCGTACTCTTCATCTTCGCAGCCTTAACGGAAGGCCTACTTTCACCAAGCGGTCAACCATACTTTTTTAAAGCCATATTCGGCATGCTGTCTAGCACGGCTCTGATGTACTACTTCGTCATGTTGGGCTACCCTTCGGAGGCTCCACATGGAACTTGATCGAACCGAGATAGTAATTCGTCAGCGAGGTAGTTTGGAGCTAATGGATTTGAGCCTGATGGTGCTCAAACGACATTACGTCAAGTTGCTGCAGGCCGGGACAATACTGGGATTGCCTCTGTTGGTTGTAGATGTTCTCTTGCTGCATTGGATGATTAGTGAAGATGCTGTTTTGGCGTCTCAAGTCTATTCAGGCTCGGATGCATTTATTTGGTGGCGGTATACGGGGCATTTGTGTGTTCTGTACGCTCTACAAATTCCTATCGCAACATTGCCGATTACGCTCTACCTAGGTGCGCAAACCTTTTTTATTCCAATTACTTTTAAAGAGATTGTTCGCAATCTGTGGCAGTTGCGTTGGCCCATCTTTTGGATTTTGGGAATCATCAGGCTTGGACTGTTGGTCATTCCACTGGAGTTGCTACTTCGGGATCAAACTGCATTTGATGTCATGGAGGGTTTTTTCCTGTTTGCTGTTTTTCCGTTATTCATGTTGATTCGTACCTTTATTCCCTTTTCACCAGAGATTCTGGGATTGGAGCGTTGCCCAATAGTCGCCAAGAATAAGAATCAAGTGTCCTATGGTGCTCGCCGTGGAAACCTGCATGGCCCATTACAGGGCGAACTGTTTGTCCGAATGATTGCAGCTTGTTTCAATGGCACATTGCTGGTGATGATGCTCGGCGGAACCCTGTTGTTCCTTAAAGCTCATACCCTGGGTGATTGGACTTGGAATTGGTTTTTCTTTGTGGTGATTTCACCTCTATCGCTGTGGCTTGTCGGCATTTTCTTAGGAGTTTACCGATACCTGTCCTATATCGATTGCCGAATTCGACTTGAAGGCTGGGAGATCGAGTTGCGAATGCGGGCCGAAGCGGAACGGATGGAGAATCGGGAGAATCCAGCTATCAATGCAGGAACCGTCGGTACGGAGGCTGCAAGATGAACCAATTGAACCAACTGCAAGGCTTCTCTGCCACGATTAGATCGCGTTGCATTTTAGTAACCGTAGTAGCTGTTTTTGCGACTCAATTTTTTAGCCTACCAACTACCGCTCTCGCCTCTCCACGCGGCAGCAAGATTGATGCGCAAGCTGCCAAAGATACGATCACTGGCAGTTGGTATGACCATAAGACGGGCAACTATAACCAACCTGAGTTATCGCCCATTCACGATAACGAACTACGTTCAACCGCCTCATCACTTGGACCTGGGGCAGATAACAATTGGCTATTCGATCTATTGAAAAGCATCGGCACATTTTTGGGTGAGATCCTTCGAGCCCTGTTCGGAATCCTTGGCTATCTTGGCATTATTTTGCTCATTCTGCTTGTGATTTGGGCAATCTACTACGCGGCCGGTATCTACATTCAAACTTACCGACCTTTGGATAGAAACGTCAAAACAAAAACGGCAGTCATCGACGTTACGCGGATTGAAG
The DNA here is from genome assembly GCA_046349795.1 of Pirellulales bacterium. GTDB lineage: Bacteria > Planctomycetota > Planctomycetia > Pirellulales > Pirellulaceae > Aureliella. Next base: position 27,551 of record JAXMBP010000063.1, on the reverse strand, counting down.
AGTTACCCTTCGAGCAAATGCAGAACACCACTGATCCGCTTGGAGTCTGTCGCCAACTGGCTCGTGAAGGTAGGTTCGACGAGGCTATCCTTTACCTTTATGGCTACAAACTGCTGGCCCTAGATCACGCTCGCAAGATACATTTGCATAAAGGTAAAACGAACCGAATGTACTTGCGAGAGCTATCAACGGATGCAAACCTGTACTCGATCCTTGAACCAACAGTCCAGAAATTTGAACTGGTCTATTTTGGCAAGCACTCACTCACCAAACAGAGTTTCTTGGAAGTCTGGAAATTGTTGGATCCGTTCCATCGATTGATAGCTCAGGCCAACAACCTCAACATGTCGGTCACGAATTCGACGTCGCGAGTTGCAACTGGAGGTAACACGTGATTACTGGCCAATCATGTAAATATAGTTTCGCCGCGATGCTAGTGCTTGCTCTCGTGTTGTCCGGTTGCCGCCAGCAGGCTACTACCAATAGCTTTGGCTCTGTTACCGAAGAGGCTCGAACGAGCTTGAATGGCTTGGGTGTTCACAAGCGCATGTGGGAACTTGCTGGCGCGAAGTGCTTTTCGCCGAGGAGTCTGTCGTTCAAGCTTGAGAAAGCTGACACAATAGTGATGGTACCTCAAACTTTTGATCCTCCCGGTCTGGAGGCACGAAAGTGGCTTGAGGATTGGCTCAAAAGATCACCCGGTAGAACATTGATCTATTTCGGTCGCGACTTCAATGCGGAGACATACTATCTCGAGGAGTTGATTAAGAGTACGAGCGGTACAGAAAAGGCTCGGCTTGAATTTGAGCTTGCCAATGCTCGCACCAGCGAACTTAACAATCGGCTGGATTCTTACAGTGAAAGCACCTTTTGTGGCTGGTTCTACTTGGACGCGAGCCAACCCTGCGTGGAGGTGACTACGTTTGAAGGGCTGTTAGCCGACGAAGTCGATAGCTCGTCGCTTCATTGGCCCGTTCGAACTCGACTATTACCACCACATGAAGACCAAATTACTAGACTGCCAAGCTGGCTCAGTGGGAAAGGCAAATTGCCAAAAGTCACCCCACCACCCTTCATCAGGTTTAAGTCGGGCAAAGTTACTACAGGCGACGACAGCGACAAGTTGATTACCCGCAGCAACTGGACCAATGATGAACTGGAAACGAAAGACGATTGGAATGATCAATTCAATCAATTGCCCGATAGTGAAATGCTTCTAGCCAGTAAGGATGGTGTTCCGCTGGTTTATCGACTAACCAGTGAAGAACGGTTTGGTGACGGACAAATCATCGTTGTGGCAAACGGTATTCCATTTCTTAACGGGACATTGGTCAAACCGCAATTCAGCCAGGTTGGTGAGCAAATTGTCGAGTTGGCTCAGTCACCAAAGCGAGTCGCACTAGTTGCTTATGATGATGCTGGAATTCAGATATCCAATTTTGAAGAGATGGATGCTCGCGGACTTGGAATTGAGATGCTAGTGCAATGGCCACTCAGCGCGATCACCATTCCCGCCTGCATTGCGGGAATCATTTTGTGCATCAGCTTGCTACCGATCCTTGGTCGACCTCAGCAATTGCCAAAAGCATCGACCAGCGACTTTGGCATGCACGTGGATGCTCTTGGGCAAATGCTATACGACAGCCGTGATCAGAGTTTCGCGGCTAAGGCCGTCGCAGAGTATTATCGTACGGTTCGCAATGAGAAGCCGCCGGCTTGGATCGCGAGTGAGTTGCAAGAAAAAATAAACGCCAGCAAGTAGAGACTGGCTGGCTTTTTGGATTTCGCAACTTGAGCTATTGGGGGTTCGACTACATCCAACCGATTGCCTTGAGTGCCTTCACGCATAGAAACGCACCCAGCCCTGATATTGGAATAGTAAAGAGCCAAGCCCATGCCATCCGCTCTACGATTGTCCACCGAAGGGCATTCCAACGCTTGGCCGCACCAACTCCCATGATCGAAGAAGAGATATTGTGCGTCGTCGAAACTGGAATACCAAAATAGGATGCCAGTCCGATAATCGTAGCCGACGTTGTCTCTCCTGCGAATCCATTGACTGGTTGTAGTTTAACCATCTTATGGCCAAGCGTTTTGATAATGCGCCAACCACCAGCGGCAGTTCCTGCCGCCATGACTACTGCACAACTCAACTTTATCCAAGTTGGAATATCGAGGTCTTTGCCTTTGGTCGATTCAATCTTCAAAAAGCTCAACCATTCCGGCAGCGCATCTAGGCTGCCCGCGGTAGTCCCTGTGGCCAAGGCCAAGGCGATGATTCCCATCGTCTTTTGAGCATCGTTTGTACCGTGCATGAACCCCATGCCGCCGGCACTTAGTATTTGAAGCTTACCAAAAGTTTGATTGACGAGCTTTGGCTTCCAATTTCGCAGTAGTACGAACAGGATGGACATGATCAACATCCCTAGAAGGAACCCAGCCAGTGGAGAGCCAATCATGGGAACGATCACCTTCCAAAGAAGCCCCTTTCCTAGATACCAATGTTCCTTGTTGGGTTGCGACCAAATTACAACACTCCATTTATCCGATGCCGCAACAGCAGCACCTACCAAACCACCGACCAGAGCATGACTTGAACTACTTGGAAGGCCCCAGTACCAAGTTACCAGATTCCAAAAGATTGCTCCAATTAATGTACACAGGATCACCTCCTGTGTCACAGCGTTAACGTCAACTAGGCCCGATGCAATAGTTTTCGCAACTGCGGTACCCCATAGGGCCCCGACCAAGTTAGTAAATGCAGCCAACAGCACTGCTTGCGATGGCGTTAGCACTTTAGTTGATACGACAGTTGCAATGGAGTTCGCGGTGTCGTGAAATCCGTTGATGTACTCGAAAACTAGTGCCGTTAATACGACGATGAAGACAACTGTAAGCATGATGTGATCCTAGGAATTCTTCATCACGATGTGCGTTACAGCATTTGCAGCGTCACGACAGCGGTCGATGACCTTCTCCAGCAAGTCGTGAAGATCTCTAACAAACATTGCCTGGATGGGGTCGTACTTGCCGTTGTAGACTCCGCCGAGTAATTGCAAGACAACGTCGTCAGCCTCGGACTCGATCAACTGCATCTTGTCATTCAAGCCCTTCATGGTCTCCAATGATGGAGATTTTCGAAGCGTCTTAATCATCTCGCTCACAGTGGTCGTAGCCTGTTCGACTAACGCGGTCTGCTTCGAAAAATCTACGTCAACCAATCGCTGAGGAGCCAAGTTGTAACGTTCGGCAAACTTCTCGATCGTCTTACAGGTTCGGTACAACGCGTACGACAACATTTCGATGTCTTCCCGCTCCAGACCTGTTACGAAAGTATTTACCAACTCTTTGCTAATCTGGTCGGTAATCAGCTTGTCATGACCTCGAGCCGAAGCGAAATCGTTGAGCGGCTGGGAGTGAGAACGATTTTTCAGCAGTTGAATGAGCAGTCTGGTCAGTTCGACAGTTTCGCCTGCACTGGCTTCCAAGAGGTCAAAAAACTTGTTGTCCTTGCTCAGAAGCTTCTGAAGTGAAAACATGGTTTCGTCCAATAGAATTGTTTGTTCGGTCGCTTAATTTGCGATAGTTCTAAACGAAGTCTTCAGCTCTCGAAATGCCCCTCTCAGGCCAACGTGACGAAATGCCCGACGCATTTAAGCTTTTCCGCGTAGAAGCATGTATCGTCCGGTCGAATTGCCAAGTTGGAAGCACTCAAGGCCTGCATAGTCAGCCCAAGTTTCGATTGTTAATTTTGTGTGAAAAGTTATCTTTGTTGTTCATGACGAGGCAATTTAGCCACCCACCGTAGTTTTGGGGAAGCTCTGAAGGCGGGTTTCCCTTTTGCGTGGTTGGCTTAGAATCCCTGTTTTAGCAAAATTACCGGGCAACTTTTCGGCTTAGTTAGGCTGTGGGCAATGAAGGTTCTAATTGTTGGAAACGGTGGACGTGAGCACGCGTTGGCATGGAAAATTCGCCAAAGCCCCCGAGTCAAAGAGATTTTCGTGGCTCCTGGAAACGCCGGAACAGCCTTAGATGCAGTGAATATTGACATCGCTGCTACCGATATTGCTGGCCTTGTTAGCTTTGCAAAGAAGGAAAACATTGGCCTAACTGTGGTCGGTCCTGAGGCTCCACTGGCGCTTGGTTTGGTGGATGCCCTTGAAAGTGAAAAACTTAGAGTCTTTGGACCTAGCAGGGCGGCAGCACAACTGGAGGCCAGTAAAGCTTTTTGCAAGAACGTTCTCAGGCAGGCCGATGTACCTACCGCAGATTTTCAGGTTTTCCGAGATCCCGATGATGCAATGCGGTTCATCAAAGGGCGTTATCCCGGCGAGAATGATCGCTGCCCCGTGGTGGTCAAGGCTGACGGACTAGCATCGGGCAAGGGTGTCATTGTCTGCAAGCGGAGAAGCGATGCCCTGGATGCCATCGACCGAATTTCACGTCGCAAAGAGTTCGGCGTGGCCGGCTCGCAGATGGTGATTGAAGATCGACTTGAGGGTCAAGAGGCCAGCATTTTGGCGATCACCGACGGCCGAACTATTTTGCCTCTGCCGGCAGCTCAAGATCACAAGCCGGCCTTCGATGGCGACTCGGGACCAAACACAGGTGGTATGGGCGCTTACTGCCCAACGCCGATGGTCGACGATTCGATGTTGGCATGGATTGAAGAGCATGTGCTTGTGCCGACAATTCATACGATGAAGCGTAACCGCAAGCCATTCAAAGGCGTGCTTTATGCGGGTCTGATGCTAACTCAAGCTGGTCCCAAGGTGCTCGAATACAACTGCCGCTTTGGTGACCCCGAATGCCAACCTTTGCTGATGCGACTCAAGAGTGACTTGGTCGAAATCTTAGAGGCAGTTGTCGACGGTAATCTCGATCAAATTGACAACCCCGAATGGGATCCTCGTCCGGCAATCTGCGTTGTCATGGCCAGCCAAGGTTATCCCGGAGATTATCAAACGGGTCAGCCGATTACAGGCATCGCCGAAGCTGATCAACTGCCAGACGTGAAAGTCTTCCATGCTGGAACTAAGCTCGTCGATGGAACAGTGACTGCCGCAGGAGGACGGGTGCTGGGAGTTACCGCACTAGGTGACAATATTTCGCTGGCGAAGCTGAATGCGTACACCGCAGTACAAAAGGTTCGCTGGCAAGGTGCTTGGTGCCGCAAAGATATTAGTGACAAAGCGCTCCAGTTTCAGCAACAAGCCGAAAGCCACTAGCCTTTAAGTGCTCGTCAGGGCTCGTAAAGGGCCTCTCCCATTATTGAAAGCAACAATTGCCGTTTGATTTGTTGGGACGATAGTATTCTTGGACGCTCCCGCGCGCTGAACTCAGCTAACGACCACTCAGTTTGTTCGCGGGCAGGGTCGCACAGCAAGTTCAACGAGCATTTGCGGCATTTGCGGAGGGGAGGGCGGGGTGGGCTCGATGTCAAGCTTGACAATCGATCGCGTTTGATCGGCGAACACTTTGATCGGTGTTATGTTCAACTCGGAGGGATTGACGTTATTCCCACCTGAAAGTAGCCATTCTGATGGCCCTCCCGGCGGAGCCGTAACTCGCTTGCCGCCACTCTACCGCAATTTGATCAAGCTGCTGTTGGCACACTCTCGAGCGTGAGGGTCCAAAGAAAAGGCTTAAGTAACTAGGCTTGAGTAGACAATCGCCTCGCACAGCGCATTCAACTAATTCACCCCACCCGAGCGATGAAGGTTAGCTCGTAAGTTTCTGACGATAAAGCACGATTGCCAAGCCAACAGCCAAGCTAATCATAAGTACCGTTAAAACGGCAATCGCAATCATGTACTTTGTTCGACGACTGCGATTTTGCATTTGACGTTTTGCAGCCGCAGGTGCGATTGTCCCGGCTGTAGCAGTTGTAGCGGGAACGCTGGAGGGAAGTTGCTGCACAGCAACTGTGGGTACGTAGACAACGCCTGGTTGAGCCGGAAAAGGATTGGGTGCCACCCCGTACACCGTAGGGCCGGGCTGGCTATAAAACTGATCGTTCGAAGGTGGCTCAAACACAGTAGCAGCGCTTTGCAGGCGAGCAAAATAGTCCGCAAACACATTACTGGCTGGCTGCCATTCTGCCCAGTCATCTCGCCAAACTAGCGCATCAACATCAATCCTTCCTTCAAGCAACCACTGCCAAAAGACACCTGAAGGTGCTGGGCCGTACTGGCCGCCTTGAGCAGGTCTAACGTACCAAGTAGCATTCGGAGCCTCAGCCAGCACCGAAGGTTGAGTAAGGTTGAGATCGAAGACTTCGCTAACTTGAGTTGCCTGAGCCACCTCGTTAGCCTGAGCACCAGGACCAACGGAAACCGATTCAACAGCATCGTAGTTCTGTAAATCAAAATTCAAGGGCGGTTGATCGGATACAACTTTTGGCACTGGCTGCGAAGTGGCAGGTGCTGAAGTGCGCGAGGTTTGAATGCGTGACTGAGTCGTATCGTTTCCTACTGATGAGATCGCTGAGGCCGTTGAAGCGTCAGATACTCCCGCTGGAACTGCTGCTGGATCGAGCGAGAACTCAGCATCCGACATGGGAATTCTAAACTGGCCCTTACATTCGGGGCAACGGCCTTTCTTGCCAGCCTGATAATCCTTGACGTGCAAGGGATGGCTGCAGTGATGACATTGGAATCGGATACCCATTTTTTCGCCTAATCCGTTTGTGCTAACGGTAGCTTTCGTGACAAGCTGTACAACTCTGGCCCAATTTTCCAGCGGCGGTTCGGGCCAATTCAGCATTACCAGATTGGACAGCCGAATTGATTTGTTGGGCTTGAGCGATCATTTCTTTGGCAAATGCAACGAACTGTGCGTCGTCGGCGTTCGGCATTTTCTCAAAGGTAGAGGCTCGGCCCAACACTGCAACCAGCTCGGCCAGTCTCGCAATCTCTTCTTGATTTTGCTTGAAAAGATCCTCACTGGCTGTCATTTTAGCGATCTGATCTTCGTGAGCCCACTGAAGCAGCTTCATCAATGGGGAGATGTCGATCAGGTTTTCCCACACAATTTCGGTTTTAACTTCGGCAGTCAGAGCACTACCATTCAAAAGCTGCTGCAAATCGGCTAATCGCTTTTTGGATTCATCGTATACCTGCCGAGATCCAACCTTTGTGTTTGCCGCTGTTCGTTCCATGGCTCCACGTGCCGCCGATGCACTCGCCTTCCAACGAACATCACCAGGGTAATTCTCTACAATCGCAAACAGTAGCGATAACAGGGAAAACTCGCGCCTAGCCTGCTCGTATCCGCCGCCAGCAAATGCAGTAGGAGTAGTTACTATTTTGTCCAATCGTAGTTTCGATCCTTTGATCAAATCCTCGATGGAGGCTGGCGAAATCAACCCCTTCCAGCCCATCGGATCAGCACCTTCGCCGGAACTTCCTCCAATACCTCCAGGTGCATTCGACATATTTGACATCGCTGTTCCACCTGGCGATGAGTTGATCTGTAGGCTTGATTGAGATTTCGGTAGTTCACCAGATAAAGCAGAGTTGACATCTGGGAAGAATATTCCATCGAACTTATTCGATTCAAACTGTGGCGGCTTAGCTCGAGGCGGTAGTTTAGAGCCTTGCGCGTGCAAATCTGCCTGAGCTAGTCCCAATCCAGCCAGCAATCCAAGGCAGACAGCAACATGTCGATGAAGGCAGTTTATGGTCATTGTGTTTTCCGTAATTCACAATTGTCCGAATTCCCAATGCTGCCATTATAGCTTGACTGTCAAAATGTAGGATGTTTACCGAGTTGAGCCGATTGAAAATTGGCAAATCCAATGAACTGTGATCATCGCGGAGGTTTTACTCCTCAAGTTCAGTTGGATGGTCATCGCTGGGAATACAAACTGGACGATCTCTGTTTACTCCAGTTCACAGAAGTGCTATGTCGATATTAATCCTGTTTGTGGACTCCGTCGCCAATTTAATGCGAGCAATTCAAATGTCCTTCGGTAAACTCTCGGCTGCCCTACTCAGTTGTTCACTTTTGGCTAGTGGTACTTGCCATGCTCAACAAAACACAGCTCAAGGAGCCGTTTTGGGAGGTGCGACAGGTGCGGTTATCGGCGGTTTACTCGGCAAGCAGTCACACCACACCGCCGGTGGAGCAGTTATCGGTGGAGTTGTGGGTGCCGTTGCAGGTGGAGCAATTGGACGTCAACAAGATAACGAACTTGCTCGACGCGAATACGCTTATCAGCAAACTATGTACAACCAGCAACAGCAGGTCTACGTACAGCAGCAAGCTGCTATTCAATCCGGAGTTAGTCCTGCTGACGTCGTCACGATGACTCGAAGCGGTGTGAACGACGGAGTGATCATGAGCCAACTCCAGTCGCGAGGCGTGCAGCGCCGTTTAGAAGTGAACGATATTATCTCACTTCACCAACAAGGTGTAAGTGATACCGTCATCTCTGCGATGCAATCTGCTCCTGTAGCAGGTCAATATGCGCCACGCCCAACCTATTCTGCACCAGCGACAGTAGTTTACGATCAGCCTCCTGTTTACTATCGACCTGCTCCAGTGATCGTGCAGCAGCCTCCGGTTTATTACGGTGGAACGGTAGTCATTGAACGTGGCTATCCAGTGCACCGACACGGCTATCGCTTCTAGGCCTACCGGCGGAGCCTACTCGCTCCGCGACAGGTTTGGTCTGGAGGTAGGATCTTGAGCAGCTTATCCACGAAGCGGTAAGTTGCAATCATCATCAGCTTAGCGACTGAGCAGTAAGTTTCGCCTTGGCTGCTTGCTATGCCAGCTCGAATCTTCCCGCGGCTCGATTCTTACGGACTCTGTCGGCTGGGAACACACAACCATTCATTGCAATGTAGACTCCCTCAGGTAGGCTCATCAACGCCCCAACAGCGCAGCCGATATTGAATTCCGCATCGGACTTTTGAAATCTGGCTGGAGTCATTGAGCCAGTAAGTACCACGGTTTTTCCAGCCACTCCCAGAAGTGCTCGAGCCGTCTCTGGCATCAGGTCCGTGCCGTGAGTGATCAGAATATGCTTCGACTGACACTCTTCGACTGCCTTTCGAACCATAACGCGATCATTATCATCCATCTCCAGGCTATCCTTACGCATCAACTGTTGGATGCTGTATCGAAAGCTTACGTTAGCTTCCTGAAAGATTGCCAAGATCTGAGGATCACCAACTTCGTATTCGCTCTTCGCATCGAAATAGACTTTGTCAATCGTTCCTCCACAGGAAAAAATTTGCAAATGGATCTCGTGGGGTTGCGTCACTTCACTATCTCGAATTCAGAAGGAATTGTCAGGCCGTTCACGGCCGCCTGATCAACAAAGAAGGTTAAATCACCATCGACCGGTCGAATCATTTGCGACGGATAAAGCTCATGATTCACAGGCCCGTGCCATAGAGTTTGAAGGGCCGCAGTCTTGCTGGCACCGGCAATGAAAAAGGCAATGCTCTTAGCAGAGTTGATCAAAGGAACAGTGAGCGTAACCCGCCAAGTCGCCAGTTTAGCTACGTAGTTGGCAACCACCCAGCGCTGATTCTCCTTTAGTGCATCGGTCTGAGGAAACAATGACGCAGTATGCGCATCATCGCCGATCCCTAGCAGCACGCAGTCGATGACTCCGAAGTCGTTGAATTGATTGCTCAGTCGTGCTCGCAGCGTTTGCTCGTAAGCTGTGGCCGCCTGATATGCGTCACCACCATCGGTTGGAATGGGCAGTACTTGATCGGCACTAATCGGCAAATGATCGAGCAGAGCCTCACGAGCCATTCGATAATTGCTATCAGCATGATCAGCAGGCACGTTGCGTTCATCGCCCCATAGGAACAAGACTCTGACCAGTCTATTCCGTTGCTTTGCGAATTCTCGGACAGTAGCTGGTACAGAACTTTGGGAGTCGATCCACCAGCTAATGCCAACGAGAAGGGCGTACGGTTACGTCGTTGATGTTCCAGCATTAAGGTGGTGAGCCAATGGCAGGCTTGCTCGGCGAGTCGGCTGACATCGTTTGCAAGGTAAAGATGAGTCATACGAAGTGCGATGGACTAGCGTAGAAGTATAACGTCGAACGATGCGCTCAGAGATGGCCTAGCTTTAGAAAATGTTGAGTTGGTCTCGAGCATCTTCGGTCATGCGATCAGGCGACCAAGGCGGATCCATGACAACTTTGATGTCGACTTCGCCAACTCCGGGCAGAGCTTCAATCACTTGACGGCTTCCAGCCACCAACTGAGGTCCTGCCGGGCACATGGGGCTGGTAAGTGTCATCTCAACTTGCACATTCTGCTTCGCATTGTCTTCCTCATGCGGAGTCAGCTCAACTGTATAAACTAGACCCAAGTCGACGATGTTTACGAACAATTCCGGGTCGATGACTTGCTTAAGTTGCTCACGCACCGATTCTTCACTCAGCGTCTGCGGCACAGTTTCAGTCGCTTTTGAACTGCAGGCATGATTCCCGCCACAGCAGCCACCTGATTGATGGTCATGTGAATCGCCCGAAGTGTCTGCCGCTGACTGGCAGGTATTTTCTGAGGCTAAAGGCAGTTGTGGGATCGGTGAACTATTTTCTTCGGACATGATATTTTCCGGGTTGAGTCAAATTCGGGCTGCGAAGTTGGTCGCAGCTTGCTTGTTTCACTAACGCTGTTTATTGTAACAACTCTAAAAGGCCTAACCATCGCAAAACCAAACACATCGGACAGTTACACGTGGCGAAAACTTTGAAAATTCCCAAGTCAAAATCGGGAAACTATTGGCTCATGAAGAGCGAGCCGGATGTGTTTAGCATCGACGATCTAAAAGCGGCCAAGAATCAGACAACGTACTGGGACGGCGTTCGCAATTATCAGGCTCGAAACTACATGCGAGACCTGATGAGGGTTGGTGATTTAGTCCTGTTTTATCACTCGAATGCTGATCCCCCGGCTGTGGCTGGAATCGCTGAGGTGGCGAAACTAGCTTACCCTGATCACACGGCGTTTGACCCTAAAGATCCACATTACGATCCGAAGTCGAAAGAGGAATCGCCGACTTGGTACATGGTGGAGGTGAGATTTGTTGAGAAGTTCGCCCAACCAATTGAGCTGTCTGTTTTGCGGCAGGTTTCGGCGTTGGAGAAGATGGTACTCTTGCAGAAGGGCTCCAGGCTAAGTGTTCAACCTGTCCGAACGGAAGAGTTTAACTGCGTAGTTGAATTGGGAAGGGGAGTTTCTTGAGTTTCCTGGACAGGCAGGTTCCAGAAAATTTAAGGTATAGTACTATCTCCACTATTGGAATCTCTAAAAGGCTTTGAATTGCAATCAACATGACAGTAACCGGCTCGCTCATTCATACACTTCACAGGATTAATCGGCAGAAGACCGACATCAACAGTCAGCTCCAACGCGGCCCCAAGCTGGTTGCTGCGGCAGAAGCGAGGTTGAAGGCTGCGGAGGACCATGTTACTGCTACCAAGGACAAGTTGACCAAGACCAAGATGGAGGCTCATTCCAAGCAGTTGCAAATGACGGAGCGCGAGCAGAAGATTCGCTCCTGGCAGGGAAAAATGAATGCGGCCAAGGAGAATCGCGAGTATCAAGCACTGAAGGATCAGATTGCCGCAGACACTCAAGCCAATTCAGTACTGTCAGACGAGATTCTTGATCGCCTTGAAACGATCGACGCTCTTACTGTCGCTTTTAAAGAAGCTGAAGCCGACGTGCAAGCAAAACGACAGGAATTAGAAGCAGTCAAACAACAGGATGCGGATCGTCGAAAGGTGCTCGAATCGGAGTTGGACCGGGTGCAAGGCAACTTGGAGAAGTCCGAAGCTCAACTTTCGGGCGATATTCGACGTACCTATCTTCACTTGGTTGCATCGAAAGCCGACGATGCCATGGCTGAACTCGACGGCAAGGTATGCGGAGGTTGTTACCAAAGCTTGACGCCAGCCATCCTGGATAAGCTGCTGATCGACCAGCCTGCAATTTGTCCTGGTTGTGGTCGCTTGGTCTATCAAAATCGCGATCGGTAGACGTAGTGGGCGAGGTAGTGTAGTGGACGAGGTTACGAGTCCCTCTGTACGAGTCCTCGCTGTTGACTGGATCAGTCCGCTTGCGCTGCTCCGCGCGAAACCCAAACTTAATAGTTTAACGGCAAGCCGTAGGCGACTGCGTTCTTTGATTTCGCATTTTGAATCAGAATTGTTCGGATCCCAACAAAATCCGGTAGTACAAGAAAGTACCTCAATCGCCTGCGGCTTGCCGTTAAACAACTTAGAGCTTACCGCTTGTTTCTTACCGCAAGGAATGAGACTCGTAGCCTCGTCCACTACGAAGGACTCGTAGCCGTACACTATAAACCCAAGGACTCCTGGCCTCGTCCACTACAAGCCGAAGGACTTGTATCCTCCTCCACTACGAACGGGATTACGACCGGCTATTCAAGCTGTGCCGGTTGTAACGACTGTTAACTCGTTTTCTTAGCGGCGAGTACAACGTTTTCACCAGCCGCGATGGTCAGGGTAACCCATATATTCTTGCCTGAAAGCCGGAATAAATTGGATCAACCATGAGCACAACAGAGAAGAATAACACCGAACGACCAAGTACCGAACGAAAAGCGCTCTCCATCAACCTGGACCCGCGTCGATACGGTTCCTTCGCTGAAATCGGAGCAGGGCAGGAGGTAGTGCGCTGGTTTTTCCGAGTCGGTGGAGCTGCTGGAACGATTGCCAAAAGCATGTCGGCTTACGACATGAAAGTCAGCGACGCAATTTACGGACAATGCGATCGTTACGTAAGTCGCCGGCGTTTGGAAGACATGTTGCGCATCGAGCACTCGTTGAACATCGAACGATTGCGTGAAAGCCGTGGTGATACGACTGCCTTCTTTGCCTTCGCCGATACCGTTTCAGCCCGGAATTTTCAGGGTACTAATGAATGTCACGGCTGGATGGGAATTCGTTTCCAAGCTCATCCACGCGACGAAGATAGCCAAATAATCTTGCACGTTCGGATGCTGGATAACGATAACGCAGCGCAGCAAGAAGCGCTGGGCATCGTTGGCGTCAACCTGCTTTGGGGAGCGTTCTTCCTGCACCATGAACCGGAAAAACTAATTGAATCGTTGCTGGATAACCTGAGCACCCGTCGAATCGAAATCGACATGATCGAGTTCTCAGGCATTGCTTTCCGTCACGTCGATAATCGAGTGATGAGCCTGCGACTTGTACAACTGGGCCTTAGCAGTGCCGCTATGTTCTCTGCCAGCGGTGCAGTATTGCAGCCCTCCGAGGTACTCTACAAGAAGCCTATTCTTGTTGAACGCGGTAGCTTTAGGCCACCGACGCACGTCAATCTGGATATGCTTCGAGCCGCTCATGCTAAGTTCAGTCAGGAACCGGGAGTTGACCCAGATCAGATTGTGACGTTGGCTGAAATAACAATGTGCAATTTGATGTGCAATGGAGACATCGACCTGCGCGACTTTATTGCCAGAGCGGATGCTTTGGCGGCTTGTGGAATGACGGTATTGATCTCCGACTACTTCGAGTATTACCGACTAGCGGCCTATCTGGCTCGCTATTCCAAGCAGAAGATCGGTATCACGATGGGGGCTGGCAGCCTTGTGCAACTGTTCGATGAAAAATACTATAGTGAATTGGATGGCGGGATTCTTGAGTCTTTCGGTCGGCTGTTCAAGAACGACCTTAAGCTGTACATCTATCCGCTGCTCGACCAACATACCGGAGCACTTTGCACTGTACAAAACATGGAGGTTGCTCCCGAGTTAAGAAAGCTGTACGAGCATCTTGTTGATCGCGGCTGCATTCTGCAATTAGAGGCCTTTGATCCAAAGCACCTGAACACCTTCTCACGGGAAGTACTTAAGCAGATTCAAAGCGGCGATATGGCTTGGGTGAAACACGTACCATGGGAAGTCGCGGAGTTGATACAGCAGCGAGGATTGTTCGGCTTCCAAAAGCAAACAGCCAAGAAGCAGGCAAACACTCCAGCGCCAATTCCGGTTGGCCGATTTCCTCTAACAAGCACTCAGCCGGTCGATTTTAGTCTGACGAACCATTAGCCACATGTCCGAGTTCGTAGTGGACGAAGTTACGAGTTCGTAGTGGACGAAGTTACGACTTGTTTGGTTGTAGGCTGGAAGGAGTAAGCGGTAATCTAAGCTTGGCCACTTCCAACGCCCTACGAGACTCGCATTACTCGCCTCTAGGGTCGTGCCACCTTACTTTAAATCAACAACTCGCGAGCCGTCCGGTTCCCGTTGTTTTTGGCCGTTGGTTACCGGGCAGCTCGCGTTTCTAAGCAAGAAATTCTAACTTAGAGATTCTGATACTCAGCCGCCTATAGAGGCTTGATCCAGATGTTGCGGAAGCGAAGCGGATCACCGTGATTCTGAAGGAATAATGGCCCAGGTTCTGGGCCTTCTCCGGCTAGAGGACCACCGGGTGTTCCTCCCGGAAGTTCGCGATCCTTATGAATCACAACTCCATTGTGTTTCACCGTAGCCTTTGCTTTGCTGGTCTTCTTACCACTCGCATCAAACTTGGCAGCCTGAAACTCAATATCATAAGTCTGCCAGCTCAGTGGTGGAAAGCACATGTTGAGATCAGGCTTGCTTGCTTGGTAGATACCTCCACACTCGTTGCTCAGACCTTCTAGTCCGAACGAGTCGAGAATCTGCACTTCGTAGCGACCTTGCAGATAGCAGCCGCTATTGCTGCGAGCCTGCCCAGTGGCATTGGGCATGAATGCCAAGCGAAACTCAAGGTGCAACTGAAAGCTCTGGAACTTATCCTTGCTGGTAACACCTTCCATCAGGAGTTTGTCTTCGGTCATCTTGCCATTTTCGAACTTGTCCGGCGATGTTCCATCAAACAGAACAAAGGCGCCCTCAGGCGGCTTAGCACCGAGTGTGGGAGACTTCCGTTCCACTTTTTTAAGCTTGCCGATCGGCTGCTTCTCGGAGTGAAAAATCGTCAGCACACCATCTTCAATCTCGCCCGAGCCGTTGTCGCCGGTGAGAATTGCTTTGTTGCCCTTGATTTCGCCTTGACCACGCAGCGGCTCATCGCCGGACCATCCATCTCCTGGAAGACCACCAAGGTACGCTGCGAACTTCAGGTTGCTCTTCGAACCAGCGATCACTTGAACGCCAAGTTTCATCTTGTTTCCATCGACGTCGATTTCGCCGCTGTATTCGCCCTGCATGGCGAACCGAGTGCCTGCCGAGGCTGCGTCGAGATAGGCTTTCTTGGGGGAGTCTTCATCTTGAGCCCAAATCGGAGTGTGATGAGTAGACTGAGTGTAAGGCTGAGCAATTTACTCATGGTCAGTTTCTTTCGTGGAGGTTAATGCGGAGTTGATTCGCGGTGAGTTGAGCTACCGCGAACCTGCCTGCCGTTGCGTATTTGGTTGAGAGTATAACCAATACTCAGCGTCATGTTTTCCAGAACGAGAATTAATGTGCAACCAGCCTGCTTAGAAGACGCACTCCTAGTCAAGGCTGCTACCATGGCCGCGGGAAAATTGCACCTTTCCTCGCTCTTGCTTTGAATACCCACAAGGGAGTGAAATCCTCAACTCCCCTCGCTTTGGCTGATCTTATCCAGCCTCCTCATCGACTGCTGGTAGCGGCGAAGTAAAACGTAAAGGATTCCAGCCATAACCAAGATTCCCCCGACCAATAGCCATGGGTTATCCTTGTTCCAGTAGCTTCTTAGCAACTCGCTGCCAAAGTACATCGCGGCACAAGTGAAAAAATTGCCTAACATGACTCCAGCAAATGTAGCAAGCCTCGACATTCCTAGCATGCGCCCAAGAATCGATCCTCCAACGCTACCCGTCATGGCTAATGGTACGGCAACGAAAACAACCAGACCGACGAACGTCGCTCGTCGCATCCAGGGGTGAGCATCAAGAATCATATGGCCATTGTCGGCAATCAATTGCATCTTGCTTCCCATCTTCGGAATGCGAAACAAGAAGCCTAGATGGAAGACTAAGAAGCTGACCGTCATCACGTCGATTGCAAACACAAGCAACAGCAACTGTTCCGAGCTATAAAAGTTACGCTGCTCCAAATGCTCGATCCCGCCTCCCAGGATGATCATTTTACCAGCCACAAAAAACGAAAATAAGGCGGTGGATGCGAGTTTGGCCGCCGATTCCCAACCGTAGGCTATCAAAAAGAAAAGGACCGAGCCAATGGCAAACAACGGAGGTCCGAAAAGTGTGCCGGCCCAGACGATCGGGAAACGCCGTTTGAACTCTCTTTCATCGTTCCAATGACGCGGGTCCAGGCTATTTGTTGATTGGCCACTCATATCAGTAGTTCGCTGACGATTGAACAAGCTTGATGTCGCTTGCCCGCTTTCGCGCCGAATCCCTTTTTAATACTCAATCAGCAGCAGGGCCACATTCAAGTAGATAACGATGCCAGTGATATCCATAATGCCCGCGATGAATGGATTGGCCATCAAGGCTGGATCTAATCCCATTCTACGAAACAACAGTGGAAGCATCGAGCCTGTTGAACAACCAAAAACCACCACGGAGATCATTGTGATCGGTACTACAAGCGCCTCTCTAGCTGATGGAGCAAACCACAACCAAGCCACAAAAAAACCAATTACAGCGAGGATGCTACCGAGCATGATTCCAAGCAGCCACTCGCGTGCCAAGACACGCTTCCAGTCCTTCACGGTCAGTTCATCACCCGTCAGCGCGGTAATAACCAGGGTCGCAGCTTGATTACCCGAGTTTCCGCCGGTGCTGGATATCAAGGGCAAGAACAGAACCAGCCAAGCATATCGTTCAAGTGCTTGATTGTAGTGCCTTAATGCGAATGCGGTCAAAAGTGCAGTAAAGAACAGCATAATTAGCCAAGTGCCGCTTCCAACTTAGCAGCATCAAGCCGATCCGGAGGTATTCTTCGCGCAGCGGAGCCATACCGCCAATCATCTGAACGTCCTCGATCAACTCTTCGCGAACCACGTCGATTACGTCGTCGTGTGTGATAATTCCAACTAATCGTCCCGATTCATCAATTACGGGAATTGCCAACAAGTCGTACCGCTCTACTTTTTGTGCCACATCTTCTCGGTCGTCGGTAACCGTAACCGTAGCCACGTCGGTAGCCATCAAATCGGCCAAGCTCACATGACTCTTACCCAACGACGAAATCAATTGCCGGCCAGACACAATTCCGCGAAGCTGCTCATCCTTGTTGACCACATAGATGTAATAAATGGTCTCTAATTGTTCACTCAGTCGGCTCAATTCATTCAGAGCCTCGCGGACCGTTAGATGCTCCTCAAGCTTAGCCATTTCAGTCGTCATCAACGATCCGGCAGTACCTTCGGGGTAGGCTTGAAGTCGTTGAATGTCGCGGCGGTCCGACTTGGGCAGTAGTTCGAGCAACAGATTGACTCGATCTTCGTCCATTTCCTGCAGCAAGTCGACGCGATCATCCGCATACAATTCGGCGATCAGCAATGCGACTTCGGCAGGATCTTCTTCGCTAAGGATTGCGATTTGCCGCTCGTGATCGAAATATTGAAAGATCTCAGCGCGTCGACTTACGTCCGTTGCCCGAAGTACAGCCCAAGCCTCGGCGTTCGTCAGCCCCTCCATGAATTCTGCTGTGCGAGCCGGATTGAGTGCAGTGCAAAACTGCTGCAACTCCAACTGGTCATCGTTGGCCAGCATTTCTCGCAGTTCTGGCAGCAAAAGCAGATTAATCATCCAACCGATTCCGAACTTCGTTACATCATGTTCAAATAGTGCCTAACCTCAGTAACATTTTGCCGCAGATGGGCCGCTAATGGGTCTTTGATTAGTGCATGATTTTCCATGCTGTAAAGTCCTTTTTGCCCATTTCCCACCGCTTACTACAATTCCTCAGAAGTTACGATGACAACAAGCGAAAATTCGAGTCAAAAGGCTCTTCCGTTGATTTTTGGCGAAGTGCTTTTTGATTGCTTCCCCGACAGTCAAGTATTGGGCGGCGCGCCTTTCAACGTGGCTTGGAATCTGCAGGGATTAGGTCTATCACCCGCAGTGATCACAGCGGTGGGCGATGATGAATTGGGCCGAATTGTTATCGATCGCGCGGCCAGTTGGAACATTGATCGAAGCGGAATTCAGGTCAGTTCATTTCCCACCGGTCGAGTCGACATCAGTACCGAGAATGGCGAGCCGACGTACACATTCTGGGACAACGTTGCATTTGATCAAATTGTGGCTGACGAAAAGTACTTTAATAACCGTTCTCCGAGTTTGCTTTATCACGGATCACTAGCCCTGCGAGGAAATGAATCCCGTGAGACTTTGTTCAAGCTGCGGAGCGATTTGAAAGTGTGTCCTATTTTTGTGGACATCAATTTACGGCTGCCGCATTACGATTTTGCCTTGACTGAATCTATTCTCAAGGGAGTTAGTCATTTAAAGCTGAATCACGAAGAACTTGATCTGTTGCATCAATTCTTGTTTCAAACTTGTAGCGACGACGAGATCGAAAGAGGATCTGAGGCAGCTAATCAAGCTCTCTTGTGGGAGCATCGTCAGCGGACAGCTCACGAGCTTCAGCAACGCTTTGGCATCCAACACATCTGGCTAACGGCGGCGGAGCAAGGAGCCGCTTGGTTGGGGCCAGAGGGGGCATTCGAAGTCGTTCAAGCTCCTCGCGTCGGGAATTTAGTTGATACAGTAGGTGCAGGTGACGCGCTGACAGCAGTGATTATTCATGGGCTTTCACAATGCCGATCGCCCATTGCAATCCTACGAGATGCAGTCCAATTTGCTGCCAAAGTCTGCCAGATTCGTGGAGCCACATCGGCGGATGCTTCGTTCTATCAACTTTAGCTGGACTGTCACGCCAACGTCAGGGGTGTTAAGTGAGTATCAGACTGTCGAACGATGATTGGGATGAGCGAGGTAACGTGCCAGGCTTCGAGCTGATTGAACTAGTTGGCTGTCGCATTTCACACAGCATTTATCGCGCGATACGGCTGGCCGACGCTAGGCCAGTTGCTTTAAAGATCTTTGTTGAAGCTGAATACCGAGCTTCTGCGCTCAAGCGGTTCGAGAACGAGCAGCGTGTTTCCGGCTTGCTCACCAATTCACAGCGAATTGAGATATTTGAGATTGCCGAAACAACTCAGGGATTGCCAGTCTTGTGTATGGAGCTTGTCGAAGGTCAAACTCTCAGATCGCTTCTGCAAGCGGGGCATTCATTCAGTCAGGGGGAAGTCATCGCTGTTATGTTGCAAGTATGTGAGTATCTCACGGACCTTCATGGAGTGGGCTTCGTACATGGTGATATCAAGCCCGCCAATATTATGCGAGTCGACAGTCGAATCAAAGAGACCCGCGCAAACGAAAATACCACCGCACAATTTCAGATAAAGGTGCTTGATCTTGGGGTAAGCCGTGAAATTAATGATCGAGGTAGCAGTGTTGAGACAACCAAATCTGAGGATTCGCAACAACTCGTGGCCGGCTCACCAAGCTATATGGCACCTGAGTTGGTGCTGGCTCCGCAAAAATGCAATCCAAGCAGCGATATCTACGCACTGGGTTGCACGGCCTACGAATTGATTGCTGGAATGCCGCCGTTTGTCGGCAACAACGTGCTACAGGTGCTTTTGAAGCATCGCAATCAGACTGCAGCAAAATTTGATTCATCCAGAGTGGATGGCGAGTTGAATCGATTGATCATGAGTTGCTTGGAGAAGAAAGTTCAAGATCGACCGAAGGGTGCTGCCGAGTTATTGGACGTCCTACCACGAATTTAGACTGCAGCGAAAGATCAGGTTGCTCGGACTCAAACGCAATTCCCTGCGCCTGTTTTCCCTCCCCGCAAGATCTCGAATTACTTGCGTTGTGACCCAACCGGCGGAAAAGATTGAGCGATCGTTAGCGGCCTCAGCGCGTGGAGGGTTCGTTAACAGCCGAGTCAACATCAGCACTCCAGTCTGAGCATGGTTCTTCGGCCCCTCCCCAAACGAAAGAGCAACAACAGCCGATTGATCAATTTTCGGGAGCATGGCAAGCGAGGAACGAGCGCCGCCGGGAGGGCGATCGGAATGCTGCTTGTGCTTGGCAGAGTATTGATTGGAGGACGACGAAACTACGTTGAATAAGGGACTCGTAACCTCTTCCAATACATTTCGGTCAATCCTAGGTTCATCTAACCCTGCTCGGCGTGATCTCGCTGAGGGCGAATTTTAGCAAATCGAGCCAAGATGACGTAAAACGTAGGAGTCAAAAACAAACCCAAGATGGTGACTCCCAACATTCCGCATAGCACAGCCGTTCCCAAAGCTTGTCGAATTTCGGCTCCCGGTCCTACAGCTCTGGCCATTGGTAACACGCCCAGAATAAAGGCCAACGAAGTCATCACAATTGGCCTCAAACGAATTCGACAGGCTTCTGCAGCAGCAGTTATACGATCCTTACCTTGCTCCTGCAATTGCTTAGCGAACTCGACAATCAATACTGCATTTTTGGCAGCTAGACCGATTAGCAAGATGTAGCCGATTTGCGAAATCAAGTTATTGTCCATGCCTCGCGCGATCACTCCACCTAACGCGAATGGCAAGCAGATCGGGGCAATCAAAATAATGGCTAGCGGCAACAACCAGCTTTCGTATTCGGCCGAATGTACCAGGAACACGAATAGGACACATAGCGGAAAGACCCAAATCGAAGTGTTTCCGGCCAGCCGCTGCTGGTAGGCGATATCGGTCCACTCCAACGTAATGCCTGGTGGCAAGACCTCTGCGGCCAGTCGATCGAGCGTTTCCATAGATTCACTGGTGCTGTAGCCTGCAGCAGTGTCACCTTGAACTTCGGCACTCGGAAACATGTTGTAGCGAACTACGCGATCTGGACCAGCTCGCCAATCAACTTGAACTACCGAGCCAAGAGGAACCATGCTGCCGTTCTCATTTCGCACCTTGATCTTGGTGATATCCTCAGCAGTCTGACGGAACTCACCCTCGGCCTGTACGCGAACTTGAAATGTGCGACCAAACAGATTGATATCGTTGACGTAAGCCGATCCCAAGTAAACTTGAAGAGCCCCGAAGATATTGCCGATTGGTACGTTCAGCATTTTGGCCTTCACACGATCCACGTCAGCATACAACTGAGGCGTTGTAGCTCGATAGGTAGTGAAGACGTTGGACAACGTTGGCTCTTTGGCAGCCGCTGCAATCAACTGTTCGGTTGCCTTTTGCAACTCTTGATAGCCATAGCCCGCCCGATCTTGGATCAAGAACTTTAGACCGCCAGCGGTACCCAAGCCTCGAACCGGAGGTGGTGTAATTACGAAAACCATGGCATCTGGAATCTTCGATAGCTTGGCTTGTAGCGAAGCTTGAATCTTGTCTGCGGTCAGTCCCAAAGGAGTTCTCTTGCTGAACGGATCTGGCATGATGAAGATCGAGCCATAGTTGGGGCTATTGCTTCGAGTCGTTCCCGAATATCCAGAATAGGAGATCGCATGTGCCACGCCAGGCTCAGCGCGAATAATTTCCACCACTTCGCGAACAACTTTCGCTGTGCGTTCGACGGACGCTCCATCGGGCAACTGCACCATGGTGATCAAGTATGCCATATCCTGCTTTGGAATAAAGCCCGTTGGCGTCCTGTAAAATGCAACTACCGTGAT
The DNA here is from genome assembly GCA_046349795.1 of Pirellulales bacterium. Taxonomy (GTDB): domain Bacteria; phylum Planctomycetota; class Planctomycetia; order Pirellulales; family Pirellulaceae; genus Aureliella. The sequence goes on along the minus strand of JAXMBP010000063.1, from coordinate 5,867 downwards.
GCCAATAAGGATCAGATAGACCAGCAAGGGAATAAATCTGCGGCGCAGCGCCCACTGAACCGCGTGTCCATAGCCTCGCGAAGCGGACGCGAATCCCATGTTGAACAGCCCGAACAACCAGCCAAACAAAAAATCCCATACTCGCGTGAACCAATCTCGCTTTGCTTCCTTTGGTTGCAACAAGATCGCGCACAGAGCCGGTGAGAGCGTTAGCGAATTAAAGGCTGACAACAAGGTAGATACGGCGATGGTCAACGCAAACTGTCTATAGAATTGCCCTGAAAGCCCTGATATGAAGGCTGTTGGAATAAACACCGCCGAAAGACCAACTGCGATCGCGATAACCGCCGGAGTCACCTCGTGCATAGCTTTGTAACTTGCCTCTCGAGGAGACATACCCTCAGCGATATGCCGCTCAACATTCTCCACCACCACAATTGCATCATCCACGACGATGCCTATCGCCAGCACCAATCCGAACAGCGAGAGCATGTTGAGCGAAAATCCGAAGGCTAACATGACAGAGAATGTGCCAACCAGAGACACGGGAATGGCAATCAACGGAATCAAGCTTGCTCGCCAGTTTTGCAAGAACATCAACACTACCACTACGACCAAGATAACCGCTTCGTAAAGCGTCTTCTTGACCGATGCAATCGATTCCCGAACGAATACCGTTGGGTTGTAAATGATCCGGTACTCAATCCCCTCAGGAAATGTCTTGGAAAGCTCTGCAATGCGACTTTCGATGGCTGATGCAGTTGCCAGAGAGTTCGAGCCAGGTCGTTGAGCAATAATGATTGCCACAGCCGGACTATTGTCCAGCGCGCTATCGGCAGAGTAATCCCTCGCTCCTAGTTCAATCCGAGCCACATCTTTGACTCGAACGATTCGACCATCTTGGTCCGATCGCAAAATCACTTCCTCAAACTGAGCCGGATCTGTCAATCGACCTTGCGTATTGACCGACAACTGAAATGCATTTCCATCCGGAACGGGTCGCTGACCAACTATACCTGAAGCGACCTGAATGTTCTGCTCTTGCAGACTCGACACAACATCGCCAGCGGTCATAGACAGGTGCGACAACCGTTCGGGATCTAACCAAACTCGCATGCTGTACTCACGTAGTCCGATGATCATCACGTCACCGACACCTTCAACCCGAGCCAGCGAATCTCGCAATTGAATCAATCCGTAGTTGCCAACATACAAGCTGTCATACCGGCCACTGGGACTTGTCAGGTGGATCACAAGTAACAGATCTGGTGAAGATTTGATTGTCGTGACACCCAACCTGCGAACCTCTTCTGGTAATCGAGGAAGTGCGACAGCCACTCGATTTTGAACAAGCACTTGAGCTTGATTTAGGTCGGTGCCCAACCGAAACGTAACTGTCAATGCCATGGCACCATCAGAAGTACACTGCGAAGACATATACAGCATGTCTTCAACACCGTTGACCTCCTGCTCGATGGGAGTGGCTACCGCATCGGCCAGAACTTCGGGCGATGCGCCCGGGTAATTGGCTCGCACAACAATTGTCGGAGGTACGACATCTGGATACTGAGCCACAGGCAGTTGGAAATAGGCAATCGAGCCCAATATGACAATCACCAGTGAAACCACTGTCGCAAAGATTGGTCGGTCGATAAAGAAGTGTGCGAGCTTCACGAGTTATTCTCAGAGTGTATTCGATCGTCTTCTACAAACAGGATCGCTTCAGAAGCGACTAGCGAATCATTGCGGCGAAGTGTCTTGCAACTGAGTCGCGGGAATTTCGACGTTGCCAGCCGCTTTTTTGGCCGGTCGTAACCACTGGCTTTCAGGAACTGGATGATAATCATCTGGCAGAGGCTCTTCACCGACTACAACCATCTCTTCGGTGGGCTTCACAACGGCTCCCGGTTTGGCTCGCTGCAAGCCACCCACGATCACTCGCTCGTTACCTGTTAGCCCGCTACGAATAATGCGAAGGCCGTGAGAGACAGGCCCAAGCTTGACACCAACTCGACTAACCTTGTCGTCCTTATCCACAACCAACACAAACTTCTCTGCTTGGTCTGTTCCGATGGCTTTGTCTGGAATCAAAATCGCATCGTAACGAGCACTACCCGGCAAGCGGACTCTGGCGAACATGCCCGGGGTCAATTGATGATCCGGGTTAGGCAAAATGGCTCTTCCACGAATTGTGCTCGTCTGCTCGTTCAGTTGATTATCGACAAAGTCCATATGCCCGTGATGTGGATAGGTACCACGCTCATCGGCTAAGGCTAGGTAGACGGGATTGCTCACTTCGCGACTAGTTTGACGTTTACCCTCTCGAGCTAGTTTTAAGTATTTGAGATAGGTCTGTTCATCGGCATCGAAGTAACAGTGAATTGGATCCAGCGAAACAATATTGGAAATTAGTGTACCATCGTTAGTTCCACCGCTGATATAGTTCCCTTCGGTAACAAACCTGGAGCTGATGCGGCCATCGATGGGTGATCGAACTTCAGTGTATTGCAGGTTCAGATTGGCAAGTTCTAAGTTTGACTTTGCGACCGCTACTGCGGCTTGAGCAGCAACGATGGCAGACTCAGCAGATTCAATTTTGCTGTTAGATACCAGCACATCCGCTTCGCTTTGAGAGAGTTCTGCATTGCTCACATCAAAGTCTTGTTGGCTGGTTGCGTTCTGCTTGAGCAGTACGGATTGTCGGTCAAGCTCTTTCCGAGCTAGATCCCGATGAATGGTTGAGCGATCCGCTTCGGCACGAGCCTGCTTGAGCGCACTCTGCGCTTGACCAAGCTGTGCCTCCGCAGCTTGTAGGACCGCCTCAGTACGATTGACTTCGGCTTGAAACGGACGTTGATCGATAATCGCCAAGATTTGTCCGGCCTGAACAAATTGACCTTCAGCAAACGAGGTCGACTTCAGAAAGCCACTAACTCGCGCCCGAACCTGCACCGAATCCACCGAGGCCAGTCGACCGACGTACTCATCCCATTCGACCAGAGGCAAAGTAACAGGCGTAGAGACAACAACGCTAGCCGGTGGCCTAGCTTGAGTAGCCGTTTCTGTTTTCTTGCATCCACATTCGGCAATCGCCCAAAGTCCAACAATCACCACGAAAGTTCTTCGAAGTGTCAACGAATTGAGCGTAGCAGCAAACCTCATGCTGTTCGATTCACTGGTAGGAGGGAGAATCTAATTGGGGCGGGCCGCTGAGATCTTTATTAGTTTCTTCGATTCACAAACCGTCTATATTAGTCGCAACTGAACCCAAACTCCAGTGTTTCTCCAAGAAGCTGAGAGTAACTTACCGCTCCGCCGGTAAGCTTTCGTAGCTACCTTCGCCGGAAGGTGGATCAACAACGGCTAGTCACGAAGAGACCCGCAGAATCCTAACAAAAGGCGTCTTAAGTCGCTCGCCTGCTAAGGCGCTCATGGCGCTACCTACGCTAAGTAAACAAAGCAGAGGGCACGGGAGTCGAACCCGCTTTGAATTTGGTCGTAACTACTGAACTATCAACAACTTGCGAAACTTGTCAAACTACCGGCGCTGCAAATGCGCTGCATCCTGGCGACACTAACTGTCCAGCCATGGCTTAACTTGACAGCGATTTAGTTTTAATCTTATCAAACTGGAACTACGTTCCAAACCCAATCAATCAAGCCATCTTAGCAATCATCAGGACTCATCAGGCCGAATGAATTTCTTTCTTCTGTAGCTGGACGGGCCACCGTTCAGAAGCCTTGCATTCCGATCGCAACAACTCCTGCACTCTCCCACTGGGCCCGCTGGGCCCGCTGGGAGAGTCGAGCGTCAGCGAGGAGTGGGTTGCTCTTCAATCCACTGAATCCTGGCGGTGTCAGCTACGAAGAGTACTTAACTCATTGGCCTTCTATGACGCGAAGCATTCGCGGACTTGAGCTTGGCCGCGGTGCCAGCGCTTGCCGTGACGCTCGGCGTCGGCAGACATCGAATGCGGTGAGCCAGCGCAACTGCTCTTGCCAAAGTAACGCTTAAAATTCCATACCAAGTCTCGCCACATCGAGGCCTCGATACCAACTTTGCTGAGCACCGACTTCAGTGACTCGGGAACTTCTTCAGCCAACTCTTTGATGCGTTGCCGAGCTGTCCAGCTCAACAGTTCCACATACTCTCCTAATCGAAGACTGAGAAAGCCCCTTGTCACTGGCTCGCAGGCGACTTGAACTAGCCTGCGCATCCTTGGCCAAAATGCTTTCGTCCATCGTTAGTGGAGCCAACCAACCATCTCGCAAGACCTTGCCCTTCTTCCTCCCCCTCGCCCCGCTTCTCGGCCTCTTCGGGGAGACATGCTCGTGGGGGTGGGCGGGAGGGGTCTTAGTCGTACGCTCTTTGGCAGCTTCGGCTTGCGGTTTGGCTTCTAATTCAAAGGCCGACGATTCAATCTCGGCTCCTTGCTCGGCGTGAATGCGATCATAGGCCGAGGTGTGCACGAATCTTCGGGCGACTGGAGCCATTGCCGCTCGCACTGGATTTAAATCGACGTACATCGCACAGGCCAGCAAGCCAGCTTCATCGGTAATACGCTGAGCCTTAAAGCGTCCTTCCCAGAAACGACCAGTGCATTGATCTTCCTTATTCGCCATGCGAGCAATCGGCTCGGCAAGGGCTCGCATGAACCAAGAGATATCCGACAAGCGACGGCGAATCTTTTTGATCTCGGTGGGATTGTTGGCAAGTGTATAGACTTGCATTTCGGTTGGCTGAGCCAAATGTAACTCTTCCAAACGTTGCCCAGGAAAGACGCTCAGCCAGCGAATGGCCACTTCTTCATCGGTCTATTTAGCGACGACATCAGGGCGATTGCGGACAATGGTGTGAATGTGATTGCTCATCACCGCATAGGTCAATACATCGATGCCGAACACGGAAGCCAAGGACTCTAAGCGTCGGCGAATCCACTCGCGCCGGTAAGAAAAATCCTTTCCGGATTGCTGATCAACACCAGCCAGGAATGCTCGTCGCACGCAGCGCTGGATGGTGTGCACGATGCAAACTTCGTCAGGATTAAACTGCTCGCTTCGACTCGGCTTTCCCGTGATTTGCTCTCCTGTTTTTCGAATCTAAGCCTCGTTTTGCCAAACTTGCCGCTCGACGTCAATAGTAGGTGGGTGGCACAATCTGGAGCGAAGCGACCCTCTCGCACCGATCGGTCCGTAACAATCAGGGACGGTCTTCATTTCGTCTTGGCCAAAACTTAATTGTGTTAAACAAAAATTCTGCTTCGCCGCTCTTGCTTGATACTATAGCCATTAAGAGACTGTTTTCCCATGCGGCGAAAACAGCAATATTGCTTTGGATAACGCCTTTTGCATCCTTGTCCCAGACACGCATGTCAATCAATTCAACTCGACATTTGTTGCCAACCTTCGGGCCAAGTTCGGTAACAATACTATTAGATACAGAGAAATCAATACTCTGCATCCATTGAAGACGACCGGTTGGCGAGAAGGCCCAAAGCCAAAGTTCCTGCCGTTTCAGTGATTCGCTACCACAAATGTAAATCTGATCTACTCCTTTCGACAAGTTATACTGTACATGCGAACGGTATTGCATCGAATTCCGGCCAAGTGATACTTCTGACGTTGGCACTAAGATTTTTTTTACATCGCCGATATTAATTTCTATATACGGACTATGTTCTAACTTATTCTCATCTCCATTTCCAGTTTCTTCAAACTCAAAGTGCGCCAAATTGCGATTTGAAATAGAACAACTTAAAAGCGAGTCACGCCACCAATTTGGAGTCTCGCGATACTTCGAGCAAATATCATCAGAAATGGAGTGAAGCAAAACACCCGTTTCGGCAGGCGTTCGTTTTTGGTTCTCG
>JAXMBP010000062.1:0-32908 GCA_046349795.1 Pirellulales bacterium | reverse complement strand
TTCCAAAGACCTCCCTTAAGCGTGTTTGAAAGAGATCCGTCTCGGTGCAGGTAGCCAAACCACTCACCGTGCTGCTTGTCTTCAAAATGCTCAAAGCTCCATCGGTGTAGCTTGTCATGCCAAACGGCATACTCGCGTTTTCCAGTTAGCAAATAGGCATACAGCGTTGCGATGACGGCTTCGTTGTGAGGCCACCAGAACTTCATGTCGTGCCAATACTCTTGGACGGGTCGATGGTATAGGTCTCGAAAATAGAACAGGCCGCCGAACTGTTCGTCCCAGCCGCGTTTCAAGCTATAGTCCAGGATGTTGCAACCCAACTGCACCAATCGCGAATCGCTTTGAAAACAAGCTTCATCGAAAATAAACCAAGCTGCTTCAATTGCGTGCCCTGGATTCAATGTTCGTCCATCAAAGTGATCCAAGATCGAACCATCTTCGCCGACAGTCTCTAGAACAGCTTGATGATCGTGCTTGACAAACAGCCTCTCAATTTCATCGATCAGTTTGTCGATCCAAGCTTGATACTTACTATCAGTCCCAGCATCCTGCCTGAGCGACTGAGCCGTGGTTATGGCAATCATGCGAGGTCCAATACCCGTCGTTGGCCGAGTGCCACAGAACTTAGCTGGCATCCTACCTGGCGTAAAATTCCAATCGTGAAAGAAATCGAGCATCTGAACAGCTCGCTCACGCCACACTGATTCGCCGGTTGCACGATACTTGGCGGCGCAGGCGATTGCCGCAAACGACTCGCTGTAGGCATATCGTCTCTTGCGAATCGGCGAGCCCTCGCGAGTTAGGTGGAAATACATTCGTCCGTCGTCACTGTCAAAACCATACTTCCACAAAAATTCCAATCCGCTTTGCGCCCAGGTCACGAGTTGAGGATCTGGATTCAAACTGTTGTGAATGGTCAGTAGCATCCATGCCATTCGCCCCTGGGCCCAAACCGATTTGTCGCTATCGACCAAAGTTCCATCGGCATCCAAGCAGTGCAGATATCCGCCGAATTGAGTGTCGATCGACCTCGGGAACCAAAATCCCAGAGTCTCGCCGAGTAACTTGTCGCGGTAGAATGCGGCTAGCAATTTGGGATCGCTGAGTAGGATCGAGTTCGATGTTTCGGGATTCATGCAAACAAGTTGTTAGGGGTGGAGTTTCTTAATCGTTGGTCAGCTAGAATATCGCGTCAAAGAGAAGGAGAGACACATGAAAGCAAATCGACTGTTACGTCTAATCGTTGTGTGCATGATTGTAACTTTGCCCCAGCAAGTTGTGAGGGGCGATAGTCTCTCAGGTAGTCGGCCAAACATCGTTTTTCTGTTAACCGACGATCAGGGTTACGGCGATGTTTCAGCTCATGGGAATCCGATACTCAAAACGCCAACCTTAGATCGCTTGCATCGAGAGAGTTTTCGATTTACCGATTTTCATGTCAGCCCAACTTGTGCTCCTACTCGCAGCGCCTTATTTACCGGACGTCATGAGTTCAAGAACGGCATCACTCACACCATTCTTGAGCGAGAACGTCTAACTCGGGACGCAGTGACTCTCGCTCAGGCCCTGCAAAGCGCTGGATACTCGACTGGCATCTTTGGCAAATGGCATCTCGGGGACGAAGCTGAGTACCAGCCAGGCAAACGCGGCTTCGATGAGGTTTTCATTCATGGCGGCGGCGGAATTGGTCAAGTCTATCCCGGTTCCTGCGGAGACGCTCCCGGCAACACCTATTTCAATCCCGCGCTGCTGCACAATTCCAAGTTTGAGAAGACGGAAGGCTATTGTACAGATCTTTTCTATCAGCAAGCTATCCGCTGGATGGATGGTCAACGTAAGTCAGGCAAGCCTTTCTTCGCCTACATTCCTACCAACGCTCCTCACGGGCCTTACACAGCTAAACCCGAGGATGCGGAGTTGTATCAGGACAAAGTGGACAACAAGAACTTAGCCCACTTCTATGGCATGATCCATAACATTGATCAGAACATCAGCCGACTACTTGGCAAGTTATCGGAGTGGGGCATCGAACAAAACACCCTGGTTGTGTTCATGAATGACAATGGCACGGCCGCTGGTCAGAACGTGTGGAACGCAGGCATGCGCGGAGCGAAAGGGACGGCTTGGCTTGGCGGAACGCGATCCAGTTGCTTTTGGCGCTGGCCAGGAAAGATCAAGCCCGACGAATGCAAAAAGCTGGCGGCTCACATCGATTTCTTTCCAACGGTTGCTGATCTAGCCGGGATAAAGTTAACCGAGCAGATGACAAGCCAGATTGAAGGTCGCAGCTTGTTGCCTCTGATTCAAGATCCCAACTCTGCCTGGAACGATCGCAGGCTCTTCACGCACGTCGGACGCTGGCCCAAGTTTGAAGACCCAAATAACTGGAAGTATAAGATGACTTCTGTTCGCAACAGTCGTTGGTCACTGGTGAGTCCCGACGGTGGTCGCGAACCGAAGTGGCAGTTGTTCGACCTTGAGAATGACTATGCTCAATCAACAAACGTGATTGATCAACATCCTGAAATTGTTACCGAACTGAGCAAGGCCATGGACCAATGGTGGCTCGACTGTCAGCCTAAGTTAGTGAATGAAAAAGTAGTTGGGCCTCAACTCAATCCGTTTGCAGAGTGGTATTGGCAACAGTTTGGCGGTGGTCCAACAGATGAAGATCGGAAGAAGATGGATCCCAATCAAGTCTTTCCAGCTCCCAACAATGCTCGTGGCAATAACAAATCGTAGGCCTTCGACTATTTAGCGGCTTTCAGAATGAATACAGCGAATATCAATCTGGCCATCCAAGTTCGTGATCTGCTGCAACAAAGGAATGCAAGATTGGTTACCGCGGAAAGTTGCACGGCAGGACGCATTGCTGCAACTTTGTCGAGCTTACCAGGAGTTTCGCAGTGGTTGTGTGGTGGCTTCGTCGTTTATCGCTCAGGTAGCAAAAACGCATGGCTAGGCATCCCTTGGGACGTGCTGAACGATCCTCAGTACGGACCTGTCAGCCAATTAGCCTCTGACCTATTGTGCGTCGCCGCGCTGGAAAAAACGCCGGAAGCCACCTGGAGCTTGGCTATTACCGGCGATGTTGGCCCGGGCGCTCCAGCTAGTACCGACGGACATTGCTTCGTATCAGTGAAACTTAGTCGAGATGCAAAGATAGTCAACAAGACGCTGCTGCTTCGAAGTCCACCGCCGGAGAACGCTGGCGATATCGCAGCTCGAGTTGCTCGGCTGGACGAAGCAACTGGCCAAGCGTTCAAGTTTTTGCTCGAGCAATCAGCGAGCCTAGCTTAACGTTCGCGCCTCAGTTGATCATCAAGTCGATCAGGGAGTACTTTCTGATCACTGGCTCATTCAAGCGGCTGAGAAAATGCAATAGCCTTCCGAAACCCTGCCGGAAACAACGGAAATTTAACAAAGAAACAGGTACGCTGTTTGCTTCTATTGCTGTTTGGCTTTTGGAAACACTCAGTGCCAGATTATCTACCGGGGCTCCCAGTAAATCTAACGGGCCGCCCCGCAATAGGCACATTGCAAACGACGACGTAGCTCTGCAATCGCATCAGAACGCTGCAAAAACAGACTCAAAACATCTTTGTAGTGATTTGGCACGCTAATCGCATAAAGGTAGGAACAGTGAAAGGAATCCACGGAAGGGTTCTCACTTGCTCCATAACATAATCCCATTGAATACCACGTACGGAGAAAAATCTTGAAACGTCATTCTCAGCTCAAGCACACAGGCTTCACGCTTGTCGAGCTACTTGTAGTTATTGCGATCATTGGAATTTTAGTTGGACTCCTGTTGCCAGCCGTGCAGGCAGCTCGTGAAGCAGCTCGACGCATGGCCTGCTCGAACAACCTGAAGCAGATCGGCTTGGCTTTCCACAATTTTGAGAGCGCGAGAAAGCAACTTCCGACTAGCCTTCGTCCTCCCTCCAATGTCTCGGCTACAATTCCAAGATCGTCGGTGCTGACAGACCTTTTGCCCTACATGGAATTGTCGTCAATCTACGACCAGTACAACAAATCGATCAACTGGAATTCGGGCACGAACATCGCCCTATCGCAAACGAAGATACCAACTTTCATATGCCCATCGAATCCTGATGGCGGAGTACTCGATACAGCACCTCCAGGAAGCCCACTTACATTCGTCCCCGGTATCGCCGCCACTACGGATTACTCACCAATCTTTGGTATTGCCCCTGGTGTGTTCACGCAAGTACTTGGACTTCCAAGTGCACCTGATTTGTTTCGCGATCCAGCGGAACAGTTCGCTGGTGTGAATCCTCCTTACACCTACACTCGAGGATTCTTTCCCAAGAACGCAACCATCAACTCTGGTAATGGAACAGCGACAAACAAGGGCGTCGGATTCAATGGAGTCACCGACGGTTTGTCCAACACGATTGCGATTGCTGAGTCGGCTGGCCGACCCTTCGTCTATGTGAAACGAAAAAAGCTCGGAGGAGGAAACGCTCTTACGGACACCGATCCATCATCCGCGAACACCGACCGACTGAACTCGGGGGGCTGGTCTCGTCCAGCCAGTGATATCATCCTGTTTGGCCAAACAACTGCGGCCAACGGCGTACTTGGTGGACCAGTTCCATTCAACACAACCAATGGACACAATATTCGTGGCTTGAGTTACACCGCTCAAGGAATCGCATCCACGATTCTGGGAACACCGATTGCAACTCACGGGACGGCAGCACCTTTCTCCTTCCACACCGGCGGAGCCAATTTCACTCTGGGTGATGGTTCGGTTCGCTTCATCGCCGACACTATTCCAATTAGCGTCTTCATTGCCTTGGCAACGCCTGCTGGCGGCGAAGTTGTGAATGACGTTCCATAGAAGTTTTCGCAAGCAGAAGTCTGCAACTCGAGGGTTTTCCATTCTCGAAAATCCTCGAGCTCCCAAGACAGGAAAAGGATTGATTGTGCTCTCCAGGTTCGTACAAATTCGCTTTGGCGTTTGGTCTTTGATCTCAGCAATAACGTTGTCGGCCAGCTTCACTGGATGTTCTGGCGGTGGTTCGGTATGGGAGAAAACCTATCCTGTTTCAGGCGTTGTGACACACAAAGGTCAACCGATTACGGATGCCGAGATCGCGTTCTTTCCAGTGGACAAAGAAGCCCCTGAAACTGTTCGGCCCAAAGCAAAATCGACTGCGGGCGGAAAGTTCACGGTCTGGACCTACAATCCAGGTGATGGTGCTCCAGCGGGAAAGTATAAGGTGACCGTGGTGCATAACGAAGTTGCAGTTTCGAAAGACACGATTGTCGCAAAACCGAATGATCTGCCTCAAAAATACGCCGGTCGAGATTCAACAGACTTGGAAATTCAAATTGTCGCAGGTTCAAATGAATCGACATCGCTTTCGCTGAAATGAGATTCTTCGTCTAGGGTTATCGCAGTGAGATGACACGTTCGTAGTTTTGCATGTCGCGCAGTGGTCGGCTGATTTTTCTACTGCACTCCGCACCAACTTTGTACTAAAGGAACCTGCCACGACAATTCCGAAACTAACTTGGTCCGTTCCACGCTGGGCTTACACTCCGAAATTGTGGTCGGAGCTACGCTCTGTCCTGAATTCGGCGTCCCTAATCCGTATTACACTCGCCGCAGCTTTAGCGTCCGCCGCTGTCATCACAGCAATTAAATGGATGGTCCCACAGGTCATCCTACCGAACCTCTGGGCACTGGCACTTGCGCTTCCTGCAATCCTACTCATGATGGTTGTACAGTTTGGTTTTCTGACGTTGATTCCCCCAACAGTTACAATTCAAGCAGCCAGGATACTGATACAACACGGTCAAGCACCCACGATCATAGAGGCAAAGTCTGTAACGGCAACCTACTTAACGGTACACCCAGAAAATCGTATTCGCTTGAGAATCTGCTACACAAAAAAAACGAAATCAAAATCGCGAACGATCGGAGTTCCACCGACCGTCGACTTGATTCGATTGTCCGAAATGCTGCCGATCGCGCCTGTGGTTCGTGATGCGCGAAATAGATCACGGTATCAACGAAGCTGACGGACCTAAGCACCCTCACGCGTTGCGGTTGTTGAGTTCCCAACCATCGGAAGGATCATCGTAAGGGGGCTATTAAGGTCCGTGAGACCTTGGTGTATGTATCAGAATGGCTGTTAAGCAGCAATCAGAATCGAGTCCGCATTGCTGCAGGCTCCTTCCGCAATAACTGGTTTTATTAGCCAAGCCAATCAGGCCGCTACGCGAAACCGGCAAACTCGCGAATCTCGATATAGCCGCCAACTTTTGCTATGGGGCATTCCTTAGCGATCGCGACGGCGGCTTCGTACGAGTCCGCTTGAACTACACTGTAACCACCTAATATCTCCTTGCCTTCCACATAGGGGCCATCTGTGATAGTGCCGTCGGCTCGCAAGACTCGACCGGTGGGGGCTAGCGCGTCGCCACCGTCAACAATGGAAGGTCCGCACTTCTGGAACCATTCGCCCCACATCGCCAAGAATCCTTGCATCTCCTCTGGGGATGGCGGTTGAGTTGGTTCTGCAGAATCGCGATAAATGAGAAGAAACTTTGCCATGATTTTAGATCTCTTTAACTGGGAGAATTGATTGAGGCCCTCAACGATTTGTTGGCCGAACAATATCAGGACGAGCGGACCAAACTAGAATGGACAATCTAACAGAAAAATGTCTGAGAAACTTTCGTTTAGGGTTTTCGAGGTTCTGACATCCCAGTAGTGGACGAGGTTACGAGTCCGGGAATAAGTTACGAGTCCGGGAATAAGGGATGCGTGGGGACTCGTAATCCAGTCCACTACCGTTTTCCACTACAGAGTCGTTAGAGCTTTTGTGGGGGTCGCCAGTGCAGTATTCTAAACCTTTGGTCGAACATTTTTTCCGCAATCAGTACGGCAAAATGGTCTCGCGATTGACTCGATCGCTGGCCTTCGCGATCTGGATTTGGCCGAGGATTGTGGCTGCAGACAGCGATGCTTTCGAGCCATGAGGAATTGGGCGGAACACTGACTTGCCAGAAGACCCCGAAGCTTGGTTGTTCACTGTCGCCAGAAATGTGGCTCGAGATTACTTGCGTCGAAACGCTCGGCATCAAGATTTCTTGCCTCGTACAGTCCGCCGAGAGCGATTCACATTCCGTTGATCCGAAGGTCGCGCACGACGAGGTGGTTGCCGATGATCAGCTTCGGCTGATTTTTCTGTGTGCAGATCCCGAAATTCCCATGGAGTCGCGTTTGGCACTCACGCTAAAGATCGCGGCTTTAGCGGCGGAGAAATTGCTCGGGCTTTGTTGTTGTCCGAAGATGCTGTGAAAAATCACGCGGAGCCAAAAGAGAAATTGAGGCAAAGCGATAGTCTTTCATTAGAACTTGATCGACAGCTTGCAGAATCTCGGGTCGCCGAAGTCCAGTTGATCATCTATTTGATTTTCAACGAAGGCTACTACTCAACCTCGGACCAGTTGGTCATTCGACGCGAGTTATGCGATGAAGCAATTCGCCTGGCTGGCTTGCTTGTATCGTGCAAACTGGGGGCTCTGCCATCAACCTGCGCGATGTTGGCTTTGATGCATTTTCACAGCCTTTAGATTTGAAGCTCGAATTAGCGCGGACGGCGTAGTGTTGTTTGAAGATCAAGATCGCTCGACCTGGGACTGGAGTATCATCCGTCGTGGCATGTCCTGGATGACGCGTTCACTGCATGGCACTCAAGCTTCCAGATACCATATTGAATCTGCCATTGCTTGGGAGCATTGCCGCGCGGCATCGCTTGAACAAACAGACTGGCAACGCATTGCAGAACTGTACCGGCAGCTAATCCATTTTATTAGGACTCCGGCAATTCAAATTAGTCATGCTTATGCCCAATCGCAATTCATGGAAGCCGATCAAGTACTTGCCAAACTGGAGAATGACACTCCAAAGCAACTGAGTGATACGGAGCGAGCACAATTCGACACTCTTCGAGCTTACTTGAATCGTCGTGCAAGTCGAGTGGACCAAGCTGCTGTGCTATTCGACGCGGCGCTTGAACGCGACATTTCAGCCTCGCATAAACAGGCCATTCAGAAGTTACGAGAGAAGTTTGAAGTTTGAAGTCGAATACCGTTGAGTAAGAATCGGAATTCTAGCGGAGCAGCGCGAGCTGCTCGGTAACCGCAAAAGAAAACACTTGAACCGGACGGCGCACCGTGTCGTTAGAACGAAGTCTTGCCTTAATTGAAAAGGGATAGAGCTTGAAGCCTGAACCGTGGCCGGATCAGCTACGATCTTAAAACGTCAAACTTCCTCCAGCATCCGATCCAAGCCCGTTAAGGCAACCGACCAATCAATTTCTCCAGAGCGAAAGGTGTCCCACCAGACCATCAAAACTTCCGCCAACGCCGTAGTTCGATTTCCGGGTGGTTCAATTCTCCACACCGTGATAGCCGTTAGCAAACCTTCTGAGCTGAAGCGACTTAGGCCCAGTTCTTCAGCCGCATTCATGAGTGGTGGAAGCATTGCCAGACCGGAAACTCTTCTCAGTCGCCGTGCGTTGATAAGTTCGCTGTAGCGGGGGCGCTCAAAATCCAATTGACTGAGCAACCAACACAGTCGCATGACTTCTGTGATTTGAGGATGAGCGTTCGTGAGCACGGCTTCGACGTGGCAGCGATTGGTTTGAAGATGAGGCCAACCATAACCACCAATTACTGGCATCACTAAAAAGACCTCGGCTTGTTCGACAAGCAGCGAGGGCTCAATCCATTGGCCGAGCTGATTCCAAAGTCCAGGTCCGTAAGCCTCCCACTGTTCGCGCAAAGGGGCTTCACGTAAAGCGATCTCGCGAAGGAAATTAGGCTGTTCTATTTCGCTGGCTGCCGCGATTGACTGCAAGCTCGCCGTCAGTTCGCTGATCAAATACTGGCTACGAGCTTGCGGAGGCAGACATCTAACTACCAACCGCTCGGCTAGATCGCGAGTGCTGCTGCAATCCAAGCAGAGCTGGAAACTCAAATCCCAGAATCGATCGACGGGGACATCCAGTCTGTCAGCAAACCCGTCCAAACCTTCAAAAATTGCCCTTTGTGTCTGTTCTCGCCATCGGATATCACTTGGAAAACTGCCCGCACAGTGGGCAAGGTGAAGGGCTGATAGCCTGGTATCTGCCTTCCAGCGAAGCTCGATCATTCACCCCTCCTTTGTCGTGGATTCAGTTTTTTCAAAGACTTCCGTAGAATCCTATCGGCTGGACGCTCCGAAAAATACCGATTCTGCACAAGTCAGGCGACGAAAACGGTCGAACTGAGCAGGTGCAACTTAAAAATGAGGTTGCCTTATTTGTCAAATCCGGTACTATCTTCGGCCTATCTAGCCAAAGATACAGTAAGACACAAGAAGAATTAGTAGAACTTTTAGCCTTATGACTACGACGACAACACAAATCAAAAAAGAAGCAATTGCCGAATTCGGAAAAACTGTAACGGACACGGGTTCTTCTGCAGTTCAGATAGCAATTTTGACTAAACGCATTAATCACCTGACACAGCACATGCGCACGAACAGGAAAGATTATGCGAGCCGTCGTGGACTTTTGACGATGGTTAGTCGTCGCCGTGGATTGTTGGACTATGTTCGCCGACACGACCCTCAGCAGTACCTGGATTTGATTGGCCGTTTAGGCATTCGCAAGTAGTTATCCGTCGAGGATATGCCTTTAATGTTTTGCTCGTGCCTTCTTGGATGTGGTGCGAGCAGAGAACTGTTTCAGGCTATAAGCTTGGGCTTTCTGTTTTTGGCTAGAAACGACCCAACCTACAAGCGTTCCGAAGACCGTTTCGCGTGATCACGAGTCTGCTTGGACGCGCTGCCTTAAAGGAGTGCGCGCGGTTTGATGCTCTCTAGGACTACTCGTTGTCTGCTTGGAATATCTGCGTTGCCTTCTATGGCTCCACCCCCAAGCGATTCCATAATCGACGATGTCAGGGCTATGTTGAGCTTTGAGATGGTTAAGATTTTGTTGTGTTGTAATCAAGTTTATTGTTTGTGATGTTTAGTGTAGAGTAAGTGAAGATACAGTAGAAAAACAAATCGGCAGCCAAGTCCTATCGTTTGAAACAGGCCAAGTTGCCAAGCAAGCCGCTGCCAGCGTTTTGACTCAATGCGGCAAGTACCGTTGTCATCAACGTTGCTACCTGGTCCAAACGAACCGGGAACCGATTTTTCCATTGACCTGTGATTACCGCGAGCGAATGGCTGCTGCTGGTAAGTTCCCAGAGGATTCCTGAAACGAGAAGGTCGTCCTACGACCAAGGAAACTCTGACTAGTCGACTGATGGACCGACCGATTTGACCTTTGTTCCCAGATGGGTTCTGCGATGAAGTTCAGATTCGGGCTCTGGTTCTTAGTGACCTGCAAAATGATGGCGACGTATTAGCATGGGGCGGGGCCGCCGCATTCCTGTCGGTCGTGCGCTCTACATTTAAAGTGACCGCTTGGCATCGGTTGGTTAGCGGGTGATGTTGGCGGTCCTACAACGGCGGCTCAATTGAAGAAGCGAACTGGGACCTGATCATCTCTGGCAACGAAGATGACCTCGCTTGATGAAGGCGCCGCAAGTAATTGGCAGCAAATGGCAAGGCGGTGCTTATGCTCACAACTATGTTCGTGAAATTATCGGATTAATGAATGAGTTGGTTGACCAGTTCGACCAACCAAAATGGAATTCAAGGCTCAGCGAGCAATGGCATTCTGGATCGATTGAAGCGGCTACTGGGATCGCTATCGTCAAGCCAAGCAGACCGACGGCAAGTTGGCTCGAGCCGAAGCTGTTTCAGCCGTGAAGGCTGCTGCGCTGCTCGATTTGATCCCTGATCAAAGGCCGAAGGCGCGATTTGCGAAGTTGACTTCAATGTCGCGTGGCACAAGTTAAGAGCACGCCGTAGTCCGCGAACTGATTTTGACAGGAACTCGTCCAGACGGCGCGATCACACTAGCTTGCGTCATATCGAATGCGAAACCGACGTTCTACCCGCACACACGGCTCTGCAATTTTCCAACGCGGTGAAACTCAGCGCCTTTTTGATCACCGTAACTCTGGGAACAGCCGCGACGAACAACGAGTAGATGGACTGGTTGAAGAGTACAGCAAAAAAGTTCATGCTCGACTACAACTTCCATCCTATTCAGTAGGTGAGTGCCGCCCGATTCGCGGACCAGGTCGTCGTGAAATTGGTCACGGAGCATTGGCCGAGCGTTCAGTGGCTCAATCGTTCCAGATCCAGAGGACTTCCCGTATCCGCGTGATCAGCGACATTATGGAGATCGAATGGTTCCTCATCAATGGCCAGCGTTTGTGGAGCTACTCTAGGCTTGATGGCTGCGGGTGTACCTTTGACCAACCCTGTTGCCGGTATCAACATCGGCGGTGAAAGAGCAAGATCGCTGGGTAGCCCTGACCGACATCATTGGCGACGAAGATCACTTTGGCGATATGGACTTCAAGAGTGCTGGTACACCTCAAGGTATCACAGGCATTCAGTTGGATCTGAAGATAGATGGCATCAGCGAAGAAATCATTCGTGCGACATTGAAGCAAGCTCGAGAAGCTCATGGAAATTCTTCGCAAGATGTTGACTGCCATTCCACGACCACGTTCGGAAACCAGTCGCTTTGCACCTCGATTGCTCAGGACCAAGATTGATCCTGAAAAGATTGGTCTATTGATCGGTCCTGGCGGCAAGAATATTCGAGCCATTCAAGAGCAAACCGGCGCGACCATCGACGTCGAAGACGACGGAACAGTTGTCGTCGCATCGGCGAACGCTGATGGCGCCAAGGCGGCGATGGCTCGAGTTGAAGCTTGCACGGCAACAGCTCAGATCGGCAAGATCTATGACGGAATCGTTAGCAGCGTTCGCGACTTCGGTGCGTTTGTGGAAATTCTGCCTGGCCGCGATGGTCTTGTTCACATCAGCGAACTGTCCAATGGATATGTGTCCAGCGTTGATGACGTTTGCCAAGTTGGCGATCAAATGAAGGTTTTGGTTATCGATATCGATGAACAAGATCGCGTTAAACTGAGTCGCCGACGAGCCTTAGAAGAGCTAGGAGTGGAAGACCCGTTTGCTCAAGTTGGTGAAGAAGGCGACGGTTCCGAAGAGCGAGTTGGGCGCTGGCTGAAAGAGGCGATAGAGGCGATCGCGGTGACAGAGGTGATCGTGGTGGACGCGACCGCGGTTACTCCGACCGCGGTGATCGTGGCGGCGACCGAGGTGGTCGACGTGGCGGTGGCGGTGGCGGTGGAGGCGGTGGTGGTCGCGATCGCGGTCGAGGTGGTCGACGCTAAGCCGGATTCAACGGTAAGTCACTAAAAAATTTGAGGAGGACGATCTGATTCGTCCTCCCTCTTTTCTTAAGGTACAGCTTTCGTAGCTGATCCCCACTTTGAACCGCAGGCGCTAGTTTTGATATTGCATAGATTCTGGGATTTCGGGCCGAAGGCCCAGCAATTTACAAAGCCCAGCCCATCAGGCGGGAATGGAACCTGAACATGATAAGGCCAACGGCCCGACGAAACGGTCGGGCGTGGCCTTTTGTTCTTCTCGCGAAATGCTTACCCAGCCCTACAAGGCTGGGCTGAGTAAACGGACAGGGCTTCGCCCCTAAATCCAAATACTACAACATCAAAACTAACGCCTGCGGTTCTTTCATAGGAATACGAACTGACCCCGCAGGATTCAAACAGGATTGCTTGTATCTCCACGACCTGTCAAACTATGCAAATGTCTTCTTCAACCTTTAATCATCAATGATTCTGACGGGACGACGAAAATGCTGAAAGTTGGCATCGCTGGCGTAGGCTTCATGAGCTGGATTCACTATCTGGCCTACAAACGCAGTTCGAGTGCTGAACTGGTGGCATTCTGTTCACGCGATCCCAAGAAACGATCGGGAGATTGGCGAGGAATCCAGGGCAATTTTGGGCCTCCGGGTTCCCATGTCGATATGGCGGGACTGACTGGCTATGAAACACTTGAGCAGATGATTGCCAATCCAACGATCGACGTGGTAGACATCTGTTTGCCGCCAAGCCTTCATGTCGAGTCGGCCTGCAAGGCTTTGGCTGCTGGCAAACATGTGATGTGCGAAAAGCCGCTTGGGTTGAATACGGCTGAGTGTGATACGATTCTTGCCGCAGCCAAGAAGTATGATCGTCAGGTATTGGTGGCTCAAGTGTTGCCTTACATGGGCGAGTTTCAATTCGCTTATCAAGCTGCCTTGGCTGGTACGTATGGCCGACCACTGCGAGCGCATTTCAAACGCGTGATCTCGCCTCCTGATTGGATTCCCGACTTCTACGATCCCGAAAAAGTAGGTGGACCTCTGATCGACCTATTGGTTCACGATGCTCATTTCACCAAGCTGCTGTTCGGTATGCCTCGACGAGTCATGTGTTCGGCAGAGATGAAAGATGGCCTAGTAAAATTCTGTCACACGTTGATGGAATTCGATACTCCCGGTGTGTTTGTTGCGGCCTCAGGTGGTGTGTCCGATCAAAAGGCTCGTCCATTCTGTCATGGATTCGAGATCCAGTTTGAAAAAGCTGTGATGCAATTCGAACTTTCGGTTCAGCCTCATGGTGTTGAAATAATGCCGCTAGCCGTACTCAATCAAGATGGCTCAGCTAGCAAGCCACAACTTGCTGCAGGTGATGATGTGTCCGGCTTCTGCGCAGAAATTGACGATATGGTAAGTTCAATTAAGGCGGGACAACCGATGCCTAGACTAAGCGTTCAGCATGCGCGCGATGCAATTCACATTTGCCAGTGCTTGCAACAATCAGCGCAGTCCGGTCAATGGGTGAACTGTCGTTAGAATCTTACAGACTACCCAATCACATATTCCGTAAACAAAGTTCAACTTCAAAAGTTTCGATGTCCATTTCAAGAGAAAACCAAGCGGGCACAAAGTATCCAACCAAGCAGTTGATGCCGATGGATCCTCACATCACCGATATTCAACCTGGTGGCGGGATTGTGATTGGCATTGAGCAATTTTGGGGAAAGATTCGACGAGCCTACTTGAGCACTTTTCGCCGAGGCTACGTAAAACGCATGGAAGCTTGTCGGCAAGGCGATTTCAACCCCTGCCCTCATCCTGTCCTTGATCCTCGCGATCTAAAATTCTACCGCAACCAGGGCGGCTATTTTTGGAGGCCTGAGGATGATCCATTCACGTGGCGAAGTAAACTTCCGTTCGCGCGAGATGGACTCGCGGAACTTTTGTTGATGGGCGGCGGTTGGCTGGCGGCAACTGTTTTGCTGGGTTGGGCAGCAACTAACTTTGCCGGCGCGATTTCGATTGTGCTTTGGTTGTTAGCAGTCACTTGCGGAGTCTTCACGGCACTGATTGTTTGGTTCTTTCGCAATCCCGATCGCGCGATTCCTACCGAGGCTAACTTGGTGGTTGCACCAGCGGATGGAACAATTTCGGACATCGAGCAGATCGAGCATGACGACTTCATCGGTGGTCCAGCGCTGAAGGTTGGAATCTTCCTTTCAATCTTCAACGTGCACATCAATCGCTCGCCGGTAGCTTGCCGAGTGATTGGGCTTCGGTACCAGCCCGGCAAATACTTGAATGCTCTGCGGCCGGAGTCCGCTAGAGAGAATGAACAGGTGGCCGTGCTGATACAGGCCGATGGAACCAATCGACCCATGATCGTTCGTCAAATCACTGGCGCGATTGCTCGTCGAATCGTCTGTTGGGTCAAGCCTGGAGATACTTTGGCGGCTGGTGAGCAGTTTGGCATGATCAAGCTGGGCTCCCGCACTGAGATTCTCGTTCCCAACGAACCTGGAATTGAAATTCTGATCAAGAAGGGCGACAAGATCAAAGCTGGCTCTACCGTCTTGCTGCGCATGCCAGTGATCTAGCAGCGCATTGATTCGACTCCCTGGTTCGTTTTGTAAACGATTTCGACACTTCTCGCGGCCCGAAGCTTGTTCACGCGCCGGGCCCACCCGCGCGCACAAGTCCGCTACAAAATCGGTCCTGGCTGCGATACACTACAACTTCGCGAACATTCAACGGGAATCGCACGCGATCGACCGGAGTCGTCGAACGGGTGCTGTGGCAATGGCGAATCATGCGCGTTGACTGCGTGACTTCGAACGTTTGGCCGGATCAAGAGATAACAATGCCATTTTCGCCGCAAGATGCACGCCGTTGGATAAATGAGCACCTGGCACACAAAAGGCCGGAGTTAGTACCGGACTACGACGCTATGGTAACCGCGTGTGAAGTTGCTTCAGCCAAAGGCGTGAAATGCGACGTGGAGGACCTTGGTCCCCTATGTAACGGCATCGTTCATCCGCAAGCAAAAATTTGGCGCGATGCAGTTGCATTGGCCCGATTCTTAAGTCTTCGGGACGGCCCAGTATTTGACATTCTTCAGCGAGTGACAGCTCACCCAAAAGCAGCAAGGCGTCAAAGATTTTTTCAGTGTATTGACTACAAAAGCGTACGCGAAAGGACGTTGGTTCTGTTGGACTTGATGACCAAAGACAAAGCGGTGGACTCACGCATCTCTGCTTACTGGACCCTGGTCCAATTCGAACAAGAGAGACTTAAACCGAAGCTGGCGGCGTACCGTGAATCAGAGATCAACGAGAAGTGCCTGAACGAATTAGATCAAGTCGAAAAACTCGTCGACAGGGGATACCTACTTAAAGATCTAGACTACGAATGGCTTACCACGAAACGCATTGTCTTTACCGCCTTTTGCCGCCATGGCTTGTTCTCGATATCAATGGATGAGGATGATTTCAAGGCAACATCGATTGATTCTCTGAAGTCGCGATGTTGGAACGCTCAAGGATAGATTCAGAAGCAGTTCTTTGTAGTTCAGTGGAATCAGCCGAACCAACGGATGCTCACCGACCGGCGACCGTCTTTTGCCCTCCGCGGAAGCTCGTTTTACTCGATTATCGACCCTTCCGCAAAATAATGTATCCACTGTAGATTCGTCAGTGTGCAGGAGGATTCGTATACCGGAGTTCAGCGAGAATTGCCAACAATTTCAGGCAATATGAGGTGATAGGGAGTTTTCTGGGAAGCCGCATAAACGGACCAATCGATTTGGTTGGCATCCGTGTTCTGGTGAATGGTATCGATTTAAGCTCTTGAGCCCTGAAGTCGCTCGATCGCAGACCGTTTTTAACACAGAGTTGCCATAGGTGGCTACTTTGTGGTTTAGATCCAGGAGAGCAAAATTGCACGACTTCCTTGTCTGTGTTGTTGATCACTTCTGTACTGACTTTGGGCAGCGCATTCGCTGATGATCGCTTGGTTGGGGTGAACAGCAAGAGTAAACCCACAACAGTCGATTTTCGAGGTGAGTCCTACCAGTTAGCTTACGTTGCCGAGAGTCCAAACCCGCAAGACGGTCGAGTTATCAATGAATACTTGCCCAACGGCGAGAGCTTGGACAACTGGACAAGGTTGATCGCGGTCTTTGCCTACCCCAATCTCAACGATGGTCGTAACTTAGCTGGGCAAATGATCAGTGCTCTTAAGGCCTCCAACCCGCTGGCTCGATATCAGATTCATGAGAGCGAAGATGGTCAACGGATCATGTTGGATTTCATCACGTGGGATACGGAGAAATCGATCACCGAGTTCAACATCTTCATCTATCAAAAGAGTCCTGATGGAAGAGGTTCGATTGCGAATCAATTTGCACTCCGAGCCTATGGAAGAGAGCAAGGGCTGAAGTTTATGGAAGCTCTTCGCGATACTCGGCAGCAATCACTGGAGTCGATTACTGATTTTCAGTTTCCCAAATTAACTCGCGATACCAAGTTAGTCGCAGAGACGCACTGAACGTGGAACGCTTGAACCTTGACTCAATCTTTGACTCAATCTTGATCCTAATAATCACGGCCCATTAGACTGTTCAAGACATTCGCCTGCCATGATCGCAACGCGTTATCAAGGCGATCGAGTTGTTCGGGCATTTGTTTGGAAAGATCTATTTGCTCACCGAGATCGACGCTCAGGTCGAAAAGCTCCTTCTTGTTTTGCTTTCCAGCATCGTGAACAACAAGTTTGAAATTGCCATCAATAATCGCCTTTGCTCCCCGATAGTCGGTTTCCTCGATACTCGGATGTTTGAAATTGATGAAGTCACGAGTGGCTTTGCCGCCCATTAACTTGGCAAGCGGAGTAGTGCCCTCTTGCAAAACAGGATCGATGTAAGGCAACGGCCTTTCGGTGTTGTAGCGACCGCTCGAAAATTCCCAAAAACACAGCGGCTTCTCGCGCACGGTTAAGCCTTTCTCGATGGCTGGTAGCAGGTTGATTCCATCGATCGGACGATTTGGCAAAGGCTGCTTCACGATACTTGCAAACGTTGGCATCAAATCGCTAGTACAGGCTGTGATACTGGTCGACATCGGTTGTTTGATTCGAGCTGGCCACTCGACCAACCCTGGAACCAATGTACCACCTTCGTACACAACTCCTTTCTGTCCACGGTTTGGAGATTTCAGTAAGCCATCTGCCGAAGTACCATTGTCGCCGCAGTAGAAGAGGATGGTGTTTTCGCGAAGTCCCGACTCCGCCAGATAACTGCGCATCTTTCCGATTGCTCGGTCCATAGCGGTAATCTCAGCGTAACGCTCTCGCAAAACATCGCCCTGTTTGCGGGACACTTGAGCCCCTGTCTCGTTCGAAGTCAACTTGACCTGCTTGTCTGCATACAGCTCCGGCAAATCGTGGTACAACGCCAGATCTTCCGGCAATCCACTGTAAGGCTCGTGAGGCGAACCAAACCAGATGACGCTTAGAAACGGTAGTCCATCGGGCTTCTGCCTTGCGATTTGTTGAGTCTTACGAATAAACTCAATGGCTTCGGTAACCAGAATATCCGAGCTTTCCCCTTTGAATTTTTCAGGAGCTTCACCATTGCGGGAAAGCGTCGGATCAAGTTCGAAAAAATTGTCATGCGACAACCACTCGTCAAAGCCCATCGCGCCTGGGCACACTGGCGATTGCTTCTTGACCGCTCCAACATGCCACTTACCAAAATGTCCGCAGCGATAGCCAGCTTGGTGAAGCAAATGAGCGATCGTTATCTCTTCTGGACGAAACGAATAACCAGGTGAGAATGTGCCCATGCGATTGGGATGCCTGCCAGTCAGAAAGCTTGCTCGAGTGGGTGAACAATTCGGATGAGCCGCATGAAAGCGATCGAACCTCAGGCCCGTCCTCGCGATCTCGTCCAAGACTGGAGTCTTCAGATGGGGATGCCCGTTGTATCCAGTCTCTTCCCAGCCATGATCATCGCCCATCATTAAGACGATGTTGGGTAGATTCTGAGCTTGTCCGCGCGATAATCCGAGCCCGAACATCGCGAACAGGGCAATCAACTTCACAAGAGAATTCACTCGCATTGAAAACGCTCCATTTGAGTCGGTATCTTCGATGGGCGCTAACTTTCCAACGCAGTTACGCCAAGCAACTTTCGATCGAATCCAAGGCTAACTGCTTCTCAACTTGAGAAACCAATTCCACATGTCCCATTCGAGTTGGCAGCACAAACCTGAGCATCCCATGCTCGACCTTCTTATCCGATTGCATGACTTGCCACATCGCGGAAACGTTTGCCTTGGGCAGCGTAACGGGTAGCTTCAGGGCTCGCATCAATTCGGCCTGACGCTCTACAAACGTTCGATCCACTCGACCTAATCGAAGCGCAAGTTCAGCAGCCATGTTCATTCCGATGGCAACAGCTTCGCCGTGTAACAGACTTCCGTAACCTTCGGTGGCTTCGATCGCGTGAGCAAAAGTATGACCGTAATTGAGTATTGCTCGCAGACCAGTTGTCTCACGCTCATCATTCTCTACAACCATCGCCTTAGCCCGACACGAATCAATTACCATGCGCCGGACGACGGCAGGCTCTCTAGCCAATATTGCGTCGACATTCTGTTCCAGAAACTCGAACAGCTCAGGCAGAAGAATCACTCCATATTTGACGATTTCTGCCAGCCCCGAAATGTACTCTCTCTCCGGCAAGCTATTCAGCGTCTGGCTGTCTATCATGACTAGAGCTGGTTGCCAGAACGCTCCCACAATATTCTTGGCTCCGTCCAAATTGATGCCAGTCTTGCCACCGACGCTTGAATCGACTTGGCTAAGCAATGAGGTTGGAATCTGTATTAGTGTTAAGCCTCTAGCGAACGAGGCAGCAGCAAATCCGGCCAAGTCCCCCACGACGCCCCCGCCTATTGCAATGATCAAACTGCCGCGATCTGTTTTGGCGGTGAGCATTTTCTCCCACAAACGTGAGAGTTGAGTGATACTCTTGCTACCTTCACCACTGGGAATCTCTAAGCAATCGATTCGCCAACTCGGCCCCAGTGATGATTCAACGGCTTTAGCAATCGGGGCCACGTTCGAATCGAAGATGATTACGGCATGTGAAGCTTTCGGACGTAGTATCCGAACGCGAGTTGCGATCTGCTGGAGCACTCCTTCACCTACAACGATCGAGTAGCTGCGGTCACCCAGTTTGACGCTTAGTTCTTCGAGAGCCATTTAGCCTGATATTTCTAATGTGGAAACAAACAGCGTTGCGCTGCCTTGGTGGCTAAAGTTTGATGTGCAGCCAAACGTTGTCAATATTGATCGTTGACGTTTTCGAAGCTTTCGCACCAGCTACTGACACTATTTTCGTGCAAGCCAATTTTCGATTCGTTATCCTATATATCCTGTTGTGAAGTTCGAGCCATAAGTCGCACAATGCACGTCATCGCGATTTGGTAGAAAAGTCGTCTAACTAACTTGCATCGTCAATTACGCCCCGGCACTAGTACGCCAAACGCCGTCTATTCAAGGAGATGTTGATGCCATCCTATCTCAACGCGGATACTCTGTGTGAACTCTTGAGTTTTCAACGCTTGATCCACTCGTTTGTAGTAGCCTGTGTTCCATTTTCAATAGCCGCCCTCGTGCTACTTGATACTTCAGCGGCTTCTGCTCAGGACAAGCCTGCGAACGAAAACTCAGCGATTGCCGAGTTGACTGAGGAAGAGCAACAGCAGGTCAAGACAGCCGAGCGTTTTCTAACTGTGTTGGAAAAGAATCCGCGACGCGGAACGGCGCTCGATCGAGTGTACGGTCATCACGTCGAGTTCGGAACGCTGGACAAATTCATAGCCTCGTTAAGGCAGCGCGCGGAAAAATCTCCCAACGACGGTGCCATCTGGATGCTAATCGGCCTGTTCGAATCGCAACGCGGTAGTGATGCCGATGCGGTCGAAGCCTATTCAAAAGCTGAACAGTTGCGGGCTCAAGATGCGATTGCTTGTTACTACTTGGGGCAAGCTCAACTTCGTCTTGGCGATTCCGCCAAAGCTGCCGAGTCGTTAGAGCGAGCAATCTTGCGCAAGCCTCAACGCGCTGATCAATTGGAGATTTTCCAGACTCTAGGACGCATTCATCAGCGAGCCCAACGTACAACGGAAGCACTGGAGGTTTGGCAGCGTTTAGAAAAGCTGTTTCCGGGTGACGCTCGAGTCCTCGAACAGATCGCGGTCACCCTGGTTGAAGAGAACCAACCCGCTGAAGCACTGCCTCGATATGCCAAGTTAGCTGAACTTGTAACCGATGATTATCGCCGAGTAACGTTCAAAATTTCACAGGCAGAACTAACGATCAAAACTGGTAAGAAACCTGATGGAATCAAAGCCTTTGAATCCATTCTCGCCAGCTTGAATCCTGATAGTTGGCTGCACCGCGATGTGCGCCGACGCATTGATGATGTATTTCTTCGCTCAGGTGACCAAGATGGCTTGGTGAAGTATTATCAGAGTTGGCTTGAGAGTCATCCTGAAGACGTCGAAGGCATGAGTCGTTTGGCTAGATTCCTCTCGAATTCCGCAAGAGTTCCGGAAGCTATAGTTTGGCTCGAGAAGGCTATCAAACTAGCACCTTCACGAACCGATCTGCGCAAGACGTTTATCGATCTGCTTGCTGGCGAGCAGCGATTCAACGACGCGAACAAACAGTATCAAGAACTCTTGAAAGCCGCTCCCAACAATCCTGATTACTTGAGGGAGTGGGGAAAGTTGGTGATGCGAAACCGCGAGCGTTCTGTGGAACAACGTCGTGAAGAGGCCTTCCAGATCTGGAATCGCATGATTGATCCTAACGCGAAGGATGCAGTGACAGTTTCGCAAGTTGCAGATCTTTGTCGACAAAATCAGTTGAGTGAAAAGGCTGAGCAGCTTTATCGCCGAGCCATCGAGTTCGCACCGAACGACCCTCAGTATCGCGAGTATCTTGGCGAATTTCTTCACGTTCAAAAACGCAGTGACGAGGCGATGAAGGTTTGGAACGAGATTGCTGCAGGTGGTCGACGCAACGCAACCAATTTGGCTCGCCTCGCCGAAGTATTTAACAGCTTCGGATTTTCCGATCAAGCTTGCCAACAGATTTCTGATGCGGTCAAGCTAGATGCTAAAGATCTCTCATTGTTGCTCAAGGCCGCGGACTATCACACCAAGGCAAGTAAGCATGATGAAGCTCTGGCACTGTGTGATCAAGCTCAGAAAATCGTCGCGAATGAAGATGAACGCGAAGAGGTCATCAAGCAACGCATCAATGTGCTGCAGGCGAATCAGCAGTTGGAGACGCTCTCGGCAGATTTGCTGGCTCAGTACAAGAAGCCTGAAGCAAAGCCGACCTTCGAGCAATGGTACGAAATCGGTCGGTACTTCGAGAGCAATCGCCGTTGGGTTGAGGCGAACGAAGCTATGGCGGAAGCTCTCAAGTTGCAACCGCGATCGATTCTTACGCTAATCACTCAGGCTCGTATCGCTGAAGGTTCGGGAGACTTCGGCAAAGCGGCAGACATTAATCGACAGCTTGCGGAAGTCGATCGACGCAGCTTGGGGGATCACCTAGCCAACGTCTCCCGCTTGGAGGCACAATTGGGACGAGCTAAAGAGGCGCTGGAGGCAGCCCAAAAATTGATCATCGCTGCGCCATCCAAGACAGAAAACTATGAATTCTACGCTCAAACCTGCTTTAGGCTTGGCAAGCCGGAAGAAGGCCTAACCGCTTTGCGAAAGGCAATGCGGATCAATCCGAACGATCCGAGTTTGATGCGGGCTTTGGCCAGCGCCCTGTCGGATCAAATGCGAACCGAAGAAGCGATCGAGGTCTATTGGCGAGCCTTTGAGAAGTCGGATGAACTGGATGACAAGACGACAATTACTCAGCGGTTGGCTCCACTGTATCAGATCATCAATCAAACTGACAAACTATTCGAACGCCTAGAACGTGGGCGACAAGAGGAAGAGACTCGCCGAGCTTTCACAGTATGTATCGCACAAGCTTGGCAAACATTGGGTGACTTGAACGCAGCTCGCAAGGAATTGGAAGGACTGCTTGGCGAAAACACCCGCGACACCAACCTGCTCAATCAACTTTCTAAACTGTGTGAGACCGACGGTGACTTTGAGTCTGCCATCAACTATCAAAGGCAATTGGTTTCGATTGCGCCCGGCGATGAAACAGAGGCTCCCCTTGCAACCATGTATCTTCGAAGCGGACGATTCGAAGAGGCAAAAGAGATTTTTCTACGTTTGATACAACGCGAGGAAGATCCGGTTCGACAACTGCGTTCGTTGGACTCGCTTTTAACAAATGGAAATTTTGATTCCGCTATTCAATTGATTGAGCCACTGTTGGAAAAGCGTCGAGACGATTGGGAAC
The DNA here is from genome assembly GCA_046349795.1 of Pirellulales bacterium. Taxonomy (GTDB): domain Bacteria; phylum Planctomycetota; class Planctomycetia; order Pirellulales; family Pirellulaceae; genus Aureliella. The sequence goes on along the minus strand of JAXMBP010000062.1, from coordinate 10,115 downwards.
TTCTCTATCGTCAAGGTATGGCTTGGGCGAGTTTGAATAATGTAGCTGAGGCGAAGAGTAGATTCGATCGGCTGCTGGCTGTCTCAATCCCCTACGATTCGCTCGGACGTTCTGCGGAAGCAAAACTAAAGCAAGCTCAGGCTAAAGCAAAGTCGGACAACTTACGTGGTGTTCAAACTGCCTTGCCACAACGCGAAACGCCGCTCGCCATGGTTACCAAAGCTTCGCAGGTAAATATGGCGACGGGATATACGAGCAACAATGTCTACTATGCACCAGGTTCTGTTCAGCCCGTTTGGATGCCTGACGCGTATGGTGTTGCTAGAATGGCCGTGTTTAGCTGGCTGTTGAAGTTTGATCAGGATTCACAAGCGGTAACGCCTGATGCAAGCCCCGATAGCACAGCTTCGTCCAGCGACAAACAGACTGAAATTGCGGAGAGGATACGTGCGAAGGCTGAAGGCGAATCAGCCGCGCGCAATGATATCCTGGATTGGTTGTACGTCGCACAACTGAAAAACGACTATGCAGCGATTTTTAATGTTGCCAAGAGACTAGCAAAGACTGGTGGCAAAGAAGAGCAACGCTACTTATTGGCCAATACAAAGCTGCGAGAAAGCAAAGTAGATCAGTACAACAACGTCGGACAGTCAACTGGCAGTCCGCTTTCTGAGGAGGATCTCGCGCTTGTCGAGCAGTGTTTTACGGCGCTCACCAATAACGAAAAGGATGTTGACTTAGCCGCCGTATACGGAGGAAACATCGCCTACGGATCCAATGGACAGGCATATGTGCTGGTTGGGCAGTCATATCAAATGCTGCCAGGTGTTTTCAGAAACAACGGTGGCTTTACCTCACTGATGATCGAAGAGTATCGAAAAGCAGGCAAGACCGACGAAGCCAACAAGCTGGTTGAAAAGCAGGTCAGTCAGGCCAAGACCGCAGCACAATTCGCCGCAGCCGGCTCCTTACTTTTCGAAGAGAAGCGATTCGACGAAATCATGCCGCTGCTGGATAAGTGGCAAGAAGCAGCACTGAAACAAATTGCCGAAACGCCAATTGTTACTGGTCGGAATAGAAGTACTGCCGCGTCGATTGCGGTGCTGACGGCTGTTTCCAACTTAGTTCAGCGGATGATGGCATCGGCAGCCACCGAGGAAGACTCAGCTCGAATCATTCGTTTGCTGAACAACGTGATTCCAGTTGCTGTCGCTCAAGCTCGATACCAATTGCTTCAGGCTGCATCTCAGGCTAGACCCACCTCGACGATAAGCAGTTCTCAAGGCACCTACTCCATATCAACCTACAAGGCAGGCAAACAGGTTCAAGCAAATCTTACTTTCCCACCACAGAATGGCTATGTTGACTCGACGATGATTAGCCTTCTTCGCCAAGCCTTTGAGTCGCTGGGCGAACTTGGAGCGGTGACGGAATTGGCGAAGCTACTCAACGAAAAGCTGCAGAGCGCTACTCCAGAGCAAGCCAACTTCTTCAACTGGTGCTTGGCTTCAATTCACTGGTGGAATGACGAGACCGATGAGGCGATGAATAAGGTCACGCAAATTGCAGCCTCAGAGAAGCAGAATGTTGGCTTCCAGATGATGCTTGCCAATCTGCATCAATCGAGAAATGAGCTTGAAGAAGCTTTGAACGTTTTGCAGAACATAACGGCCAAAGATCAGCAGGCAATACTTCGCCGCGAAATGGCCATTATGAACATCGCCGAACGCATGGGCGACTTGGATCGCGCGCGAGAATCCGCCCAAAAGGTTTTTGGACTGCGCACCGATTCGCAAACGCAGCAAGGCCTCATCGCTCAAATGCGTCGACTTGGATTGACCGATTACGCTGATGCGATGATTGCTAGACTGGAACGCACTGCCGGAAGGCAGGCTGATGCGCAGTTGACTTTAATGAACTTGCTTTTTTCGCAAGGCAAGTCAGATCAGGCAATACAGGTTGCTAATAGTGTCTTGCGAAAGACGACTTCGCCTTACGCAGGTAACTATTCCAAGAACACTCGTAATCCCATGCGATACTCGACCTCGGATAGCCAATCGCGTCATTCCGCTTTGCAGATGCTGAATCAATCGGGCGCATTGAAATCAATGATTCAGCAACTGAAGTCGCAGCTAGAGAGAGCCCCAAATTCGCCGAAGATTCTTGAGCAGTTAGCCGAGTTTGCCACAATTCAGAATCAGAGAGATGAGTCGATCAAGTACCTTGAAGAACTTTCCAAACTTCGGCCTGATTCTGCAATTTACCACCTTCACTTGGCTAGTCATTACAGTCGTATGAATAAGCCCAGCGAAGCCTGCGACCATTACATCGCGATCTTGAAGACAAACCCCAAGTGGATCGGCGATAACCTGAATGAGGTTGATAGGATCTTCACTCAAGCCAAGCGGCGCAGGGAGTTTGTTGAGCTGATGGTAAGTCTTGATGTTCGTGGAATGGAACCTTATTACCTTATCCAGACCGCTACTTCGTTGTTGAGAGACGCAAACACAACAGACCTAGGCATTCGGTTGATTGAAAAGGCGTTGGCAGGTAATCCAAACTCTCGGCAGTATGCCTTGAGTAACCTGGCGAATGAACAGGCACTGAAGAATGAAAAGATCTATCAAATCTTCAAGAGGTCGACTCTGCCTAGTCTTGCGTCGATCAAGTCCGACCCGTGGTTTGGTGTCAATGAAATTCGTTCCTATTCCGGCGAAGGTCGCGTCAATAGTATGCTACAAGACGCTCTAAATAATCTTCGATCCACGCCTCATACTACCGATTTTGAGTCGAGCCTGAAGAAGCTTGTAGATGAGAATCCGGAATGGCTCGGCGGCGTGGCGACCTTAGCAATTCAAGAAATGCAGAGTGGTCGTAAGTCAGCGGGTGTCGAAAAACTAAAAGCATTCTTTGAGCCCAAAAAGAAGATTGAAAAGATCCCCAGTGCAGCTTGTTGGATTATTGGTCAAGAGCTAGCCGAGTATGAACAGACTCAAGATTTAGCCGTCGAACTGCTGGAACAGGCGCAGAAGACGACGACGTCTGGAAATGAAATCAACTATACGCCAATGGCAAAGCTGGTATCACTTTACAGTAAGATGCCAGACAAGAAAGAGCTGGGACTCAAGTATTTGAGAAGTCAGTTAGCCACGTTGAATGGCCCAATAGACAACTCGAACTACCAGTATAACGCTTACCGAAGCATTCAATCTAGAATTTGGATTGCAGAGAAGCTTGAACTATTTGGGCGCCCCGCCGAAGCAGCCGCAACACTGAGAGTCCTTCTCAACGATCCGAACATGCTCGCGGAAGCTGACAACTGGAATGGCGGGCCGCAATACAACTCTAAAACGCGTGGAGAACCAAGCTCGAAACGCTATGACATCGATTGGCAAGGCTGACGCCAAGGAAGTTCTAGCGGATATTCTGCCCGATAGTCAAAAAGGCAAGATTGATCTTTTGGATTAGCCGTCCGGACATCAAGGATTTTGAATCGAAGTCGATGAGCTGTGGTTTGATCGATGTCTTGACCACAATGGCATCGACAGATTCCAACAAGCAACTTGTCACTCAGCGATTCGAACAACTCTCTCAGGCTCAGCCCGACGATACTACAGTCGCAATTGCATCCTTGCTTTGGGACCTGAAGACGAGTTCGCTGGATACCGCTCAGTTGAAAGTCAGGGCTGAAAAACTGCTTTCCAATATGCAGCTTGAGCCCGTTGAACCTGGATACAAACTGAGCATGAAGCAAAGAAAGTCTGCTGTTTCGGTTACGAACTTGTGGTTAGTTGCCAAGCAAGCGATAGAAGCTCAAGGAGTTGATGCAGACGTAAAATCGGAACTTTCGGACAGACTTGCCGAGCGTGCCTTGGAGGCGGCAAAGCGACAGATCACCAATGACTACTCATTACCAATTCTGTACGAATGGGGCAAGTTGCGAGTAGAAAAGGGTGATCTTGCAAAAGCAGAATCGCTGTGGGATCAATTGCTAGAAATCGTCACGACTCAAGCTGTTTCTCGGCCAGCAAACAATCCTGGGCAACTAGGCGGGTTCGGGTCTTTGCGAGCGCAGCCAGGTTTAGTTCCGAGTCCGGCCGTTGTCGGAGCAGCACCCGTCGGCGGAGTTCCAAATCCCGCGATCGCAGTTCCGAAAGATGGAGGGAATAAGGGCAAGCCAATCGCTCCGCTTACAACTTCTCAGTATCAAGTAGTTATGCAGGTTTGTAAGTTGGCTGCCAAGAGTGGCATGAAGCAGTTGGCTGCGAAGGCACTTGGACAGTCTCTTAAGGGTGGCTTGCCAGTGCCTGATCTAAACCCTGGTGATTCTTCGGATCCCTTTAGCGGTAGAGTAACTCGATCGAGTTCGTCAAATAGTAGTCCAGAGTCTCTGGTCAGCAGATCGTTGCAGGAAGCAGTTTTGGTTTTGGCCGACATGGATTCGCAATCAGATCAGCTTTACGAGATCATGAAAGGGCTGGTTCTTCCTTCAGATCGACCACAAGAGGTTCGGCTTTACCTTAACCCGATTGCAGACTCTTCGGCCAAAGAGTGCTTGGGGTCCATGTTGGTAAGCATCACAGCGAAGGCCGGAAAGTTAGACGACTTGGCGGCTTCGGTTGAAGCCAGGTCTCCTAATCAAGGCAACTTGCCCGCAAAACAAATGTTGTTGGCTCTGATTGCGATGGAAAAAGGAGATAACCCAGCCGCCACAAACGCTCTGGATCAACTGATGAAAGTTGCCTCTAACTCACAGGCGAACATGCAGACGGCTATGATTGCAGCTACCAAGGCTTTCACCCAAGAGCCACTAAAGGAAACCGCTGCTTCTATTCTAAAGCTCAGCACTAGTTTCTCTGTTATTTCAACAAATGCTAATGATCCGTTCAGCAATTCCGATAGCTCGCAGAATTCCCCGTGGTTCAAAGAAATTGCTCTTAAGCTACAAAAGTACTACATGAGCAAGGGAGATGAACAATCGGCGAAGCAGATCTTTGAAAACCGATTGATTGAGCGTCAGAAGTTCTACGCCAGATATTCAAGCAACGCCGACTATGCCAACTACCAGCAAAAGAATGATCTGGTCGTTATCGCTCGAGACGCCTTTGAACTGGGGCTACGTGAATACGCGTTTGAGACATGGGGTCGATCCTGCGAAATCGACACAAGTAACTACAGTAGAGTTGAAGCGGGCGGCGCTTTGGCAGAATTAGCGGTTGCCTGGACCCGCACACTGCCTGCGGAGAAGCGGTTTGAGATTTGGCATCAGTGGACGATGCCTACCGACAATCGAAAAACGATTCGAACAGCTTTCAACGGTTCACGCAGTCGATCCAATAGCTCACCGGAGCTACATAGCAACTTGGTCGAGCTAATTGATGCAGCAGCTATCATAGGCAAGCTTGATCAGTTGAGCGAACAAGCTGCCAAAGCGAAGGCAGACGAGATTGACAAGGCAGAGTACCTTCAGACACTAATCGCAATCAAGAAAGATGACCTTGAAACTTCAACAAAGTCGATCGACGCAATTCTCGCAAAGCTCAAGAGCCAAACGGAAGAACGAAACAACGCCAACCGCGACTACAACTACAACCGATTCAATCGCCCTGCGGACATATCTGCCGACGTAGTTGTTTTCCAGCAGGCGATGCGAAATCCAAAAATCTCGACGATCATTAAGCCACAGTTTCAAAAGATCAAACGGCAAATCTCTGCGCTCGATTTTGAGTCCGTGGTAACTATGTTAGATCTTCAAGCTTTCAAGACTTGGGGAGGCCTAGATCAAGCTGAAGTGACCTTCAAGCATTGGTCAACCGGCGGTACCCCCTATCAAGGCAGAAGAATGCAACTTTGGGCGACTGAATCTGACCAGATCCAGCACATCTTGAATACGCAGACGAACTCAGGTCTTTTCTTCAAGTACCCGCTTCAAGGCAACTTCACCATTGCCCTGGAGCTTCCAGAAGTCTCGCAGCACACAGCCTCCACTGGATTTGGCGGCTTCGTCTGGGACGTGTATTCCAATCGATTGTATTCACCCCAGCCAAGATATGGCCTTTGGGCCGACGGAAAGCGCCATCGCAACCCAAGATTCGAATCGTTGTTGATAACGATCAGGTAAAATTCTTCCGTGGAGATAGCCATCTCTACGACGATCAATTCACCAAGACTTTTCCTTGGCTATGTTTAAGTACATTAGGACAACAAATAACAGCCTGGGAGAAGATCCGCATCGAGGGCGATGCGACAATTCCTCGTCAGGTTTCTCTGATTCGTGATCAGTACATGGATGGTTGGATTTCCAGTAGCTTTAACGAGTCTCAAAAGCGACGACGACTGCTACTCGAACAACCAACCTCCGAAAATGATGAACGTTATCACTTGAAACAGTCCGAGCCAAACGTCTACGACTGGACCACCAAGGATGGGCAACTAACTGGGCGTAGCGATGTCACTCAAGATTCTGATGCGCAAAGTTGGATTTACTATCAACGCCCGCTGGTTGAGCAAGAAACCATAAGTTATGAGTTCTATTACCAGCCCGACAAAATAGTGTCGCATCCAACCATCGGCCGGATTGCATTCTTGCTGGACGCAGATGGCGTTCGAACTCGAATGATCTCCAAGAACGCTACAGATGCGATGCTGCTGGGCCTAACTATCGATAATGCCAAGCTGGAGGCAGAGTGCCAGCGTCACTCCGGCAACCTTCCTTTACTGACCGATCAGTGGAACAAAGTTGAGCTGAAACATGCTGGAACTTCGATTCAACTGAACTTGAATGGAACATTGGTTTTTGAGCGACCCATTGATGCAACTCAAGTAAGCGCATTTGGATTCTACAAGCTGAAAAAACATGAAGCTCGAATTCGAAACGTCAATCTCAGTGGACCTTGGCCTGAAAAGTTGGATCAATCAATCTTAGCGGACCTATACAAGGTGGACAAAGGTATTCCCGAAAGTGCTGAGACCACTGTTGATATGCTGGTCAATGACCGATTTGTTAGTGGAAAAATTGAGGACGTCGTAAAGCACGCAAGCTCAATTGCTCCCGAACAGGCTTATGAAGAGCTATTGCGATGGGTTCTGCCACCCAAATCGCCACGCATTCGACCGTACTACTCGATGACCGGTCCATCGACCGTTAGCGAAAGTGGCATGCCTGTACCTGTGAATGGCAAGCCATGGACGTCGATTCAATCACCGGCAATTGAACTCGCAAAGTTGGCGAAACAGTTGGGACGAACAGAACAATTGCGAAAGGAAATTGAACTAAAGCGACAGAACGATCCGACAACATCGCGTCAGGCCGATGCTCTATTGGCGATCACGATGCTTGAGGCTAACGATGTTGCTTCTGCGAAAACAATGATGGACAAGATGCCTGTGGACTTAAAGCAGGTTGCCACAGATGAGTCGTCAGAATTGGATTTGAGTCCTGAATTTGTGGTTGCATGGCGGCTCGAGAACTTCTGGAATGCCAGCTTCGACTCAGGTATTGATGAAGCGGGATGAAGAGACTCTTACAGAGGAGCAAGTGTCTAAACGCTCTGGAATCGAAGGCTTGCTGAATCCTTCGAAAGCTCTACGGGCGATGCTCAACTGTTGTTAGATTTCGGCGATGGCAGAATGCCAACGCCATTGAAACAGTGGAGTTCAGTCGACTACTTCGCCTCAGTGGGACAGTTAAAACCGGAGTTCAACTTGCCAAGTGCCAATGGAAAAGCTTCAACACTATGCGGCTGAAACTTTGAGCCGCCTTTCTTCAGCGTCTCCACTCCGCGGAAAGTTTGAAGTTACCGCAGATTGTCTGCTTAGAGGCAAGAACGCCCTTTGGTATATCCTACTCCATGCATACCGCCGCTTTTCAAAAGAAGATCTGCAGGGGCTTAAAGTGATCTCTCGCATTGCGGTTTTGTCCGTGCTGGCTGCCAGTAGAGCTGCCCGCCTTGGTGGAAAAGGCTGTTTTACTAAATATAGATTGAGCTGATGGAAACAACGTGACAACTTGGATCAACGGACTCCAGATCTATCAGCATACTTTTGCGAACGTTCCTGATCCTTGGGTGGTAATTCGCGCAATTGATTCCGGATCGATGGGCTACATGGAGAATCTTCGAATTACTGGCCAGCCCGAGATTCCAGATCAACTCGATCTTATTGCGATCAAGGAGAATTCCTGTTGGCGATCGGAGAGTTTCCATGAGCATGAGGACCAAGCAGACTCTGATAGTTTTGAAGAGTTTCAGCAGAACGATTCAGCAGTTTCCAAATGGAGATTCACGAAAGAGCTTCTCACTGCGCAGCGGACTGTACCGGCTCCAGTAATAGAGAGCTACATCCAATATCAACGACCGATGCTGGAAGATGGAGTCATTGAGTATGAGTATTTCCATGAGACAGGAGTGGCCGAGGTTCACCCAATGATCTCGAGTCAGTCGATCATGCTGCAACAAGGCAAATCGCCAGCAATTCACAAGCTGACGACATTCGCCAACGATGACAAGAAGTTGGCGATTGACAACGCTACTCCGATGGATGGTGCCGAAGTGGTTAAGCTAAAAGAAAACGATTGGAACCAAGTTCGTCTTGAGCTGAAAGGCAACGAGCTTTTGATCAGCCTCAACGGGAGCTTGGCAACAAAGTTGACGCTGACTGAGCCATCCAATCAGCGATATTTTGGCTTGTTCAGATATTATTTCCGAACCAGCTAGCGTAAGTTCGCAAGTTGACCTACGTGGGCCAATGGCCAAAATCATTGCCAGCGGTCGATCAACAAGTAAGAGCTAGCAAATTCCGCCCCATGATGTTGAGGCATTGTTTCTAGAGGCCAACTAATGTCGCCTGTGTTGCCAATTGTTGGTTCTTTATGAAATATGCACAAGCCTGCCTTCGGACCCTCCCGAACGAGAGTAACCAAAGCCGATTGATCTTTTTCGGGAGTGTTACGAAGCGAGGGACGAGGCGGAGTTGACGACTTGAAGACAACCCAATTCATCTTGGATTGGTAGGATTGCCAGCGGAGTGGGTTGTGCCGCTTTGGCGAGCGGTAATTACGCCTTGGAAACAATGCCTAGTTCCGAGTGCTGGTCCAACCGCTCGTGTTGTAAGAACCCGAGCTGGTTGGGCCTCTAGTAGTCGGTGTCTGAACCGGCGACGAGCTAGGATTGAACTTGGCTCGAGCTGGACTTTCATTGGTCCGGGCTGATGACTGCTGACTGGACAATGGAACCATATCATTTGGCCTCAAATCCGATCGTGGTGCACTCGGCTGAGTCAATTGCAGCGAATCATTGTGGCTAGGTCGAGTTGCTTGCGGACGCAGTGCAGGTACCGATTGATCCAGCGGCTTAGGTCGATTTGGCTGAGCGGCGTTCGAACTGGCTGAGCTGCCATTTACTGAGTTACCATTGGAGTCAGTCAATGAAAGTTCTTGCTCAAAGCTGGCCCAATGAATCTTCTTTGATTGTCCAGCCAGTTGCGTACTTCGCGTAACGGGACGCAGCGCGGTCATATCTTCATTGCGCAATAGTCCAGGTGACCAGCTAGGCTTCTCCATTCCCTCTGGAGCGGGAATTGGATTGTTGATCGGAAACTCTTTGGCTGGTTCGCTCAACAGAGATCGTTCGCCACTACTGGAGCTATTTAATGCCGACTCTCTGCCGCTTCGGGTCGCTTCAGGCACGATGCTTTTCAATTGAGGTCGAAGAACACTGTTCCCATCGGCTGGAAGGCTTGGTGGCGTGTTGGCTGGATCGATAAATGATCCCGATTGTTGCGGATAAACCGAACCAGTTGTGGATGAACTAGTGCCGGGAAGAACCGAGCTACCTGAACCTGAATAGACCGACGAACCGCTTGGCGGTGCCATCAAACCAGGAACTGGTTGTGAATAGGCTCCTGCAGAGCCCACTGATGGAGTGCCGAAAGTCGAGCTTCCGAACGGCACGCTGGAAACGCCCGTCGAACTGTAGTTCGGGTTCACAAAGGTGCCGCTAGGGTAAGTTGAACCCGGATAACTTGTAACAGGTGAGTATGTCGTTGTCGGCCCGTAGTTCGTACTGTAGCCCGGAGAAACAACTGCTGGTTGTGAAACAATTGCTGGCTGAGTCACT
>JAXMBP010000061.1:0-33516 GCA_046349795.1 Pirellulales bacterium | reverse complement strand
CTAAGACTTGGATCGCGTACTCAGCTCGCCGAGCAACTGGTCTAGTTCGTCGTTTTGGCGTTCCAACTGCAGTCGATTGGCTCGATCGACTATTTGCTGAACCTGAGATTGAGACAATGCAAGATTGTTGTTGGTGGATCCATCGGTACGTACACCGCTGATGGCCACCGGTGTATTGTCTGGGACGCTGACCCGAGCCGGTACGCATTGTACTGGTTGATGTGGAGGGCACGTGCAATCTGACGATCGATCCTGTGATCGATCTGGACGAGCGCCGAACTTGCGTCGCGAGGCCGATCGAATGGCTCGGATGCTGGACCACAGGTACACGGCAACTCCCATCACTACCATACCGGCTAGTACCGACAATAGGATCATCTTAGTTTGCTGGTCCAAAACCATGGTTTATCTCCGTCGTCGAATTGCGTCCAGGGCTAGTTCGATCGCCATCAGTGTGGCGATCAGAACTAAGATTGCGAGGATGAATGATTTGGATCTTCGTCGGTCATCGCGCTGGCAATGATTGTCGATCCAATCACGGGTGCGGCCGCGAGTATCAGCGAGCATACGACGCACAGCACCCCGATCAACAAAAAAGTCTCATCTGCGACCGGTTGTTGAGGATGGAGCGGGGGCTGTGAGGTCGTATTCACGTTGACCGAGGGAACGCGTATAGGGTCCGGTGCAGCCACACCGCGATCGATAAATCGCGATTGAGGCGGAAACGCCGGATAGTCAAAGGATTGTGCTCGAACCGTTTGATTGGTTTGAGCTGGGAGTGGACTTTGCTGAGCTGCGATCAACGTCTGCTGATAGACATCAGAGAGCTGTTTGATCAAATCTTGCTCACGGAGCGGTATTTGACCGCCGGCAGCCGACCACCAAACGCCACCCGTTGGATCCACCAGAGCGACAATGGGCAGTTGCCCTTGGTGCTTCTGAACCAAATCTTGATGATGTTGCTGCACGAACGATTCGCCGATTTGCATTGGCCTGATGTTTAAGCCTTGGGCCCAGCGCTGCATCTGCTCAGTCTGTGGCCGGGTCAGCATATTCAAAACCTGACCACTGGCTTGGTCGTTATTATGAATGACCAGCAGCGTGAAATCGCGGTTCTGAAGTTGACCATTGGACACGATCGACTGTACCTGCTGTGCGCTGGCCGTGGTTGAAAACAAGCAGCTCAGCACTAAGACCATTTTGGCTGGCCATTCCTGAGTTGCCTTGTCAATCAATTGACGAATTCGCGTATTCTGATTTCTCAGCGACTGCGCTTTACTCTTAGCCTCGGTCAATTGATCTTTCAAATTGCGAATGGTTCTCCACGTCAGTAAATGCGTGATCAAGCAAAGGACGATTAGCACGACATTCATCAGGTACGGTATCATTTCAAACGCTCCGGTTTCCGTAGGAATAAACGGTCAAATCTGTTTTCTTGGTTTGCGTATTCATTGAAAACGTGTATTGATGACTACTGAACTCGAGTCCAACGCCCGTTGATCGATCCAGGTGAACCTAATTTGGCTCCGCATCCATTGCAGGGTTGGCCGTAGTAAACGTTGTTCGGTCCCCAGTCGTACCCACCGCCGCCGCGATAGTACGGACTGTTGTAAGCCGGTGGCGGTGTCGTTGGCATCGCATACGGTTGTGGACCGTAGGGTGATCTGGGCGGTGCAACTGGCGGTGCCGGTACCGGATAGGGCACTGGATACACATTGTTGGGACTGTTGTTGTAAGCCAGGCTCTGCGGTGTGATCGGCTGACTCTTCACGCCAGTGCGAGTGTCCCGTACTAGGCCTGTGTCATGTTCATACGCGTCGATGCCAGGTCGCAACCAGACTTGTTTTCCGCCGGGTACCGTTGCCCAGCCAGCGACTTTGGAATCTGTTGCTTGGGCAGACACGGTTTGTGCAAACGAGCAAAGCGATACGGCGATCAGCAGTGCTAAGGTTATCCAACGTTTGGCTTGATGCATCATCAACTCCTATAGGTTCGGGGATATGTCCGACTGACTGTCGGAGTCAAGTTCCAAGGCACTACTGCGAAGCCGCCATAAAGTTCTTTCCAGCTTCGCAGGAATGTGTTCTTTTCGACCACGATGTAGTAGTCGGGAAAATTGTTGTCGAGCAGAAATGCAGATTCGACACCGTCTAGGCTACCGAAACCGCAGAACGCGATCGAATGTCCGGGATAATAGAAGATGGTTGCCCAGCGATTGGTTCGACTGGCTTCGTCCAATAGCCTCCCGTCGCCATCTTCGGTGGCTGCGAATACAACTCCCTCGCGGTTCAGCTTTTCCAGTAGGCGATTGGCAGATTCGGGACCTTCATAGCCCTGACCGGCTTTCTCGAACCAGATGCGATCAAGGTCGTACGCTCCGGCAGATCGAAACACCATGCGGGTCGACGCGTGAGCACAACTACCACCGCGATCGCCGTCTTGGTCTGTACCGATCCAATTCTTCAGTCGCAGATCGACGGGAAGATCGGCTCGAGGCGAAGGCTGGACAGCATCGGGCAAGTAGACCAGTGGAGCCTGATACGGCCTGCAGCCTACCGTGACCAAGATGGCCAGCGCAATTAACAGTGATCGCATCCCTCGATCCTTCGTTGACGCTACGATTTCAAACTTACTCGGATGGTGCCGAGATTTGCAACTTCTTGGAAGCTGCTTTGGCCGCTTGATCCTTCAAAGCCTGAGTCTTGGCGGGACCGCATTCTTTGAGGGAACTCAAGTGCCCAGCTCACGCTTGCTTTTTCCTTTGGTCCACGCGAGCGTAAATCCATGACGGATGATTGAGTTCTTTTTGCTGGCGACTAGTTCAGCCTCGAATTCCTTTTTCGAGCTGTTCCAATCGATCATCAAGAGTCTTCTTTTGGCGACCAAGTTCCGCAGATTCGGCCTTCAGTCGTCGCCACTCTTGCAGCTTCTCTTTCGCAATCGCCATTTCACTGCCGCCCGGAGGCGACTCCGGGAGGTTATTGAACTGGGCGTCGGCGATGCATTCCTTGCATCAAACCTGAGCCCATTCAGGCACGGCATCCCTGCCGTCCGACATCAGAAGTCTACCCGTGCACTATCGACCACAGAAACGGCAGTGAGAATGAATCAATTGATAAATTCAATTTTCATAGGTCCCTTGCCACAAAAGATGCACGGCTTCTTGGTCGGTGAATGCTCGTCTGTCATTGGCGCTTGTGTCGGTGACTGAATTCCGCCACCGTTTATTTCCCCGCAATCCGGACAAACGTAGCGATAGATCCGCGTGTCCCAGCAGGCCAACTGATGCTCTAGCTTGAGCTGCTCAATCGAATCAACCTGGGCCACGGCAACATCCCCACACTTGCTACAGATCTCTGGTCTGCCCGCTCCCTGTGAAATCCAGTAAGCGGGCATGAGCTTACGAATGGCCCCCAGAATGAACTCGTTGGCAGACAGGCCTAACGTGTTTCTCGCGAACTCAACTATCGCTCGCTGTTCGGCAGGACGAGTCCGGACGCTAAACATACCACTGGTCGCGTTGGCCTTTGGCGGCGATCCACGTGGTCTTTTAATTGTAGCTGAACCGGCCATCGGTTCAGATCCACGTCGTTTTGAGTCTGTCGACTCAGACTGAACACTGGCGTGATCAGCTACTGAATTCTCTGTCATAGTCTCCCTTTCAAATTGGAATGGCTTCGAGCCATGTGGCTGGCAGTGGAGCTGAGTCGACTAGCGTTACCAGTCGACGCAGATTGTCGATTTGGGGCCTGAAGGCAATCAGCGCGGTGCGCTGCTTGCCAGTAAGTGGGGCTGTAAATGGCGAGTCAAAGAACTTGTCAAGCGATCCGCAGGCCTTCAGGACTGCTGCAGCTCCTTTGGGTCCGACTCCGTCGCATCCCTTCAGGCCATCCTGACCACCGACGATGATCTGGAAATCTATCCACTGCCACGGCTGCACACCGTACTCAGCTTCCAGCATGTCGGCGGTCATCGGATTGAATGCCAAACGATTGATCGTCGATCGCTTGACGCTCCAGCACCTGGCTGACCCATCCCCTTAGTTAGACACTGATGCAGATCCTTGTCTGCGCTCAGACATCACTGCCTTCAGGCCTTCGTCGATCGCCATCTTGGCGAGGTAGCGATCAAATCATCAGCCTCCGTCCGTCTGACGTGGAACGAGTGCACGCCATTGATCGCCGCAACGTCGTTGCGGATCTCTTCTAACGCAGAGTGAAAGCCCGCTGGCTTCTCGTCGCGATCTGATTTGTACTGTTGGCTCAGTTCCAAGCGGAAACTCGATCGAGCGTCCCAGCACACCGCAGCCCGCGATGGTTCGACCTGGTTGATCAAATCTCGCAAGCGACGGACGAACATCCCCGCCACCCTACCATGGCTCGCAGAAGAAATCGCGAAGGCAGACAATTGTTACCGTCGATTAGCAGCCAGGTCATGGTTTGGCCTCCGAGTCTTTTGAGTGATTCCTCAAGTTGATCATCATACGCCTCGATTTTCTTGGAGCCGTCTGAAGTCCTGATGAGATACAAGCCCTCTCTCGCCGCCAATGGACGGGAGATCATGGTGGACTTCAACGATCTCTCCCTCAAAGCCTTGGTAAAAGCTTTCGTGACTCACGCAAGAACCGAAGTGGAGGTTGGATTCAGGTCGCGGCCATTCGCGAAATGACCACAAGAATTGCAACCCTCCGATGAACAGAATGAAAATGCTAAAAAACCACCACGGCTCGGGTGATGGCCGATTTCGTTGAGTTGGAATCCCTGGTGAATTCGAGTTGTCTCGTAATGTCACCACCGATCTGCTCGACGAATTTTTTCACGACTCGCCAGTCTCGCCAATCTGATTCACGCAACTGGTCGGTATCAATGCGATCGGCTTGATCGTCTTGACCATTGGAAGATCGTAGTACGCGCCCGGTGACCGTACAACTGGGACCTTTCCCTTGCAGTGCTGGACCTCGGGCAGATTCCACAGCAATTCGGTGATCGCTTGCCCAATTGCTGACGTCTCTTCTGGGAACCTTGCGGCGTAGTACGTTTCGCGAAGTGAATGAATCACGTCCCGCAAGTGGTTAGGATCTCGACGAAGTACGTCCGCAACTTCGTCGACGATCGTTGGTGCCCAAATGCTCATGCGTCACCTCCGATCGCTTCGGTTGATTGCATCGGGGTTCCGCCATGCCGCATAAACTCAGCTCGGCGATAAGCCACCTCGCCGATTTTTGCAAAGCTTGATCGCTCGCGTTCCTGCCTTTCGTCTCGCCACTGCTTTCGTTTTTCTTCGGGCAACATGGCCAACATCGCTTCAACATCAGCTCTGCGACCTGGCCCGCCGATTAAAAACGAGTCGCCAAGCATCAGCAATTTCGTTGCGATGATCATTGACCCACGTGGCGTCAATACCTCGGACTTTCAACCATTCGTCCCATCCGAACATGACGGGAGATCTTTCTTCAGCACCGACTAATCGGGCCCCAAAGCTGCGGGCCAACAGATAGGCACACACACCTGCGATTTCTATCGACGGCGCATAGAAAGTGTACGGATCAGCTCAGTTGATTAACTCGTAGAGTTTGAGATCGCTCATCGTGCACCCCGCTTTTTCGAAGTGACCTTGAGCGATGCGGGCAAATGGAGCTGACGGCCGTGGCCTAGCTGGTGATGATCGAGCAGCTCGGCTGCCATCGCTCCACGTTTGTCACTTTTCAGAGTGACCTTGAGCAGTTGGCAAGTCGGTCAGTTGGTCCTTGGTGTGATACTCGAGCCAACGAAGTACAAGTGATCGCTCCCAACCATCCTCGGATGCATGTTGCCAAACCGTTTCCATCGAAACGCCAAGCGTCGTTGCGAGCTCGTGGACTTTCTCTGAATCGATGCGCGGCATGTTGTCGGGAATTGTGCCGATGGTTGCCAGTCCCACGTTAGTATCGTTGCGAGTGGCGACCGGCCACAACGCGACTCGCCACAGCGCGGCCCAGAATTCAGCACTGCGTATCGATTGCAGTGCATCAGATTCCTTGGCACTGTCCGACCAGCGACCTCCGTACTTGGATTGCTTGACGTTGGATCCAACTAGCTCGCTAACAGCCCATTGGTAGATCTCGCTGAATACGTTGCCCCACAGCATGAACGCATTGATCAACCAGGGAGCCAGCGCAAGTACTCGATGTGGAGCGGTTCGATTTGCCATCGTGCATCGCAGGGCAGTGCAGATCCAATTGCGAGTGTATTGAGCAAGTTGATCGTCTTGCTTCTTGCGTTTGGCCTTCAGCTCGGCAGCCGATGGGGATTTCGAACCAGCTTTGGCTTTGGTTGATTCCTTTGGCGGTTTTGACTTAGCTTTCACCTTGGCAGCCACCAATGGATCTTGCAGCTTATGCCATAGCTTCGTGTTGATTGCTACGGATCGAATGCCCTTCTGACCGTCCGGAATGTCGATAATCTGCAACGCTGTGCGATCGGACTCGGTCAGCTTGGCGAGATCGAACAAGCATGGATGTGCCCATCCCAATTGGTATCCATGATCGTGCGTGAACCGCTTGTCGCCGACCGGTCGAGTGCAATCACGGACGAAACTTTGAATCAGTCGATCGGTATCGCCTTCGAACTCAGAGATCCAACGTTTAGCAATCCAGTAATAGGTACAACTACTGTTTTTCAAGTTCTTCTGAATCCAGTCGGCCAGTTTCGATAGAAACGCATCAGGATACGCACAAAGCGGTCGAATCTTTCCAACTGTGATCTCACCAGATGCCAACAAGTCCCGGAAGTACTTCGGTAGCTTCAAAAGCCGCAGAGTATTCTTCACGCCGCTTTCGCTGTTGAGCCCAAAGATCCGGCCGGCCGCGTCACGGTCCATTCCACCGCCGCCGTCGGCGATCGGTTTGATCAGCTCGGCGAGCAGCTCGGCTCGCTCGATTGGATCGAGATCCTTTCTCGCTGCATTGGCGACGGCCAGTTCGATGATGGACGTTGAATCAGTCATCGACTCGACGATCGCAGCCAGGCTGTCGATGCCTTTGACTTGACCGGCTGCAACGAATCGACGCTCGCCACTGATGATCTCGTAATGACCGATCTTGTCCGGATGCTCACGCACTCGGATCGGTTCGCGTTGGCCGTGATCCTGCAGGGACTGGACTAATTCCGTGACCGATTCCGGTGTGATCGTCCGGTTGCTCGGATGCCTGTGTAATTTCTCGAGCGGAATCGAGATGACTTGCTGGACGATTTCCGTCGAAACGTTTCGCAATTCGTCCGTAGCTGAACCGGCCATCGGTTCAGATCCACGTCGTTTCGATTCACGTTTCGGCTTGATCGACTCAGTGATTGATCCAGTCGACTCAGACTGAACCCTGGCGGGATCAGCTACGTCTGTGAATTTTGGCCGTCGCTTGAGTGCGAGGCTTCCTGTTGTTGCTGTTGGCATGGCATGGGCTCCATGAGTTGTGAGAGAGTTCCTAACTTTTCGTTTTCAAATCGAGTCACAGCAGTTTGCAATTGCTGGAAGCTCCATCCCTGCTCGCGTCCGTATCTGATCAGCTCAGCGCGAGTGTTCTCGTCGGTGCAGCTTGTCAGTTTTTGGAATCGCAGCTTGGGTAGACTGTTGGCAGTTCGAGGTTCGTAACTGCGCGGCTTAGTTAGCCAGTTGCAGATGGTCCCGGGCAGTCGCTGGTGGTCGGGCAGTTCCCGCCACTCAGCGACCCGGTCCAAGATTTGCTCGTCCGTGAGCCCCAGAGATTGGCGAGCCGTCGAGTAAGTTCTCAGCGGATCTCGTAATCCAATCTCTTCCAAAGAAGAAACAACAACCGAACTGTTGTTCGTTGGTTTCCTACTTTCACTTCGTTGTTTTAGGCCCGAAACGGTTTCGCCCCCTAGGCCCGAAATGGTTTCGGGTCTTAGGCCCGAAATGGTTTCACCCCGTTTCACCCCGTTTCGTCCCTCGGATAGTAGGGTCCGCAAGCTGTTCATGTTGATGCGATATCTGTTCCAAGAATGTCCTCCGTAGTGCTGGCTTGGGTACTCGACTTCGATAAGTCCAAGTTGCTTTGCATCCTTGGTCCAGTTCTGCACGGTGCGTTCAGTGCGACTGGTTCGAGCCATGATTCGCGCTGCTATCGCGATCACTTGGGCTCGACACTCGATCCAGCCGTCGAACTCTCGACAATCATTCGCTAACAGCAGCAATCGCTCCAACAGCTCGGCCACGCCCTCGATACGTCCGCGAGTCAGTGGGAGACAGCAGCTTCGCAGTAATCGCACGGTTGCGATAGCTTCGTGCTGCGGGCTGTGAAAATCGATTGGCATCTGCGTCATGCGGGAATTCCTTTTCGATGAATCAAAACACAGCAGACATTTGCTACGCGCTGCTGTTCCGCGTGGTTTCGTTAGTGGGGACTGTCCACCAACTTCACCGAGTCGCACTGTTCATCCGGCATTCCTCTGCTATTCGCAGGTTCCCAGACTGTCTGGTCAGCCGTTAAAGGAGCGACCCCTCACCCATCAGTTCCCAATTAATAGGGCCGTTCATCGTCATCTAAATCGTTACACTCTTCCTCTTCGTCGGGCTCTTCTGTGCCAGTTGGAGATGGAAGTCGTTGTGTTTGCATCGCCTCTCGAACCGCCCTAGGAAACTCGTAGATGTCGACAGGTGCCTTTCGCAGACTCTGAGCCATCGACCGGGCTACTAGCTCTTCGACCGGTGTTATCGCGTAGATCGATGCTAGCCCAAACATCTTTGTGAATGGGGGATGCGTTTCAACTTCGGGAACATCGATCCGCAACATCGATCCGCCGCCCAAGGCCTGCGTCGATACGTGGCCTGCGTATTTTTGGTGGCCCATGATTTCGACGATGGCCCATCCACTGAAATCGTTGTTGTTATCACTCATTGATTTGAATTCCTAAAAAAGTTGCAACTGCTCTTCTTCGACGCGATTCAATTTCGCAGGCTTTGAATCCAATTTGGGAGCAGTCTTTGCAGCCAACTCGCGCTGATGCGACTTGGCGTAGTCGATCCATTCAGCCTCGCTGTGAATCACGGTCTTATCACTGCGATCGGCCAGCCACACCACGGATACACCCCAAGGCAGTTGCTGCTTTGACAATGCCGACAATTCATCGGTCATCACAAACCTGCCTATCGCGATCACTGCATATTGACCGTTGCCCTCGATCGCCTTCGCCAGCTCGGTCGCTTCGTGAATGTTCATTTGTCAGAAGGCTCCGAGTACATTCTTTGAAGCTCCGATAAGACTTCAACGCCTTTGAGATTGACGAATGCCGGATCTTCTGGAGTCGCTACGCCTGAGCGCTTGAGACAGGGAGCCAGCAGAAGACATCCGCTTCGAACCCATTGTTGCCCTTCAATCTCAAGTTTCTGAAACTCCTGTGGAGTTGGTCTATAAAACGCCATTGTCACGGCGTTGCTGACGTTCGTCTGAACTCGGTACATGCTGCTTTGAGCATGTCCATTGCACTTTCGGCACAGCATTGCAAATGGCGTGGTGCCAGAGTTGAGGTTGATTGTCAGATCGGAATGTTTGCAATCGGAACAAACGTACCGATTGATTTGACCTATTCGCTCCACTATGCAGCTCTCCTTACAGGCTGTGACTCGAACCTCTCCGCGTTCTGGCGGACTCGGGATAATAACTCGGGCATCAGTTGGCTGATGCGTGATTCACTCATTCCGACTTCTATACCGACCTGCTTCATTGGTACACCTTGGACGTGATACAGCAGCACGATCAAGCGATGCTTTGGCGAGAGGCCTTTGAGCAAATAGCCGCAATCCTGCAGGCTGCCACGGTCTGGCCGCGATTCGGGTATTTGCTCTGCGATCGATTTGACTCGACCAAATGCATCGTTGGACTGCGATGTCGATTTGTAGATCGAGATCGTCGCCGGTGCGATTGGCGGTCGATGGAAGCCTAGTTCTTCTTTGCACTCTTCGTCCGAAATGCTTCGACCGAGCTGCTCTTCGGCTTTAGATAGCTTGTTGAGTTGCATTCGGTGCAGTCGGCTAATCTCGTCTATGTTTCGTAACCAGTCGATCACCCGTCCAGTCATTCGGAAACGAAGAAAGGTAGCAGGACTACAGTTGCGATCGAGGCTGAATCGGAGAACGCCCTCCATCAGTCCGATGTTAGCCTCGGACAGCAAATCCTCTCGCGAAACGAAACGTGGCAACCGTCGACTGTAGTAGTTCGCCACGTCGTTGGCCAGCCACTGATACATCTCGACCAGTTGGTTGCGAATTCTGTCCCGGTTCGACGGCCGTTTGACCATCGCCAATCTGCGCCACAATCGTTTTTCGTCCTGATTCATTTCCATGGAAACGCTCTCCCTTAATCCTTTTTGGGTAAGCCATACTGCTTGGCAAACTGAACAGCCGCCTGCTTGACTCGCAGTCGCAAGTCTTTGTCGAAACTGATGATTCCATCATCGGTGTGAAGCGGGAAGCTGGTTACCGTCGTGGGCGAGCTGGTGACTTTGTGCAGCTCCTCGTGGAACCAAAGCAATAGTCGCTTGGCTTCGATCGCAGAACGAAGTACCGCGTGACTCTGATCCAGGAAGTGAATCAACTTTGGATCCAAATCGACGCGAGCCCCAAAGGCTTCGCCAGTGGCCCAGCAAATCGTGCCGGCCAGATCCAGTGATTCATCGGTATCAACACGGATCAGTTCACGAATGATGACGGCCGCTTCAGCCACCGTTAGCACGAAACTGGTCGATGCAAGTTTGACTCGGAGCGCTGCGCAGTCAGAGCATTGACAACAACTGAATCGACCTGCTATCAGCGACTTCTGCTGAAGCGAGAATTTCAGCCGGGCCAGCTCGATCGATCGCATTTGTCGATCGAGCTCTGGATTTTGATTGCTAGGTGTTGGATGGTTCATTTGCGCATCCTTGCAATCTTGGCCTGGGGGTTTGATCCTTCACGTCGTCGCGTAGGATTGGCACGCTTGCATCGGCCACGATGCCGAATCTGGCTTTGTTGCCGCGTACCTCGAGAAGTACTACCTTGGAATCGCCGATCTGAAATGTTGATCCGATTCCGCCTGTGATGTCTGCTTTCCTTGAAATAACTAGCATGGGCTCAATCCTTTGTTTCGGGCTGTGCTTTTAGTTCCAGCTCGACGGTAGCAACGCGCGTCGCCAACAGCCGTCGAGCTGGATACCCAAGAAGCAAAAAGCAAAGGCCAGCGAGTTATTACGAACTCGCTGGCCTTCTGACGAACCGCTACGCCCGAAAGCGGTCCGTGTACGGTGATGGCTTGCAGTGTTTCAGCAAATTGAGTTAAGCTGACAGCCAAAGATTGGAGGTCGCGGGCTGAAACCGCGACCTCCGATGACTCACCCCTAACCAACAGAGGCAAGCCATGTCCGAATTTGATTCCTATTACACGCAGCACGGCGATGAGGGTGCTCCGCAACATCCGACCGAACTCCTGAGTTACGCCCGCGAACGCGGCTGGCAAGTTTGTCACGTCGTATTTCGGCAGGAAGATGGCACCGAAGCATCTGAGCTGATCGTTGTTCCTCGGATCCCATGTCGAGGTGATTGTATTTGCAGCGACGACTTCGCTAACTATTGGTATGTCGAAACTACCCGGTTCAAGCTTATAAAGAAGGATGTTCCAGGTGACCAACCACGATTGCACGCTGCTGTTACAGTCATAGCTTCGCGAGCCCCAGAGAGACGAAACCCAACTTCCGACTAGGAATATTTTATGTTCTCGAACTTCAAATTCATCGTTCAAACGGAGTCTGGAGAGGTCTTGCTTCGGCCTTATCGAGACATAATTCCTTGCGTCGGAGATCTCCTGAAAATTGACGATGATCGATTCGAAGTCATTCGCCGAGAATTTCACTTCACAAGGCCGATCATCGGACGGGAAAAACCACGCCCATTTGATTTGTTCGGCGGACTGGAGACGGATTTGAATTCTGAAGAGAATCCGATCTCCGACTTGGCTGCGATCACTAAGGGATTGACCAGTCCTGAATCTATCGCAAGCATTCCCCGGCGAGAAACTGATGCGATTCTTACAGTTCGCCCCGTTTAGGGCTCGAGCCACTCGTCGAAGCAACCAGGCATCGGAGCCGTTGGTAAATGCTCGACTAGAATCCGCTCGCCATTGATATAGTGCCGATGCGCCACGCGACTGCCGCCTTCGAGTGACCAGCCGCAGACGTGATACGGGAGATCTTCCCGATGTTCGCTCAAGTAGGTCGCACACGTTTTGCGAAAGTCCTCCAGGTCGTAGTGTTCCCCGTTGGGTTTGGACACTCTCGCCGCTGCTTGTAATGCTTTCCAATGATTGGTCAGACCGTGACCGGTTGGACAGGGAAGTATCGGTCGATCGTGGATAAGATCCTCTGACCCAGTTGCTGCAATGGCACAGGCTCGCAATCTGTCGATAGCATTTCGAGTGTGACGAGTGAGCGGTAGGTAGTACTCGCGGCCCGTCTTGCTGGCTGTGTAGTGCAGCCAGCCAAGTTCCCAACTGAGTCGACCGTCTGGATTCGGCGTACGCGCCGTGAGCGTAATGTCTCGCCATTTGACCGGTTCTTTTGACTTGCTGTAGCTGACCAGGTCCTGCACTCGCATGCCGTAGGTGCGTAGAAGAATTAGCACACATCGCCAGAATGTCATCGGCGGCATACCAGATCCACCAAACGATCGACGTGGCTCGCGTATCGGCCACGTTTGACCGTTGCAGGCAGCCCATAGCGCAGCTAGTTGCAGGTCGTCGATGTAGTGTTTGGGTGCAGCTTTGGTGCTGATCGCTTTGGTGCGAATTGGATTGACTACGCAGCCCTCTTGTCCGGCCAATTCGATGATCCGCTTGATGCAGTTCTTGGCCTTGTTGGTGACCGAAGCGGACAACTTCAATTCGGATTGCAAGTAGCTGATGAAGGCAGCGACCAGCTTCGAATTGATGTCGCTCAAAACACAGATGACACACGGATCGAGCATCCGTGGGTCGCTTTCTGGTTGCACTTGGGTTGGTTGGGAGGATTGGGAAGGCTCGCGATTGGCAGCGATAACTTGCTGCTCGAACTGCTCCCAATACTCGACATACTTGGCGTAGTCGGCCTGTGTGGTTGGCTTGCAATCGCGGATCTCGTCGACCAAGTACTCCTCGTACGCAGTCCGAATGGTCATGCGGTTGAAGTCGATCGACGGTGGTTGATGTAGCCTCAGTAATGGCCGGTCCGGAGACAAGCTGTTTGCAATACTCATGTTGCGCCCCTAAAAGGATCAGCCGCAACTCCATTCGAATCCAAGCGGGCTGATTGGTAGTTCGTTCCATTGATCGAACAGATTTCCTCTGCTCGCATTGAACGTAGGAGCGCAATTTATTTGTTGCAGCGTTTTCCCCCTCGTTTGCAACGATATTCTTGCGTCTTATTTCGATTATGCCGGTGGTGTTGGGCACGATAGGCGGCTTGATCTCGCTAAACTGTTTGGTTTGTGAATTGAACTCAAAGGAGCAGCCGATGGGCGAGCGAGGATTGTTCGTGGTGATTGAACTTTTCATTGCAACATTGGGCGTGGTTGTGGCGGGTATCGTAGGATACTTCCAAGCTACCGAGGCCAAAGAACAAGCCTCAACTGCTATTGCCCAAAACGAGGTTCTCAACCAAAGGCAGATCGATTTCAGTAAGTACCTAAACGACCTTGACGAATGGCGGAAGAATCCGAATCTGACAGTGGTTCGCACTTGGCAGTCGACCACTGACACAATCGTAACCGTCTTGCAAAACAATGGCGGACGCGACGTTGTGCTAATGGAGATGGACTTCGTACCATTCACGCCAGCTACAGAACCAAAGTTCGGTGCAGGTCCACAACCAACGACCGCTCGCGGCAGTGTGGATACCGCAGACAGATCCAAGGTCCTTCCCATCGATCTGTCGACGAAGGATCTTGTGTTCGGGCAACCATCATTCATGCTAGATCCGCCGGTGATCATCGAACCCGGCAAGTCGTTGGTCATCAAAACTAAGCTCAATCCGCGTACCATTTCAGGCTTCCTCTTTCTGCGCTGGAATGGCGGCAGGACAGAGTCTGGCATTTTTCAAAGCCCCCTCCAAAATGGACTGTAGCATCGCACCAGCACCGAAGCTGGCCGCGCATGATCCAAGCGCTGACCCGAAGTTCAGGCAAACGAAAAACGCAATTGTGTTGGCGAGAAGTAATGCAAACTTCATGGAAACGCTCTTTCAAGCTCTGGCGCGTCGCAACAGACGGGATAGCTGCAGGTCTTGGCAGCGATACCAGAGGGTCCTTCTGAGGTCGGTTGGCACTCCACCCCAGCGTGTTTCAACTCGCTCGATCAACCTGACCGAGCTGAGTGATTTGGTCGATGAAACCGAGTAGACGTCTCGGCGTGGTGGTTCTTGAGTGATAATGTCGACGTCGCGAGCCAAATCGGATTGCTCGCGTCGTGTGAGTTGAACCCAAATCTTCTTGATCAAAGACAGGTATTCACACTCGCACACATCTTGCGCGGTGGACATGACGGACTCCGTGCAGCGAATTCAATGCTGCATTTCGTTAGAAACGGAAATTGTTTTTCCGCTGTTAGTCCGTTTAGAAGATTCGAGTTCCTAGGCTCGATCAATCACCACAGACAGACGGCGGCTATTGAGATGGGCATCAAGATAAACCAATCGCCGACCGTCTGTCAATACAGTTGAAAGCATTTTTATTGGACTACTTCAACTTCTCAATTTGAAATTTGAGGGGAAACGTGTTCTTTTTGATCCATGCCTTATCGCCAGCTCCAAGTTTCGACTTGTCGACTTTGATTTTCGAACCATCTTCTTTTTGAAGTTCGACTTCCGTCTCGTTGAACCCTACCAGCTTTCCTTCAACGCTGAAATCTCCAGTAGCATCCTTCCATGTACGCATGGTCCATTTCGATCGCTGCCACAAATCAAGCGCTTTTCTACATTCCTTTTCTGGGAGTACTCGCAGCTCAATAACTGTCTTTTGTGCAAGCAACGTCGGATACGTTTTGTTGCCGACTACGAGCACGGGATTCGCGATTAGCGCTTGCAGGTCGTCTGTTGCCATACTCGTATCGACGTCCGAAAGCCATGCATAGTTACCCTTCCCAACTTCGATAAGCAAATTCGTTTTGTCGACGACTTGGAACACTTTGAAAGGTACAGCGATGAACCCCACATCGCCAACGCTAATGTTCGCTTTCGCGTAGGGGCCACACAGATTAGGTAGTGTCCACTCTGGAATTGACTTGCGAAAGTTTTTGTGGACTGTTTGGTTTAGCTCCTCGACCCACTTTACACCCGCGTTGTAAATGTACTCCGCGTCCGCGTCTTGAGCGATCGTTGTTATTGGGGCCATGAGCCAAACTACAATTATTAGCAATCTGTTTTTCATTTGAGAAGTTCCTCGGGCACATCAAAAAGGTCAATCAATCCCCAAGTCGAAACGGATCTCGTTCTTCGTCGCCCACTTTAGATACATCGCGATGAGAAACGATCACTGGGCCAATTTGGCTTTGGCTATCAGAACTGGGGACTACATTCTGGATATTCATTGAAGCAACACGCGAACGGTTTTCCTCAAGTTCGAATTGGCGACGAGCCAGCTTAGCTTTAGTCTCAATATCTTGACACAATCGATAGACCTGCAGAGCCTGTGAAGTGATCAATTTAGCAACGACTTTCCGACGGCCATCTATGGCTCGAATCGAGAGTGTGCTAGTAAAGAATCCTTGCTGAACCGTCACGTCTGAGAAATCCACATAGTTCACATCGAAATGATTGACCTTGGTGAAGAACCTTTCGAAAACCATCAACCGATGCGACGTCAACAATACGATATCGGAAAAAATTGAAAACGGAAATTGCCTTTGAATTGCTGCCGCAATTGGCGTTTCATATTTCATCAAGTACGGCTCGACGATTTCATACTTGTTTGCCGACATTGAAACGGCTGTCGCGAGTCGGGACTTGTCCTCGTGGAATTCATCTGCAGATTTTGGTTGCTCGATCAACTGCGATTGAGATGCAGGAATCGACCGTTCAACATTGCCGCGTTTTACCTCAGATTTTTTCTCAGAGTTGATTACAGAAGCTTCTAATCTCGGAATCTTCAATTCCGCCCCACAACCTGGGCACTTGGCAATCGTACCAGCTTTACTGAGAGGGTAGCGAATCGACTTCTTGCATCCAACACAAACGACTTTACCGATCTCACTCACGATGTGACCCCATAGACAGAATGGACGTACTTGCCACCTGGAGCATGTGGCAAATGAAAACCGGCCCAATTATATCATCAAGCTAATTGGGGAGTGGAATAGAAAAACCCGCTCCCACTTGATTCTCAATAGCCGCATGGGAGCGGGTCATACTTGTCACGATAGGTTAGGAGCCCACCGTCTCGCGGTCTTGCGACCACGAAAGTGGCCAGGGCCGGGATCGAACCGGCGACACACGGATTTTCAGTCCGTTGCTCTACCAACTGAGCTACCTGGCCTCCCTAAAGTTTGTTTTCGAGGTGTAGATCGGGAATTCGGGCAAATCCCACTACCTTGATTAGCGGAGGTTGTCGTGACTAAAGTTCTGGTAAGAAAACATTCGCGTCACGAGAGAGCCATGCTATTGAGCCTAGGCTCACCTGTCAACTCCTGGTTGTTGGATGGCAGATTTTGACATGGAATTCGAGGTCGGTTTGCGGAAAATCTAGCAGAATCGCTACCGATGACTCTTCAAAGCTGGCTCAGGATGTGGAATACTAGAGTTCTCGCTGAAAGTTCGATGTGGCTACCTTGGACATCAGTATGAATTCCTCTTCTACTCAATCTCGTCATGGCCGAGTATTACCTTGGTCAAGAATGCGGGGCTGTGAACAATGAATGTAACTAGCACGCGGACCTTTGTTTTTCTTCTCGCTTTTGTAGCAACTGGTGTTTTGAACTACACCGCTCAGGCACAGTACCATCCTGACCATCCCAAAGTGCAGGCAATGGTTAATCAAGCGATGGGCTTCCTCGAGAAATCTCCTCCATCCGCTGGTTATCAAGTTGGGTCTACCTGTCTGGCAGCTTACACCATACTCAAGGTGACAGGCGATCCCGATCATCCTCGAGTAAAGCAAGGAGTCGTGGTAGCACAAGATTGTCTTCAAAAAGCAATCCGAGGTAGTACGGAGACTCACATCGTCTATGACGCCTCCGTAGCGTGCCTCTTGTTGTGTGCTGTCAACCCAGAAGCCTACAGACCGTTGCTCGAAGGCGCTCGCGACTGGTACGTTCGAATCCAGAAGAGAGACAGTGCTGGGTTGGGTGGTTTTGGCTACTTAGATAGGCCGACTGGCGATACTTCTCAAGTGCAATATGCCATGCTTGGTACATGGTCTTTGAATCAAGTGGGTATCGCTTTCCCAACGCCAAACTTGGAAGCCTGCATTCGATACCTTCGAGCCACGCAAGATCCATCCGGTTCCTGGGGCTACCAAGGCGTAGTTGCTCAGGGCCAATTGGTTGGTCAACAAAACGTTTCTAAGTCGCTTGGCACAGCAGGCATTTGCGGGCTAATGTTAGCCTGTGATCAATTGAAGTTGTTTGGAACTCGAGGCAAGGATGAAGATGGCATTCCAAAAGCGTTCGAGCGACTAGACAACTTAGTGAAGTCCAAGAATGATGCAAAGCCCACGATCAAGCGTGATGAAGTGGAGAGTGTCATCAAGAAGGCTATTGACTATCAAAACAACAGTCCACCTCACGGTGCCGAATGGTATTATTACTGGCGTTATGGACAAGAAAGATACGAGAGCTTGAAGGAGATTTACGACGGCAAGCAGCAGAAAAGTCCACCTTGGTATAACCAGGCCGTGGATGAGTTCGCTCGAACTCAAAGGCCTGATGGTTCTTGGGTTGGGCAAATCGCAGCGATGCCTGATATTGATACTTGCTTTGCGGTTCTGTTCCTAATCCGAAGTACTCAAAAGGCCATCGGAAAGCTTGAAGAGGGAACCTCCTTTGGCATGTTCGAATTGCCCAAGGATCTGACCAGTATTCGAATGGTTGGTGACCGAGTAGTCAGCAACAAAGAGAATTCGGTTGAGAACTTATTGAGTCTAATGGAGGACGAGAAGAACTACGTTGGTGAAGGCATGTTGGCCAACAATATGGTTCTAAGCAAAAATCCAAAGGAACGAGCTGACCAAATCGCTCGACTTTCCCGATTATTGGAGGGCACAAGTGCAGTCGCTCGACGTCTTTCCGCGCGGTTGTTAGGCCGAAGTGAAGATCTTTCGGTTGTTCCGGACTTGATCTATGCACTCACCGACACAGATCCTTACGTTCCCAAGCTTGCCGAAGAGAGCTTGCGTCTACTTAGTCGTCAATTAGATGTCGTGCATATTCGAAATGCCGAACCGACACCTCAACAGCGAGCAGCAGCCATCAAATACTGGAAAGATTGGTATCTGGGCCTGAAGCCCGACTATATTTTCCTAGATCGTTAGTGCACAACCATATTCCGGAACTAAACCAAGTAAACACATTCAGTAGGCTGTAAACGATGAGTTCAGTTGACAATGGTCAAATGCAAGGCACTGGAATGCGCACTCAGCGCGTTGACACAGTTGCTAGTCTTCTGATGTCGATGCTGATCATCATCGGTGGTTTGGTGTCAGTGCTGGTGGTTTTCTGGGCTTCGCAGACTTTCACATGGCCTAGAGTGGATGGTATCAAGGTTGAGGAAGAACATTATGCTGGCCGCGGGGATCACGCCGCTGGTTTTGAGCGAGATATCGATCCGCCAGGAGCAGAAGACTCTGAAGTTCTAGCTGAACCTACGCTAGAGAAATCGTTGGAGGCGGTCACGGACGCAGCCTCAACAGTGGCGGCTTCGATTGATACCGTCAATTCCGATTCGGACAGCTCAGTACAAGGCAAAAATGGCAAAGGTGATAGTCGACCGCCGGGACCTCTTGGCGAAGGTGATGACATCATTCCAAGATTTGAACGCTGGGAATTGAAGTTCCAATCCAAAGGCCTAAAACCCTATGCTGAACAGATCGATTTCTACAAAATCGAATTAGGCTGTTTCGGGGGAAGCGCGTCAGTTGACTACGCCTCCAGTGTTTCGAAAAACCCAAAGAAACGAAGCGGTACTTCAGAAGAGGAGAACAAGTCGCAACGAATTTTCTTCATGTGGCGAACTGAAAATCCGTTGAAGCAATATGACGTGCAATTGCTGACTCAAGCTGGTGTTAAGACTCAAGGTCGCATGATCGTCAGATTCATTCCTAAGGAACTAGAAGAAAAATTGGCTGTGGCTGAAAAGATCTACTACACCAGCAAGGGCAAAAAGACGGCTAAGGAAGTAGCCAAGACGGTATTTGAATCGCGGCCGACCAGTAGTGGTTTCGAATTCGTCGTGATTGAACAGTTCTATCGAACACCAACTCGGTAAATCGAATGACCCAAAGCAGACCACAAACATCCGTTATTGACTCGGTTTCTAGTGGTCTGTTTGCGTCGGTGATTGTAGTTGGGGTGTTGGTATTTTCTTTGACTGCCCTTTGGTTTGGAACGCGCGGATCATCGGGGAATTTGGGATTTCCCGCTAGGGTTATTCATGAGGCTGGTCGAGGTGATCATGCAGCGGGTTGGGAGAAAGATATTGCTCCTCCCGGTTCGGAAGAGTCCGAAACTCTGAACGAACCCAACGCAGAGCAACTTGTTCAAGCTATCACGCAAGCCAGCTCCGAAGTTGCCAGTTCGTTTGTCTTCTCAAACTCTGAAGGTGACGCAAACTTAGGGCCGAGTGGAAATGGAGATAATCGCCCCCCTGGGCCACTAGGCGAAGGCGACGACGTAATTCCGATGCATCAACGATGGGAATTGAGATTTCAAGCAGGATCGTTGGCTCAGTATGCTGCGCAACTGGACCACCACGGCATAGAGTTGGCCTGTGTTGGTAGAAGTACCAATATCGACTACGTCAGTAGCGTATCCAAGTCCCCCCAAAAAAGGAGCGGAACCACTGAAGTAGAGAATCGACTTCAGAGGTTGTTTTTCGTTTGGAGGACAGATAATCCCTTAAAGCAGTTTGATGAGCAACTTTTGAGCCAAGCAAGAATCAAGACGCAAGGTCGACTAATTCTTAAGTTTTGTTCGGCAGAGCTTAAGCAACAGATGGCTAGGCTTGAGTCAGAGAAGTTGTTTAGCAGTGGACGCAGCTCTATCAAGCATATTTCTAGGACCGTCTTTGAATCTCGTCCAACAACTACCGGTTTCGAGCTAACGATTGTAGAACAGACCTACCGCTGAGGGTCCCGCTAAGCGTACGGTTTAGCTATCTATTTCCAGTAAATCAAGCAGTAAACCGGCTCGTTTAGCTGCACACCGAACAAATGCTGGTTATCATTTTGAAGTAGGAAAAATCGGCGGATGCAGTGCTGTTCGCGAACCAGTTTTTAGTCGGTCGAATTCAGCAGAGTTTGATCGACTAGGTTGGCTAGAGAAGCTTGCGAAATTTGCAACCGTTAGAATTCCAACCGGTATCGCTTGTCTTTAAAATGATTGAATTGGCTCCGAGGCTATCGCCTTGCATCCAGCCTGATCCTGTCAGCATTGCCAATTCATTAGTTCGAAAAGCACTGATGCGATTCGTTTTTTCGCTCCAAGCTCTAGTTTTTCTCGACGGAACAGGACAGCTTTGATGCAACCTCTTGCGATCAAGTTTATTGAACTTCTGGAATCCAAGCAGCTTCTATCGGACGATGTGATCTTAGAGTTACGAAGACAGGTCGCAGAAAGCAAGGTAAAGCTTTCTCCTGAATTGTTGGCCAAATTGCTGGTAGACAATGGTCACTTGACCAAGTTTCAGGCGACCAAGTTAGTTGCAGAACTGACCGCTCAAAAGCCTGACGGTGCTGCACATTCAACTGGTCCAGCAAATGCACCTTCAGTAGAAGAATTGGGATTTGCTCCCGCGACCAATTCCGCTGAAATCGTCGTGGACGACGTTGAGGAGATTGTTGGTGTCGAGCCGGTTGAGGTGATCGAAGATGCGGTACCCATAGTTGAGGCGGCTCAAGTTGCCGAGGCCCTGCCAGTAGAACCAGCCTCAAGTTTTAACTTCGATTCTCGCCCGGCTCCAAAAAGTAGATCATCTAAAAGCTCTTCAACGCATAAGGACGTATCGATTGCGGGAGCTGGAGCGAACCCATGGGACTCGTTCCGAATTTTGGGTGTTGCCGTAATCCTTGGAATCTTGGGTGTAGTCGGCTTCCTGCTGTGGAATTGGATGAATTCCAATAAGGCTGAGGCTGCGTTGAAGGAAGCGGACGAATTGTACGAACGCCGCGAATATGAATCGTCGGTTGGCCGCTATCAGATTTTCGCCACAGGATGGCCAAGTCACGAGAAAGCTTCTTTCGCTCGAGTTCGGCAAGTACTGTCTGCGATTCGTAAAGAGTCGGAAGGTTCAAATCCGCCAGCAGCCCTAAAGAAAGCTGAAGAGCAACTGCCAGTTATTGTCGACGAACCATCGTTGCCCGAGCAGGCTGCAGACTTGGCTGGTGCGTTGATTTCGTTAGCCGAGAAGTTTGCAAGTCGATTAGACACAACAAAACCAACCGATCAACGTAAAGAGTTGATGGTTGACATGGATAAGTTGATGGCGCTAATCAACGATTCAAAATACGTCGGTCCAACTCAGCGAACTCAGCAAGCTCCAACTCTGCTAAAGATTGAAGAGAGCCGAGCTAGAATCCTTCGAGAAATTCGCCGCGACGAGGAATTGGTTCTGGCACTTCAACAGATCGATTCGTTGCTTGAAGCAAAGGATGTGATTAAGTCGTACGAAGTACGCAAAGATCTTTTGAATCGCTATCCAGTTCTTGAGACCAACGAAGAGGTAGTGAAGCGAGTCCGGCAAGCCTCGGAGATTCAACGTCAGCTTGTTAAGGATGTGGGTTCAGCCACGAAGTTCATCTCAGAGGCTCCTGCTGAAAACGTTCGCCCATTCATGTTCGCTCATCGTTCGGGAACGCCAATTGCCGATCTTGAGGGCCAAATCGTCTATTACAAAGTCAAAGGCACTGTGTACGCGATCAAGGCTGCAACTGGCGAAATTCTGTGGAACAAGTTCGTTGGCTTGGCACTTGACACGCATCCTATTCGATTGGAAGAATCGCAAAATTCGGATGTGCTGGTAGCGGAAGCTGAGGCTGGAAAGTTACATCGATTGTCAGGTGAGAGCGGTCAAAGCAAATGGAGCGTCGATTTCACCGAGCCGATCATGACGCCATCGGTTGAAAAAGAAGATGTGATCGTTGCCACCTATTCTGGCATGCTCTACAACTTGGACGCAGTCAGCGGTCAGACTAAGTGGTCAAAAAAGATGCCGCAAACACTGAGCGTTGGTCCCGGCGTAATTCCGGGACGCAAGCAGATCTATCAACCAGGCGATCATAGCAATGTCTACGTCATCGATCGTCAGAACGGATCATGCTCGGAAGTGTTCTATTTAGGTCACCGTTCAGGCTCGATCAAAGTTCCGCCTTCAATAACTCAAGGTATTTTGTTCATCTTCGAGAACATCAGTAACGACCAAGCCCGGATTCGTATTCTGCAGCCGGGAAATGAGGGATTGAGTTACGCTCAAGATCATATCGATATGGTTGGCAACATTATTGCTCCTCCGACAGCCGATCGAACTCGACTACTCGTTCAGACAGATTTAGGGCAAACCAAAGTCTTGGACGTAGAACTCAACAATAGCAAGAACAAAGTTTCAACTCTGGCGTCGATCGCCAAGAACCTAGACATGCCTCAGTACTCTTGGAATACTTTCGGCCAGAACCGAGTCTGGATTGCCGAGAAGAGATTGGCGAAATACGACCTACAAGTTTCCACAGGAGTATTGAAACTCGACAACAGTTTCTTTGATGGAGCACAGTTTATAGCTCCGATGCAGCTTTTGGGTAAGACGCTAATTTCTGCTAGAAAGCAGCGGGGCAATCAAGGTGTACGAATCGCAGCAATATCGACTGATGCCACAAAGGAGAGCGAGATTTGGAGACTTGATCTCGGTGAACCAATCACCATGATGATTAAAGCACAATCAGGTTTCGGGGCGGTAACATCTTCTGGCAATTACTACAAAGTAAAGGGAAGTCCCATTGTTTCCGAAGCGGACCTTCCCTCCGCTGAAAGTGGAATGAAGTGGTTTGCTAATCCAATTTGGATTTCACCTACCCAAGCTGTTTTGCTCAATCGTTCGGATGCGACAAAGTTTGGATTTTATAGCGAAGGCGCTTCGCCGTTTCGAGTATTGGCAGTGCCACTTGGCACCGCAACTCCAAGTTGCGATGGAATCGTGGCGGGTGACAAAATCGTTGTCGGTTTGGATAATGGGCAATTGGTGATGTTCGATCCAGCCACTGGCTCATTGGTCGGACCTCCTTACCAACCTGCATTAAAACCAAACGCCAAGGTCCGTTGGAATCGTCCCGTGTATCTGCCTGAATCACGCTCGATCGTGATCGCTAGCGACATGAATCGAATTGTGAGATTGGATACCAAAGACAGTTTGAGAATGCTCTCCGATGAAGCTTTGGAAAACAATCTAGTTGGTCCACTAGCTTTGGTTGGTGGAGCTGTCGCTGGAGTTCGCTCGACTGGAGCTGCCGACGAATTGGTGATGTTTAACTCGACCAGTTTAGCTGTAGGTAAAGGTCTTGCATTGGAAGGCAAATTGGTGGCCGGACCGTTCAGTGGCCAGGAGTTTGGCTTGCTGCAAACAAATGAAAAGTTAGTGGCATTTGATACAGAAGGCAAAGTAAAGTGGTCGACCGCGTTTCCAAATTCGCAAATCGTAGTTCAGCCAACGAATACCGGCGACAAGTTGCTAATCTCGACTCGCAACGGCAAGATTTGGAATATCGATCCCAACAGCGGCGAGATAAAGGGCGATGCAAACTTGGGGCAGCCGCTTAGCACAGCTCCCTTGTTTGACAACGGTCGAATCTATCTCGGTACTGACGAGGGAGCGATCATGGTTGTTCCATCGGTTCCAACAACTCTATCTAGCTCGGGAGTTCAGCAGTGAGCTTGTTTGAACTACTACGGCGAGCTAGAACTTGCACGCTGCTCTTGATAGATTCCCAAGGTCTCCGAGCGTGCATGATTGGACTGTTTGTAGTTGGAGCTATGGCCGTTTCGGCGGTGGCTCAAGATGAACTGTTGGTTGAAGATGGCCCCATTATCGATCAACGTCCATTTGACCTAATCCACCTAACGGAGGAGGCATCCGGTGGTACGGGACCATGGAAGGTAATGCCTATTGCATTTCCCAACAGACAGATTCCCAAAAATCCGGAGCCCACCGAAAAGATACCAGTTGTGCTGATGAGATTCCCAGAGCGACGATATGAAATCGGCTGGAAGTCGATCGCAAAGATCGAGCTGTTTGAAGACATGATCATGGAAGACGCTCAGCAAAAGCTGAAAGACAAAGATTTTATCGGTGCCTTTCAGAACCTGAGTTTCATGATGCGAACCTATCCAAACTACCCGCGGCTCAAAGAGCTGCGTCAAGAGTTTCTCTGGAACGGCTTGATCAATAGCTTTCAAGGCGTGCAATACGAGCAAACACTGTCTGCCGTAGAAGAGCTTAAGAAGGTAGCACCAACTTTCAGAGAAAAGGAAGTTCTCTCGGCGATGAACAACGTCGCTCGCAAGCTGGTTGAAAGATTGGAAAAGAAGGGCGAACTGAGCGCTGCTCGCAGTCTGTTAACTCGACTGATGAACACGTATGGTGACATCGATGTCGTCAAGGAATGGAAGCAACGCATTGAGAATCAAGCTCGAGCGAAGCAGGCCGAGGCTGAAGAGCACTTCAAGAATAAACGCTATCGAGACGCTCAACGAGCTGCTTCGATAAGTCAAACGATGTTCCCTGATCTTGAGGCCAGTCGTCAGTTACTGCAAGAGATCAACAAGATCTATCCTTTGGTTCGCGTGGGAGTGATGCAGCGTTGTGGCAAGAAACTCGACCCCAGCAGCTTGGTCGATTGGCCCGCGCGTCGCTCTGGAATTCTTTCCAACCAACCTCTGTATTACTTCCGAGAGACTGGCACCGAAGGTGGAAACTATCTGTTTTCCCTTGGGAGTTACTCGCTTTCCGATGATCGTAAACAGTTGACGATGTCAATTGACCCAAAGATCCAAAAAACCATGGATGCTTTTGGGTTAGCACAAATTCTGGTTGAGAAGGCTAACCCTAACTCCGAGCAGTATGACCCGTCTTGGGCCGCAATTTTCTCATCCGTCGAAGCTGCAGGCGGCACTCAATTGGCGATAAACTTACAAACTCCAAATGTTTTGCCTCACGCATTGCTGCAATGGTCACTGCCTGACGATCCGAGTTTACCTGGCGCTCTTCCTGGTCCATATGCTCCGCCAATCATCAAAGATAACGAAGCTTCTTTTAAGCTCCGTCCCAGTGCACAGAGTTCTGGTCTACCGAAAGAGATCGTAGAGATCTTTTACACTGACCCCAAAGAGGCGGTAAACGATCTGCTACGTGGCGACTTGGATATGATCGACCAATTGTATCCTTCGGATGCTCGAAAGCTGGCTAGCGAGCCGCTGTTAAAGACGATGGCCTATGCATTGCCTTCAACGCACATGTTGATACCGCTCTCCAAACACGAATACTTGGCGAAGGAAAAGTTTCGGCGAGCACTGATGTATGCAACTAATCGGCAAGAGATGCTTCAAGGCGAATTGCTCAAGAGTAGTGATCCGCTGGATGGTCGCTTAGTGAGCGGACCATTCCCGCTTGGCCAAGGCGAATCCGATCCGTTGGCTTATGCTGTAGACAAGTCCGTCGAGCCAATTGAATACAACCCGCAATTAGCGAAGCTGCTGGTGCTGATTACTGAGAAAGAGCTTGAAGCTGCCGCAGTCAAAGCTGGAAAAGCGAAGCCTGAGCTTAAGAAATTAATTGTGGGTGTCCCAGATTTCGAATTCGCTCGAGTTGCAGCGCAAGCCATGATCCAGCAATGGGAGATCATCGGAATTCACGCTGAGACATTGGTCCTTCCCACCGACATTGACACAGAAGTACTCAAGGAATGCGACCTAATCTACGTGATGACCACGATGTGGGAACCTGCAACGGACATCGAAAGACTGTTGGGTGGGAATGGGATGGCTGCCAGCGATAGCCCATTCATTGTTCAAGGATTAGAGCGGATTCGCTCAGCAAGAAACTGGAAAGAGGTTCGTAATGCAATGCAGGACATGCATCGCATCGTCAACTACAACCTGCCTTTGCTACCTCTGTGGCAAGTGACAGACAGATTTGTTGTGAGAAAGAATATCGAGGGTGTAAACAATCACCCGATAACGCTTTATCAAAATATCAAGAATTGGCGAGTAAAAGTCGCGACGAAGTAAGGGTATTTTGATGACCAACTCGAATCGGTGTTTTTTAGTGATGCAGCTTTTCCGGCCTATTTTCGCGATGGTGTTTGTCGCTTGTGCGCTAGCTCCAGCTACATCAACCCGCGCGCAAGAAACGAAGATCTGGGAGTACTCGCCCTATGACGTTCAGATCTGGTATCACTTCGATGGTTCCGTGCCGGTTTCCAAGATGGCTCAATCAAAAGCTATCAACGATCTAGTGAGTGAGCTGGAGAGAACCTATCGTGCCACCTGGAGAATTGCTCAAGCTGAAACGCCGGCTCAACTGCTTCGAGAATCTTCACGTCGTTTAGCCGATGTTCAAACGACCGATCTAAGCCGCAATGAATATGTGCTCGTGGTTTCAACGACGAAGACTGAAACCAAGACTGTTCGATCGTTCGAAGCTGCTGCTGAATCGCTTCAGGAGATTATGGTTTCGCCAACGACGTTTGCTAATATGAGCTTGGCCGCATCACAGGAGGGCGTTCAAGCAGATTCATTAGCTGGCAAGCTGCTCGCAAAGATGAAGGTCGACGAACAGGGCGACGACAATATTATCAATGGAGTTAAGACCGAGGCCACAGGAGCTGCTTTTCTACCGCGCTACAAGTCCGAAGGCATTACGAAGACTCGAGTCATTCCATCCCCATTGCCCTGGCAGACAGATCGTTACTTCAACGAAAAGGACAAGATTTTCTTTGTCAACTTTTCCATGAATGGTGATGACTTTCAAGTCTCGGTTCGTGAATTGGATTGCCCGATGTTGCACATGGGACCGTATTTCACAGCCAATACGACAAGTTTTTCGCAAATCCCGCATTTGACTTCACATCTGATGCAGCGAGCCTTTGCGCCAACCGCCCGAGTTGAAGAGGCAGGAACGATGTGGGCAGATTTGCGTCATCGAGCTGGCGGGCTTATTGTCGACGACAGCGAAGATGGGCACGCCAACCCAGCTCGTATCACTGTTGGCGATCTATTGCATCCGTTTGTGCGTCGCGATGATCGAAATGGTCTGCCGATTCTGCTTCAGCCACTGACTTTTACTTATGCGTCCATTACCAATAGCGACGGCGTTAAGATGAAGTGTAACGTCTACACCTATTCAGGCGGACCAGGCCTTCAGGGCAAGCCCAACAAACGCACTCACCGAATTCTATTGAGAGTTCGACCGGCAGTTCCGGAAAGCGACTTGCGAGTGGTCGTTCGCGGCAACACATCGAAGAGCCAACCGGGGTGCTTTATCTATTCGAAGGATTTCTTGACTGAGGAGTTCACATACATCGGGCGAACCGATTGGCGCGGTCGATTAAGTATTCCGCATCCCGAAAGCAAAGTTTCAGTACTGCCTGATGAATTACGAGTCCAGCGATTTACAGCGTTGAGTGATGCTCGGAAAAAGGCCATTGAAGCGGCTCAGAAGGAATACGATGAGGCGGTTCAGAAAGCAAAGGCCGCCGGACTGCCTGAACCGAAGCAGCCTGAAAACCCTCCCGTGGTCACTCAAGCTCCGATCGATCCATCGACAACGATTCCACTGAATCAACCTTTAATGATTTTGTACGTGAAGAGCGGTGATACAGTGCTTGCGAAACTTCCGTTCATTCCGGGATTACGCGAAGTGGATGTTGCAGAGTTGTTGGACGATACGATGCGACTGCAAACAGAAGCGCTCGTACGTGGTTTTCAAAGCAAAATTCTAGATCAGATTGGGCTTCGCAACCTATACGCAGCCAGAGCTAAAATGCTGATCAAGAAAGGTGACATTGAACAAGCTACGAAATTTGTAGATAAGCTTAGAAAGCTAAAGGACTTCAACGAAATGAATGACGAGTTGAGTCGATTGGAGCGTCAGATACTTGAGCAGATCAGCTTGAATCCGCCGCCTCGCGCTGGCCAGCTTCAGATCGACAAGATGTTCAAGTCAACACGGGACATGCTGCAAAAGCATTTGCAGGATAACTTGGCGGGTTCACTATCTGAGCAACTTCGTCAGGTGCAGCCCGGAAGCTAGGAGAAGTTTGAACTTTGAATTGTGAAGTTTGAAACGTACACCTTATACATAAAGCCTTAAAACCGATTCCTACTTCAACGATACGATGATGGCGGCGGCAACGAACCACCAGCCATACCAACCAAGACCAAGATCACGAAGATGTTGATTCCCAGGTTTGACTTCTAGGTTTAGCCGTAGCAGTCGCCTCTGCAGCCTGATAGGGATTGCCAGCCGCCATTGCGGCTGCTTCTTGTTCTGATAATGGCTTATAGGCGGGCTTATTCTCGGCCAACCAAGGAGCATTGTTTCCAATTGGGCTTTCTGCGACTCCGGTTGGAATCGGGGCTACTCCAAAGTCGACTCGCTTGGCTTTACCAATGTTGTTTAAGTCAATTGCAGCAAAGGGATCGTTCGGATCAACGGCAGCCGCGTTGGCCTGTGCCGCGATAGTTGGCTTGGTCGCAGTTTGTTTGGCAGGCGCTGCACTCGTTGCACTTACAGGCTTAGCAGCCCCAGCTTTGGCAGCCCCGGAATTTGCAGAGCTAGGTTTTGCGGGACCAGAAGCTGCACCTGGTTTGCTTGAGGATGCAGAAGCAGTAGCAGCGCCAGTTTTGGCCGGCGACTTTAGAGTGAACTCGGCCGAACAACTGCCGCACTTCACTTTGTTGTCTGCCGGCACCGCCTTGATTTCGATCGGCTGCTTGCACTTTGGGCACTGTAGTTTCGGCATCTACATCCTCGTTGCGATGGTTGGCACCATTGTGAAAAACTGGTCGACACCGCTTCAAATACTGTGTTGTAATTCTCTAGTCGTTACAGTCGGCCCCGTTTTACCAGGATTTCTGGGGCTTCTGTTAGGAATCGACCGAGCAATCCGTCAAAACGCACTGGGCAGTTGCTAAAATTGCGAAATCGTCCTCTGAATTCTAGTCGAAACTCCCCCAGAAAAAAGCACCGACGAGGGATCTATGCAACGCTTAACATTGCTTTTTACTGTTTGTGTAGCGTTTGTAATTTTGTCACTTCGTTCCGCCACTGCGGACATCATCGGGCTTCAGGCAGGTGCGAAAGGGGAGATTAACGTACCCGAGGCGCTTTTGCCTGAGCTGGATGAGACTATTGTTCCGAAGCTCAAGCCATTAATGCCTTTGTTTGCTAACAATGACTACCTGGCATTTAAGGAGCAATACACAAAGCTGCTTCAAGAAACAGACACACTACCGTCTGTCGAAGTTTTCTGGGCAAAATTGCTCGTTGTTACCAATCGGGTTGGTGACGCCATTAAAGTTCTTGAGGACTACGTACGCGATCATCAAGACGATGCCGAGGTCTACACAACGCTTGGCATCCTTGCAGCTAGAACAGGCCGATTTACGGACGCTTGGCTTCATTTCTTGTACGCTCAACGATTGCTCGATCGAGATTCATTTCCGAAGTCGCGTTTGAAGTATGTTTTGCCTACGTTCGTCGAAGCTCGAGCCGTTGTTGCTGAAGCTCGGAAACAGTGGACCGAAGCCGATCAGATGTACAACAAACTAATGTCGCTCAAGCCAAAAGACTTTTCCGTAAAATGGCGTTATGGTCGAAGCTTGATCTTGGCAGGGAACCTTTCGAAGGGCCACCAAATCATGACGGAAGCCTGTGAGAGCGACGAAAAGCTTCCACGAGCTACTCTGGCCGTCGCTCAGTTGTTGGCCGACACTACTGAATGGGTCAAGAAAAAGGAGAACAGTGAGGCCGTTGAAGAGTGGTTCAAAAGGGCGATTAGTGAGAAAGAAAATGACGATAAAGCTTGGACATCCTACTTTAAGTGGTTAGTGCTTTCTGATCGTAGCCCAGATGTAAAGACCAAGTTTGATGCACTGCCTGATGAAGTTAAGAAGGCTCGGGACGTAGCCCTGATTCGAAGCGTTGCCGCTCGCTATCTCAACGAAAATTCAGTAGCGGAATCCTTGTTAACTCCGCTTCACCAAGAGAAGCCCGACGATCTTGAAGTCGCTGATCAACTCGCTCTTGTTTTGATTGAAAGCAGCGATGAAGCTAAACGTGGCCGCGCGCTACAATTGGCTGAGCGAAATTTCCGCGCGGCATCGGAGCTAGAACAGGTTGCGGCCACCGCTGCTTGGGTTCAACTTCAATTGGGTTCCTCCGATATTGCCGATAAGATATTGACTCAGTTGGCTGCTCGAGGCCCATTATCACCTCAAACCACCTACTACGTTGCTGAACTTCTGCGCCGCAATGGAAAGGATCTCGACAGCAAGCGATTGCTCAAGGCTGCGGTCGATGCAGTCGGTGTTTTCCCGCAGCGTGCCAAAGCCCGAGAATCTCTGGCTTCAAAAGAATAAGCGCGATCCGCCTCGATTCCTTGAACAATTCTGCAGGGCTTAAGAAATAGGCCAAATACCCTTTTGCGATCTTTGTGTTTTGTGGCCAAGGTCTTTATGATCTCCACACTCGACATCGATTCCAAAAGCTGCCGAACAGATTGCCACAAAGGCACATAGAACACAAATGGGATGGAGCGAAGGAGCGTGGTAGTCTGATGGGCGTCGCTGAACTTTGGGATCGCAATGGAAAATGTGATTTGAGGGTTCGATGATCTCCCGCCCCCAAAATCGATCCCAAGAACCAATACAATCAAAACTGAAACCGAATCTTGGCTTCTTCAAGACCCCAAACTTCACAAACCCTCTACGGTAGCGGTATGTCTTTCAATTCGTACTTAATCGTTTGGCGTTGGATCGAGGAAGGAGACTCGTAAATCAGTCGGTAGCTATCTAGGTCGCCATTCAACTGGAACATATACGATACTCCCACTCCGTTATCTCCAGCTCCGTACGTTTGGTAGCCAACGTTTTCTAACTGCTTGTCATTGGCATCCAGAATGTACGCATGGTTGGAGAGTATCCAGCCGCGGTAGGAATCCAGTGCACCTTGCGAATCACCAAACTCGACAAACAATCGCATCTCGTAGACTTTGCCATTTCGTTGCATGCCCTCAAGCGTTACACCAACGTCACCATGACGATGAGTTTGTTTCTTTCCACTCCCGAACTTCTTAAATTCGTATTTGTACTTTTCG
Source organism: Pirellulales bacterium (assembly GCA_046349795.1). Classification (GTDB taxonomy): domain Bacteria; phylum Planctomycetota; class Planctomycetia; order Pirellulales; family Pirellulaceae; genus Aureliella. The sequence goes on along the minus strand of JAXMBP010000061.1, from coordinate 1,959 downwards.
CTCGGAACGGAAACGACGAACTCGCCGCTCAACGACTTTAGTTCTAAAGTCTCACGATCAATGCGAGGCAACTGTAAATCGACCTGAGCCGAACTGCCACCGATGTTGAGCCGAATCTCGGGTGCTGCATTTGGATTTGTCGCTCGAATCTCTTTGTCGCCAATCTTGGCTACAACAGAACTCATTGGAATCTTCATGAAAACAGGTTCAAGACGAGGCTCCCACGAGAAGACCATGCTTACCCTAGTTAGCCCGTCAAGCTGCGTGCCAAATGTTCGTTGACTCTCAACGCCACTCACATCTAATCGAAATGGACCCAAGATGTCTGGCGACGGCATCTCTGCTTCATTGGCGGGTGCCAAAACCAGCTCACTCTCGGTCGAAGCAAACGCGACTAACCTCAAACTTCGCTCAATGATCAAGTCATCAATAGCCTCGAAAAACTTCGTGTCTTTCCAATCGACCGTAACATCCACATTACCGGCCGCGTCACCGCCCTCAAGTTTGACAAGGTTACCGGTCTGTTCCTTAATCTTGGCAAGAACCTCGTTGAGTTTCATGGTACCCTGGAGATTGACTTTGCTTGGTTCGAAAAACGATTCAGCGGTTTCGCTTTCCAGCTCCTTTCGAATGCGTTGAAGTCGAATCTTCAGCTCACCCGAGGTTTGGGGTGTGATGGTTGGCAGTAAGCGCAGGGCGACTTGCCCCAGCTTGATCAACTCAGTTTCAGCTTCGTCGCGTTTTGCAAGTTCATCCGATTCGAGCTGCCTTACTAGCGCCCGAACTTTTCCAAGAGTCGCCGCTTCGTCGGCCTGCTGAACTTGAGGTTCAATCGGAATTGCAAATGACCGATGCTGTAGAGTTAGAGTGAATGTTAAGAGAAACATACCCATCAGGCAGGCGGGCCCGTTAAAAGACCTGGCGGAAGTCAGCATGTTGAAACTCGCATAATCGTTACAAACTATCCTTAATCGATCTCCAGTAGAACAGTTTATCGTAGCAACTTTCACCGTGTCAGCTACTTCTTCGGCTAGGAATCTTAGAGTTTATCGACCGCAAGCTTTCGTCGTGAACATGACACGTTCGATGCAGAAACTTGCATTTTTTGATAACACATTCGCAAGATCCTATGAGAATCCTATTTGGCTCCGTACTGTTCATTCTAATTGCCAGCACTTGCGCAGCTCAGCCGCCGCGTTCGCTACTCGTCGAAATTACCGGCGGCAAGTTTGTGGGCCTGCCCATTCATTGGGGCAAAGTTGACGCGGCACTGCTCGAACCAACAGGGCAGATTCGAATCTTTGAACAAAATGAGGTTGTACAACATCAGCTTCTGGATGAGTTCTTTCAGCCGGTTAACTTGAGCGACGCTCGATCAAAGCTTCAACAAGAGTTGGGCAGCAGTTACGAAACTTCGATTTCTGCGCCTTACATCATTGCCGCTCCAGTTGGACAAGCCAGTCGATGGGAGTCGCGGTTCAGAACTTTGTTGAGTGGGTATGTGCGATATTTTGAAACACGTGGTCTATCGCTTCGCAAACCCGACTTTCCGCTGGTCATCGTCGTGACTCCAAATCGCGATGAGTTCTCGAAGTTTGCTCATCGAGAAACTCGAGGTGCAACACTCGGTGATAACTTGGCGGGTATGTATGTTCCAAAAACCAATCGATGCATTTTGTTCAATCTGCCATCGGGAGGTACGACGAATTGGCAAGCTACTGAAGCAACCATCGTACACGAAGCGGTGCATCAACTCGCCTATAACACAGGAGTTCACGAGCGACTGTTCGAACATCCGTTATGGTTTGTCGAAGGTTTGGCAACCATGTTCGAGATGCCAGCGGTGTACGACAGCAGCGCCTCGCGCGCGGGGACCATCGATCGACTGTATCCAAGCCGAGCCGCCGAGGTTATTAGGTTAGTCGATAACGATCCCGCCCAGCTCGGCGATCTGGTGCA
>JAXMBP010000060.1:0-33878 GCA_046349795.1 Pirellulales bacterium | reverse complement strand
TAATCGATGGGGAGCCCAATGCACTGCGTCGACATACACCTCAGCTCCATATCGATGCGCCAACTCAGTCAGCTTGGCAATGTCCGTGGTGCTTCCAACACTATTCGAGGCGGCCGTAAAAGCAACCAACTTAGTACGATTGTTCAGCTTAGCTTCAAAGTCGCGTTCATTGAGTGTTGCATCTGCTTGGATGATCTTGACCTGCTCAACTTCGACACCAACATCTTGCGCGGCGAGCTTCCACGGCGAAACGTTGCCGTCGTGATCAAGCTGCGTTACGACAACTCGATCTCCAGGCTGCCAAGTACTTGACAATGCTCTCGAAAAGGCCAATGTCATCGTTGTCATGTTAGCGCCGAAGATGCATTCCTCGGGTCGTTTTGCACCAAACCAATCTGCGGCGGCCGCGTGAGCCATCTGCATCATCTCGACCGTTTCCTGGCTAGTGGGAAACATGCCAGCAGAATTGGCATTATGTTGCAAGTAGTAGTTCGAAATAGCCTCAATCACGCTCATCGGAACTTGGCTTCCCGCGGGACCATCCAAATAGACGACAGGTTGCCCCGTCGCGGGATCAAGTCGAGAAAGCGAAGGGAATTGCTGGCGCAGATGGGATACGTTGAAGTCTAATGAATTCATTGCTGGCCGTAGAGTTAATAAACTGCAATATGAGTGTCAAGCAAATGGAAGATGCTACTTGGGCTAGTTAGCATTTGTCGATAGACTAGTGCCATTGCCAATTCGCTTCAATGGGCATCTAGACTGAATAACGATTTCTTCCTGGGAGAGAATACCGTGATCAACGTTCTACGAAACTCGCATATTGCAGCCGTTCTGATGACACTTGCTCTTTTGTGGCAATCCTCGTTTGCTCAGCAAGTTGAAACGATCAATGAAAACAAGAAGGTGAACATCGAGCGCAAAGCGTTAGTGAACGACTTGGCGGATAGCGCGATTTCGGGCCGCGAAGAGAAGTTCAAGAAGCTGATGACCGGAGCCAAACTTACGGGCCTGTTCACCATCGAGGGAAAACCTTTGAAGGATCAAGTGGAGGATACCTACGAGATTCGCAAAGTCGAGAAGAAGGCCGACAATGGAGACACTTGGATTATCACGGCACGAGTTAAGTACGCTAAGAACGACTATGAAATGCCATTTCCAATCGCGGTAAAGTGGGCCGGTGACACGCCGGTTCTGACGCTTGAGAAGTTAGCTGTTCCCGGCTTGGGTACGTTCTCATGTCGAGTTGTACTGCATGGCACTAAATACGCTGGCACGTGGCAGCACGATAAGGTTGGTGGTCACATGTTCGGCAATATTGTTTTGCCAGAAGCGGAAAAGACGGATGGCGACAAAAAGCCCGAATAGTCGCCGAAAACCCGCCTGAGTTCGAATTCAACTATGTTGAGCGATAACGCAGAAGTTCCTTTACACGTGGTGCTCTACCAGCCAGAGATTCCTCAGAATACTGGCAACATCGGACGCACCTGTGTAGCCTTGGGAGCCAAGCTGTGGATAGTTCAACCAACGGGCTTTCGACTCGATTCAGCCCATCTTCGCCGAGCCGGATTAGATTACTGGGATCACCTAAATTGGGAGAGCGTTGCCAGTTGGGAGCATCTGCTGGAACGACTTGATCCAGCAAAAATGTGGTTGCTTACCAAGTTCGGCTCGACGACCTATTTCAATGCAGCCTTTGAAAAAAGTTGCGTTCTGGTGGTTGGCCGTGAATCGAATGGACTACCTGAATCCCTGCGATCGTCGATGCCTGACCGATGCATTAACATTCCCATGCCAGGTCCCGTCCGCAGCTTGAATCAAGCCAGCTCCGCATCGATTGTAATGTACGAAGCCGCTCGACGAATCGGTTTGTTCACCTAAGTGGCGTATGCTTCCATCTGCGTTTTTGCCTGAGTGCTGAAGATGTGGCGAGTCTCTGAATCAGTCGGAGAATTAAGGGGCACAGAGTTCGCGAATCGACGCTGTGGGTCGAATGACTTGACTTTTAGACACGATGCATTCCGAGATCAAGCTTGACGACGATATTGGGCCCAGGTTCTTAACAAGTTATGACGAATCCATATCAACCCGTTGAAACAACAAGCGCTGCTGCGCATGCAAGTGCTCCGTCGCGGGCGTGGATTGCGTGTTGGCTGCTGTCTTACCTAACTCCGTTCATATTTCTCTTCTTGTTGGTCTATTTTTTTGGAGAAATACTTGTAGATAGCAAGCTCACTTTAGTTTTGTTCATTGGACCTTTCATTTGCGGACTTGCAGGATCAATGTGGGCCTTCAATTCTTGCTAGACTGCTAGCTAGCCGCTTCACGTTGTTCCTGGCGGGAACCATCGTAGCGTATGGTATTGGAGTCCTACTGTTTTGGGTCGTAAGTGTATTGCTATTTGGCGTCGTTGCGACCTAACGCATAGTACCATTCCCGAACTAATTCGAACTTCGAAGCCAAAACGCGCGTTCATACAAAGTATGCTAACGGCTCAAGTCCAATCGTTGCTATCAGCTCGAGCCTCACTCGTGCTACTTCCGAAACTGAGCCAGCTCAGAAATCGTATCCGACCAGTTGCCTTGGAAGCGGATCGCACGATCATCGATGTAGACAATGGCTGGCGGCTTGTGTTCGCAAACTTCGTCGACTTCGATTCGGTGTTTTGCCAGCCAGGCTACGATCGCCTCGCGTCCCTCTGACGTCGAACATCGAGCAGAATGAACCACCACGCGATACGTTTTTCTCAGGTAGGCTATCGCATCGGCCGTTCCATGTATTGGTGGATCTGGAATATTACTAAAGCCGCCCTGCCAACCACTGCGATAAGAATGAATAACTCCATCAAAGTCTAAGCAAACGGTTTGCCGCCGAACGTAAATGCCGTTCCTTTCGCACTGGTCAATTCCGGCCAGTCGCGTTGCAAGAATGCGATCGATTGCGTCGTGCCCAACCAACCATGGACCGCCTTCCACCCATGTTTCTTCAGTGTAGACTCGAGTGTAATGTTGATGCGTGTGATGTCGACCAGGTAATCGCAGCCAATCTCCATAATGATCAAAGCGAGTGTTCCCTGGGAATACCTCAGGAGCCACATCTAAACCGCGCAACGCGAAGTCGGATACCAATGCCTTACCAAACTCATGCACCGACTGAGTCGACATTGGATTGGCAAAGTAGATCAACAGGTGAAAACCGCCCTTGCCGTTGCTGTCCATCAACAAAGGATCAAATCCGCGTTGAACCAATTGCCCATGCCAGTGCCTGGCCGCGACGAAGTTACCTTGAGGTGTAACCGACAGATCGTCGGTCTCGTGCAGGTCGACATCAATAGCCAACCAGCGCGACGTGAAGTCAGAACTGGCTGTGTGCAATTCAAGAACTCCACCAACCTGAGTTGTCTTATAGTGCTTCTCGAGTGAACTTAAGTCGAGGAACACCTTGCCGCGCTCGTCGCGAAACGGAGCCGCACGTACGATTCAGTGGCCCAGCAACGCCGGTGCTGCCTTGTCCCAAGCTGCTCTTCTCCGAGTTTTGCTGCCCCGAGGCTGTGCGAGGCTTACGATTGCCCATTGGCGCTAAGCGCCCCAAACATCGGTGCGATTAACCATGATTCTTGCCAGTCCATCCGGCTAGCTCCTGCGCGCGACTTTGCCACTCTCGGGCGATGCGATCAAAATACGACATGGTCAGGATCTAGCTTGGTTGGCCAATTGGAACAGTCGAGCCGCAATGAATTCGGCTACTCAGCGTTGCCCGCGATTTTTCGTACCAGCTTAGCAAATCTCGGCGAAGAACCACTAGAGAAGGCTCGTAAATGTACATCATGTGTCCATCTTTTCGTACTTCTTGGATCGTGACGTTATCGCGTAAGGTAGAATCGAGTCCTAAATGATTGAGGGTACTGCATGGCGAATGCGGTGCGGCCAAATCGTTGTAGCTGCAAGCAACGGAACAGTTGCAAATAGGGATTGGATGTCATGGCCGCTCGTAGTTCATCGGTAGCATCTACAAATTTGCCCGTAAAGTTATCGTAGCTCCACGGCTGGACATTCCCAGTGAGAATTTCATACGGTCGAGGATGCTTCAGCCCTAAGTCATCGCGCAAATATTGATTGAGAGTAGCCGTGAAAGGACCATAAATGGCTGAACCACTCGGGTCGTATTCGGTGTTCGCTCCCGATGCATCGCGATCTATACCCACGTAGCGTGAATCAAATCGACCGATCGTTCGTCGATCGACTCGCATCAGTTGCTTGCCGAATCTTGGCATGCTGATACGGAGTCTTGATTGCTTGACGTACTCCTCGTCCAGTCCTGTCAATTGAGCCAGACGTTGAGCGGCTTTGTCGATTCTCGGTTGTTTAGCTGAATCACCTGCCAGCAATACCGAAGCGTACTCACCAAGCGCAAACGCTTCAGCCTGCGCGACAACTTTGTGGATGGGCTGCGCCTGCAATTCTTCCGACAATCGACCGTGATACCAAGCCGTAGCCGTATAAGTTGGCAGGAAGCAAATGTAAGGTAGATCATTACCAACTTCGAATCGGAGAGTTTGAAAATTGATGGCTCCCGATATCACAGCGATTCCATTTAGTTCAATGCGATAACGACCTTGAAGGTAGTTCGCCAAACCAGCAGCTCGCAAACCGCCATAGCTTTCGCCGAGCAGATACTTGGGACTCTCCCAACGTCCATAATGGCTCAGCCAATCATGAATGAACTGAGCCACACTGGCCACGTCCTCCTCGTAGCCATGAAATTGCGATTTCGGTTCCTTATCGACTGGTCTACTAAAACCAGTGCTAACCGGATCGATGAAAACCAAATCCGTTACATCCAGCATGCTGTACTGATTTTCACTTAGCTTGTAGGGCGGAGCCAATGGAGTTGCATCTGCGGGGAACTCAATCCGCTTTGGGCCCAACATACCTAAATGCAACCAAACACTGCTGCTACCTGGCCCACCATTGAAAGCAAACGTGACCGGTCGATGCGATTGCTCCTGGCCAGGCACATGGTAGTACACAAACGACATCTTAGCCTTGGGCTGTCCTGCATCGCTCGCTTGAGTTAGCGTTCCGGCCAGAACTTCGTATGCGATTTCATTGCCCTCGATGGTTACTGAGCCTTTCGAGCCAACTGTTTCAACCTGAAATTCGGTTACAGTGTCAGCTTTCTTGTCAGCACTTTTGTCTGGTTGCGGCTTATCGTCGGCCAGAATCAGTGTCGAAGGAGTGCAGGCAAAAAATAGTACTGCGAACGATCGTAACAATCTCGTCATTTTCTACTCGAAGTTATTTAGCTGGCGTTCTGCGAATGAAGTGAGATGAAGGTGTATGCCCAGATTTGCGCTGCAGGGAAGGCAGTCGTAAATTGGTTTACCGGTCAGTTTGGATTACTGCTCAGTTAGACACCTTGCTCAGTTTAGTTAACAGCCTGAGGGTAACCAGCAAGCTCAGCCCCGAAGTAGACCGGTTGATCCAAAAAAGTCCTCAAATTGCAGCCAGATGTCGCAAAAAATGACTTCGATTTCTACGTAAAATCCCACCGGCTTGCGCGGTGGATCGTTCAGTTTTTCTAACTATACTCGCCAGCAATCACCAAACGAATGATTAGCAAAGCCTTAACTTAGAGCAGTTGTTCTCAACTGTTCAATGCCTGCTCAAACTCCCGTATTGCCATAGTCGGATCGCTTCAACGATACCACCTTCTGGCGAAGGTAGTTACGAATTCTGCTTAGCCAACCGACCCGCGACGGCAAAGCTGAGGAAGGATACCGCGAGCAGATAATGGTACAGGTCGATCGACAGCGGCCGAGCAAATGAAGCTAGACTGACAATCGCTAGTCCAGACAGGATGACACCCAATATCAGTGACACGCCCTGAAAACGCAATCGTTTATGGTTTCCTTTCAGCAGTTGAGCCACTCCAACAAAAACGAGTCCAAGCATTGCGATCGGCGGCGAGAACTTTACGATCGACTGAATTCCACCGAACCTTGCCGCCAAAAATAAAGCTGCGCCGAAGACCACAGCTATCCAGGCGATTGTGGCTGAATAACTGAGGCTTTGTTCTGGTTGAACCAATAAGAATGCACCAACGACCAAGCAACATGCTCCCATCGTAGAAGAAACCTGTTGGAATAGTTCTGATATGGTCAACATCATGGGGTGTAGATCCGCAAACCGCCCGGCACCACTTAGAGCTGCAATTGCGACGGGGATTAAGAAACACCCCCACAGAACTGACAGTGGCTTGGGAAGCCTAGAAAAGCCGAATCCCCAACTGGCCATGGCGATGGAAAACAAAACCAAGTCCGAGATCACATTGGAGAGCTGCATCTAATTTCAGTTCAAATAGCGGTTGCCAACAGAATTCAATTGGGTAACACTGGCACCAGTATAACGAACAATAAAGTTTGGCAATAACAAGACTCATTGCATGACGTACGTTGAACTAATTGCAGCAATCCTTGGCGCGGTCTCGGTCTATTTTTACATCATCCGAAACCACTGGTCGTGGCCAGTGGGATTGGCTCAGGTTATCCTCTTCGTCGCAGTCTTCGCGCAGGCCAAACTGTACGCAGACATGATACTCCATTTGGTTTATACCGTGCTTCAGCTCTACGGCTGGTGGCAATGGTCGAAGTCCAGACTACCACAGGTCCAGACCTGTGCTTCAGAACTCAACGATTCACCCCAACAGCTCGCGATTCAAGTTCGCCGCTTAAGTCCGTTAGGCAATGTAATAGCCTGCAGTGTGGGTCTGCTGATGACTCTCGTCTACACCTATCTGCTCTTGAAGTTCACCGATGCATCTTTGCCTCTAGCGGATTGCTTTGTTTCATCGATAAGTATCGTAGCTCAATGCTTGCTGGCTTGGCGATATCTGGAGAACTGGCTTTACTGGATCGTAGTCGATGTTGCTGCGATAGCATTGTTTGCTTATAAGCAGCTTTGGTTCACCACCGGACTCTACGGCCTGTTTTTGGTGATGGCGGTGATAGGCTATCGAGCGTGGCGACACACATGGATTGAATCAAGCGATGAATCGAACGCAACTGGTCTAGCGGTGAACCAATGAGCGTCGGTTTGGTGTTAGGAAAATTCGCTCCGCTGCATCGCGGCCATCACCTGCTAATCGAGACGGCTCTGGCTGAAACTGATCGGACCGTAGTCTTGATTTACGATGCACCGGAAGTTCGAACACCTCCACTGCAGGTTCGCTCAAAGTGGATTCGTGAGCTGTACTCTATGGTTCAAGTGATTGAGGCTTGGGACGGACCAACCCAAACGGGTCTTGATCCAGAGATTACCAAGTTGCATGATGACTACTTACAGCGCCGAGTCGGTCATTTAGGCATTACGCATTTCTTTTCCAGCGAACCATACGGCTGGCATGTTAGTTTGGCACTAGGCGCGACGGACTGTCGTGTCGATCAGGGCAGGCGCGTTGTCCCAATCAGTGCCACAGAGATACGTGAAGCTTCATTCAAGCATCGTCAGTTTATTCATCCTCGCGTCTACAGAGACCTCATTACCAAAGTAGTCTTTCTTGGCGCTCCGTCGACGGGCAAGACAACAATCGCTAATGAACTTGCCAGAAGATACCAAACAGTCTGGATGCCTGAATATGGCCGTGAGTACTGGGAGCAGCATCAAACACAGCGACGGCTATCTCTGGAGCAACTTGTCGAAATCGCTCGGGAACATCGACGCCGCGAAGATCTGCTCGTCGAGAATTCCAACGAAGTTTTGTTGGTCGACACCGATGCAACTACGACTCTACAGTTTTCACAGTACTACCACGATACCGCTCTGCCCGAGCTTGAGCGATTGGCTGATGAAACTTCGAATCGCTATGACCTATGCTTTCTCTGTCAAACAGATATCCCCTACGATGACACTTGGGATCGGTCGGGAGATGTCAATCGGCAACAGATGCAACGTCGCATAGAGTCCGATTTGATCTCAAGAAAAAGGCAGTATCAACCATTAGCAGGATCAATTGAACAGCGCTGCCAGCAGGTCATCAAATCGATCAAAGATTTTCAGTTCAGATACTTTGGTGGATAGCTGGCGGCGAACCACAGAATCTGGAACATAAAAAGAAAAAACCGCTAGGACATTCATCCTAGCGGCCAATTTCGACCTTCCAACTGTTGGCGGCAAAAATACGGAGCCGCTGCGAGACTGGCGAAAGTCGTGCGTGCTTCTGCACTTGCGACTTATGACTTTGGCCAACGCAAAAAATTGGTCCCTCTGCCGGAAAGACAGCCGGAAGCTCTTTTGTGTGGGCTCTTCAGTGCCCACGCGTTCAATCATAGGCTACTTTGAGCTGACAGCAAGATTGATCGACATAACTGAGTCAATTTCCTTTTTGTTTTTGGTCAGATTTTAACAGTTGACGCTTTTTGCGGACGTATCGACTTCCGCTAGCAAACCCTACAATTCAGTGAAGTTATACTAAAGAGCTGAAATCCACCTTGACTTGAGCCAACTTGATTTCAACTGAAGGCAGAAGTTATGGCGTCGAAGTCACGTAACTTTGACTTGACAAATTTGAGCCGCGAAAATTACGGTTTTTCGCGAAACAAAACCTCGTTATCGCCAACATTATGGAGCCCGGGTGATGATGTGGGAATATATGACTCTGGTGTTTGCTGCAACAGGATTTTTCTTGAGTGGCAAGCTTGACGCTAGGCAACTCAACCTTCGTTTGAATGAACTAGGTTTTCGACACGAATGTGCATGACGGTGACACCAGGGATGTTTATGCAATTCTAAAGCGAATCCGCCCACTTTAAGCTCAACCCAATTTCCTCGCTTCGCACAAAATGTTTAACGCCGAGTTATCATTCATGATATCCAAGACCAAAGCCTCGATCGCCTTAGCAACTCTGTTTAGCCTAAGCGTTCCGTGCTCGAACATTCAAGCTCAACAAGCTGCTTCCGAGAAGCAATCGAGCAAGACTAAAGTCGATCAACCAACCAAAGATGATGGCAAGGCCGAGCAGCTCTGGGCAGCAGCTCGAACAGGCGATATCGCCACGATAACCAAACTGCTCGACGCGGGCGTCGATGTCAATTCTGCGACGCATTACAACTCAACGGTAGCGCTTAGTTTTGCCTGCGATCGAGGTCACGTCGAGGTGGTAACCGCCGCTCAAGCGTGGTGCCAATCCCAACGTACAAGATACTTACAAGGCAACGCTGATTGGGCGATGATGAATGGTCACTATGATGTGCTTTCTACGCTGATTGGCGAAGGCGCTAAGGGAGCTTGACCGCCTGCTGCTGGATGGAATTGCCAGCCGAGATAAAAGCTGGTCGAAGCGAGGATCTTAAAATCTGAAAAAGCTAGCCCCGTAAAGTTAGCTGAAGCACTTCGGCAAGCCGAATCACTGAAGTTGGACGAGTTCTCCAATTTGTTCACCGACCGCAAGTTTGATCGCTTGCCCAAGTACGAATTGGATGCGGACAAGCAAAAAGTTCTCGAAGGCAAATACTCGCCAAAGGAGTTTCCTGCTGTACTTACATTGTCGTTCGAAGAAGGAATCCTCAAAGCGGATCTCGGTGGTCAAACACAACAGTTTGTGGCTCTGCGAGAAAACGAGTTTGCTTCCGGTAGCTCACAGTTGGTCTTTAAGCTCGAAAATGGCAAAGTAGCCGAGATCACTCGAACGCAAGGAGATAACTCTTTAACATTCAAGCCGTCAGAAACTTCAACTGATAGCCCTAATCCTTAACTCGACTCCTAAGCCAGCGGCAGCAATCGAAGAGGATCAGTCGGATGCGACGATCGCTTTCGAACCATCGCCTCAAGATGCACTTGTTTCCTCCAAGAACTGGCCTGCATTTCGCGGCATTGGTTCGAGAGGTGTGGCTGATGGTCAAAGTCCGCCGACAAAATGGAGTTCTGATGATTCATCTTCGGTCGCATGGAAAGTTGAACGCCAGGACTTGGGAATTCGTGCCCCGTGATTTGGGATGACAAGCTTTTCGTCACTACTGCTGCCAGCGATGCAGCGGCGATAAGACGGAAGATCGGTTTGTACGGAGATGTGAATTCAGTACAGGACGACAGTCAGTACCAATTCCTTGTGATCTGTTTGAACAAACTCACTGGAAAAGAGCTTTTGGCGGCAAGTCGCATTTACAGGCAAGCCAGCCGTTGTTAATACCGAAATCCTCTACGCGAATCCGACAGTAGCTACGGATGGCAAAGCATAAAAGGCCTTTTTCGGGAGCGAAGGACTTTATTGCTACGACATCGACGGCAAACTGCGTTGGCAACGCAACTTCGGAGTGCTTGACAGCGGCTGGTTCTTCAACGCCGATTATCAATGGGGCTTCGGAAGCTCCCCGATCATTGCTGGAGATCGTGTATTCATTCAATGCGATATTCAAAAGGGATCGTTCGTGGCCGCGTTGACCTGGCGACGGGCAAGGATGTTTGGCGAGTTGATCGCCAGCAGATTCCCACCTGGTCAACTCCGGTAGTTCATCAATTCGGCGATACTCCGATGTTGATCACGCATGGCGCTCGCGCAAGCGCGAGCCTACGACGCTCGAGATGGCAAGCTGCTTTGGTCCTTGAAAGATCACCGAAATTGTCAGCCTACTCCTTTTGTGGCTCATGATCTTATCTACCTGATGGCGGCTATACACCAATCAACCAGTAGTGGCAGTTCGCCCAACAGCCCGAGGTGAAATGAGTCCTGGGCAGTCCGCAAAGGAAGGCGATGCCGCGCAGAAAACGGCGACGCTAGCCTGAGCGGTTCCGGTATAGCGTGGAGTCACAATCGGGGTGGAACATACATGCCGACTCCCATCGTCTACGGCGACTTGATGGCGAATACCTGTGCCAACAACGGCGTCATTATTACGTGTTACAAAGCTACAACCGGCGAGCAGGTTTTATCGCAAGCGCTCTGCCTCGGCTCTGGTACACTTGCCTTCACCGGCTCTCCAATAGCCGCAGATGGCCATGTCTATTTTCCAGCCGAAGACGGCCAGGTGTACGTGGTGCAAGCTGGGCCAAAATTCAAACTGGTTTCGCCAATCCTTCAGGTGGAAAAGTGATGACGACTCCGGCGATTTCTGAGGGGTTGTTTTTCATCAGAATAACGACGCAATCATTGCATTCAAAACTAGGCTTTGCCTTAAACGTAGCTACGCTCGCCAGAGCGTGGAAATTTCGCAAGTACCACGAGGTGACTCAGTAGCTGGTACCTAGAAACAATGCCCGGTGTTTTGCAAGCAAATGTCCGAAATTCCCCATTACCAATTAGCCTTAAGTTAGGTCAGAGTGAGGGTTTAGGCCAATTCACAAATTTGCAATTGGCAGGGGCAAGCTGAATTTGATAACCATATTCGAATGTGTAGACGTAGAGCCATCATCTACTGACACGTTCGTGAAGGTTACGAATGTTCTTCCAGCAGCCAGCCAATTCCATTTTTCCAGCTTCAGTTCGCGCCGATGATTTTTACAAGGGTCTTGCTCCATTTTTGCGAGCCAGCATAGCCGGTGAAGAAATGCGTCCCCTGGCTCAAAGCTGGTTGGATCAGTCGAAAGATCAGCTCGATAATCCTGTTTGGATGATGAACCTTGCGTTGGCCCTGCAGAGTCTATCGCACAAGGAATTGGGACTGGCTTGTTTAGATCAAGCTTTACAGCAAAGTCGAGTCTTCATCATCGAACCTGACGCGGAACCTGAACTGACGGTACTGTCGCTCATGTTCCCAGGCGACATAGCTGCGAACACACCGCTGGAGTGCTTGCTGGAGAACGACAATATTCGGATCATCCAGTACTTTTTGTGTCCGAACGAATTGTTCGTAGAATCAATTCCAGACCATGACCTGTGCTACGTAGCCTTTAGCGAATCCAAACAACTTCAGCCTGCGATTGACCGACTAACTGAAGTACTTTCCAAGTGGCCTAAGCCGGTGGTCAATAAGCCGCAATACATTCAAAATACAGAACGGTCAACAGCCGGTCGATTGCTAAGAGATGCTCCGGAATTGGTCGCCTCAGAAGCCGATGAATTCACCGCAAAGCAGCTCGGTGAATTCCTGAACTTGCAACAAGTCACTCCAGCCAGTCTAGGCGCTTCACAACCAGCAAACATCAACTTTCCAATCATCATTCGTCCTGCGGGATCGCATGCCGGAGTGGGCTTAGAGAAAGTCGATTCAGCGGATCAACTTCGCGACTACCTAAGTCGCAATCAATGCGAGTCCTACAGCTTGGCTTCGTTCATCGACTACTCAAACGCCGATGGTTACTTTCGCAAGTACCGCATAGCTTTGATCGATGGTATGCCTCACGCATGTCACATGGGAATCTCCAAGCATTGGATGATCCACTATGTCAACGCAGGCATGTATGAGGAAGCTTGGAAGCGAAGTCAAGAAGAGTTGTTTTTCAAGCAGTTTGAGCAGTTTTCTAATCGCCATGCCGTGGCTCTAAGAGAACTCTATCATCGTATCGGTTTGGACTATTTTTGTATCGACTGTGCAGAGACAAAATCTGGTGAGCTGCTTGTCTTTGAATTAGATCATTGCATGGTCGTTCACGACATGGACCTGCCTTCGCTGTTTCCCTACAAACCGCAGCAGATGGCCATCGTTCGCGATGCCTTGATTGAATACTTGCGGTATAGGCATCGTCAATCAACCTCCAAGCGAATCTCGCGGCAGTCTTCCAAGTTGGCTAACGCAAGTAATTTCTCGGGTGGCCCAGGAGTGATGCCGGAGAGTGTTCTGCGGAAGCTCTCTGAAGCCGTACTGTGCGAACCCGAACTGGGAATCTCTCTGCTGGGAGTAAGTCATCGATCAGACTGGTTCAAGAATTTGGTGGGGCAATTGGAAGTCAATATCCGTGGCTTATTGAGCTTGGATGAATCCTATCGAGTACTATTCTTGCAGGGTGGCGCAACACAACAATTCACAATGGTGCCGATGTTGCTGCTACAAGGTGAAACTCAATCAGCCGACTACTTGCATACCGGATACTGGAGCGGGAAATCAATCGAAGAAGCTCGGCGCATTGGTCCAGTCAAGGTAATTTGGTCAGGCCAAAAGCGTGGCTTCAAACATCTGCCCTCGTCACGCGAATTGCGTCTCAACAAAGACGCAGCCTATCTGCATTACGTCTCCAATGAAACGGTCGAAGGCCTTCAGTTCCATGAACTAATTGGTCGTGATGATGTGCTCCGAGTATGTGATATGTCGTCAGATTTTCTGTCTCGGCCCATCCGGGCGGACCAGTTTTCGATCATCTATGCTCATGCTCAAAAGAACCTTGGGCCAGCCGGTGTAACAGTTGTTGTCATCAAAGACGAACTGCTCGATCGAGTCAATGATCGGGTGCCGAGTTGCCTCAATTATCAGTTGCAAGCCGAAGCGAACTCCATCTACAACACTCCACCGGTAATGGCCATCTACTGTGTTCACTTGGTCGTGCGATGGTTGATCGACGAGATTGGCGGCTTGTGTGCCATGGATCAAATCAACCGAACCAAAGCCGAGTTACTATATCAAGCGATAGAAGACGGACAAGGATTCTTTCAGCCTCGAGCTGAACGGCAGGACAGGTCGCTGATGAATGTTACATTTGACCTACCAACGGCAGAATTGCAGTCTGCGATCATGTTTCAAGCGAGACAAGCGGGCATTAGTGGACTCGAAGGCCATCGCTCTATCGGTGGCGTACGAGCCTCGCTGTACAACGCTATGTCGATTCCCAGCGTGGAGGCATTAACTAGTTTCCTCGACGAATTCCTTGCCAATTCGATTCGGCGCGGACAATGGCGTCCCAAAACCAGCGCTGCTCGACGAGCAGCTTAGGGCGATAGAACGTCGACTTCGATCAACTCTTCGAAGGCTCTTGGTGAGCGTCTTCGGTTCCGTCATTTAACGCTTCCTGAATCTGGCGCACAAACTCTTCAAGCACTTTTTTCAGTGGTGGATAGCCGGTTCCAGAGAGGCTGAATTGGCCTATCATATTGAGATATAGATCAAACCATTTGGTTTTTTGACTTGGATCATGAATTTGAAAAACCGCGTACTTGGAATCTTCGAAATCGAATGTTTCGAGACAACGCGTTTGATCTCCAGGCTTGCCCTCTGTTTTCCTGATAAATCGATAACATTCCTAGTGCGTTCGATGCTAAAATTGAGCCGACTTTTGCCTACCTGTAAGTCCAATACGTTCAATTAGCGCGAAACTTATTCCAGCGGTACGTCGCGAGCCGTCCGGTTCCTGGTGTTTTCGCAGGCCATTACGGGCAGCGCGTTGCCCGCTTAGAAATCGAAGCCTAATTGAGCGGCATTGCTTTTAATTCGCCCGCCAAGTGAATCTCTTTGCGATTTGGATTGCTGCAATGCAACGAACCTACCATAAAATTTTCGGCTTTCATTTCATTCTCTGGGTGACTTTGCTTTTCACGACAACCATAGCTTCTGCGCAATGGCCCATGTATCGCTGCGACTCACAGCGAAGTGGTTACACGGCAAATCCTTCCAATACCCAAAGGAATCGTTTGGTCTACAAAGCATCGCAATCACCCGATCCGGCTTGGCCTCGAAGCGACCGCCAAACATTTGACTGGGCAATACAACCTGTGAGTGTCGGGGACAATGTGTACTTTGAGCGATACAGTTACAGGGGCTGTTTTGTCTGACAGTTTGGAAAGACGGTAAGCTTAAGTGGCAATACTTTACTTCTGGCCCAGTACGATTGATGGCGGTGTTTGAGGAGTTGCTGCTGGTTGCGAGCGACGATGGATGTTTGCATGCTCTGGATCGAGCGACGGGAAACTTGGTCTGGAAACACTGTGGAACTCCAGATCAATCGTTGCGTCTTGTGAAATCAAACGCAGTCTCGCGGTTGGCCCGCGCAGGTGGGCCGGTGGTCGGAGAATGGCGTGGTTTATTACGCTGCTGGCATCTGGCCATCCGAAGGCATCTTTCTGTTGCGCGCTGAACGCTCGGACAGGCAATCTGGTTTGGGCCAACGACGACTCAGGGCAGATTTATATGCCGCAACCTCATGGCGGTGCAGAAGCTGAGTGGCGTTTGCAGCTCAAGGTCATTTGGCTCTATCAAAAAGCCTCAACACGCCAGCCCCAGGCTCATCGGCCCCCTCAGGGCAACCTCTGAATTCTGGTGGGATCGGCCACGAACTACTAGTTCCAACTGGCCGAGCTGTTCCTGCCGTTTTCGATCGGGACTCGGGTAAGTTCAGCTATTTCCATCTGCAGAAGTTTGGGCAAAAAGGTGGAGCTTCGATCAGTGCAAATGATCGATTCTTTGCTAACAGTGGAATCCTGTTTGATCTAAAGTCCGGCGAGGCAGCCCACACGATTGGGAATTCACCCGTGGCAATGCTTCCCGATGGAATGGTGGCTTACGTCGATAAGCTGCTGACAGTTTACAAATGGCAAGAGGTCGAAAAGGTCGATCGCAAGGGAACCTCGCAGAAGTCGATTGGACCTGTGCCTCAGGCTAGTATCGATGGTGTGCCCGCTCCACGTGAGATTATCGTCGCAGGCGACAAGGCAATCGTTGGCTGTAACAATCAGATTCTAGTGGTCGATCTGGCTACTCAGAAAATCGCTTGGCAAACATCCGTCGAGGGTGCGGTATTGTCGCTGGCCGTGAATCAAGGAAAGCTGATCGCGTCGACCGACCAAGGCAGCATCTATTGCTTCGGAGAACCACCAAGTCAGCCTGCGGGGCCGATTACTAGAATAGCTTCATCAGGTGCCGATGCTCCAACAATAGTCAAAGAACTACAAGACACCGCGTTGGCGATAGTCGAGCGTTCAAAGTGCAACGAAGGCTACTGCTTAGATTTGGGTTGTGGCGATTGCCAGCTTGCAGAGGCGTTGGCCGCAGAAACAGATCTGCACGTTGTGGCCGTAGATACTGATGCAAAATCGATCCTAGCCGCGCGTCAGCGACTAGCCAGGCGAAACTTATTGGGCTCGCGCATTACTGTGTTGCATGTGTCAGAGCTGACTGACACAGGCTTGCCCAAGTACTTCGCCAACCTGGTCGTTTCACAGCGAGCACTCTTGGAAAAGGGCTTTAAGGTTCCCGACGCAGAGCTTGCGAAGTTGACTCGACCCTACGGTGGTGTGTCAGTGATCGGTAAAGCGGATTCTTTGGCCGTGAATCGACGCGGCGCACTAGCGGGAGCCGGTGAATGGACTCATCAATACTCGACTGCTGGTAACTCCACATGTTCGACGGATGAACATATCAAGGGTCCACTAGGGATGTTGTGGTTCCGCGATGTCGACGTTTCAATGCCTCAACGACAATGGACGAGGCCCTGGGCCACTTTTCTACGATGGCCTATTGTACTCGATGATGAATACGAACTGGTTTGTGTTGACTCCTACAACGGACGATTGATTTGGCGTCATCCGCTACCCAATATCTTGCTCGCCTACAACGGAGATGAATTGATGGGGACGGCTGGAACTCACAGTATTTACTGCGTATCGGATGCCGGGATTTTTGTTCGGCGGCAAGGTCACTGCTTGAGAATTGATCGTCGCACAGGTCAATTGTTGTCCCAGTTTGAAGCACCTGTCGACCAAAAAGGGGAAGCGGCCACTTGGGGCTACATCGCCTGTGTTGGCAATACATTGATTGGATCAGTGGCTGATCCAGAACACGTCGTCACGTTTCGCTACTTGGATCGTGGCGGAGACATGTCTAGTCTGCTCACAGAATCAAAGACATTGTTTGGTATGAATGCCACGACCGGAGAGATTGTTTGGAGGTACGACGCGAAGAACTCGATTCGCCACAATGCCATCGCGATCGATGAGTCAGCGGTTTATCTCATTGATCGCCCGCAAGCCGTAGAGGACAGAGTAAAAAAGGCTAAAGTCGAAAATCATCTTACTGGAGTCATGGTTTCCTTAGACACAAAAACTGGTGTTGAGCGATGGCGAGTTGAAAGCGATGTCGATGGAACAGTGTTGGCGCTGAGCCAGTTACATCCAGTTCTACTCATGACGTCGCAACCCACTCGATTCGCACTGGATTCCGAGAAAGCCGAGCACCTCACGGCAATCGATCCTGCAACTGGTAAGCAACTGTGGCGGCGAGATTCAAAGTATGCCTCTCGACCGATGATCAACGATCGCACAATCTACTCTGAAGGCGGGGCATGGGATCTGCTAACAGGATCTCCCCTGCCCTTTAACTTCAAACGATCCTATGGATGTGGCCTATTGACCGGCAGCAAGCACTCGATGGTTTTCCGTTCTGCCACTCTGGGTTACTTTGACTTTGAACGACAAGGAAAAGTGCAAAACTATGGTGGTATCCGACCTGGATGTTGGATCAATGCAATACCAGCAGGCGGTTTAGTACTGATGCCCGATGCGTCGGCCGGTTGTGTTTGCAGTTATCTAAATCAATCTTGGTTTGCACTTGAGGCCGATCAGGTGTTTCCGCCTACAATTGAAGCCCAAAGCGGTCCATTTAGGGATAAAGTAGAAGTCACCATGAAAGCTGACGCGGAGACAGATTTGATTCGATTCACTACAGATGGAACCGTGCCAAATGCAGACTCGCCGCAGTACGTCCAGCCTTTGTCGTTGACGCAAACCACAACTCTTAAGGCTCGCACGTTTTCAAAGGATGGATTAGCTGGTCGGACCGTTCAACGCATTTACTGGACTGCCCCTTGATGTCAAGTTCGCTCGAGACTCATTCAACTGATGCCTATTTTGCTCAGCAGACGCCGCTGGTTCCGAAGCCACTTACGGTACTGCAACTTGTCGCTTGGCCGTTTTATAACCGCAACGAACGCAGGTTGAGAGCCTTATGGCGGCTTTTTTTGCATCTTGTTGTGGCGATCATCTTGATGTTAATTCCCTACCTTGTCCTTGGTGCAATCGCTTCCGCTCTTGGTGCTGCTGAAGTACTTGAAAGTGAAACAGTGGCGGGCGTCATTCAGTCCATGGCATTTGCCTTAGCCGCATTAGTATGCTTCGTGTTGCTTGATCGGAGGCCTGCATGGGGGCGGCTCGACAGAGAGTGGATCGGGAATCTCATTTTGGTTTAGCGTGGGTGCTCGCCATGATAATCATTATGGCCGTCGTGAGTACTCACTGGGTTGGGTGCAAATCGTCAGATTTGGTGCATCCGATGACTTGTTTTTGGAGTAAGCTCTTGGGCTTGCTGGCAATCTACTTTGTACTTTTTACTGCTGTGGCGATCGGGGAAGAGTCGTTTTCGCGAGCCTATCAACTGAAGAATATCAGCGAGGGTTTCAGCTTTTTGGGACCAGTTTACTCAGCATTGTTTGCCATTTTTGTGACTTCAGCCATTTTCGCATTGTTACATTGGTTCAATCCAAACTCCAATGTTAGTACACTTGGAATTTTGGCGGCAGGGCTATGTTGGCTGCGGCCACTTCACCGCTGCCAGCTGCTCCAATTGGAATTCACCTCACTTGGAACTTTTTTCAGGGCCCAGTATTCGGGTTCCCTGTTAGCGGCAATAAATAGCTTCTTTAAAAGTCTGATCGTTATCAACCAAGTTGGTCCAGACGCTTGGACCGGCGGAGCGTTCGGTCCAGAGGCTGGTCTGATTGGAATGTTCGTTATTATTTTGATGCTGTGATCGCTCTATTGTTTTGGGCGAAGTTCAATCAGCGTTCAATTCCCTTGGAGATCATTAAGCTCGCTAACGTGATCAAAACGACGAACAAGACAGCAGCTTCCACCTGAAGCAATTCCAGTGGACGTTTCATCAGCATCGGCACAAACTGTTTACGAAGAGCAGGATACGATTGAAGTTAGCAGTTAGCAGTCTGCCTCAGAACGGTTTTGAAATTCCGCACGCATCTTGGACACGATTGAGCACTTTGGTGGCCTGTTCGCGTGCTCGTCGAGCACCGTCGGCCAAAATATCCTTCACGGTGTCTGGTCGACTAGCGTATTCTTGTCGCTTTTCTCGCGCGCTCGCGAAGAAGTTCTCCGCTGCATCGGCTAACTGCTTTTTGATGTCGCCATAACCAAATCCGCCTCGCTGATAAAGTTCAGCCATAGCAGCGACTTGATTGGCAGCACCAAATAACTTAAATAGTAGATACAGATGGTCTGTCTCAGGATCTTTCGAAGCCTCCATCGGCCGACTGTCAGTTGCAATGCGCATGATTTTTTTGCGTAGTGCCTTGGGCTCCTCAAACAGCTCGATCGTGTTGTTGTAGCTCTTCGACATCTTTTCGCCGTCGGTCCCGGGAACCTTCGCCGCGGTGGATAGTAATCGAGCTTCCGGAAGAACGAACGATTCGCCGTACAGGTGATTAAAGCTGTTTGCCAAATCGCGGCAAACCTCGATATGCTGAACCTGATCTTGTCCAACGGGAACTAGGTTCGAATCGTAGGCCAAGATGTCTGCGGCCATCAGTACCGGGTAGGTGAACAGTCCTGCGTCTGCGGGAATACCTCGAGCTACTTTGTCTTTGTAAGCATGGCAACGCTCTAGTAAACCCATCGGAGTGCATGTCATCAATATCCAGGTCAACTGCGACACTTCGGGGACATCGGACTGGTTGAATAGCACAGCCTTGGCTGGATCCAATCCTAGCGCCAAAAGATCTAGTGCAGCGTCTCGTTTGTACTGTCGCAGCAACTCAGCTTCTCGAATCGTTGTCAGTGCGTGCAGATCCGCGATGAAATAGTAGCCTTCGTGCAGATCCTGCAGTTCAATGTACTGCTGGATCGCTCCGAAATAATTCCCCCAGTGAAAACGACCGGTGGGTTGAATGCCAGATAGTACGCGCATGATCTGTCTTGATATCGAGGTGTTTGCAGCTACGAATTTTGTCTTGTTGATTTTTGGACTGAGTCGAGGCTGGTTTGGTTCATTAAGCTTGGTTCATAAGCGATCAAAAGGTCTTTACGGCATCCTGTATTCTGTTTATGCCTAATTCGGCGAGGGCGCCAGGAAGTTGATCGAGCAATCGCTGGCTGACTTGAGGATCATAATAGTTTGCAGTACCGATTTGAACGGCGCTAGCTCCCGCAGCAAAGAACTCCATGCAGTCATCGATATTGGCAATTCCGCCAATGCCCACGACGGGAATATTCACTGCACGAGCAACTTGGTAGACGCAGCGAAGAGCTACGGGCTTAATTGCTGGACCACTTAAGCCACCCACGACATTACCCAGGATTGGCTTTCGCTTGCGCCAATCGATGGCCATTCCAAGCAACGTGTTGATACAACACACTGCATCGGCACCACCCGCCTCTGCCGCTTTGGCGATATCTACAATCCTGGAAACGTTGGGAGTTAGCTTTGCCAGAATTGGAATACTGCAAATATCCCGCACACTCCTGACCACCTTTTCGCACATGACCGGATCGATGCCAAAATCTACTCCACCGCTAACGTTTGGGCAGGAGATGTTTAATTCCAGTGCTGTCGCGCCACCAGCCTGGTCAATCTTACTTGCCAACTCGATGAACTCATCATGGCTCTTTCCAGCGATACTCACAACGATCGCAGAATTGATCGTCCGCAGGTACTTCAAGTGATTCTCAATGAAGTAGTCTACACCATCGTTATCTAGGCCGATTGAATTGAGCAATCCTGAGGCGGTTTCGACCGTTCTCCAAGGTGCGTTTCCAGGGCGGGCGTTGAGCGTAATCGTTTTGGGAAGAATTCCTCCCAGTCGATCAAGGCGAACCAACTTCTCCATCTCTCGAGCGTAGCCAAATGTGCCCGAAGCGACCATGATCGGATTGCGAAGTTGCAGTCGTCCTAGCTGAACGGTCAGGTCAATTGCATTGGTTTCGGACAATTCGCTACCTCGCTAACTTGAGTCGAACCACGGATTCAACCGCTTGTATGATTGCATCAGCCACTTGCGATTTTGTGCCTGCGACCTTGGCAAGTGTATTCCCATCTGCGGCGATTATTTCAACATCGTTTAGCTCCGAGTCAATCGCAGATGGCCCGTTGCTGACCATCAAGTCGCAGCATTTCTTCTGCATCTTTACTATCGCTCGAAATCGCTGATCTTCAGTTTCCAATGCAAAGCCCACAACCCATTGATCACTGCGTTTGTGAGATGCAACTGAAGCGACGATATCGGGAGTCTCGACGAGTTCCAGTTGAAGTGGCTTGCCATCCTTTGCGATCTTCTCGGTCGAAATTCGCCGAGGCATGTAATCGCAGGGCGCGGCTGCCCCTATCAATCCATCGTGCTGTGGAAAAAGTCGCTGAACCGTTTCAAGCATATCGTTGGTTGTAACAACTGGAACGACCTGAGCTTGGGGTGGATAGCCGATGTTCACAGGTCCGCTAACGATAGTGACTTCGTGACCGGCGGCTAACGCGCTAGCTGCCAAACAAGTTCCCATTCGCCCACTACTGGCGTTGGTTAGATATCTTACGGGATCAAGATACTGCCGAGTTGGACCTGAAGTGATAAGGATTTTTGCCATAGGGCACTAGCTTTGACGCTGGAAAACTATTTCAACAATTGTGCGGCAGCGTCCAGAATCTGCTCCGGTTCAGCCATGCGCCCCCAGCCTTGCTTGCGGCAACTGAGCCAACCTTTTTCAGGCCCGACGAAGTTGACGCCATCCTGTTGAAGCTGAACCAAATTGCGCTGGACTGCAGCCTTGTCCCACATCGGGCTGCTCATCGCAGGAGCCATCAGAACCTTGCCTTCACAGGCTAGGTACAGTGTAGCCAGCAGGTCATCCGCTAAACCGTGAGCGAAGCTGGCTAGCAGTCTAGCGGTAGCGGGTGCAACCAGTAGCAAGTCGCACCCTTCTGCAAGTTCAATATGAGGACCTAATGGAAATCGAGGGTCGTACGTATCAACAACGGCAGGCTTGCCACAGAGCGCTGTGAAAGTAGCCGCGCCAATAAACTGAGTTGCACCCGCGGTTAGCACTGTATCAACAGAATGTCCCTGTTGAACCAAGCGACTGACCACCGTGGCAACTTTGAATGCGGCTATCCCACCGCCGACACCGACGACGATTCGAGCCATTTCGGGTTACAGCTCAAGGCTGTCCATATCCAGCAGATCACCACCATCGCTTTCGCCGATGACAGCCATTTCACCTGCTGCAGTCAAGAAAATCTTGTCTTGAAGTATCTCTTGCAAAACGATTTCCATCTTGTTGGTCGCGGTGGTTTCAACCAGTGGGCGACTGCCACGGTTGAGTTGGACCAATCGCTTCTGAATCAAAGTGGATAGCTTAAATCGGCCACCAACCTTGTTCACGATCTCTTCTTCTTTAAGTGCTTCGAGCATTAGAGCCCTCCTCATTGTGATTCTGTAGTAGTCGACAAATTTCCTGTACCGAGTGTTCGACCTCTCGGTTGATTATTTTGTAACGATAATGTGATACGGCTTGCAGCTCATCGGCAGCGACTTGAAGTCTCCTTAGGATCGCTTCCTCAGAATCGGTCGCGCGGCGTCGAAGGCGTGCCTCAAGCTCATCGAGCGAGCCTGGATGAACAAAAAAACTGAGGGCATTGGGACATTGTTCCATCACGCAGATCGCGCCTTGCACGTCGATCTCTAGTAGTACCCACTTGCCTTCGCTCAGTCCATTATCAACTGTTTGTCGCAGCGTTCCGTACCAATCGCCGCGTCCAAAAACTTCCTTACACTCAAGGAATGCACCTTGAGCCCGCAGTTCTTGGAAGCGTTCCTTGCTGACGAAGTGATAGTCACGTCCGTCTTCTTCGCCCTGCCGAGCAGCCCGAGTAGTTACCGACACACTTAACTCAATCGGCAATGGGCACGCTTGCATCAAACGGCGCACGACAGTGCTCTTTCCTGCACCAGACGGGCCTGAGATGATGATCAACCTTCCCACACTCGACACAGGGTCACTCCACATTTTGAATTAGCTCCCGGATCTGTTCGAGTGTTGACTTCACATCGACAACCCGTTGAGCAATAAACGCGTCGCTTGCTTTTGAGCCGATCGTATTCGCTTCGCGGAACATCTCTTGTACGAGGAAATCCAACTTACGTCCCTGGCTTTCCTTTGCCTTAATCATTTGTTCGAATTGAGCATAGTGGCTTTTCAGGCGAACGATCTCTTCGCGAATGTCAGTTTTGTCACTCATCAGGGCAACTTCGCGAATCAAGTCAGGTTCGGCCAATGGAGCAACTTCGCCAGCACTAATTGCTTCTGCCACTGCCGTCGCCACTCGCGTACGCAACCGTTCACGATACTCGCTCAACACTGCAGGCGCTCGCTGTTCAATCTGATCAGTCAACTCTGTCAGCAACGTCAATTGGCCTAACATCTCACGAGCCATCGAATCGCCTTCTTTGGCTCGCATTCGATTAAGCTCTTGTAGTGACAACTCTAAAGCCTTGCTAACCGCATGCAGTAATTCGGGAGACTCATCGCGCTGCGGCAATGACTCTGCAACGACGCCAGGCAGAGCCAGCAAATCGCTTAGGCTAACCGATCCAGCCAGGCCGATCCGGCCAGCGATGGCTTGACACTGCTGGAGATAGCTTTCCACCACTGGCATCTGAATTTGGTAAAGATCCAGCGATGGTCGTCCGTGCCAAACAATGTTCAGTTGCAATGTTCCTCTACGAACATGAGTTCGCGCGATCGATTCAATTTCAGGTTCTAGGCCGCCTAAACCCTCGCTCGTGCGCAGGCTGATCTTCAAATGGCGATTATTGACGGAACGAGCTTCTACAAGCATCATTCCACCCATCGCCACCTCGCAGCGCCCTTCACCCTGTCCGGTCATGCTTAGCAATCGAGCTTACCTAAATTCGGTCTATGAAACTCCACCAAGGCAAATTGTGTAAAGGTGGTGATGGAGTTAATTGGTCTTAGTTGTTTGGTGTCGTAGGAGGTGGTTGGCGGATTGTTGAGGCTGCTGGAGTCGCTGCTTCGCCCGCTGGTGGATTTTCAGGGAGTCGGATTGGTTGTAGGTTGGGCTGGATTGGCTGTAGGTGCTGTTGCTTCCGCAGGAGGATTTGAAGGAGCAGTGCCCGTCCTTGGGGTTGTCGCACCAGGAACTGCTGGAGCCGATTCGGTACCTGCGGCCGGATTAGTTACTGATGGCGGAATCGAGCCTTCGATTGTTGTTCCGGTCGCAGGCGGAGTAACAGTGCTACCTGAAGTTGGAGCAGCATTGTTGGTGCTTCCCGATCCAGAGGTTGAAGTCGAACCATTAGCCGAACCTGCTCCCATTCCCGCGTCAGTCGTTGCGCTTGGTCTTATCAGCTTTCTTGTCCCCTGTAAAACCTGTGGAGAATCCAGTTGGCTTCAAAAAGAAAATTGCTGCACAGCACAGCAGAATCCAAAAGCTTGCAACGCCAACAGTTATTCGCGTGAACAAGTCACCAAGCCTTCGTTCAAAAGCGGCACTGACCTCCAGCTCCACCTAAAGCACCCGCAATTCCACCGCCACGCCCGCGGCACGAACAAGTACCAGCAAGACAAAGGAATAGCGACGTGACAAAAATGGTGATACCAAAGAAATAGTGCGAGATTGATCCGATCAACATAATAATTCCTAACCTCTGTCGAGCTGTCCTTGAATTGTTCTATGAATTTAGCTGGCTGCAGAAAGGCTGCAGCAAGCATTCACGATGGCCGCGAACGAATCCAACTTTTAAAGAGGCTCCCACCAACTAGGCGCCCATCAATATTCAGTTGGCTCATTAGTTCTGCAGCGTTATCGGGCTTTACACTTCCACCGTACTGAATGCGAATTTGTTCTGCGGTAGTTGCTCCGAAAAGTTCACTCAATAGTCCGCGAATCTGCGCGTGAACCTCTTCGGCTTGAGCTGGAGTAGCAGTCTTGCCAGTACCAATCGCCCAAACTGGTACATAAGCAATCACACTCGACTCGGCCTGATCTGCTGACAAACTAGCCAGCGAGCCGCGAACTTGTGTCTCAATTACGGTCGCCGTTTGATTGGCTTCGCGCTCTGACAATGTTTCACCGACACATACGATGGGTGTCAGACCAAACTTAAGAGCCGCATGCATCTTCGTGTTTACCGACTTGTCGGTCTCACCGAAGAACTGACGACGCTCGCTGTGACCGAGGATGACATATTTGCATCCAACATCCAACAACATCGGTCCGCTAACTTCTCCAGTGAAAGCTCCTTCGGCCTCGTGGTACATGTTTTGACCACCCACGCCAACGTTTGAGCCCTGAGCAGCAATCGCAACTTCTTGCAAGTAGACATTAGGTGGACAAACGGCCACTTCAACTTGGTCTACACTGCTTACCTTTTCAATTAAGCCACGAACCAAGGCCAAGCCCGATTCGCGAGTCATATTCATTTTCCAATTTCCGGCGATGAACGGCTTTCTCAACGAAAATACTCCCGAGCTAGACCTTTTACCCAGAAACCACCCACGCGAGGTGCATTCCGTCAGTGGTAATCGACGTGGTTAAAACCCGGTAATTTAGCCGCTTCGGCTTGTTTCGTCGAGGTCCAATAATTGTAGCCTCAAGGCAAAATCCCACCCAAGTAGTGGTTGGTGCCACTTGGTTTGGTTGATCCTGACGGCGGCTTAGCCGGAATCTGGCGAAACAGCTCCACTGCCTTTGTAGAGCGTCGTCCCCAGATGCTCTGTGAACACGTTCCCAGTTGGGACAACTGTACTAAACAACTGTTCTACACGGATTGCTGGACGACAGGAGAATGTTCTACGTAGCGCTTGAAAGTTGGTAGATTACAATCTTGGTTGTTCGTAGAGGGAAAATTCAGCTCGCATAGAGGATGCATCCAAGATGTTAGCCCTAAGTCGTAGTTTGTCAGTCTGTTTCGGCTTGTGCCTGCTTCTTCTTTCAAATCGCCTGTACGCCCAGAACGCCAATGTCAGCGACCTTGTGTGGATCTCATCGGTGCGTTGGCTAAATGACAATGAATTGATTGCAACTCAATCACAAGGCCTGCTGCTTCGACCAGGTAAGATCGTTCAAGCGAAGGCCGACAACTTAGGGCAATTGGTTTCCGTGGCTGATGCAGAAACTTCGCTTTGGTCGGTAGTGAATCAAGGTTCAGCAATTTTTGCCACCGATTACAAAGGGCGAGTATTACGAGCTGAAGGAGGCAAGCATCAAACATTTGATTTGAAGTCGCGATGGGTGCGAACTGTAACCACGATTCCAACGTCAAACAGTGAATTGTTAGCTGGTACCGAGGATGGACAGTTACTTCAGTTCAATGCTGAAACTGGAGCCGAGGTTAGAAAGTTAGCCTTAGAACCAGCCGCGATTTTCAAGATTGCATTCAACCAACCAAACAATCAGATTGCAGTGGCCTGTGGCGATGGCAACATTCACCTGCTTTCTTGGCCAGCGCTGGAACGCGTTAAATCTCTGAAGGGAAATGGTGCCGTTTGGAGCTTAGCTTACGTTGATGATGGAAAGAAGATGGTGAGTGGTGGAGCGGATAAGAAACTTCGCTTGTGGGAGCTAGAATCAGCCCAATCGATTGTTGCGATTGCATCAGGCACCGATTGGATAACAAGCATGCAGACACTCCCAGGAACAAGCTTAGTCATTGCCGGTTGCATGAATGGACAAGTGGTGTTGGCAGATTGGAAGACAAAACTGCCGGTGAAGAGTGTGAAGGGTGCGAACAGTGGTATTTGGGACATAGCTGTTTCACCTGATGGAAAGAGAGTCGCTATGGGAACTCGTAAAGATGGCATTCAAATCTTGCCGATCGAAAGCTGGTACGAGGAAGCTCGCCAAGCCGCAACTTCGGCTGAAGCGGACAAACCGCCTCAGCCTTCGCAATAGATTTAGGCAGCAGCATCAGGATGCGTTTGCTGCCAATGCTTGTAAGCAGGTTTTATGTCCCGCATCGGAACCCAGTGACCGCGCGTTTTGCTGTCACTAAAGAGCGGTGTGTCTGGCATCACCTCTCCTTTTTCAATTCGCTTTAGTAGCTCGGTCTCGCAGATTGGACCGATCTTCTTATGTCGATAAAAAAATCCCGATTTCAGGAAATACCAGTCGGCTGACATTGGTTTCCTCCTAAGTTAAGCAGTACTAAATCCCGGTATGGGCTAATACCGCATCGAAATCGACCATTCGTTGATATCCGATTTACTCAGATGAATCAAGAAAAATCTGTAGATTTGGCAAGACTCGTCAATTTCTCTGTGTTCGATCTAGAACACTCGTTATCGATTAAGGTAACGATCAATTCCTGAAAATCGAGCAAACTGTCCCGGTAACGTCGACAATCCTTACCTAGTTGTCTAAATTCGACTTGCAAATAAAACTAACGAGTAGTTCGACCCCACCAGACGGGTGCGAAAATGTACCTACACTTAGACCCGCAGCTTTTGAGAGACTTGGCGACCGAAAATAATAAAATGTTTTGAAAGGTTGTTTGAACAACTGATTGAGCAAGTTTGCTTAGAGTCGATTCATCACACACAACTTCACACCTCAAACTAAGCCATAACACCATGCAAGATAACTACGATGTCGTCGTTGTTGGTGCAGGACCAGCCGGATCAACTGCTGCTGGTCTAATCGCCCAGTCCGGATTGAAAACTCTACTTGTCGAGCGCGAATCATTTCCTCGGTTCCACGTTGGTGAATCGCTAATGCCCGAATGCTATTGGCCTTTGCAACGATTGGGTTTAGTTGATCGAATGAAGGAAAGCAAATTTGTTAAGAAGCAAAGCGTGCAATTCGTAGCGGCTTCTGGCAAAGAATCGCAGCCTTTCTATTTCACTGAGCACGACCCGCGCGACTGCAGTACAACGTGGCAAGTGGAACGAGCCGATTTTGATAAGCTGCTATTTGATCGAGCAAGTGAGCTTGGTGCAGATTGCTACGATCAAACTCGTTTGATGGACGTTGTCTTCGACGAGAACAATAGAGCCACAGGTGTCAAGCTGAAGACTCGAGATGGCGAGTCGAAGACGGTCAACGCCAAGGTTGTGATGGATGCAACCGGACAGAGCTCGTTCATCGCCAATAAGCTTGGCCTCAGACAGGATATCCCGAACCTCAAGAAGTCTGCAATTTGGGGTTACTATCGCAATGCAAAGCGTGATGATGGCAAGAATGCTGGCGCAACCATCATTATGCACACACAGGAGAAAGATAGCTGGTTCTGGTTCATTCCACTGAGTGAAGATGTTACCAGCATTGGCTGCGTTGGCGACAACGAATACATGTTGAAAACAGAACTGAACGTGGAAGATCGTTATCAGCTTGAAATCTCTCGGTGTCCGGGCTTGCTGGAGCGATTGCAGAGCGCTGATCGAGTTGGAAAGTTGCATGTCGCCAAAGAGTATTCGTACTGGACCAAGCAACATGCTGGCGATGGTTGGGTACTTATCGGTGATGCCTTTGGTTTTATCGACCCAATCTATTCGTCAGGTGTTTACTTTGCTCTGACGATGGGCGATCGAGCCGCAGATGCAGTGATTGAAGCTTTCGAGAAAAACGATTTCTCGGGCGAACAGCTTTCTAGCTGGTGCGAAGAGTTCAAGGCTGGCTCGCAGTGGATCAAGAAGTTAGTGGAAGCCTTTTACACCAAGGAGTTTAGCTTCGGCAAATTCATGATGGAACATCCTGAGTATAAGGGCAACCTTGTGGATATCCTGATTGGTAGAGGTTCCCACGACAAAGCTGGCGACATCTTCCAATCGATGGATCCAGCCATGGCTTCGGCAGTGGACTTCCAATAACCAGTCATTGTTCAGCGAGTCCGTGGTGTGACCTAAGTAGTTCCAGTCCGAGTAGTCTTAGACCTAATCTTCGGCCTGAAAGGCCAGAGGTTTACTCGCTCCAGGCTATTGGCCTAGGAACGTGGTTCAAAAGCGTTCGCTTTTTAACCGCAGGCGCTAGCCGCAAGCCGCTCGTTTCAGACTGCGGCAAGCGCCTTTTGATGTTGCACTGATTCTGGGATTTCGGGCCGAGGGTCCTTTGTTCTTCTCGCGATTTACTTACCCAGCCCTAGAAGGCTGGGCTAAGTAAACGAACAGGGCTTCGCCCTTAAAACCAAATACTGCAACATCAAAACTAGCGCCGTGAGGTTTAGTTCGAGCGGAAGATACAATTGAAGAACCGTCGGCTAGCGCCACGAGGCTCAGATCGAAAGCTTAGAAGAAAAGACTGAAGGAAGCAAACTGAGGAGCATTGCTCGCGTGAAAAAGCTTCCGCAGGTGGCCGCTCAAATCCATATTCAAGTGCGTTGCGGCTACAATAGGGACCCGCCTCGTTGGAAACGGGGACGACTTTCATTGGAACGCCATCACGAGAATAGAAATGATTCGACTCAGTTTGTCGGTTGTTGTGGTGTGGTTACTTACAATAGCCATGCCTTTTGGATGCTTGGCTGAGCAGCGTCCGAATGTGCTGTTCGTTTTTGCCGACGACTGGGGGCGATTTGCGAGTGCTTATGCCAAGATAGATGGTCCTGGCACTGTCTGCGACGCCCTCTCAACGCCCAACTTTGATCGCATTGCCAACGAGGGTGTTTTATTTCGCCGAGCATTTGTATCGGCGCCGAGTTGTACGCCGTGTCGCAGTGCTCTTCTATCGGGTCAACATTTTTGGCGCACCGGGCGGGGAGCAATTCTGCGTGGAGCGGTTTGGGATGGATCGCAACCAGCCTTTCCTTTGCTGCTCAAAGATGCGGGCTATCACATCGGCGAGACGTATAAAGTGTGGAGCCCTGGGTCACCTGGTGATGCTCCGTTTGGTGCTGGCAAATACGCTTACGAAAAGGCGGGAGGAAGATTCAATCAGTTCTCTGAAAATGTGACAAAGATGGTAGCCGCTGGTAAGCCGATCGAAGAGGCGAAGCAGACGCTGTACAACGAAGCGATCAAGAACTTTGATGCATTTTTGGACGCTCGTAAAGAAGGGCAGCCTTTCTTCTACTGGTTTGGTCCGACGAATGTTCATCGAAAGTGGGTTAAAGGCTCTGGAAAGAAACTCTGGAACATCGATCCTGAGCAATTGAAAGGCAAGATGCCCAAATTTTTGCCTGATGTACCTGAAGTGCGAGAAGATTTAGCGGACTACTTTGGCGAGATTCAAGCACTTGACACGATGCTGGGTTTGTTGCGGCAACGTTTAGAGGAAAAAGGCGAACTGGAAAACACGATGATTGTCGTTAGCGGTGATCACGGCGCTCCTGGATTCCCTCATGGTAAGTGCAATCTATACGATTTTGGTTCGAGTGTCTCATTGGCCATTCGATGGAGCAAAATGCAAGGTGGTCGCGTGGTCGATGATTTAGTAAGCCTGCCCGATCTAGCTCCGACCTTTCTTGAATTGGCTGGCGTTGAGCGGCCGGCTCAAATGACCGGCAAGAGTTTGGTCAACTTGTTGAAATCCAATCGACCGGGCATCATCGAACCGGAGCGAGATGCCGTTTACATCGGTCGAGAACGGCATGTCGAAAACGCGAGAGCGGACTTCATGCCTTATCCTCAACGCGCCATTCGAACTCGCGACTATCTTTACATCATCAACTTTAAGCCAGATCGAATGCCATTAGGCGATCACTATCGACTTGACGGAACAAATGAGCCAACGCTCGAACAGCTTACCGAAGAAACTCGAACAACTCTGCCTGACGAAGATTCGAGTCCGACCAAAGCTTGGCTGGTAGCAAATCGCAAAACTCCTGAGTGGCAATCGCATTTCAATTGGGTCTACGGCAAACGACCTCGCGAAGAGCTGTACGATTTAGCCAAGGATCCCGATCAGACAACCAATGTGGCCGGTCTTCCAGAGTATGCAACGATTCGGTCGAAGTTGGAATCGCGATTGATGAAGACCCTGACGGACACGGGAGATCCTCGGGTTGTTGGTGATGGAACCTACTTTGAAACTCCACCGCTCGCTGGCCCCGTTGTCGAACCCAAAGCGGCGAAAACAAACTAAGACCCAAACTGAGCTTCGTATTCTTAGCCTCGTATTCTGACCCGCCCAAACTTTTCTTGCTTGTCCAGAACCTACCCGCCTCATTTCCTCCCCCCATTCGAAAGCCAATCATGAAGTACTTCCGCACAATTCTCCTTGCGATTTTTTTCCCCTTGGGCATCGTACCATTAGGCGGGAGTTCCAATTGTGCGTTAGGCAACGAGCCCGCTGCGCGCAAAAACGTTCTACTGATCATGGCAGATGACCTGAACAATTTGCTAGGCTGCTATGGCGATCCACAAGCTAAGACTCCAAACCTAGACAAACTCGCCAAGCGTGGTGCGATTTTTCAAAAGGCGTACTGCACCTTTCCGCTTTGTGGGCCGAGCCGAAATTCGATGTTGACTGGGTTGTATCCGAACAGCACAGGCATAGTACAGAACTCGCAGATTTTTCGGCAAACGATTCCGAAGCAACAGAGCCTGTCGCAGGCCTTTCGATTGAGCGGCTACTTTGCAGCTCGCATTGGAAAGATGTATCACTACAACGTTCCCACTTCGATTGGAACTAACGGTCACGACGACCCGGCCTCATGGGAGCTGGAATTGAATCCAGGTGGCGTTGATAGAATGGAAGAAGAGCCATCGATTTTTTCGCTGACACCTGGGCAGTTTGGTGGCACGCTGAGCTACTTCGCCTCACCCAAGAGCGATAAGTATCATACCGATGGATTGATGGCCGAGGATGCTGCTTGGGTATTGCAACGTTGTGCAGCCAGACGCGATCGCCCATTCTTCTTAGCGGTCGGCTTCTTTCGTCCACACACACCGTATGTGGCGCCTGAAAAGCCATACTTCGAAATGCACCCCGCTGAAACAATGACTGTAGTTAGCGGAATTGAAGAGGACCAGAAGGATTTGCCCAAGGCGGCTCTTGCAAGTTACAAGAAAGAGCAGGACCAACTCACGGACGATTTGCGAAAAAAGTTTAAGCAAGCCTATTACGCCAGCATCAGCTTCATGGATGCGCAGGTTGGAAAGGTCATTGACGAACTGGATCGACTTGGGTTGAGCGACGACACGATCATCGTGTTTACTAGCGACCACGGCTATCACGTTGGGGAACACGGACTGTGGCAGAAGATGAGCCTGTTTGAAGAGAGTTCACGAGTTCCACTTCTGATTGTTGCACCAGGAATTGCCAAACCTGGATCGGTAGTGCAAACGCCCGTTTCGCACATCGACCTGTATCCAACCTTAACAGAGCTATGTGGCGTAACTGCACCGGACAATCTTCAAGGCCAATCATTGGTTCCGATCTTGCGAGACAATCAATTACCAGGTCGCGGCTGGGCGCTTACTCAAGTAACCAGAAATGAAAAGCAAGGTGAAAAGAACTCGCAGTACTTTGGTTACAGTCTGAGGACACCTCGCTGGCGATTCACGCAGTGGAATAGTCAAAAGACTCAATACGAGTTGTACGATCACGACAAAGATCCGCGTGAACTTAACAATTTGGCGGGATCAAGCGAGTATGCACAGACCATGCAGCAACTCTCAGACCAACTAAAGCAAGCTGTTACTACCACGATGCCGAAATCCGGAGAGCTACCTGAGGTTAAGCAAGGTCAGTGGGCGCCAATCATCCGCGAAAAAGAATGATTGCAACTAGATTATTTACTCAAGTCGCAATTTCATTGCTTACCTTGATGACCTGGTCGTCGTCGAAGATAGACTTTGTATCGAGGATATTGAGTTCATGTTCGCTTGCAGTTTGGAAATGGTGGTTTCCATTGCATAAAACTGGTTTAGCAATCGAGTGCGCTGTTTGTCAAGAATCGTATCCATCGAACTGATTCGCGAGTTGTTCGATTCAATTGTGGTTTGCAGAGCCTTGTTGCGCGAGATAAGGGCTCCATTGTCAACTCCAGCCAACGAATCAGAAACATCCTTTGCTTTCTTTGCAAAGCCATTAGTCTCGTTGGTAAAGAAGTCTTTAACGGCAGATGGGTTGGCATCTAGCGCCTTGGTAAACTGAGCTTTATCGAAAGTCAGTTTGCCATTGTCTCCCATTTTTACGCCTAGCTCTGGCAAAGATCGTATCGCGCCATTGGCTCCGCTACGTATGGGGGCGGTTAGAAGTCTTGAGTAAGCTTGCTCGACTCGAATTGTCACCGCAGAACCAAACAGTAAGCCTACATTTCCTGCTGTCGAGTCAAACGCTGTTAACTCGTCGTACTTATCACGAAGCTTGTTGTACTGGTCAACAAAGGTCTGTACCTGAGTCGTCAAGGTATCTGCATTCTCGTCCACGGTCACGGTGACGGGAGAGGTTGAAGTGCCGTTGACTGTGATCGACAGATCTTTGACCAAATTGGTAAATGTGTTGGAACTTGAACTTGCCAACACGCCTCCACCAGCTTCATTGGCACCGAAGGAGACCAGTGCATCACGAGCTTCCGAGGTCTGTGTGAAGCTGAAATTCAAATCGGAGCTGATCGCAACGCGAGATTGACCACCAGTGAACTTGCCATTAAGTTGCTGACGGACTCCACTAGTACCAAGATTAATTAAATTGGCTTGAACCGGTCCGTTCGAAAGCTCATTGATCTTCGTAACCAACTCTTCTACCGTCGTGGATGAAGTTGTCGTTATCTTGATCGTCTTGGAACCATCAATTCCAGAAACAGTGGTGTTTCCACTTTGTACACTTCCAGCAGTTCCTAGGATGCGAAGCTGAGAAGCAGCCTTACCTGTACCAACTTCCGTGACTGCCAACGAGCCAGTTCCATTGCCGGTGTCCACCAGCACGATGCCATCTCCAGTATCATTGATTCTGGCTTCGACGTTGATACCTAGCCCGTTAATTCCATCAATGACATCGCCGATGGTCTTGGGGTTTCGTGTTGCGACGTTGAAATTTGCACTACGACCTTTTGAGTCGGTGATTTTGAAGGAA
>JAXMBP010000059.1:0-35854 GCA_046349795.1 Pirellulales bacterium | reverse complement strand
TCCAGCTCAAAAGGCTCCAACGCCCAACGCTAGACCTAATTCAGGTAACGTGCCTTCGAAAACTCACTGATCATTCTTTGCAAATCAACTTGCCAGTCTACAACCTACTTTACAGAACTACGGTTTGGGCAGATTCATGTTCAACCTAAAAAACCTCAGCGGACTTTCTCAGCTCATGATGAACGCGGGTTCAATTCCCGAGCGAATCAAGGAGATGCGCGAGCAGTTGGCTAAAGAGACGGTTTCAGGCGGTTCAAAAGTCCAGGGTGCCGTGTACGTGGAAATGTCAGGCGCAGGCGAAGTTCAGAGATTGGTGATCTGTTCAACGTTGGTCCAGCATGGTGCTAGCGATCAAGTCGAACAGCTTCTGCCGGCCGCATTGAATGAAGCTTTAGCCAAAGTACGCAAGCTGCACATCGAAAAGATGCGAGAGTTAACTGGCGGTGTGAACATTCCTGGCTTGGATGAAGCTTTGGGCGGTATGTAGTCGTTAGCTTGACGAATCTTTTTCGCTCGCGATGTAAGGGCATCGATTTCATGGATCAGAATTCAAGCGCAGTCAGTAACCTGATCGATCAACTTGGAAAGCTGCCAGGAATTGGGCGCAAGACTGCCGAGCGTTTGGCTTTTCATCTGTTGCGAGTCAGTTCCGGAGAAGCCTTGGCGCTAGCAGATGCAATTCGTCAAGTTCGCGAAAACGTTCGGTATTGCAGCGTGTGCTACAATTTGGCTGAAGGGCCGCTGTGTAATGTTTGTGCTGATTCATCTCGCGATCAACAGCGATTGTGTGTGGTTGAGCAACCAAGGGACTTGATGGCGCTTGAGCAATCAGGTGTCTATCGCGGACTGTATCATGTTCTGCTTGGCCGCATTGCTCCGCTAGAAGGAATTGGGCCAGATCAGTTGACAATTGATGCGCTTATCGAGCGAATTCGACGAGGTAACTTTACAGAGGTGATCATGGCCACCAATCCAACTGTCGAAGGTGATGGATCGGCCCTGTACATCACCAATTTGCTACATGAGTTTCCCATCGAAATAACACGATTAGCACGCGGCATTACTAGTGGAAGCGTACTGGAGTACACCAATCGTGAGATTTTGGCCGATGCACTCAGCGGTCGGCAGAAGATGTAGCTTCATTCTTTGGCAGTAGATTTTTTCAACTGAGTTTGGGTCAAAGATGCTTCCCCCAACTTTGGCAATCTTCTGATGCAACTTGCGTGCCATCTCAAAACAAACTATGCACAAAGACTGAATTGGTGATAAAATTTAGTCGGAGGGCCTGCGGGGTTCAGGCCGCATAGACAGAAAGAAAAAGGTCACCGTATCACACTGATCGGCAAGGATATTCGTCATGCGCATGTCATTCGGAATGGAAGCACGCCAGGTTCAGACTCAAAAACTGGCACCACGGATGATTCAATCCATGGAGATACTGCAGTTGCCAGTGTTGGCACTGCAGGAGCGTGTTGAGCAAGAGTTGACTGAAAATCCATTGCTTGAGGTTCAAGAAGACGAACTGCCTCAAGTTGAGCCCGAAGAAGATACTTCGGATCCAAATAGTCCTACGGAGGACGAGCGTGAACTTGTAGTTCGGGATGATCAATCTAACACGGAAGATTTCGAGCGGCTGGCCAACATGGACAGCGAAATGCCGCAGAGTTTCGACGACTTCCGAACTAGCACCAATCGAATGCAGGAAGCTCAGGATCGTCAGCATGACTTGATGGCCAATGCGGCCGAACGGCCCGAGTCGCTCAACGATTTCTTGATGCATCAACTATCAGAACTGGATATCGATACGGATATTGAAGAGATCGCACAAAAGATCATCTCCACCTTGGATGCTCGCAATGGTGGCTACTTCAAATCTAGCCTTCGAGATCTGTTGCCTGCCGAGCATACTGAAGATGATTTGAAGAAGGCAGAGGAAGCATTGTATGTTGTCCAGTCTTTGGATCCTCGCGGAATTGCAGCTCGCGATTTACGAGAGTGTTTGCTTAATCAATTGCATCCAGACATGGACTATTTTGAAGAGCTGACTGTGCTGATTCGGGATCATTTAGAGGATTTGGCCGAGAATCGATTGCCGCTGATTGTCAAGAAAACAGGGCTTGAGATTGAAACTATTCAGCAAGCTCGGCTCGAGTTTCATCACTTGAATCCCAAGCCTGGAGCGGCCTTTCTAGAAACTTACGTTCAAGTGGTTTCACCCGATGTGGTTGTTGAGCCCAACGAAGAGGGCGTCTATGTGGTTCGTTTGGAGGACGATCGAATTCCATCGTTGAGAATCAGCGAATACTATCGCAGTCGACTAGCTGATGCCAACGCCACTCAAGAAGAGAAAGAGTACATTCGCAGGAAGATCGAATCGGCCAATTGGTTGATCGAGGCGATTGAGCAAAGGCGTGGAACGGTCCGGCGCGTCGCAGAAGCCATAGTGGCTCGCCAGCGGAGATTCTTGGACGATGGTCCAGAGTTTATTGAGCCGCTCAAGATGCAGCAAATCGCAGACGATGTTCAGGTCAGCGCGTCCACTATTAGTCGAGCCGTGGATGATAAGTGGATTCAAACTCCTCGGGGCATTTTTCCCTTAAGGCGGTTTTTCGTTCACGGAACTCGCAGCGACGATGGTGAGGATATAGCATGGGAAACCATCAAGATGAAGCTAAACGAGGTGATCGACAAAGAGGACAAGGAGAATCCATTTAGCGACGACGAACTGGTTGACGAACTAGCCAAGTTGGGGCTGCCAATCGCTCGAAGGACGATAACCAAGTATCGTAAAAAGTTGGGGATTCCGAGCAGTCGCCAACGCAAGGATTGGTCCAAAAAATCTAAATGAAATGTTAAGTAGTGGGGTTTCGAGCCCTAAATTGAGATGAAAAACCTTTGCCGGGTTAAGGTTCGTTCATTATTCACCGCTCCGCCAAAGATTTGCCAAAAATCTCTTAATTCCTTGCGAATCTGTTCGTTAGTCACGGGGTTGAACTTGGGTTGGCCCCTTGGACTCACTACCCTTGTGACACTGTTAGCAGGATGAGCGAACCTGTGAGACTACTAATTGTCGAAGATGATTCTCATCTAGCAAATTCATTTTCCAGTTCGTTGGCAGAAGTTGGCTATCAATGCCGACATGTCACTTCAAGTGCAGCAGCCATTGAAGCGACTCGAGCCGATAACTTTAATGTGGTAATTGTCGATCTTGGGGTGAGTTCCTCACTCCAGACGATCCAAGCTGTCCGAGAGATAAATCCAAATATCAATATCCTGCTTTTGGCTTCTCCAAAATCGGATTTAGAGCGAATTGCTGCTATTGAGGCTGGCGCGGACGATTTTGTTTTCGAACCAGTCCAGATGAGTGAAATGCGAGCTCGGATCGAAGCGGCTCTCATTCGCGGAAGATCACGAAGCCGCGGGCAGCGTATCGAGCACGGTCCCTTGGTGATGGACATCATGTCTCGCAAAGTGACCTTTCATGGCAAGACATTGACGCTTACTCCAACTGAATTTCGAATTCTGGGAGTCCTCTTGCAGACGCCAGGTAAAGTCGTCAGTCGACAGATGCTTCATGAAGCTCTGTGGGAACTTGGCTGGGATGGTGTAACCAATGTGATTGAAGTTCATATCAATCGCTTGCGAACCAAGATGCGAGCCGTGGCCGATCAAACTGTAATTCGGACCGTTCGAGGTTGTGGCTACGTTATCGATATGAGAAGGGCTTTGGAGCATTCGTTAGTTCACTAAGCAGGGTCTGTAGCTGAGCCGTTGTAGCTGAGCCGTTGTAGCTGAGCCGTTGTTTCTGAGCCGTTGTACCTGAGCCGTTGTACCTGAGCTGGCCACGGTTCAGTTCTTCGGTCCCCGTCCCCGTCGTCATTGTGTTTGAATTTGAAATCGAGTCGGTTAGCGAGCCTCCGGCTAAGTTAGGACTGCAAGCCTTCAACAATTCTTCGACCGTGCACGCCCTGCAAAGCTTCACCTATTATGGCGTGCCACTGGCCTTGCCAGCTTCTACGACCCGTGGCCAGACCAGCTACAGCGCTAATCTCTGAACCTTGGCCGATCCAGCAACGGAGTTCGGGATACACAATCCCAGCAACATGGCACAATCGGATCAATCGATTCGACCTGTCGCGGCAAAACCCTCATTTGGCTACCTGACTTGACATTTTTCTTGCCAACTCGATTACAATGATTCCAACCGTTGGGGCTCGACCCGCAGGCAAAATGGATGCTGCCAAACTAGCCAGGATAGGCACCTAGACCCTTCTTGCGATCTTGGAAAGTCAATTTGTGAATCGATCCAATTTGACAGCATTGCTAGTACTGCTTTGGTTGGGCCAATCTGGTTGTCAGCTAAATGAACTGTCAACGCGAACGGCCGACAACGCTTCGGTTTACATGACTTCGAAAGTTCAGAATGACGAGCCTGCCTCAGGGTCGGCTGAGTCGGATCTAGCGGAAGCTGATGAAACGGATGTTGACGCAAGTGTGTCTGATGATCCGTCGACAGAGCGTTTCGTACAAGAGCCGGCTCGAACTGCGCGACGGTTGGACTTTTCAGCCGGTTCGCGACAATTGAAACATCGCAACAACTTCTTCATGTTGCAAGCGTTTAACGAAGCTATCGGAGAACAATACAAAAGTACTGTTCAGGTCCTTTGTGACGGACAGCAATGTTCGCTAGGTACTATTGTTGATTCCGACGGCTGGATCATTACCAAGGCTAGTGAGTTAGAAAAGCCGGACGACTTACAGTGTCTGCTGAGCGACGAACGCAACGTACGAGCCAAGCTAGTTGGTACGGACGTCGAGATGGATATTGCGCTTTTGAGAGTGGATGCTTCCGGTCTAAGTACCGTTCAGTGGGATTATGGAATTCCTGAGCAAGGTCGGTGGCTGGCTACGACGGATGTTCGATCGAGCGTCCCTAGTGCGATTGGAGTAGTCAGTGCTGGTCCGACACGAGTTGAAAATCAGCGAGCAGTTCTTGGAGTAAGGCTAGAACGGGGAGATGCTCCTAGGGGTGCCTTGGTTGCTTCGGTGCTAAGTGGTAGTGGAGCCTACGAAGCGGGCATTCGAGAAAGAGATACCATTCTGCAAGTCGATGGAAAAAAGGTTGAATCTCCAAATGACTTTTTGGAACTGCTAAAAAATGGCAAGGGTGGCCAGTATGTTAAGCTGCAGATCAATAGAAATGATCGCGTGATCGACAAGCGAGCCCGGCTAATGGACATGTCCACCGAAATGCTTGACGAAACGGAGATGGAAGTGAATGGTCCTATAAGTGCTCGATCAACGGGTTTCGGTCGGATCTTCATGCATGATACTGTAATTCTTCCCAATCAATGCGGTGGTCCGATTCTGAATCTGGACGGGAAAGCTGTTGGCATCAACATTGCTCGGGCTGGTCGAGTGTCAACCTATGCATTGCCAGCGGACACGATCAATCCAATTATCAAACGATTGATGCAGAACGCCCAGTTAGTGGCTCAACGAACTGCAGGCAAGCCAGTACTAACGGAAGTCAATTCGAATTCTTCCGAGTCACAACGTTAATGAGAATTTCCATTCAAGCTTAATAGCGCGAGCCATACGGTTCACAATCACTCTCGCTAAAGAAGGACCGGGGTGCTCGCGCACCTCCGCTTGAATTGAATTCGAGTTTACGGCGCGAGCCGTCTATCGCAACCCGCGGATGAAGTGGCCCGCATCTAGCGCTCGATTATGGACGTCCGTTAGTAGATTACGCCCCCTTTGTATTCGCATATGACGACTGCGAAGGATAACATCGATCTGATCGACTGACGGAACTTCACTGTGCCCAGTCCAGAGTAGTCGAGCGTACGAGCTAGTTTCAATAAGTCGTAGACATCCGTCTAGCAGTCGCTGCCAGTCATGAGCGAGGTCCCAAGCTTTCCCGGAAGGGCCATGTCCATAGCTTGGTGGATCAAGCACGATGATATCATAGTGGTTGCCTCGACGAATCTCTCGTTCTACGAACTTGCGAGCATCTTCAACAATCCAACGAATCGGATGATCCTGAAATTGATTCTGAGCGGCATTGGTGCGAGCCCAACTTACCGACGGTGCCGAAGCGTCGACATGCACGACCTGGGCGCCGCCCATCGCCATTGCCAGAGTAGAGCCGCCGGTGTAAGCAAAGAGATTCAGCGCTCGAACCTGATCGAGTGGAGCTTGTTTTACCTGTTCGTATAGCCAGATCCAATGAGGTAGCTGTTCAGGAAATAGTCCCACATGACCGAAAGGTGTGATCGATAGTTGCATCGTCAGCGACAAACCTTCAGCTATCTTGAAAGTTGTCAGCCAGTGATCGGCGGGAGTTTTATCTTGAGGCAATCGAATATCGGCCGACTTCCACAAGCTAGAATTGCGTGGCTGAAATAGGTCGGCGGCGGGGCAGGGTCGATCGAGCAAGCGAGCCCCAAACTGCTCCAATTTCCTCCCAGAGCCAAAATCCAATAGCTGGTAGGTCAGATTTTGGCTGTTCGTTGAATTCATAACTCGATCAATTCAGACTAACCAACCAAGTGTTGTTCAGCCTGGCTTGATTGCCATGCAACTGCGGTAATTGTTCGCATGATCTCGAGTAGGTCAGCCGTATCGGCCAACAGGTTGCCTCGGATTACCAGAATGTTGTTACCGTCTACCGTTTGAACAGCGAAGGCACCGTGTATGATTTGGGCGTTATAACGAAGCAGATTCAGCGCGTTGCTGGCGTCAACTTGTCCACAGGTAGCCCAAATGCTAACGATGCGGTGGCCAGCTTCATCGACTCCTGCAAAATCGACATGAACAACCTGTCGGCGCAGTGGCCCCATAGCCACATTCAGCGTCCATTCGACATCATTTTCCGTAACTTGCCAGCCTGATTGTTTAGCCAAGCCGCGGACCAAGTTCTTGACTTCGTCGATCGAGTTTGCAGCGCGACCTCCAGCCGCATTGCTGCCAGCGTTCGATGCAGGTGGACTAGACGCAGCGGCGGGAGCGATTGTTGCTGCGCCGGGTTGTTGGAGAGCTTGTTGAAGAATCGAAGGCAACATCATTCCCATGCCAGCGCCCATACCAGCGCCCATGCCGACGGCAGCCATAGAACCGGCTGGATTGTTTCCCCCGGAGCCTGAAAGACCGTTGGCGGCTTGATACAGCGTGTAAGATCGTAGATCCCCAATGGCTGACATGCTTGAGCGAGCGTCGATCGCCTTCTGAACCTCTTCCGGTGCTGAAATGTTACTGATTACAAGATCGGTCAACTCGAGCCCAAACTTCTTGAACTCTTCGCCGATCTTCATTCTCCCCGCAGCGGCCACTTCATCAAACTTGGATGACAGTTGTAGCAAGCCAATATTGGCCGTTGCCATTAAGTCACTAATGCCTGAGACCAAGATGTCTCGCAGGAAGTCAGTGACTTGATCGGTGGTCACCATTCCTTGTGTACCGACGATTTCATTGATCAGAACGGATGAATCGACGACTCTGAAGGAAAACTTCCCAAAGCCACGCAATCGAATCATACCGAAGTCGGGATCCTTCATCGTGATTGGTTG
Source organism: Pirellulales bacterium (assembly GCA_046349795.1). Lineage (GTDB taxonomy): Bacteria > Planctomycetota > Planctomycetia > Pirellulales > Pirellulaceae > Aureliella. The sequence continues at coordinate 28,283 of JAXMBP010000059.1, read as the reverse complement.
ACGCGTACCCCATCGCTGATCGACAAACCTTTGTTTGCCTACAAAATAGACGCATGCTTGAAACGGAGACTTCTGCCAAGGAATGGTTAGGATGCTAGTCAGAATCGGAATATTGGCAGTCGTAAGAGTGTGTCGACCTGGGCCGAACACATCCATCGCACGTCCATCGCGGAAAAACACGGCTTCTTGATTCTGCTGCACGATTAGTTGAGCACCCATCTGTATGGCTGCGGTTCCACTAGCTGGTACTCGAGCAACAACGGCACTGCCCGTTTGGTCGATGAAATCGATAACTTCTAAGCGAAACATGTATCTACCTGTGAGAGAATGCGATGGGTGAAATACGAGTAAAAAAGTTTGAGCGAAGCGTACCAACGCCGCGCAAAGCAACTGCCGGATGAAACTAGGCTTGTTTCAGCAATTCACTGCGGCGATCGATTCGCTGGTGTAACAGTGCAATGGATTCCTTAAGTTTGTCGAGACTGATGGGCTTCTCTTCCATCTGTTGCCCAATCAGATCAACCACCGAAACGAGATTGGAGTCCTGTTGAGCAACTTGAGCTAGCAGCGTTTCATCAACGGTTCGATTGTTGAACCATCCCGAGTAGCCCTCGACAGCGGCTGCCAGGCGAGATCTGGCGCGGTCGAGATCGTTACGGAGTTTTTCGTACTGCAATGGAGAATCCAAATCGCCCGACTTGGCTGCTTGGCCCCCCAAGTCGTCTAGAGACGCCTTGCACTGATCTATACGCTTCACCAAAAACTGACGCGTCAAACGATCATCCTCCCGACGGGATTCTTGAGCATGGTATGCACCATAACCCGGAATAATCGACTTTAAATGGTCAATGATCGATTCTTTTGAAGTCACAGTTTGGCCTTTGAGACGAACGGTGCTGGGATGATGGGAGTAGTTTTTGTAGGCTCAACGAAGAGATTTGCGTGATCTCAAGATCACGATGGTCATCTTAACCCATGTGAGCAGACTTAGGTAGCAATAATACCGAGTTTCGGGGGGCTGGTTATCGACGCAGTTTGTGCCCTGGATCGTTGCCAGTGGCATGTATTACTACTATACTGGGCGCCTCGTTTTGAGCGGTTTTGAAACCAACCTCCGAATATCCCACCTTGATGTGACCCTCGGTCTACTCTCAAATTCTTCAAAGGCGAATCTCATGAGAAATAATTCCCGTCGTCAGTTCTTGAAAACCACTTCGGCATTGATTGGTGCCGGGTACTTCGCAACAGCCGGAACACGAGTTGGCCTGAGCAAGTCAGCACTTGGGACACTCAACGTTGCATGCGTGGGTGTTGGCGGTAAGGGTGGAAGCGACTCAAGCAACGCACAGAAGTTCGGCAAGGTTGTTGCAATCTGCGACGTCGACCGTGGAACTTTGGCCAAGAAGGGTGAATCGGACGGATTCAAGGAAGCAGAGCGATTTACAGACTTCCGCGAGCTTTTGGCCAAGCACGGTAAGAATATCGACATCTGTACGGTCAGTACTCCAGACCATATGCACGGCCCAGTAACTCTGGAGGCAATGCGTCTTGGAATTAGTTGCTACACACAGAAGCCTTTGACAAGAACCATCTACGAAGCTCGCCTGCTCGCCACGGTTGCCAAGGAAACTGGTGTTTGCACTCAGATGGGTAATCAAGGAACGGCACTTGATTCCTCACGTGAAGCGATCGCTCAGATTCGTTCTGGCGTGCTTGGAACATTGAAGGAAGTATATGCATGGTCGAACCGTCCAGTTTGGGCCCAAGGTCCAAACCGACGGATGACACTTGAAAAGTTCATGGCACAAGCCAAGGCTGAATCGCCAGCGGATGCAGAAGAACTGATCAAAGCAAAGAAAGAAGAGATCGCCAAGGCAATGCAGCAACTCGATTGGGAAAGCTGGATTGGCGTCGCTCCTTATCGTGAATTCTGGCCAGGACTTTACCATAGCTTCCAGCACCGCGGTTGGTGGGACTTCGGAACGGGCGCGCTGGGTGACATGGCTTGTCACCAACTGACAGTTCCATTTGCGTCCTGTGGTCTACGCGATCCAATCTCCGTAGTGGCTAAGACCACCGGTCACGATTTCGATAGCTTCCCCGCGAGCTCAATCATCAAATTCGAATTCCCAGAGACCTCTGAGCGACCTGCAATTCCGTTCTGGTGGTACGATCGTCTTGGCAACAAGCCACCGGCAGAGATCTTTACAAAGCTGGGAATTAACAAAGTCTCTAATAGCGGCGTTCTAGTTATTGGCGAGAAGGGTGCCTTCTACAGTGCGGACGACTACTGCGGTGTCTACGAATTGAAGGGTGTGAGCAAAGTCAAGGTGGATTACGAAAAGGCAGAAAACAAGGGCAGCAACGACGAGAACAACATGTACGAATTGTTCCGAGCGAAGAATGCTGGCGATCCGAAGATCTGCCACTCCAATTTCATTGATCGCGCTGGTCCTTTGACTGAGACCATTCTGCTCGGAAATCTAGCTGTTTGGGCTGCTTCGCAAGGCGGCAAAGATGGCGAAATGGGCGAATGGGGCGAGAAAGTCGAGTGGGATGCCAAGAACCTCAAGGTTACCAACTTGGCCGCGCTCAAGACGCCAAAGGTTGCCGACCTAATCAAGCCGAAGTACCGAGCTGGCTATCGACTTGACTAAGTTTGTCGCTCGCTGAAATCGTTTTGCTGAGTACAATTTGCGGGGCACGGCTTGCTGTGCCCCGTTTTTTATTACTTGCCGAAGGACCTTTGTAGTGAATTCTCGTTTGACCAAGTTGTTCGTGCCTTCCACGATTGTTTTGTCCGTTGCACTCTCGGGCTGCCCAGGTCCTTCTGCTTCTAAGCCGAGTGCAGGCAATGGTGCTATGAAATCGGGGGCCGAATCGGAAGAGAATGTTGCTGGGGCCGAGAAGGTTTCCCCTGAGGTTGCTGTGGCAAAGAAGCGGTTCGAAGAGGTTGGCGGTGTAGTGAAATTGGCTGGCGGCGCAATTTCAGAGATCGTTATCGCCGACGGTTCGAAAGTAACTGAGGCTGACGTGGATCTCTTTGCTAAGCAAACGGAGCTTCAAAAGCTACAATTGGTCAACTGCCGAATGTTTAATGATGAACTAGTGGCAAAGCTAGATAAGCTTCAAAAGCTAACATCGTTGTCATTGACAAATTCGGTGATCAATGACACTTCCGTTGAATTCATCATAAAGTCCTTCCCAAATCTTACTGAATTAGATCTTTCATCAAACACCAACATGACGGCTGGTGCTTTGAAGATCATTGCTGAGCAAAAGAACCTGAAAAGCCTGGTGCTCGTTCAGAACAGGTTCAACGAGATCAGCACAATGCGTCTAAAGAACTTGCCGGAATTGAAAACGCTGGATCTTCGCGGCAATATGGAAGCGGGCAATATGACGATGGGGGTGGTAGGTGGGTTGTCAAAGCTCACCTCATTCAAGCATCGAAGCACAGCAGTATCCGATGATGGATTGGCAAAGTTGATAACAGCCGAGAATCTTGAGAACCTTTTGATTCAAGATTTTATCATCACTGGACAGTCTGGGCAGCATCTTGCCGCCCTAAAGAAGTTGAAGCAACTTGAGATCTTCCGTTGTCAAGGATTTGACTCAAGCGGTGTTCTGGCGCTAAAAGGAATGGAATTGGATCGCTTAACCTTGCGAGATCTCCCATCAGTAGACGATTCGGCAATGGAGGTGCTGAAAGAACTACCAAAGCTTAAAAAACTCTTCCTTCAAGAGTTGGGTTCCGTCTCCGATGAAGGACTGAAGAACTTGGCTGCTCTCAAGACGCTTGAGTTGCTGGATATCTGGGCTATACCAACCATCAGTGACGCTACGGTTGATGTAATTGCAACGTTGCCAAACCTGCGAGAACTATCAATCCGTGGAACAGCTATTACAGATGCATCGGTGGATAAGATCCTGGCGATGCCAAAATTGCAGAGTCTGACAATTAAAGATAACAGTTCGATTTCCGAAACCGCGATTACCAAGCTTTCATCCAAGAAGTGGACGAAGTTGGATACTGGCAAAAAGGACTAAGTGACGCTGCAAGTGCAACTAGCGGTAGCGATAAGTCGCTGCCGCTGGTCGGTAATTCGGCATTCACAGAAGCCGATTCGAAGGCCTCGAACGATAACTTCGGCCTGCGCTCGCAAACGACCTGCTTTGACCGGACGTACGAAGTTGGTTTTCATCTCGATCGTGGCAAACCCATGTTGGTTGACTAACGTCCTGCCAAATGCAATGCCCATAGCTGCATCAGCTAGTAAGCTTATAACTCCACCATGAACCATACCCATCGGGTTATGGTGGCAGGCTTGAAGATCTAAAAAAACCTCTGCCCTACCTTCTTCTCTGGGTGGCTGAATATCCAGACCAACGAGTTGACCAATGGGCGCCCATCCAAGCGGATCGTTCATGCGATGCAGTCTAACTCCTGTGGAAAGCTATTTTCACTCAGGACTTGGGCTCTCCACAACTTTCTAGTATCGAAGTTGAGCACCTAGACCAAGCGATCGGACCCAGTAACGGCTGGTGGCAAAAGGAAATCCAGGATCTTGCGATCCGGTCAACGGATCCGACAGGTTGACTCGCAGGTTGCGATCAATTTGTCGGCCGGCCTGAGCGACCTTCGGGATCATCAAATAGTTATAGCCGATCGTGAAGTCCAGGTTCGGACCAATCGCATAAGCCAAGTTCAAGCCAACCTCAGGTGCCAATGCAAAGGTGTTGCTGGTGATTGAGCGGATGTTCGTGTTGCGGGCTAACAAACCTTGAGTGGTTTGAGTGGTGGTACCGCCGGAAACTGTTGTAGTGCCGCCACTAATAGCAACTTGTCTTTCCAGGTTGCCAGCGATCAGCTTAAAAGTTGGTTCCAGGTTGAATAGACCAATTCGACGGTTGGATTGGAATCCCATTGCAAAGCCGTGGTAGCGATTCAGCGTGCGGAAATCATCGTTAACGCTGATGTTCGCCCCTTGTAGACCACCGACGTTCCCCGTTACGGTCGTTTGGGACGCAATCGAAATTCGTTCGCCAATCAAAGTGTGGTGGTATCCATACACCCAGTCAAAGCGAGTAAAGCGATCCGCATAAGCCATGTGATTGACTAGCAGGTCCATGCCGTAAAGTTTGGACTGAGACGAGATGGTGATAGAGCCAGTGCTTTGACCAGGATAAGCGACCAACTGAGTGTCAGCGGTGGCCGTTCCGGTTGTTGTGTTGGTGATTGGACGAGCAAGAATTGGGAAGTTGGCCGAGTCGAATGTATCGGTGTTATTAAAGGTTCCGGCGTTCCAATAGCGGAAGCTAAGTCCTTTGTATTGTTGGGGATCTAGCCAAGTTGAAACGGTGAATCTAGCACCTGCATGAACTCCATCGTCAAACGTTCCACCTCGCAAGATCTGTGTCGCGGCTTGACCTAATCGTCCCGCTGTGGCGGAGTCTGTTGCATCTGGAGCGGTCGTAACTAGCGGTGGAGTTGACTGCGGTCTTCGCCAAAACAGGGGCGCTTCTGCTCGAAAACTCAATCGCATTAGCAACGATTGAAGTGGACCGCAGGCTGGCTCACAACACATGTCATCACAACAGCTATTGCACCCGCCACAACTTCCGCAGCCGCAACCGGAGTCTAAGTAGCCTTCCATCGCACCCTCCATCATCGGGCTTTCGGTGTCGATGACCGATCCAGAGGATATGCCCGAGCCGCAAGAAGTGCAGCCTGCTAGCTGCACCTGTGATGTCGATGCTCGCTTCACAGCGCTTGGCGCAACTGATGTGCTGACAGCTTTTGACTGAACGACTTTACTGTGGCTGGCAGGAACTACAGGCGACTTTTTGCCGGAACTCTTGGCCACTGCAGGTTGTTCGGTCGTTGAGTCTTCCTCGGTGTACTCATCAGACTGGACCTGCTTCGCTTCTTCAGACTTGTACAGCCGCCGAGAGTTAGAGCCAGTTCGAAGTTGAGCAAACGCTGAACTCGTCGCAAGCAGCGCTAGAATTAAGCCGGCGAGAAATCGACAACGAAACAACAACCCAGTCAGATTGTCTGTTCGAAGTTGGCTCAACATTTTGGTACCCCAAGTTTAGGCTAGGGTCAAAAACCACAGTTAAAGCTAACTGCCTTAACGAAGTGACTCGATGACCTGACTTAAGTTGACCAAAGCTAGCGTTGTTCTCACACTACAAGACTCTGGTCCAGAACTGTATTTCGGATTTGCCGGCAAGTTCGGTTGAGTAAACTTGGTAAGATTTTCCGCTTGAGTTGAGTTTGCTTGGTGGGCTGACTTTGATGCGTCTGGGCTGGTGGTTTGTAGAGCCTGCGAAAAGCTCGCTGCCTAGTTTTGAGAATGGTTGAAGTCAAATTGATTTCAGCCGAGGTCACAAACGCAGCTTCGGGTACCTAATTGCTCAGGCAAACAACTCTAAAAAGAGACTTCCGCCTCAAAATGCCAGCATTTTACCCGTACCAAGATTCTTACTCTAAAGAGCAATTCGTTTGGCACGGTTTTTGAACTGTGTAGAATACGTCAGTCGCCACTTGGTTCCTTTTGCTATGGGGGTCTACCATGAGAAGCAAAATAAAGTTTGTCGCGGCAGTTGCAGTTTTCGCGTTGGCTTTGGTGTTCACTGCAGGTGATGCTAACGCTCAGTACGGACATCATTGTCATCCTGGATATCGCGCGTCGTACGGATATTCCTATGCGATGCCTTATGGATATTCAAGTTACTACTCCGGATATCCAGGTTACTCAAGCTATTACTCCACAGGACTATACTCTGGAGTGTATATGGGGCCTGGCTATACCACAGCCCGTGTCGTAGTGCCTCAACCTTATCCTGTCTATCGTCCCGTAATGCCCTACATTCCAGCTCCGGGAATCGGTATACGAATTGGCTTCTAAGCTTGAAGAGGCCATTGTGAAAGTCAAGAAAAGTGAAGAGCTTGAAAATTCAAGCTCTTCGCGTCGTTGATGATTCACCTTCTTATTACCCGGTATTGTGGAAGGCATTTGCCGCAAAATTTTTTCTGGCTGCTGGATGCGCGATAGTCCGAGCTTAGATCAGTTTTTTTGTGCAGCTAATTTCCCTTGTCATTGGGTGAGTTAAGGTCTGCTTTGTTTTTTAAGCCTAGTCCTTCAACGCAGCCAATCTGTTGCTGGAAAACCAATTATCATTACGCCAAGTTACCTTGGTTGACGAGTGCATAGGAACTTTCTATGGCTAACGCCGATTCTGTTGACGATGGCAAAAATCTAGAAGTGAAGGTTGGATGGGGATCTACTTTAGTCTATGCAGTGACGATCTTTCTGAGTGCATTTCTGCTGTTTCAAGTCCAACCCTTGATTAGCAAGTTTATCCTGCCCTGGTTTGGAGGAAGCCCTGCAGTTTGGACTGCGGCAATGCTATTCTTCCAATCGGTATTGTTTGCAGGATACATGTATGCGCACCTATTGACGTCTCGGTTGGGTAGCCGCGGGCAGTTGTGGATTCATATCAGTCTATTGTCCTTAGCTGCGATTGCAGTTGCGATTACTCAGACAACACCCTGGCAAGAGCTTCGTCCGAGTGGAGACGCTTCGGAATCGCCTTTGCTGCGAGTACTGCTTGTGTTGGCCGCGACCGTAGGATTGCCTTACTTCGTGCTTTCTTCAACCGGACCGTTGTTGCAGAAGTGGTTTAGTGATGCCTTCCCTGGAGCGTCACCCTACCGATTGTTCGCGCTATCGAACTTCGGTTCTCTTTTGGCTTTGTTGAGTTATCCATTCTTCTTTGAAGTGCATTGGGGCAGTGTAACTCAGGCTAAAGCTTGGTCGGGGGCCTTCGTGATCTTCGCACTGGGCTGTGCTGTTTGTGCGATTGGAACAAGACGGTTCGTTGAAAAGTTGGCGAGGCAACAAAGCCCACCCGACAGCAGCGGAGATCCAACAAAGGCATCGACAACGAAGGCTTCGGACCGGTCAACTGTTCCGGCACCAAACAGGGTTAGGTACTTAGCTTGGGTTGGCTTGCCAGCTCTAGCTTCGGTCATGTTTTTGGCTGTGACAAATGAAGTTTGCCAGAACGTGGCAACAGTTCCATTACTCTGGATCATTCCACTCAGCCTTTACTTATTGTCTTTTATCGTTGCCTTTGATCATCCCCGTTGGTTTCGTGTTGGTACCACGGCTAAGTTGCTTTGCCTTGCGATCATCGTTGTTACTAGTTGGCATCACTTGGATTGGGTAGCAGAAAGCCTCGTGGAGACTTTGGGGTTGGAGCTTATTAAACCTTGGATGTTCGAGACAGCGGCCTACTTCTTCGCACTCTTCATGGTCTGCCTGTTATGCCATGGACAGCTTGCTCGGCTAAAGCCTGAGCCCAAGTACCTCACGGGTTACTTTATGACCATGTCGCTCGGTGGCGCGCTGGGTGGTCTCTTTGTGAACTTTGTCGCCAAGAATGCGTTCGTCACATTCTTCGAACTTCCACTAGCGTTTTTAGCATCATTGCTGATAGCGGGTTACTTGATGTACCAACGTTTGTCACTAAGAGGTTTCAACCAAATCGCAGCGGTAGTGTGGCCAGTCGTATTAGTTGCTGTCGGAGTACATTTTTTGTTTGTAGAGGATTGGTTAGATGTGCCAGGCGAGTCCAATAAGACGGTTCACCGTTCGCGGAACTTCTACGGAGTGCTTTCCGTGCACCAAGACTACATTGGCGAGCCCGACGAGAGCTTTCGATTCTATAGCGGTAGTATCTTGCATGGAATGCAACTAGCCGAGCCCAAGAGGCAGCCTGAGCCATTAACCTACTATGGACCTAAGAGTGGCGTCGGTTTAGCAATTGCGGATATTCAGAAACGTAAGAAAGCTTGTCATATCGGAGTCGTCGGCCTTGGAGTGGGGACGCTGGCGACTTATGCTCGCGAGACCGATCAAGTTCGTTACTACGAAATCAATCCAGATGTGGTGTCAATTGCCAAGAATCCGGATTGGTTCCATTTTGTTTCCGATTGCAAAGGCAAATTGGACATCGTACTGGGCGACGCAAGGCTGCAATTGGAGGAAGAGTTTGAGAAAGCAGGTTCACAGAAGTTTGATATCCTTGTGTTGGACGCGTTTTCCGGAGATGCCATACCAACACACCTGTTAACAGACGAGGCGTTCAAGGTTTATCGGCAACATTTGGCAAGCGATGGTGTCCTAGCTGTCCACATCACCAACACCTATCTTGACCTATATCCTGTTGTGAAAAGATTGGCGGAACATCATGGTTGGAAAGTGACTCGGATTTTTCGTTTCGCCGATGTCTTGCAATATCGCAACGATTACGTCTTGCTTTCAGACGATGGGGACTTTATTTCAAGACTTCCAGAGTCGCTCGGAGATAGTCCGGCGCCGTCCGTCGATGCTGACGCTTTGCCACTTTGGACCGACCAGTACAGCAATTTATTGCAGATTCTTCGTTAGCTACGCCCGAGTTTGCTTGTGCTTGCGAAGGACAGACTGTCTGATGGAAAGCTTGCAGCTATAATGAAGGGCTGCTTTTTAGTCTTGTCAAACCTAGTCCTACTCCCGCAACAGACCTCCCTGAGCATCTGAGTGAAATCCGAACAGGAACTTATTGCTGAATCGCTGTTGGGTAGCCACGATGCCTACTGCGAACTGGTGAATCGGTTTTCTGGCCGACTCTTCAGTGCGATGCTGCACGTTATTGGGTCGCACGATGATGCCGAGGAAGTTGTCCAGGAGACCTTTGTCCAGGCATATGTAAAGTTAGACACCTTTCAGGGCCACAGCCAGTTTTTCACTTGGCTGTACCGAATCGCCTTCAATAACTCGCTGAGTCGGCGAAGGCGCCGACGACCGGATATTTCTCTGGAAAGCAACCGTGAAACGACTGGGATAGATCCGGAGGATCGGCTAGAGCAACCTGAGGAACCTTTGCTGCGTCAAGAACGGATAGCCATCGTTCATCAGGGCCTGGATATGTTGAGTGAAGAACACCGTAGCATCTTGGTGCTTCGGGAAATGGAAGACATGGCTTATGAAGATATTGCCGAGGTGCTCAATATCAACATTGGAACGGTGCGAAGTCGCCTGTCTCGCGCTCGGGCAGCTCTAAAGTTGATTCTTGAAGAGCTTGAGGCTGACAAATAACAGTCCTGGATTATTTCTGTTCATATGCCACAAATCACCATCATATTGACAACCATTGGCAGTGCCGAAGTGGCTCAGTCTCTGGCCCAAAAGATGGTCCATGCAAAGCTGGCCGCCTGTGTTCAGATCGATGGGCCTATTCAAAGTGTGTATAGCTGGAATGGTCAGTTGTGCATGGACAAAGAGTATCGTTTGTCTTGTAAAACTCTTCCCAGCCTTTGCCAGCAAGCTTTGCAACTGTTGCGGCAAAATCATAGCTACGAAGTTCCCGAGTTGATCCTGGCCGAGGTTGAAGCGTCGCAAGATTATTGGCAGTGGTTGTCCGAGCAAGTTCAGAATGGTGAATCGGCATGAGTTTTCAGCGAATTTGCGCACTCGAAGAATTGAGTATCGATCAAGGCAAAGAGTTCTTGCTAGAAGGCAAAATACTTGCTGTCTTCCGATCCACAGACGCACAGGTCTTTGCAATTGATGGAATGTGTGCGCACCAAGGTGGGCCAATTGCTCAAGGCCAAGTTTCGGGCAAATGTGTCACCTGTCCGTGGCATGGCTGGCAGTACGATATCAGTTCGGGTACCAATCTGCTAACTCAGAAGAAAATGCTAGCATGTTTTCCAACCGAAGTTCGTGATGGATCGGTTTGGGTTGATGCTAGCTAGGAAGTTATGAATTCCGAAAAGAGGAGTATTCGTTCTCGGCAAGTCTGGGGCGTCTGGGGCTGGGCACGAGTACGAGTGGGAGATAGGAAAGTAGTAGATAGAAACGATCTGGACACTACTCGCCCAAATTCACTAATCTGCCAACGAGAGATCCCACGCTTTCTCCGCATTAGTGAATATGAACCCTTTCCTCAGCAGACTGTTCAAGCATCGCGAGCTAATCCTACCGGTGGCCATCGTCGCATGCGTTGCGGTTATTCTTGTACCGCTGCCGCCTGCGCTGATGGATATCTTGCTGGCGGGCAATGTCACTATTGCCGTTATCATTCTTCTGACCACGCTGTACATTGGTACGCCGCTTGAATTCAACGTGTTTCCCACGCTGCTCGTGGCAACAACACTCGCACGTTTGGTCCTTAACGTTGCTACAACCAGACTAATATTGACTCGCGGCGCGACCAATGCGGGTGATGCAGCGGGTGGTGTGATACAAGCTTTCGGAGAATTTGTCTCTGGAGATGATTTGATGGTTGGAACGGTGATCTTCGTGATCATCGTTTTGATTCAATTCTTGGTCATTACCAAAGGTGCAACTCGTGTTTCTGAAGTCGCCGCACGATTTGCCTTGGATGGAATGCCAGGACGTCAGATGGCTATCGACGCCGACTTGAACTCTGGGATTATCGACGAAGCCGAGGCAACTCGACGTCGTGAAGCAATCACAAGACAAGCTGATTTCTATGGCGCGATGGACGGTGCTAGTAAGTTCGTTCGAGGCGACGCCATCGCCGGTATCTTGATCACCATCATCAATGTGTTGGGCGGTTTCTATGTCGGTATGATGGCCGGAATGCCTTTTGGAGAGACAATTGAGCTGTTTACCAAGCTAACAATTGGTGATGGCTTGGTCAGCCAGGTTCCCGCCTTTTTGATATCTGTAGCGGCAGCCCTGTTGGTAACTCGAAGTACTCAAAAATCGAATTTGCCAACCGAGTTCCTGTCTCAATTGCTCTCGAACCCACAATCACTCTTTGTTGCGGCAGGATTTCTTGTACTACTGATCTTCACGCAGTTACCAGCGATTCCACTTCTAACATTAGCTGGTGGCTGTGTTGGGTTGGCCGTAATGGTCAAGAAGCAGGCGACACAGAAAGCTTCGCAACAAGCTCAACAAGCCAAAGCTGCGGCAGTTGCGAAAGCTGCTCCGCCAGAGCGTAAGCCGGAAGATTTTCTAGCAATCGATCCGATGCGAGTTGAGATAGGCGGAAGATTGCTAGCGCTGGCCGATCCGGCACGCGGTGGCGACTTGATGGAGAAAATCACCGGCGTGCGATCCATTTTGGCTGCTGAACTAGGAATTTTACTGCCCAAAGTTCGGCTGAAGGATAAGCTTTCGTTAGGCGAATTTAACTACGAAATTCAAATTGCAGGCAACACAATTGCCAAAGGCGAAGTCTATCCGGAAGCAATTCTGGCGATTGACGTTGGGCGTTGCACTGGCAAACTCAACGGCATGGAAACTCGTGAACCAGCTCGTGGTAGGCCTGCAGTGTGGGTTCGAGCCGACCAAAGAATGCAAGCTGAACTCTACGGCTATCAATTAGCCACGCCATCAATGGTTATCGCTACACACTTGCAAGAGATTGCGCGCTCGCATGCTGATGAGTTGCTTACCAGAGAATCCGCTAAGCAGTTGATCGATCAACTGAAGTCAGTCAGTCCAACGGTGGTGGACGAATTAATTCCTGGAGTGATGAAGCTGGCGGAAGTCCAGCAGGTTTTACAAATGTTGCTCCGAGAGGACATCCCGATTCGGCAATTAGGCACCATTGTTGAGACGCTGGGCAACTTCGCGACACGGACCAAAGATCCTGTCATGCTGTGCGAGTATGTTCGCGGTCGAATAGCTCGAACAATCTGCCAGCGATTCTCGGATGCTGCCGGTCAAATTCATGTGGTCACAATGGATCCCGCGATGGAAGATCGGATTGCGGCTGGATTTGAGCTAACGGATCGCGGAATGTTGATTCGAATGAGCCCTCCGGCAATTGAGATCACTTGCCAACAGATTGCTCAACAGTTGAAGAAGTTAACAGGTGCTGGCCACAAACCGCTTCTCATAGTCAATCCACGCATACGACCTGCCGTTCGCCATATCACTCAAGTGCACTTGCCAGATCTTCGCGTGATCAGTCACGCTGAAATCACTCAAGGTACTGCTACCGTTGCAGTAGGCGTAGTATCAGATCCAGTTAAACAGGCTTGATCGAGCTAAATCATGCACATCAAAACCTTCGAGCAAAGACGATTCAAGAAGTATTGCAAATCGTGCGCGACAAGCTCGGTCCCGATGCATGTGTTCTGGAGACTCGAGAAGTCCGTGCAGGATTGACTCGTCGAGCGATGGTTGAAGTTGACGCAAGCAATACACGATATACTCCGGCAAACCGCATCGAATCGCTGCTAGAAGTGCCCGAAAGGCATTCAACAAAATCTCGATCAACAGAATTAGACGATTTCGAAGAACCATCCATCGCCTCTCTTCTGCTTCAGCAAGAGCTGAAAACTCGTGCGCCTTCCGGTCCACCAATCTCCTCGGGAGGCTCTAATCTAGGGGTTGGTAACGCGAGCCCAAGTTACTTCGAGAATTCCGCCCAATCGCCTCTGAATAACAACTTGGAAGTAAACTCATCCAATTCGAAGAGTGCGAATCAGTCTGAGCATTCGAATGCGCCTCAGCGCGTTACAGCGGCTGCTCAACAAGTTCTAGGAGAGCTGATGAGTGTGGGAGTCGACGGTCAATTGGCAGCCGAATTGGTCAATGCAGCTTTGATTCGTTGCGCGGATGAGTATCGCAACGACGATTGGCTGATTCGAGGTCAGGTGAGCCAAATTGTAGCCGAGAAGATTAGGGTCGTTCCAACCTTAGAAATCTCAGCCAGCCAGCAGCGGATTGTGGCTGTGCTAGGACCATCGGGGGCGGGCAAGACGACGCTGATCTCCAAGTTAGCCCGTAGTACATTCGCAGAAACTAACGGCCAAATCGGAATCATATCTCTAGACAATTGGCGTCATGGAGCTGTGGAGCAGTTGCTTCAGCTCGCCGAAGATGTTTCTGCTGAAATAGAAGTGGTGAGCCATGTGGATCATTTGGCCAAGGCCCTACAACGACTTAGAGAGTTCGACCTAGTTCTAATCGATACAGCGGGACGATCACCTCAAGATGCATCTCAGCTCGCAGCTTTACGTCAGATGTTAGAGATAGCTCAACCAGATGAGTCGCATCTAGTCATGGCCGCGAACTGTACTCAGGTCTATGCGACGCAAGCTATCGAGAGCTTCCAGTCGATTGGCGCGACGCAGATTTGCCTAACTAAGTTAGATGAAGGCGGTGGGGCAGGGCATTGGTTAGCGCCGATTTTTGCTTCCCAGCTTCCGATTCAGTATCTTAGTCATGGTGCATCGATCGACAAAGATCTACTGGCAACCAATAAACGTCACTTGGCTTCGATCCTGCTAGGTCATGTGACATTGTCATCCAGTCCGTTAGCCGAGTCCACTGAATGGAACTCGGCTCAGTCTTCGGACCAATAACAACTTTGGATCTGAAGTAATTTAACAGTTGGACTACAGTGGTGCTGCCCAGAAGAAGGCTGCAGCCGAAGCTGATTCTACGATGGCAGCTCGCGAGTCGTAGGGAATGTTGTCCCGTAGACAAGGTGCCGTGCTGCCAGCTCGATAGTGACCCAGAGCATAAACGCATTGACACTTTGGTCGCAGAGTTTCATGGTATGGCAGCAAGGGTAGAGTTGCAAAGAACTTCACTCCCGAGATAACCGACTGCGCATAATCGTAGCCGTAGAAGCTTCGAGTATGCCCATGGCGTTCTAGCATGGCATCTTCGAAATACAGTGGGTTATGCTGTATGTTGCTTGCTCTCCAATACACATGCGTATGATACATCCCTCGCAGAGTCGTTACGTCAGTTTGTGGCTGAGTTGAAATGCGCGAGCTGGATGGCGTCGGAATCAATCCAGTCCCAATCTTGTCAGGCGCGATCGACGCTGGTTGAACTTTGATACTAAGTTCGCGATTTTGCATTGGAGCCAAAGCGTCTCGGCCGGCCGCCTTGTCCGCTGCCGAACTCCCTATGCTAGCTTTGTCGTCGGTTGCCTGTTTGGCTGCTTGTACCGAGTCGCTTGGGCTGTTTTCTTGAATCAGCAGAGTTGACGGCAAATCTAAATAAACCGCCTCGATTAATGCAGGTTTCTGAACCGAAACCGTCGTCACGCTGCCCTCTTGCGCGGCGGCGTTTCCTACAGCCAACGAGCACGCTGCAACCAGCAGGCCCGAGCTGAAAATGCGAGATCTTAAGAAACGCCGTGCGAGCATTTTGTCCACTCCCTGGAATGCAAGGTAGGCTGGGCTAGAGTCCCTTCTAGCCCGTGCATGTTGCAGATTCGTCAATCGCCGAGCTGATCCTTCAGGAGCTTTGCCACACAGGGAATAACCGCTACAGCTTATTAGGTAAAGTTTTCCGCGATTAACGCCTTTACGTTCAGGTTTCGAGTCAACAAACCTGCTCTTCTGCAAAGGGCAGCGGCTGTTCCGAAATCGTTTTGCAAACTAAGTTGGAGAGGATATTGTTGTCGAAGTCGATCCTAACCAGAATAGTTCGACCAACAGACATTAGATAGCACCTGGGTCTATCTCAAGAGTTGATCGATAAGGGCAATCGTAGTATGAAGATAAGTGTAGAAGTTTCAATTGCAGCGCCTTTGGACTTGATCTGGATGGCGTATACCTCTCCCGAGCACATCAAGTTGTGGAATACAGCCTCAGAAGATTGGCACACAACTTCCGCCGTAGTTGATCTGCGAGTCGGGGGCAATTTTTCGTCGCGGATGGAAGCTAAGGATGGAAGTTTTGGGTTCGACTTTGCTGGCACTTATACCCAAATCATCCCACATCAATTGATTGAGTATTCGTTCGGAGATCGTGACGCGAAAGTTGAGTTCATTCAGAATCAGGTTGATGTTACAGTTCGAGTGACATTTGACGCTGAGTCAACACACTCGATTGAACAGCAGAGTGCTGGCTGGCAAGCAATTCTGAACAATTTTGCACGCCATGTTAGCAGTTTGATAGGTTAATGTTGGAACCACTAGTCGAACTTCGAACTGTATCCGTCAAATTTCAATCGCAGCTTGCGATCTCGAGCCTTTCCCTTTTGATTCCGCGATCGCAGAGATTAGCAATAATGGGTCCAAGTGGAGCGGGAAAGTCGACTCTTCTTCGCGTTTTGGCTGGCTTACAAACGGTGGATTCTGGAAAGGTATTCCTGCGAGGTCAGCCAATCGACTCGGTCCCGGCAGCCAAGCGGTCGATTGCGATGTTGACTCAAGACTACGCGTTATATCCGCAGTTAAGTGTTGAGGAAAATTTGCTGGCTGGCTTGCAGTCGCAACAACTGAGTCGCGAGGAGTCTCGCAACCGCATCGATCAAGTGATCGGCTGGTTCGAAATTGGGCCGCTTCTAAAACGGCTGCCCAGTCAGATCTCCGGCGGTCAGGCTCAACGAGTTGCCTTCGCGAAAGCGCTGGTACGGAAACCGAATCTCTTGCTGCTAGACGAACCATTGAGCCAATTGGACTATTCGCTTCGAAATCAACTGCTAAGCATTATCCTTTTGGCTTGCGAATCCATGAGTATTTCTGTTTGTTGGGTGACTCATGACCCAAGAGAAGCATTTCAGGTTGCTTCACGAATAGTCGTGCTCAACAATGGTTTGATGGAACAGGACGATTCCGCTACGGCAATCTATCAGTCACCAAAATCGAAGTGTGTGGCAGAATTGTCGAGCTACTGGCCGGTAAACTTCTTGCCGATGAACTCAACACAGGCCGACCAGCTTATCGCCTTGGCTCCAGCGAATGTTAATTGTGCTGGACTCCGCTCAGAGCACCTGGCTGTGGTGAAGGAGGCTGTTGTCAAGGAGGCGGTCGTTAATGATGTAGAGCGATGCAGCAATTGGCCTTCATGGATGATGCGAGTAGATCGAGTCGTGTTCTTGGGATTCAATCAAATGATTCATGGCACGGTCGGAGACCAGATGTGGACAGTTGTTGATCGCCTGGCAGGCATCGAAGTCGGGCAGGAAGTCAAAATTGCCATGAATCCCCAACAAATTCTGTGGTTTTGACCATGTTGGGTACTCGGCTTCAGGATTGACAAAGTCCGCTTAGCAAAGAGAATCAGCCTTTTGCCAACAGAGGCTCCCTGGCTCATTGGGAGTAGAAATTGGCAGCCCTCAGTTAAACAACGAGTTATAAGGTCGATACTGTCATGACGGTCTGTGTTTTAGCTTACTCTGGTGGATTGGATACGTCATGCATGCTGGGTTGGCTAATCGATCGTGGCTATGAAGTTCACGCCGTCTACGTAGATCTGGGACAACCTGGCGAAGACCGCCAATTGATGAAAGATAAAGCCATCAAGATTGGGGCAAAGAGCGTCCGGATGATCGATGCTCGCGAAGAGCTTTGCCGTGACTTCGCGTTTCCATGTCTGATGTGGCAAGCCAAATATGAAGGTCCGTACTTGCTGGGCACTAGCATCGCTCGGCCATTGATTACCAAGAAGATTCTTGAAGTTGCAGACGAAGTTGGTGCAGAAGTTTACGCACATGGAGCGACGGGCAAAGGCAATGATCAATGCAGGTTCCAACTCGCAGCCGAAGCTTTGCGGCCGAGCATTCGCGTTTATGCACCATGGAGAACGAAGGAATGGCGCGATAGCTTCCCCGGTCGAACAGAGATGATTGCCTACTGCCAAGAACGCAACATTCCAGTAAAGGCGACTTCTAAGAAGCCTTACTCATCGGACGAAAACGCGCTGCACATTAGCTACGAAGCTGGCGAGTTAGAAAAGCTGGACATCTGCGGTGTCGACCTTGTAGATTTCACGATGACGGTTAGTCCTCAACAGGCACCAGATACGCCTGAGGACGTAACGATTGGCTTCGAGTCTGGCGTTCCTGTTTCCGTGAATGGGAAGCGATGCTCGGCTCTGGAAGTTGTTACGCTGCTGAATGAGATTGGCGGTCGCAATGGAGTTGGACGAATCGATATCGTTGAGAATCGCTTCGTAGGTATGAAGAGTCGAGGTGTTTATGAAGCGCCTGGCATGACGTTGCTCTACGAGGCAGCACGACACATCGAACAGTTGACATTGGACCGCGACCTGATTCACTTCCGTGATACTGTTTCGCCGATGGTGGCCGAGATGGTCTATTATGGCTTCTGGTTCACCGCCAAGATGAATGCTCTAAAGGCTTTCATCAACAAGTCGCACGAAGTGGTTACGGGCGAGATAACTTTCCGACTATACAAAGGTAACCTGCAGGTGCTTCGACGCAGCAGTCCTTACAGTTTGTATGACGAAGGTATCGCCACGATGGAAGGCGGCGGAGCCTATAACCAAGATGACGCAGAAGGCTTCCTGCGCATTCAAGGCCTGCCCTATCGAGTTCAAGGCAAGTCTCGCAGCTTAGGGTAGAAAAAAACGTAGCTACCTTCGCGTCGCGACCCTCGCCAGAAGGTGGTCATCGCTAGTTGCACTCTTGCTACCCACTTTTCGCTGCTTCGAATTGCACTTGCCTTCTCAAATCATCCAACCTCAAACAACTCCGTGATCGGCCTGCCGTCAGACAAATGAAAAGGTCGCCCAAGTTGATCACGAATCTGGTGGTTCAGATCTAGTCCAAATCGCCAAAACAATGTTGCGGCCAAATCGGAAGGTGATACCGGATTATCTGCCGGGTAAGCTCCAACCCCGTCGCTTTCCCCATAGGTGCTCCCAGCATGAACTCCACCGCCAGCTAACACAGCGTGGTAACAGTTTGGCCAATGATCACGTCCTGCGTTGCCGTTGATTTTGGGAGTCCGACCAAATTCGCCGATCGATACGATCAGCGTTGAATCCAAAAGGCCTCTGGATTCCAAATCTTCAATCAAGGCTGAAAGTCCCATGTCCACGGGTGGTAACAACTCGCGGTGTCGCGGAAATATTCTCTCGTGGCTATCCCAGTTGACGTCCTGGCCATTGACCTGCCGATCATTGACGTTGATGAATCGAACTCCGGCCTCCACTAGTCGGCGAGCCAACAAAAGACTCTGTCCAAGTTCATTGCGACCATAACGATCGCGGGTAGCAGCGGGTTCTGATGTTAACTCAAACGCTTGTTGAACCTTCTCATGGACCAAGAGGTTGAACGCCCGCTGGCGATATTGTTCTACGCCTGGGCCAAGAGGAGTGACCAACTGGTGAAGAAGTTCTTTACGTTGCTTCCACCTGGCCTCCGACATTGCCGGAGCCATAGTTAGTTCACGGCAATGAAAACTGGGATGATTCGGATCCACGGTCAACTGTAGCGGATCGTAACGACCGCCCAAGAACCCGGCATTTTGTCCGGCAAGATCTACAACATTGCGCATCAGGTGTGGTAAAGCGACGTTGGTCAATGGAACGCTCGCTGAGTTTGTGCTGGGCAACAAATTGCTTTCGGCAAGATACGTTAGCACCGATCCAATACTGGGAAAATCTGTCGAACGATCAATTCCAAGTAGTTCTTTGTCGCCTCCCAATGGAACTCGTCCAATCAACGCTTCGTACATCGCGGCGTTATGATTGGTCATGGTGTGATTCATCGATCGAATCACCGCAATTTTATGAGCTAGCTTAGCCATCTGTGGTAAGTGTTCGCAAACGAATCGTCCCGGTATGCTGGTAGAGATCGTTTGGTACAGGCTACGCACCTCGGCTGGAGCGTTGGGCTTCATGTCCCACGTATCCAGATGACTCGGGCCACCGTAATGCATGATGAAGATGCATGCCTGCAGCGGTTTGAGAGCCTCCGTGGCTGGAGATTGAGCCGTTAAGCTTGCCGCAGAGCCTCCGGCAATGATTCCTGCAACATTGGATTTCAGAAAGCTGCGTCTCGATCGATCGATTGACGAAATTGAGTTCATGCAATGTGCCTCACCTCGATAACAAGTGCAGGGTCTACCGCTCGAGTAGTTTAGCAAAATCCAGTGCTGAACGGTCTGGCACGATACGAATTGCGACCTGTAGGCATTCTCGCCAGAGCATGGAATCTCCGGTCCGAGCAATTCTTGGCGATGCTGGCCCACCGTTGATTTGGTTTGTAGCTAGGTTCCCCGAAGCGTAGAGTTTTTTTTAATCTAGATCGCCGTCTGATTTTGGATCTTGAACCATTGTCTGTTCAAATCCAAGCTCAACTCGGGTTGATGAATTTGATTGTGGCTCGGCACTTACCGCTGCACCAGTAGACATGTCGGACTTCAATGCATTCAGATTTGCCTGACCGACCGCAGCTTGACGAAGCGAGGTCGACGTATTGATTGTGCCCTTGAAAGTTGAATCCATGGACTTTAGACCATCGGTAACTTGCATTCGCCTGCGATCATGACTCATCCACCAAGTTTCGGCGTCTGCCAATTTCCAGTCCTGGGCAGCGCTGCAGCGAAGTAGTTGCTGAGCTAGGTCGCGAGCAGTTTGCGGCCGGCGAGCCCGCGATTTTTCCAAGCAGCCGAGTAAGATACTCTCTAGGTCTTCGCTGACATTCACATTCACGCGAAGGCTAGGCGGAATTGGTGCTTCGGTCACGTGCATCTGCATCAACTGCACCAAACTCGTTGCTTCGAAAACCGACTTACCAGTCAGCAGGAAGTAACCAATTGCGCCAACTGCATAGATATCACTGCAGCCATCTACTAGTGTTGGAGACTGAATCGCTTCGGGAGACATGTACAAGGGCGTACCTGCCAATCCCGTATCTTGGCCGATCTCATCAACCTGCTTTACCAAGCCAAAATCCAAAACCTTGACCACGTCAGGTTGGCCTCCACGACGATTGAGCATGATGTTGGCTGGTTTAATGTCGCGATGTACTAAACCGTGTGTATGCGCTTCATAAAGAGAACCACAAATCTGCAATAGAATTTGAATCACACGAGATTCTGGTTGAGGTCCGTACTGATCGATCAATTGCTGAAGATCAAGGCCGTCTAAATACTCCATGGCGTAGTAGAACACACCCTCGGGAGTCCGACCATAATCGAAGATCGCGATGGTATTAGGATGTGTGAGTTGACAAGTGATCTGAACTTCGCGTTCAAATCGAGCAATTGAGGCACTGCTGATTTGGTCCAAGTTCAAAAGTTTGATCGCGGTTGGCCGCCGCATCATTGCGTGATGGCCTTTGTAAACCGTCCCCATCGCGCCAGAACCAAGCTTCTCCTCAAGGCGATACTGGCCAAGCTGTTGAGCCTCGATAGCCGCCTTCTGTGCCTCACGCCGCACTCGGCCCACCACGATGGAGAATCCGAGAATGGCAATGGTCGCCACGAAAAGTAACCCAAACAATGCTGCGAAGACTCGGCCTAAGATCGTCATCGGTCGAAACGCTTCAGCGCGATCAATCTCCGTAGCAATACCGATGTTGTAATCGGCTAGCCATTTCCAGGCTCCCACAACCGGCACGCCTCGGTAGTCCGCGTAGCCCTCGACATCAACTCCATCTTTGCCGCCAATGGCTGTTTGCACCATTTGTGTTAGCGGCATCTCTGCGCGTCGCTTCGCAGGTCGAAAACCTAGCGTCATATCGCCGCCAGGATCGCGAAGCTGTAGATTCAGGATCGATTGCGAATCGGGTTGATCGGCTAGAATTCCCGTCAGAATCAAACTCTGATCGAAGCGGCTGTTGGAAACCATAGTGCCCTCTTTGTTGAAGGCATAGGTCTCGCCGCTTTCGCCAACTTGGCCCAATTGCAGAATGCGAGTGAACTCGCGCTCGGGCGGAATTCGCAGTGCCAAGACTCCGCAAATCTGCAAACGATCGTCACGGACCGGCGCGGCAACGAACATGGTGGGCATGCCTGCGCGATAGTTACCTGAACTATCCTTCAAGGCAATGACGCTCTGAAAAGGTGCTGATACAACCAGCTTTCCATCTAAGGCACCATTAATGAAATCGTTGAACTGAGCCAAGTGCTGCTTGCCTACAAGTTCGTCATGGTTCGAAGCAAGAATGCGATGCTCGCGATCAGCTATCACAAAGCCCTGATGCTCGCGAAGATTGAGCTGCGACATGATCAGTCGCTCCAAGTCGACGCGACCTTCGTCAAGCTTGATGGATGGTTTAGCCGATTGTTCTTCGGAGTGGACCAAGACAAGTTCGTTGCATAAGCGACGGATCTCGGAGTTGTTGGCGATCAGCTCGGCAGAACTTTTCTGCGAGGCATACCAGTTCTCAAGCATAGCCGTTTCGACATTAAGCAGCGTATGCAACTCTGACGCCAAGCTGGCCTTCATCGTTGACGAGATGCTGCGCTGAACCGAAAACCCAATGATGGAGAGTACGACCATTGCAATAATCGGCCACAGCCAATATTGTCGCTTCAGCGTCGTTCCGGCTCGGCTGAGCGTGCTGCCGATTCGACTTTTGGCGAATGTCATGTGCGCGCCGCGACCACGCGATACGCTGGAACCACTTTTAGAAAAGTAATTGCGAAAAGGCCACAAATTCATCGATGAGGACTCGAAGGAAGACTTGCTCGTGAGAAGACTCAGTAACTAGTCTGTCCATTGTCGTTACCCCAATTCTAACTACAAGAAGTTTTTTGGCTCATTGCAGCGACTTTGCGGCTTATACGAATTAATCAGCCTGTACGGAGATGCCTCGACGACCCGTGTGAGTCTTACCATCGGGAAATGTTACGCGGACTTCGATCATCTGCGTTCCAGTTTTAGGACTGGCTGGCAGCTTGGCAGTCCAAATGTGAGGTGTCAAATGCGGTTTAGGAAGATCTCGCCACTTTCGACCTGCATCCAGTAAATCCTTGGCAATCTCGGCTTCCAAAGCTGGATCGGCCATGGTTGTAGCCTTCATTTCGATCCAGTCTGTGGTTTTTGAATCAGCATCGGCCAATCTCATTTCACACTTGCACCGTTCGTTACCGTTGAACACGTTGGCGATAATTTGCGTTTCGGCGGCTGCGGAAGACTTGATGCTCTCCGGTGCATAGATGTTCATTTGATAATCGGCTGGTCGCCCGGCAGCTCGGAACTGAAGACTGTAACTGGCCCCATCAAACTCCATGATTGAATAGCCATTGGGTCCGCCATCGCTCATGGTTGCGTGAGGAATACCGCGTTCATCTTTGCGACCTGACCACCAACTGCCGCAAACTGTAACATTAATAATGTGATGGTGCTTTTTCGGACCCATCCAGCCATCCTCTTGCCCAATAAAATAGTGCTGCATGTTATGCGTATGGGCTGAGAGCGAAATGGCGGCAGGTCGTTTTTCAATCAAGCGATACAGGTCCTGTCGATCAAGCACTTCGATCAATGGAATGTGCATCATCAGGACGACTAGCTGATCTTCGGGAATGCTGGCTAGATCGTTGCGAATAAAGGACATCTGCTCTGGCCCAAGTCCGCCGACGTACTTTGCCTTTTGGCCATCTTTAGCCGCAATCCACGTTACATCATCGACCACGATAAAGTGAGTTGGACCATGATCGAAGGAATAATACGACGGCCCGTAGACTCGCTCGAAAGTTTCGTCACTTTGTGAGTCGTCCGCTGCTTCGTAGTTCTGATCATGGTTGCCCAACACGTTGTACCAGGGTAGTCCAATCAGCGCGATAGCCTGATTATGTGGCTCCATGACGCTCAAGTCGTCAAAGACGATATCGCCTAGCGTCACGCCGAAGCTAGCTTGATGAGCTTCGTTGGCAACGACCTGTTCGATAATGTCGTGGGTCATGTACTCGACTTCGGCCACATCGCGAGGTTGTGTGTCACCAAAAAAAAGCGCGCGAAACTTATCGGGCTCGGGTTTTTGGTACAGCGCGAAGTCAATCGACTCGGGAAGCGGGCCGGTTGGAGCGACTCCCGGATACTTAAAGTTCTTCGGTGATCCGGCTGGCTTGTGAACGTAGTAGAACTGCGGCAGGTTTTGCGCGTTCACGTGCGTCATGTAATTGCGCGGTTTGATAACAAACAGAATCGTGTCATCGGTGGCGGTCAATTCGTAGCGACCTTGTGCATCAGTCTTGACGATGTCGGTGCCGTTGCTAACGCGAACTCCAGGCAGTCCTGGTTCACCCGCATCGCGCAGTCGATTGCGATTCAGATCGTTGTAGACAACACCTCGAGCCCGAACGGCTCTGGAGGTTGAGACTGGCTTCCTGGCAGGTAATGATGGGTTATCTTGAGACCAAGATGATTGAACCAATCCCAGCCCGATGAACACCGCTGCTAGAATCCGTAAACCCCAAAGTCTGAACATCGATCTCTGCCTTCGTTTTCATAGATGTGTTTGCAGGTTAAGCCGAGTAACGCTCTGCTGGTATCCCGAATTGACCTTCCAATATATTCGAAAACACTAAGGCTTGATGAAGCTAAGGTTCAAAAGTGGTTAAGAGTGGCCACAAAGATAGTCGTTCAACCTTTGACGGGATTCGCCGGAATTCACGTCATGATGGGCGAGTGGCCGATTAACCACAGAGGCACCAGGCGAACAGAGGATGGCTGTTGTGAGATCGAAAAGTTTGGAGGTGCTGCTACAGCGTGTCCATCGGATCGATGTCGATCACATACTGAATGTCTTTTGAGGCTTCAAGCTGACGATGGTCCGCTGAATCAAGCGGTTGAGCGGCTCAGGCGGTTGTGAAAGCGCGATAGTTCCCACGCAGCTTGGCTAGCGGCGGTGGAGCAGGGCCCAGTATTCGGCACCGATCGATGCTATCTGACGAGTCGCTTGAAGTCGTTTGACGAAAGAGTCAGCAAAGGCTTCGATCTCAAGAATCTCTGGGCCGCGAACAATGATCCTTGCCAAGCAGCCGTGCGGCGGTAACCAAACTGAGCACGCTCGTTAACTCCTCAATCGCAAAGGTGTGTAATCGTGGCGACTGGCCGCTTGAATGGCCGGGTGATCGGTGAATAGGTTTGTACCAGTACCGTCCAGCCTTTTCGCCGCGACCTGTTCGACCAGCTACTTGAGTGACGAGTTGAAATGTCTTTTCGGCCGCGGAAAATCGGGGAAGTGCAGGGCGGTATCGGCGTTGATGACACCCACCAAGAGCACGTTTGGAAAATCTAACCCTTTGGCGATCATTTGCGTGCCCAGCAGGATCTGAATACGACCTTCACGAAACTCAGTTAGAACTCGTTCGTGGCTGCCGGGTTTTCGCATGGTGTCGCTGTCCATTCTGGCGACAACCGTTCCTGGAATCGATGCTGAACCTCGACTTCAAGTCGTTGAGTTCCTTGGCCACTGTAGCGAATCGCATCGAACTTGCATTCAGGGCAACTTGGCGGAGTTGGTATCGTGTAATCGCAATAATGGCAGCAAGCTTTGGAGCCATCGCGATGGTGGTTAAAGGTAAGTCGCAGTGAGGGCACGAGGCTACATAGCCGCATTTGGGGCACTGAATCGACGTTGCAAAGCCTCGACGGTTCAGCAGCAGCATCACCTGCCCGCCGCTTCCCACCGTTTCTCGAATAGCTTCTTCAAGCGGCCTTGAAATCGACCCTGACCCGGCATGATCGGTTGCGAACGAAGGTCGACGATCTGAACTTCTGGAAGCGGACGATTGTGAATCCGTCGCGGAAGCTTGGCCAGCTTGTACTTGCCGGCTTGCGCACGGCTCCAACTTTCTAGACTCGGTGTCGCACTGCCAAGCACCAGCGGAATCTGCTCCAGGTACGATCTATGCAGTGCGACGTCGCGAGCATGATAGCGAGGTATGTTGTCTTGCTTGAAAGACGATTCGTGCTCCTCATCTAATACAATCAGCCCAAGCCTAGGAAGCGGCGCGAATATCGCGCTGCGAGGTCCAATAACGACCGACGTTTCACCAGCCGCGATCCTTCGCCACTGATAATGTCGCTCGACGTCGCTCATGTGGCTGTGAAGTACCGACACATGGCCGAAGCGATGCAAGAAGCGTTGATAAGTTTGCGGAGTTAGACTGATTTCTGGCACTAACACGATGGCCTGTCTGCCGAACGAAACCACTTCGTGAATCGCTTGCATATAGACTTCGGTCTTGCCGCTGCCAGTGATGCCATGAAGCAGGATCGTGCTTTGCTGATGGGAGTCGAGCGAATCGGTTATCAGCTTGAGAGCTTGTCGTTGATCGGCGCTCAAGGCCAATGGGTGAGAGTTCGTTATATGGGAAGCTCGCGAACTGTGCTCGAACACTGCCTCGCTACGTGCTTCGATCAACCCGCTTTTTCGCAAGGCTGTAATCGGGCCGGAGGAGCAGTCGGCAAGCTTCTGAAGTTGTTCGATCGACAATCCGTCATCGACTAGTAAGAGCTGTCGCAAGACATGTTGTTGTTTGGCAGGCAATGTCGCGATACCTTCCTCGGTTGCCTTTTCAGAAACGTAAAGGACCGTTCGTTGGCGAATTCCCGCCGAGGCGCGGACTCCGGCTGGTATAGCAGCTTCGAATACTTGGCCGAGCGGAGCTAGATAGTAACGGCTCATCCACTGCAGCAGCTCTAAAACTTTTGGCGTGCATAACGGTTGGTCGTCGATCAGTTCAGTGACAGGCTTAAACGCTTCCGCAACTTGCTGCACCGTTACAACTAGAAAGCAATAGCCCAGCATTTCACGGTTGCCTTTGCCCAAGGCACTTTCACTCGCATGCCGGGTTTGAGCGATTCGGCAAAGTGGTCAGGGATGAGATAGTTCAGCGGGCCGTGAGGCGGTTCCGAAAAGACGACCTTGGCTGTACGGCATTCGCTGACCGCATCTAGCTCCCAAGGCGGCACATCGTCGTCAAATAGTTGTTGTTGACTCATAATGACGAAGAATGCCGGGGCGTGTTGGTGTTGAGAAACTTCAGTTCGATGCCTGTTTGGCGTCCCGTGGTCACGAACCGAACCCGTAATTGTCAACATTTCCCCAACTTTGCAAACCTAGCTAGCCTAATACTGGTCGGGTCACGATTGGTAGGCTGATATAATCGTGGGATGTATCGTTGGAATATTGCTTAGAGTTAGGCCAGTTGGATAAACGCGTTCAGATTCAAAGTTGTCGGTGAAATAAATGCGAATTGGAGTGTGGGGAGGAACTTTCGATCCAGTACACGTAGGGCACCTGTTGATCGCTGAAAGGGCTCGCGAACAATTCATGCTGGATCAAGTTCGGTGGATTCCTGCCGCTTTGGCACCGCACGTAACGCTGAAGCAGTCAACGGATTCCAATCATCGATTAGCCATGGTCCAACTGGCTATCAACGGAAATATGAGTTTTGTTTGCGATGATCGGGAACTACGGCGAGGAGGCAAGTCCTACACGATCGACACCCTTGGCGAATTGGCTCAGGAGTTTCCAGGTGCCGAGTTGTTCTTTTTGATGGGAGCCGACTCGCTGCGTGAGTTTGGTAACTGGAAGCATCCCGCTGAGATTTGTAAAGCAGCCAATATTGTAATTGTGGCACGCGGTGGCCAGCCGAAGCCAGATCTGCAAGCGCTCAATCAGTATCTATCAACTGCAAAGACATCAGAACAACTTGAGCGAGGTCATCTGCTTCAGATGCCGCAAGTGGAAATTAGTTCGACCGAGATTCGCGACCGCATAACGCGAGGATTGTCGATTCGGTATGCGGTGCCGGCGGCCGTCGAGGCCTATATAGCTCAGCAGCGGCTGTATCAGACGAGCTGATTGATGCGTACTACTTCCATATTTTCGCCACAATCTGAAGATTTGGTAAATCCACTTGCAACTCGCTATGTCGCTCCTGGGAAACTGCCCTGGATTGATGTAGGGACGGTAGATCTTTCGCATCTCGCTTCAAGATTCGCCAGTTTGCGTCGGGCTCAGATCGTTGGAGTTCACGGGAGTGGTAAGTCGACCTTGCTGGAAAATCTGGTACCGAAGTTGGGAAGCGTGGTACTTCGACAGGGAGCAAGCTCGCAGACAAAATTTGAAAGCTCGAACCCAGCGGATTCTTATCCGAACTCTTCGGCAATTTGTTGGTTTTCGGTTCGCCGAGGTGCCGCTGTGATGGATTCGCTGATGCAGTTTATCACTACCAAAAAGTTCTGTGGTACTTTAGTAATCGATGGTTTTGAGCAGCTCAACTGGTGGCAGCGCTGGCAGATCAAGAGGTGGGTTGGGCGATGTGAATGTAAATTGTTAGTCACTGCGCACCGAAATTTGGGATTACCGTTGCTTTTTCAAACCAGCATTTCTGAAGATCTTGCCAGACGAGTGATTCGGCAAGCTTTTCTTGCTGCACGTGGCACCGCCGATTTGCCTGAACCTCTGGAGAGGTTACCATGGGAGCAACTTTTGAAGAAGCATCGTGGAAATCTTCGGGAATGCCTGATGGAAGTCTATGATCTTATAGAGACTCTGAATCGCGAGGCG
>JAXMBP010000058.1:0-37353 GCA_046349795.1 Pirellulales bacterium | reverse complement strand
GACCAAGTTCAATCGGTGTTTTCGAAACGCTTGGCTGAGTTGGTAGGCTGGCGATACGGCTATCTTCAAGCATGACCGAAGCATCCACCACACTCTTGGCGTTCTGCTTTACGAAATCGAGATCGTAATCTGAATGCTTGTTGAGCATGACCACGCAGTCGAATTTTCCCAGATACTTGCCCCATTCTTCACTGGTTGCTCGACCTTCCTTGAGCGGCATTTGGTCTGGATTGTGCCACTGGATTTTGTGAATGGAGTTATTGATTAGGCTGTTGCGAAGAGTCTCAGAAAACATAGCCAAATCGCGTTTCTGCGGATCATCGTAGCTTTGCTTGCTGGCGCCGGTAAGAGCAGGCTCACTTTGACCCAGGACTAGAATGAGCCCCTTGATTTGGGCACTGTCTTTGGCAATA
Source organism: Pirellulales bacterium (assembly GCA_046349795.1). Lineage (GTDB taxonomy): Bacteria > Planctomycetota > Planctomycetia > Pirellulales > Pirellulaceae > Aureliella. The sequence goes on along the minus strand of JAXMBP010000058.1, from coordinate 36,940 downwards.
ACTGCGTTCATAACTTCGCTACGACAGCGGTAAGCAGCCACAACGGGTTCAACTACTCCGCGAAGTGAGTTGACAAACTGTCCATAATCAACATTGTTCAACGCACCCAGTCGTAAGCTGATCCGCCATAGCTCGGAGTCTTTAGCAATTGGACTTTTCTCCAGAGCCACATAATCGCTTTGGAGCAATTCACTGCGTTTGCTCAGCATTAAGTTATTGGCGCCGGACCGCGATGGACTGTACGTTGTGGTTGGTTGAGGTAAATCTCGTATGAACGTGATACCGGACATTCCTCGACCAATGATATTTTGTCCGCCGTAACCAAACTGATCCTGAAGCACATCTTGAACTTTTCGTACCGCTTCAGCTCGCTCGAGCAGCGTAAGTTTCGTTCTTGCTTTGCGTTGCTGATCATCTGTTAAGCTGACCGAGTCGCCGGCCGGAGCTTGAACATCCTCCGGGAATCGAACCACCAACTCCATGGGAACCAGACGTCCAAAGTTGCTTTCTAGCCAAGCATAGTCACTAATGATCTGCGATTCTTTGTCGAACATCTTCAAAAGTTGAACGCTTGTTTCGATCTTCAAAACTCCAAAAGTCATGAGAATCATCGAGCCAAAAAGAGCTGCGTTCACAAACCAATGTCTTCGAATGATGAACGAACCTATCGACTCCCAAACGCCGGAAATTCGTTTCGACAATTTCTTGCTTGCACCAGAGAAAAAAGCCTTACCTGGTGGGAAGATTGTTAGGGCACTCGGCAAGTACAAATACAATAAGACCAGAGTGAACATCACGCCCATGGCGGAAAAGATGCCGAACTTGCGTATCGGTAAAATGTTGCTGTTGCACAAAGACACTAAGCCGATTGCAGTTGTAACATTCGCTAATAAGCATGGAAGGAACGCATGTGAAATCGCTCGCTCTGGTGCGTTCTCGATGCCCTTTTCCGTGGCAGCGTCACGATAGTAGTTGACGATGTGAACAGCGCCCGACATACCCAACACATAAACCAGGGAAGGCATGGTTAACAAAATCGCATCCACCGATGCTCCACCCCACCAAACCAGACTCATACTGGCCATGGCACTCACGCCACCGACGAAGAAGACCATGAAGGTTAAGCGGAACGAACGCAATAAGATGTAGCTAAGGAACAAGCCTAATGCGAGGGAATAGCCAATCAATCGAACGAGCGTTATCGTACCTTCTTCATCGATAGCCACGTTATCAACGGGAGGTCCACCAAGTCGAATTGCAGGTTCAACGACTTTCGGCTTCTGCACAAACCAAGAAAATGGTGGTGGAGCCATGATTGGTTTGGGAGGTGCTGACACGCCGCATTCTTCTGCAATCTCAAACACTCGGCCAGTCGGTTGTCCGAGCACACCACGTCCGATCACACGACCAAGATTTCGACGAGCCTGTTCAGTTAGGGTAAGTATCACGCTTGTCTGTCGCGCTGGTTCGGGGATGCCAGCCAAGTCGAAGAATTCGTACCAGACTTCGGCTTGATCGACTGGATCGGCCTTTCGCAACTTGGCGAGATCGCCACCAAACTTCTCGTCGACTGCCTTTTGGACGATTCGGGTCCATTCGGTTTCCCAGCCCGCTGGCAATTGCGATAAAGATGCTTCCGGAAGCAACTTTTGCATATCTTCACTTCGCCAGCCAAAATCGGCTGGCACTGGAGGTCCAAAAAGTGTTCCAGTCAATCGAGCAACCGCCATACGTTGTCCTGCGATTGGATTGCTCTCTACATAAAGTCCCTTACCCGGTCCAGCAATTTGCTGAACAACTTGAGGTCCAGTTTCAATCGACTTGAACAGAGGCGTAGTCAGTAATCTTGGATTAGCCCAGAACGCATTCGCTTCGTCCTCGGTCGAAGGCTTACCAAATGCAGCAACGAAGCTTCCATCTAGACTGAAGCTTCCTGTGGCTCGAGTAATCGCGCGACCTACAGCGCTAACAACATTCGCTCCACCATCCCAACGATAAAGACGACCGTTAGGTGTGATGTAATAGTTCTTGCCGTTTTCATCGACCAACCACTTCTCTTGTAGACCACCCCAGTTGTTGTACTCCTCCTTGTCTACGAAGAGTACATAGTCACCTAGGGTTTCTTGAGCCAGTTCTATATCTGTTTTGTTTTCTGAATCAACAGCGGGCTTTGAGACTTCTTGTTGAAGTTTCGCCACGAACATCTTTAGACGTTGCGAATCTTCGTTGCAGCCATTCCAGGTCGCAACAACAAACTGCTCACTCACGAAGTGCTTGGCGAACCAAGCTAGCTCTTCGGTCTCACGAAAATCGGCTGGCAACCAATCCTTGACGTTGTTCTCTGTTTTCTGCAGTGCCATCCGTGCGCCGCGTAGAGCAAAGGGCACGCTAAAGAAAATAAGCATCAACAGGATTAACGCATTAGGTAATCCCAAAAACGTCTTAGAAGAGTAGAAGCCCTTGCTCATTGAGCACCCAAATCGAAGGTTGTCGACTTACGCGGACAGAATCGCCTCAATGCGACTCTGCAAATGTTTGCTTGTGAACAGTAGCCGAACTCATTCAAGCTTCTGGCACTCAAGCAAAACAAACTTTCAAGTTACAAATGCTATCGCAGACAAACAACGTCATGCGCGCAAAAGTTCCTATCCATTCATTCGACATCGGGCAGTTGTAGCAAGCAGTAAAGCTTTAACGATTAGCCCGAATTTTCGCCCCAACAAAAAAAAGCCTCATGCAATGACTGCAAATCAATCAAGCTTTGCAGCAGCGATCAGCTTGATGAAATCGCGGTTCGAATCGAATCTTGAAAGCTGCTTTGTTAATTGCTCCATCGCTTCCACTGGATGCATGGAATTCAACGTTCGGCGCAACATTGTAACAGTGTTCAGCGTGGATTCGTTTAGCAGTAGTTCTTCGCGACGAGTACCTGACTGAGTGATGTCGATCGCAGGCCAAACACGTCTATCTGCCAAACGTCGATCAAGTACAAGTTCCATGTTACCTGTTCCCTTGAACTCTTGGAAAATCAGGTCATCCATGCGGCTACCTGTATCTACTAGAGCCGTACCGACAATCGTCAATGAGCCACCTTCTTGGAACGCTCGAGCAGTTGCGAACAACTTCTTAGGAATATCCATCGCCTTGATATTCACGCCACCGGTCATCGTTGGACCATTGTTGCCAACCCATTTGTTGAATGCGCGCGCCAAGCGAGTGATCGAGTCCAAGAGCAAGAACACATCCTTACCCTCTTCAGCAAGTCGTTTGCAACGATCAATAACCAGTTGGCTCAATCTAACGTGGCTGTCGATATCCATGTCCAAACTGGACGCAATCACTTCGCCGTTTTTAACATTTCGGCGCATGTCGGTAACTTCTTCAGGGCGTTCGTCAATTAGCAGAACTATCAGATGCACGTCGGGGTGATTTTCGGCCATCCCGGCACTGATATGCTGAAGCATGATCGTCTTTCCGCTTCGCGGCGGAGCGACAATGAGCGATCGCTGACCTTTGCCCAGCGGTGCAAGAAGGTCAATCACACGATTGGTCAAAGGTGTCTTACCAATCTCTAGTTGCAACCACTGCTCAGGGTTGATTGGCGTTAACGCTTTTTCATCGTCGAAGTTCTTGACGTTGATATAGTCATCTGGCAGCATGCCATCGACATCGATGATTTCGCGAACTCGCGGGCCTTGCTGACGCCTGGCTTGTTGCATCATGACTTTCATGCAAACACCCTGACGCAAGCCAAACTTCTCAATCATCGTTCCAGGAACAAATGGATCTGTTCTTTCGCGAGAGTAGTTGTTATCCGCACTTCTCAGAAAGCCATATCCGTTGGGATGCATTTCTAGGATGCCAACGAACTCCAGCAATGGTACTTCACCGTTTTCATCAACCTGCGGCTCGGGGAAGGGTTCATTGTTGCCCGTTTTGGGTCCCATTCCTCGCCTGTTTCCACCTCGTCCTGGTCCTCCTGGACCTCGCCTTCCCCCGCCGCCTCGTGGACCTTGGGAGTTCGAGTATCTGTCGGATTGTGGGTAGCCTGAACCAGAACGCGACCGAAAACGTTTTTTCTTAGCCATCAAATGTCATCCAGCAAAACAATTAAAGAGGGGCTGCAAGTGGAAGTCCGTTGAATAAAGAGATTGCCAGCAATACAGCGATCAGATTCTTGAGTTCGAATTGGTTAATAGGAACAGTGAAATGGTTTGGTGAATCGCTTGGCTGAGACAGGCTATTCACCAGGATGAAAGCAAAGCCATTGGAACCAGATTGCAAACCAGTTAGGGCAGGGCTTTCAGTTGCTTCCTCATCCCTAGGGAATCGGAAACGATTATCAAAACTTCTTATTTGAAATCGCTTTGACCGCAGCAGTATTAGTCGTGGCGACTGTTACTGACGCAGGCGGTTCCCGGCTCGGTAATCCTACTGAGCACGACCGCAACCGTCTTACAAACGGGAATTGAACGTAATTTAAAGGCTCACCTACTTTGTGAGCGGATCAGGTTTAGCCACTGAACCAAGCTTAAACTTTTAAGCCAGTCGTCTCGAGCACCAGATGGGAGAGGCGAGCTGAATACCTTCAAACTCGAACGAGATCCCACCAAATCGTGTCAGGAAGCCAAATGTGGGGCCATCAACTGACTGAGGTGTTGTTTGAAACAACCATCATGGTAACTGAAACTGGAAGCTCCAAATCAGGTGATTCGGGCCGTCAGGTGACTCATTTACTGAAGAATCCTTCGTCTAAGTCGTCTAGGAATATTATCGTTGGGGTCATTAGTGTCAAGAGATAGGTGAATTGATAGCCAAATTATCGCCATTTTTTCCGTTTTTTTCGGAATAGATTGCTTTAGCCGTAAATCTTAACATGCCGATCAATCCTTCAAGCGGTATGCGCGGATCATCCACCTCATACCGCATTTTGCATCGAAAACGCGAAAAGGATTTCCAAAGTGGCAGCCCGTACTTACGTAATCTGGTTGATCATAGCTTTGATCAGTGGTGCGGCTATGGCACAGTCACCTCAGATCAAATGGGCGCCAGATTTGGCTACTGCAAAGCAAGCTTCGGCGCAGTTCAAGGTACCACTATTGGTCCACTTTTATGGAGATGCGTGCGTTCCTTGCCAAACTCTTGAGAAAAACGTGTTGTCCAATCCTGAAGTCATTCAGGTACTGAACAAGTTTTTTATCTGCGTTTCGATCAACGGTAGTCGTGATCGAAAGACAATGTCAGAGTTCGAAGTTCACAGCTATCCGACCGATGTCTTCGTCAGCCCTACAGGCGATAAGCTATATCAAGGTATCTGCCCGCAGGATCTGCGAGAATATCTTGCAACTCTGGAACGCGTTGCGGTTATGAATCGAGATTACATGGCAAAAGCTGCAGCAAAGCAACCCAACGCTACGTTGGCTCAACAACCGCTGCTACCGCCAACGCTTCAGAATGCTGCTGCGAACGTACCAAGCTTACCTTCACCAAACAACATGCCCAATATGGGTCCTGGTTCAGGCAACACCAACACACCTAGCTTCTACACTGCGTCAGGTGCTGCACAAGCTCAACAGCAGTTAGCAAACGGAGCTGCCTCAAGCAATGCTGTGCAAACTGGTCCCCTGAATGGCAACCAGCAACCACCTTCCATTCGTGGAGCCGTGCAGAACGCAGCAACTCAGCTTGATGCTGCCACTTCGCCGTACACCAACGTCGCAGCGAATGCGATTCCGACCATCAATGGTGCTCGCAATGCGGTTGCAGGTGCCGTACCACATCTAACCAAAGATGTAAGCAACGCCATGCAGAGCTACGCTCAAATGCCAAGCGTCGATAGTAGCTTGCCAATTCCACAACTCACAGATTCGACCCAGTTGGTTAACTCCACTGCCAATCGAATCAGTGCAACAGCTAATGATGTTGCCAATCGCGTCAACTCCTCGGTCGCACAGGGCCAGAATGCGGTTAACAACATCTGGAGCAACTCGGCTGCTGCGGTTACGAAAACGACTGAAAATCCGCACTATGATCCAGCCATCCAAGCCTCAGGTTTGACTGAGAACTCACATCAATCAGTACTGAACCAAGTGGCATCTGGTGCAAGCCAATTTACCGGTCAATTACCAACTACGCCTTCTCAATCTGCGCCGCAACTTCAGGGTGCAGTAACAAGTTGGACACAACGACCACAGATGGAACAACAAACCAATCAACCTATCGTTCGAACTGTCAGCAGTTCGCAAGCTCAGCCAGCACCTGAACAAATAGCCGCTTTGGACGGCTACTGTCCAGTTTCACTGCGCGGCAAGCAATGGCGCAAGGGTACAGCTCAATTCGCTGTTAAGCATCGCGGAATGGTATTCTGGTTAGCTGATCAAGCCTGCCTAGAATCGTTCATGAAGCAACCTGATTACTTCACGCCAATCCTGATGGGTTGTGATCCGATGATTTTGCTTCAACAAGGTCAAATGCAATCCGGCTCAACTCAATTCGGCTTGTTCGAAGACCGAGTTGGACCACTGTTCTTTTCGAGCGCTGAGAGCAAGGCCGAGTTCTTGCAGGACTTTCCCAAAAACATGGCAGCCGTCGAAGCCGTGCTGAAGCAAGCTTCGAGCCCACGGTAATCGTATTACTCGTTCCAGGCTTTGCCGTCTCACCTCGTTCCACAGGCTCTGCCTGGGAACGCACTGTCTTTCAGGCTCCGCCTGATTCAGTGTAGGCCCTGCCGCGTTCCCAAATGTTAGAGACAGAACATTGAAACTCGCCGGCAGGCGCCGTTAGGCTACAGTTGCTGGATTGCCTCAGCTAGCTTGCGGTACTTTGAATACAGTTGGTCGTATTCCTGCACATTTACGACCTGTGGCTGGACAACCGACTGTGAACAGGCTGCAACACTGGCCATGGCACTCACCGCTGCAGATACTGATTTAAAACCGCTCTTCTCTTCACCGGCAGCCAACATGCCTAACACGGCAGCCCCCACTGCGCAACCATGCTGACTCGGGTGAACCTCGATTGGCAGACCAAGAACATCGGCGTAGATCTGAATCAACTCGGGATTGTGGTGAGGCAAACCGCCAGTTGCGATCGCTTTGTGGATTGGGACGCCACCATCTCGCAAGAGTTGCACAATCCAACGCACTCCAAAGGCGGATGCCTCAAGGATCGCTCGATAGAGTTGAGCCGAGGTTGTACCCAGAGTTAGTCCAACGAACGCGCCTTTCAGCGAACCGTCCATCAGCGGAGTTCTACAACCGTTCATCCAATCCATACACATCACGCCATCCGCACCGGGCGGCAATTGCTTGGCTTCGCGGCTAATTTGATCAAAGCCATCTTCTTTCAGCAGTTTGATCAACCATGCAAATGCATCGCCAACTGCCGCTTGACCCGTTTCATAACCATACAAACCTGGCAGAATGCCGCCTTTGACCAAACCTGCTATCCCAGCTACCGGCTTGTTCTGCGTGCTGTTAAGCATATGACAACTGCTTGTCCCCATTACCATGACTAGTGTCCCAGGATCGGCAGCACCAACACCAGGTACTGCAGCGTGAGCATCGATGACAGCCGCGGATACCGCGATGCCAGCCGGAAGTCCCAAATGCTTGGCCATCGACGGTTGTAATAGACCTGCTAGTTGCCCAGGCGACAGCAATCGGCCGTGCATTTTCTGATCGGCGGCCTCCAATAACTTTGGATGCACAGCGGCTAAATAGTCTCGACTGGCATATCCACTATCACTGGCCCACAACGCCTTGTAACCAGCTTGACAAGTGGATCTTGGAAGCGACGAAGGGGGGCCGCCAACCAATTGCCAAACAAACCAATCGCCAGCCTCCAACCAAACTTCAGCCGCTTCAGCCACTTTGGGAGCCAATTCAATCGTTTCCAGCATCTTGGGAAAAAACCACTCCAGCCCGATCAGTCCTCCGTAACGATTCAAGAAAGACTCGCTTCTAGCCGCCGCAATCTGATTCATCCTTGCTGTCTGTTCGATGGCTCCGTGATGTTTCCATAACTTCGGCCAAGCCAGCGCTTGATCTCGAAAAGCTTCAACGTTGCAGAGGGGTGTTCCATCGGCGAGCGTTGGCAACATTGTGCAGCTAGTGAAGTCAACTCCAATACCGACGATGCGGTTTGTGTCCAGCTTCGATTCTCGCAGCGCACTTTGCACGGCTTCCGACGCAGATTCCATCCAATCGTTGGGCGATTGAAGAGCGTAATGAGGTGGTAAAGCTTGGCGGGTTTCAGGCAAGTGGTTCGTGATCTGTCCGTGCTGATAAGTACTTGTTCCAGTGCCGAGCTGACAGCCGAGTCCATCGACCAGAATGGCTCGAACACTTTCTGTTCCGAAATCTAAACCCAAAGAGACCGGCGGCAAATTCATGGCAGAGTTCAAAAAGTTGATTGGTGTAGCAGTGGAGGGGAGGAGAGGTTTTTTCCAGGGTAGCTCGTTGTCGGACAGCCGTGGAGTTTGTTTAATGGCTTAGCAGAGGATTGATGAGAATGGGCAAGGAATGTTTATGTCTAAGATTAAGTTTGAGTTTAGGGGTGATAAGGGACTAACCAGGTGGCCACTTCAGCGATCGACCACCCAATAGGTGAAAGTGCAAGTGATCGACTGATTGTCCTCCATCTCGTCCAGTGTTTGCTACGACGCGATAGCCGTTCTCGTCCAAATTCAACTGTTGGGCAACTTGCCCGATGACCAACAACATATGTCCCATCAAGGCTGCATCTTCATTAGAGAGTTGAGCGATCGAGACGATAGGTTTCTTGGGAATAACCAACACATGGACTGGTGCTTGGGGAGCTACGTCATGAAAGGCCAAACACAATTCGTCTTCGTGAACAATCTTTGCTGGAATCTCTTTGCGGATAATCTTTCCGAAGATTGTATCGGCCATGGTTCCATTCGCTCCATCAACTCAAAACGTGTTAATTGGTGTAAAAAAATCGTGTCAGATGATAAAAGACGGGTGCGGAGAAGCACAGTGTGTCAATGCGATCGAGCACTCCAGCGTGCCCCAGCACCAACGATCCATAGTCGTTGACACCTCGGTCTCGTTTAATAGCGCTCATCGTCATCCCGCCAAACATACCCATGGCTCCGATCACCATCGACATACAGGCAGCTTCCCAAATCGTAAATGGCGTTACCCACCATAACACGGCTCCGACAAGCCCCAACGACAGGGTGCCTCCTAGAAAGCCTTCCCAAGTGCGGCTAGTGCTAATTTCGGAGGCAATCATGCGCTTGCCAACAACTTGACCCCAAGTCCATTGAAGGATCTCGGAAAGCTGAGTCAGCAGTACGAAGAAGCAAAGCAGACCCGCAGTACTGCCATTCCACTTTTGCCCACTAGATGTATGTAACTGCAGGTTTAGTAGCGCGGGAGCATGACTGAGTGCATACACACAGATCAACAAACCCGACGTAATCTGAGCTGATCGCTCCAGAAATCGTTTCGAATCTCCTGCCAAGGCAATACGAGCTGGCACGAAGATTGATGCGTAAACCGGAATCATGATGCTGTAAAGCTCGTAAAAATCCCAACTAGGCACGATGCGTTCAATGCCTATCAAGGTGTATTGCAGAGGTGTAAAAACGATCAATGCCCAAAACAGAGCGCGGTGATCACCGCGACGCGTGGGTGCCATAGTGATGAATTCACGCAGTGCCCAAAACGACGTTAGGAAGAAGAGCACAACAATAGCAACTGGGTGTACGGCTAAGCTGAAGGACAAGATGGCCGACATTAACCACCAAGCGTTGACCCGTTGTCGAAAGCGACGAACCAAGGCCGGATTCACCGACTCGGATGGTTGCCTTCTTAAGTACTGGCCGACAATCGATGCGATTGCTAGGGCTACTAGGAGCACTCCTAACAACATGTAGGTAGGAAAAAGATCGTTTCTATTTAGACTCGAATTGCTGGAAGTCGTCGCAGCAGTCGAGGTTGACCCAACTGCGGATTCAAAGTTGGTGTTTTCTTGAATTGCCTCAAATGGATTTTCTGCTGTAGACAGAATCTTTACTTGTTCAGAATCTTGCTGGCCGCTCTCTGTTTTTCCAATCAACGCTTTTTCGGCATTCTCAGGAGTTTCTTGATTCTCGGGAGACCCGCTATTTTCGGTCAAGTTTGCCGGGGTCTGCTGAGTGGCAACTGGAACATTGGCCTCTTGCTCGGCCAAAGAAACGGTAACAAATGCCACACTGCTAAGGCCAATGGCTATTGCGAATTTCACGAAAGGACCAGCGAATAGGTTGAACACCAGGAAGTCGGCAAGGTCAGAGAATTTGTACGAAGAATTTCGGGTGCTTGGATTTGAATTTGAGCCAAAATCCAGCGACCGGAACGACGAATGGCGCATTGTAGCAAACGCGCCTTGGATCGGTAGGATTGCTTTTTGGTGGGATGACATCTACTGCCAATCTATTAGACAAACTAATACTGCATCAAGGCGGCGTTAGATTGAGAATGCCGGCTTAGAAAGACTAGTCGGAATCGCGTTAGCGTCGGGTTCCCTAGTGAACGAGACAATTTCGGCAAACGAAACTGGACGTAACTGTATCGAAGTGTTGCCTGACGTGCAAACTACGCCAAACCGTTAATCCAACCCCTCTTTTGGCTTTTTTTGGGCTCTCACTGGTAAATTGTTGACTTTGCCGAATATACGGATTCTACTAGCCCCTTATTCTCGTCTCTGATTCCCAACATGAGTACCACCGATGAACAGCCAACGCTCTGCCAAAAGTAATCGCGCGCGTCTAAACATAATCAACAAGCTCAAGCAATTCTTTAAGGCGTCAAAATCTACCAAGAGCAAAGTTCGAACGACGCTAAACGAGTCTTTAGAGAATAACAGCAACAGCAACGCGTTAAAGACATTTCTCGAACACCTATCTCAGCAGGCTCGATCTTTATTCGGCAAGAGTCGGAAAGCTCAGCGACGAATGACGCTGCGAAATCATTTGCGCGATCGCAGCAAGAAGCCTCAATGGTTGGTCAAGCAGTTTTTGACAGCAATCGTTGGCGGAGCGCAGAACGCTGCTCCGAAACTTTCACGAGTTGGATTCATCGAGAACTTGGAGGAGCGACGAGTTCTAACGACTACACTCTATCTTGATTTCGGCCAGGGGTTAGGAATGGGCAATACGCTCTCCACAAACACTGGCGCGTTCAAGAACATCTTTGGAGCAGGTGATCCATCGTTTGGTGGCTCGCTTGGTACCGGTTCGGACTTGACTTCGGGGTTCGGACTTTTATCGACCGACTCTCTCGACATGAGCCCGTTATCTTATGACTTTGAAGGGGATGGCGATATCGATAGCCAAGATATCACGGCCCTTTCCAGCGCAGTAGTTCCTTTAATCCAACGCGCCCTTTCACCCTTCGATATCAACGTTGTAGTTGTTGGGGCTACATCATTAGCCCAGGCAGCGACTATCGTCGGGTCAAACGCGGGAGATCCTACTGGGCAATTCGACGCGTACAACTTCGTGATGGATATTCGGTCCAACGGATACGGTGGCGGGTCTGTAGGAGATGGTGCGCCGTTGACAGCAGATGGCGACCGCGGAGATGGCGCTGGACTGTTCGGTATTGCGGCGGCAGACGACTTGGAGAAGCAGATCTTCGGTGGCCCTAACACGAATACACAGGACGAAGCAACACTTGTTTTCTCCGATACGATCCTTGGTTCGACTAGTGGCACTCCAGGCACTGCAGCCTTCAATAGGAATTTCGCTCAGCGCTTGGCGTACACTATCACTCACGAATCATTCCATACATTCAGTGCAATACACACGAATAGCTTAACAGCTAGCGGCGACGTGATTCGAGTTGGTTCGGTGACGCGAGAAAATCCCTTTATGGTAACTCGATTTGACCTCAACCATGACAACGCAGTTGCCGAGCCTAACAACTACCTGATGATTGCCCAGAATCCGGATATTGGTCTCCGTGATGCAAACAATAATGGTGTTCCAGACAAGGCTTATGTGACTGGTACTGGTGGACATGATTCGATTAGTTTGACGAACCTTGGTGGGGGACTAGTACAAGTCAATGTTTCTGCCTTTAGTAACGCAGCTCGAACGACCTTAATTCGAAGCGAGAGTTACCAGATTGCTCTCGGTGGTGATACTGACGGTGTGATCGAAATTGATGCAGGTATCAACAGCGACTTCATCACGATTGATGGAACTATTCCGGCAACCATCATAGTTCGTGGTGGTGAAGGAGTCGACGGAATTGCTGCAGCCAACGAACGCGATACTTTGGCAGTCACTGGTGGTGGTCGCGATGGACAAGCAACTCCTGTCGGACAGGAAGGTGCGAACATTTCTGTTACTGGTGGGGCGACCATTCAAGCTAGCGAATTCGAGCCCATGGAATTCAGTAATTTCAGTAACTTCATTTTCACAACGCCTAACGCTATCGACAACGTAGCCCTAAATTCTGCAGTTGCCCTCGGTGGGCAAAATGGCTTGCGATTATCAGGTACAAGCGGCGGCCAAGCGTTCGAACAACCAACTTTTTACTCAATCAACTCTTTACAGTTTGATTTAGGTGCAAATGATGGAGTTGGCGCGCAAGATACTCTCGTGATAAACGGCGGAACAGCTCCGCTCGGCATTCCTAGAGTTACCGTTGGTACTGGAGCAGCCAATGATCTCCTCCTGATCAATCAAAATTTGGGTACATTCTCGCCATCCTTGTATTTCGATGGAGGTGAAGGCTTTGATTTTTTCCAGCTCCTGGGTGGGGCCGTTAATAATGCCAGCGTTTCCGTTGCTAGTTTGCCGTCGTCAGGATCAGTGCAGCTAGATGCCTCCGATAGCGAATTTGTCAATGTTGAATCTCTGTCATTGCTTCCAAATACACTAAGCAATCTTGGGGTTAATCCCGCTGCCGCGAGTTCGTTGGATGGCGACAATTCGATTACATACTTCCCAGCGTCGAACTTGATTCAGTTGGACAACTTGTCCATTAAGTCTACAGCACCTCAAACTCTGACGATCAATTCGGGTTCGGGTAGCGACACAATCAACATTGGTGCAACTACGGCGACCAGTCCTACTAACATCAACATTATTGGTGGCGATCCGACTAACGATACTTTGATCATTAACGGTTCCAGCGCTAGCGAAAATGTGAACTACACTCCGACTTCATCAAACACCGGTTTTTTCACAGGCATCGGCGCTTCGACGATTGCTTTCAGCCAAATTGAACATCTAACCTACGATGGCCAAGGTGGAACGGATGTTCTCAGTGTTACTTCGCCTAATCAAAACAATACGATCGTTGTTGATTTTGGCACGGCTGCTGACGCTGGCAAAGTTTCAGTAAGCTCGACCGCTCCAATCTCATTCCAGAATATCGGCAGTAATGGCGCAGTTTCACTGGCAGACCTAGGTGGTCTTGATCGCTTGATTATGAATGGGTCCAGCGGCAACGATAACTACGTGGTTAACTCGGGTGCTGACGGAGTCATCTCTTATCAAAGTGATGTATCTAGTAGTGTGGGTGGTACAAATCACGTTAGAACCATTGCTAGTTCCGCGATCGAAGCTTTGTTACTGAACGCGTTGGATGGAGATGATTCTTTTGTTGTCAACCCTGGAAATGCATTTCCAACGGGCGTCGCCATCAACGCTGGAAATCCTTCATCCGGATCTGATCGAGTAAACCTGAATGGAACTGCCGGAGCCGATAACTTCACGCTGAGTTTGGGTTCTGGTGGTGACGCATTGAATGGCGCTTTGGCCGGCCCACTCGTACTTAACAATGTGGAAGACTTGACATTGAGTACGGGAAGTGGAACGGATTCACTGGCCGTTTTCAACATGGGTGCTGAGACTGGACTGAAGCAAATAAACTACTTCTCAGGTAATGATGCATTGGATACAGTTCAGGTCACAGGCTCTACATTTGCCGACACATTTAGTATCACTCCAACTTTCCCAGAGATTGCAAATTTGATTGCAATTGGTACTGGTACTGCGCTTCAAGCAAGTTTAGGTGCTGCTGCTACGAGCACGTTCACGGTCAATGGTAGCGCAGCCTCTGACATCGTTTTGGTTAACGGTAGCGGTATTGGCGAATCGATCGGTATTGTTAAAGGGCTAACCACAAATGTTAGTGTCGGCTCAAACAAGACCATCACCATCGATACTCTCTCTACAGAAAATGTTACGGTCGATGGAGGAGATGGAAACGACATTTTCAATGTGTTTCGGGTACGACCAACAATGGTCAAATCCTCACCATCCTTGGCGGTTCCCCAACTGGAGCGTTCTCGGATATTTTTAACTTAAGCTTGGCAACTGCAGGTACTACAGCATCAGTACAACGAATTCCAGGCTTGGTTAGGAATCAGATGGGAATATCAATTTTAAAGTGAAATCGAGGGGCTCAACATCGTTGGGTCCGCCGGGCTAATACACTAAACGTTCAAGCTACGGACGCAAATGATGCAATTGACCTGGTGTGGAACACTCCAAATCTAGTCTCAGTAAATGATCGAGGGTTACTCAGTTTTGCGAATTTCCAAGTTGTGAACGTCAACGGACTCGCTGGCGATGACAAGGTCAACGTAGTTCCGGGAGTACTTTTAGGAGTCACTACAATCAACGTTGACGGTGGCTCTCCAACTGCAAGTGATACTGTAGTAATCAATGGAACCAACCTGACAGACAACGTCACTATCAACAATCTGACTCTTGACGGTGCGAGTGTTCTAGGCTTGGGACCAGCGATCAATGTCACAACAGCAGAACATTTGGTTTACAACGGATTTGGTGGCGACGATAGCTTGACAGTTACGTCCGGCGTTGGTCCTGATGCAGTTCGATTTGTTCCGGGCGATTCAACTCCCGATTCAGGGACAGTAGTCGTTAGCCAATTATCGGCTACCAGATTGCCGATCACTTTCGCCGGTCTTGGAATTCTTGGACAACTAATTATTGCAGATCAAAGCGGTACTCGACGTGATACTTTAGAAGTTCCAGGCACGGCGGCAGACGATGTGTTCAATGTAACATCAACCGGAACGATTCAATTGTTTGATCCAGCATCAGGCGTTGCTTCCTTCCGCTCGGTTTTGGTGACGACTCCGGGCATCGTCAACACTATCCTCTCAGGTACAGGCGGCTCAGATGTTTTCACTATCGCGGCCAATCATCCATTCTCGCCCGCTTTTGGCATACCAGCGATTCGAGCAGAGTGGCGAAGGTGGAAATGACATCGTCAATTTCAATGGCAATGGTGCGGGTGACATAACGGCGACCTTTGCAACTATTACTTCTGTTGGTGAAACCGGCTTCCAAACAATCGGGCTCTCGGACGTTGAGAACTTGAATGTTAACGCGGCTGGTCGTGCCGCAAATGTCGTAGGTACAGCAGGCGCTGACCAACTTCAAGTTACGCCAACCTCAGCCGCTGGTGCGACAGTTAGGCTTTTGTCCAGCAGTCCTGTCACGACAACTCCTAATATCAATTTATCTAACGTGACATCATTATCTATTGATGCAGCAGGCGGCTCCGATTCGGTAACTGTGATTGGTACTTCCAGCAATGATTCGATTGGAGTAGCAAAAGGCGCTTCCAGCGTAGTTTCAGTAAATGCTCTGCTAGCAGTCAGCATATTGGCTGCGTCGACAGAGTTGATATTGGTCGATGCCGGTGATGGCAACGATACAACTAACGTGACTGGTACGACTGCGAGCGGACAACAACTTTCGATCCTCGGAGGTTCACCAACTTCCAACGCTGGTGCAGTTGCAGATGTACTCAACGTCACCTTGGCGACGGCAGGTACGACTGCTGCTGTACCGGGTTCAACACCTGATGCTGGAGTAATTACTAACCCAGATGGAAACATTAATTACAGCGGCATTGAGTTCTTCAATGTTACAGGTGCAGCCGGTGCAAACACCTTTAATATCCAAGGTACTCACGACAACGATACGATCGCGTTACAGTTTCTGGCCGGCGCTAATCGAGTCTGGGTCAACAACCGTGCAGTTTACACTTTTGCTAACTACCCAATAGTCAATATCAACGGCCTATTCGGCGACGACAAGATTAATGTGTTGCCCGTTGGCTTGGTTGGGGTAGCAACGATCAACGTGGCCGGAGGCGATCCAACAGCTAGCGACGAATTGGTTGTTACCGGTACCGCTGCTCAAGAGGCAGTTGGAATCACGCCAACTGCTCCGGATGCTGGTTCTGTTACAGGTCTTGGACCAGTGATCAACTTCACTACCATTGAAAAGTTCATTTACAACGGCCTTGGCGGCAATGATGTGGTTACAGTGACCGGCACGGCGGCTGATGACATCGTTTCTTTCTCTCCAGGCACCACCCCTGATTCTGGAACATTCAATGTCAACAGTCTGGTACCGATCGGAGTAACGAACATAGGTTTGGGAGCCACTCTAAATCTAAATGGCGCAGGCGGCACAGACACTTTGGTTTCCGAAGGCACTGACAATAGCGATACCGCCAGCGTTTCGGCAGCGGGTCTGGTAAAGATCAACGGCAACCTAGCTGTAACACCACTGAGCATCGAAAACGCTCGTCTAAACATGCACGATGGTGATGACATCATCAATGTGACTGCCGGGCAACCTTTTGCAATCCTGACGATTGATGCAGGTAGTCCATCTGCCAGCGACACACTAAATCTAATTGGGGCGACCGGTGATGTCAGCGTTGATTGGCAAGCAAGTAGCGTCTCCGGTTATGGTGGCGTAATCAACTACATCGCTCTCGAGACAATCAATGCAGATGTGAATGCTCTAAATGCGACACTGCTTGGAACAAACGGTAGTGATTCCATCCAGGTGAGCACCAATGGTCAGACGGTAACTACAAGACTAACTGGATCAGTACCATCGTTTTCTGATGCTCCGGTTGTGAACTTTGCCAACGTCGGGACAACGATGACCGTTGACGGTGGACTCGGTACTAACCAACTCGAGTTTCTGGGAACGGCTGGAGCGGATCAATTCAACATCTCACGCGATCCTACTAACCGAACGATCCAATCTAATGCAGATCAGATTGTTAGTCTGACGAACAGCTTCTTTGCCTGGAATGTGCGCGGCGGAGCTGGGTTCGATACCTTTAGCGTGAATGAACCAAATGCTGTTAACGGTATTGAATTAACGATCGATGGAGGTACAGGTGAAAACCGCCTCATTCAGTCAACGGCGTTCAGTACAACCTATGTCCCAGGCGGAATTGATCGAGGCGAACTGATCGGTGGTGCATCGATTTTCATGATTGATATTGCATCTGCCACGGTCAATTTGGTTGGACCCGCGACTTTTGCAACAGTTGAAGCGGGTGATAGTAACAACGCCATCACAGTATCAGGCAATGGTGCGTCCTCTGCAACTATTTCCGTTGACGAAAGCACAGTGGTAAACTTCGGTGGCGCTTTGAATCTGCTGTTCGTTAATGGCAATGGTGGCAACGATAATATTTCTGTAACAGCAGGCGGTTATGTTGGAAACCTTCAAATCAATGGTGGCGAGCCAACTGCGAGTGATTCGGTGGTCATCAATGGCCGGCGGTGGCCGATAACGTTGTGGTTAACAATTTGACGATTGATGGAGCCCGAATCACTGGACTCGGTGCGACCATCACCGTCGCAACCACAGAGCACTTGACCTTTAGTGGATTGGGCGGCGATGACACACTTCAAGTCGTTTCTCCTAATTCCAATGATACAGTTGTCGTTAGTCATGGCGCCAATCCAGATTCTGGCAGTGTAGCGGTCAATTCGCTACTTCCCGTCGGCTTCCAAGGCTTGGGATCTGGTGGAACGCTGGCCCTTGATGACGCTGGAGGACAAGACAAGCTGATTGTCAATGGAAATTCCGGCAATGATAACTTTGCTGTCAACGTAACAGGCGATGGTGTCATCAGTTATCAAAGTGACGTGTCAGCCTCTGTTGGAGGAACCTCACATGTCATCACCACAACAACCAATGCTTTCGAATCCCTGTTGCTAAATGGCTACGACGGAGATGACAATTTTATCATCAATGCATCAGCCTTCTTCCCCACCGGCTTGGCAATCAATGCAGGCAACCCGTCGTCAGGATCGGATCGAGTTACAGTTAACGGCACTGCAGCCGCCAATGCGTATACACTGATACTCCAAGCTGGCGGAGACTCGGTAACCGGAGTCGTTGGTGGACCAGTTGTGCTAAACAATGTTGAGGACTTATCATTCAGCTCGGGCGCTGGGGACGACACTTTGGCCGTTTCCGGCATGGGTGGCCAAACAGGTCTTAAGCAAATCAACTTCTTCTCAGGTAGCGATACTGGAGATGCAATCTCTGTTGCAGGCACCATCAATGTTGACCAGTTCCAGGTAACACCTCAATCACCCACCGATGCAACGATCACGGCAAACAGTAGCGGTACGACGCTGCTTGCCAGATTGGGTGTGGCTGCAACCAGTACACTTACCTTATCTGGTGCGGCAGCAGCCGACACGGTCGTTGTCAACGGAACTAACGCTTCAGAAACCATCGCAATTGTTAAGGGCGCCACAACGACGGTGAGCGTAGGTGCCAACAAGACCATCAATGTTGATTCAACCACTACTGAAAATGTTACCGTCGAAGGCGGTGATGGTAACGATGTGATCAACGTCTCGGGCACCTCCGCCAATGGTCAATTGCTGACAATCAATGCTGGCTCACCAACTTCCAATGCAGGTGCGGCTGCTGACGTGCTGAACGTTATTTTGGCTACTGCAGGAACTGCGGCGGCGGTTCCAGGCGCTGCACCTGATGCTGGCGTCATCACAAACCCAGACGGAAATATCAACTACTCAGGGGTTGATTTCTTCAATGTCACGGGGGCTGCAGGAGCCAATACTTTCAACATCCAAGGTACTCACGACAACGACACGATGGCCCTGCAGTTCCTAGGCGGAGCTAACAGAGTTTGGGTCAACAATCGAGCAGTCTACACATTCGCAAGTTTCGCAACAGTAAACATGAATGGACTGTTTGGAGACGACAAGATCAACGTGTTACCAGTGGGATTGGTCGGAGTTACGACCATTAATGTGGCTGGCGGCGATCCAACAGCCAGCGATGAACTGGTGGTTAGCGGAACTACTGGGAATGATGTGATTAATTACACAACCAGTAATACGGTTGGCTCCGGCAGTGTGGCGATCACAGGATCTGCAACGGTCAACTTTACAACTACAGAAGCTTTAGTGATTGATGGGGTTGGTGGTACAGACAACTTGACTGTAACCACACCTGCTGGCGTTGGTCATCGCACTACGGTGACCCCAGGTGCAAATGCTGATTCTGGAAAAATTGTTTCGCAGGCCTTCGGAGCGGGCACCGGTTCTGTACCACTGACCTACGCACACATTGGTGCAGTTGCATCGGTCACGTTGGTCGGTCAAGGTGACATTGTCGAATTCAACGGAACAGCCAACACCGATACGTTTAATATTTCGGGAACAACCATTCAGGTAATCAACGCAACAGGAGGTTTTGTCACCAACCTGTTCAATCTAACGAATATCTTTTCGTTGGAAGCCCGAGGATTGGACGGAGATGACCAGTTTAATGTCACTGGAACCCTTGCGGCAATTGCAGGCGGTTTGGTCATCGACGGTGGCAATCCATCAGCAAGCGATTCTGTGAATCTGAGCGGCGCAATCGCCGCTGTGACAGCAAATTTGGGTACTAAGACACACACAATCAGCCCATCAGTTTCAGGCTACGGAGCAATCGTAAGTCTGACTGGTATCGAAGTGGCCAATCTAAATGCGACTGGCCAATCTCTAACGGTCGTTGGATCGGCCGAAGACGAAACCGTTACAGTTACACCTTCAGTTGGTGGAGGAGGAACGGTCAATGCTGGCTCTCACAATCCAGTGATTCACTACACGGGTGCCTTAGCCAATACCCTTAACGTGGACTTAGCTGGCGGTATTAATCAACTGACCGTAGTCGCAACGTCACTTGCAGATGTTGTAACTGTTCTAGGCGACACTTCAGTAGACACTGGTGTCTTTGGCGGTATTGTGGACTATTCGGCTCAAGTTCCCGATGCAATTTCCGTGCTTGGTTTGCAAGGTGATGATCGATTCAATGTCACACCAGGTGCTTCACCGATATTTATTGATGGTGGCGATCCCATTGGAGTTCAACCAGGTGATGTGCTGAGCGTTATTAATGCAGCCGCCTTCTACGCGGGTCCAGAAAATGACGAAGGCGGATTTGCCACTAATGCAGCCAATGTGAGTTTTGATCATATCGAATCGCTTTTGGTTGCTCCAATTGTCGGCTGTCCATTTTTGGTTGTCGGCACAGATGCCAATGATCAAATTACCGTAATTGCTAGAGATGCTTCAACGCACGCCGGTGCAGACGGAGTTCAGGACTTCACGGTTTCTCTGAATGCTGCACCTCAGATTATCCTGCTGGATGTTGCAGACCTATTCATCGACGCAAAAGCAGGTAACGACGATGTGGTCATTGTCGCTGCTGCTCCGAATGAAGCCGATTGGGATGTTAACGTTCGTGTTGCGGGTGGAACGCCGAGCATCGGTGGTCCTGGCCAGAGCGATCGATTGGTCGTTCAGACACCAAACGCCTTAGGCGGTTTCGACAATGTAGTCTTCAATGCTACAGGTGCCGATACTGGTAATTTGGTGATTGATAATGACGCCAATGGAATTTACGACGCGGCTGGTACCGATTCGTTGATTACCTTCGACTCGTTCGTGTTCAATTGCCCACCAGCTAACTTCACCTACACATCAAGCCTCGGCGGCGTGGAATTAGTTCAACTAGACGGACAGGGCGCGCCAGCCATTGACGATAACCTAACCATCAATGGTACAGTTGCTGACGACACTACTGTTGTCTCACCTGCCGGTGCGGGTAGCGGTTACTTCGTTTCCGATGCAAGTCCACGATTCGAATTTAAGTCGTTCGACTTCCTAGCAGTTACTCCAGGTGCAAACGGCTTCGACAGTGTAACTATCAACGGCACGGCTGGTAACGATGTGGTCACCTCTACTGCCACCGATATCACTCTCGGCGGTGTGGTTAGTTTGACTCAAGGCATAGATGCGCTGAACATCAACACGCTGGCAGGCAACGATAACGTCGATCTAGACCTGCAGTTACCTTCACTCCGTAAGACAATTGATCTTGGCACTGGCGACGATACCACGAACCTCCTGGGCTTGGCTGTCGATCCTGCTGACCCAACAATCTACGGTGGCGATGGCGACGACATCATTATTGGAAGTCCAAATCCTGACCTAATCTTTGGTGGTACTGGCAACGATATTCTCATCGGTGCTGGCGGTATCGACCAAGTTTACGGCGAAGCTGGCAATGATACTTTCGGTAACCCAAGTACGATTGCCAACGGTATTGCCGATGATGCCGGCAATGACCTGTTCAACGGCGGTGAAGGCTCCGACACATTCGTCTGGGAGCCAGGAGATGGCAGCGATACTATCGAAGGCGGAGCCGGAGATGCTGACGTATTGCAGTTCTTTGGTGGCGCTGGCGCTGAAGTGTTCAATGTATTCGCGAAGTTGAGCGACCCGACTCGTGCTGTCCTGTTCCGCAATACTGGTAACATCACGATGGATATGGCTGGTGTTGATCAGATCAATGTCACCGGAAATGCTGGCGTGAACTCCTACGTGATCGGTCGAGCCAACAACGGCGACTCTGGAAACGTCGTTGCGCCAACCGCTCCTTACACTGATCCAACGGCAAGCCTGAGCGATCTGTCTACAACTGAAGTTAAAGTGGTAAACATCATCGACTCAGCAGTATCAGCCGATACGATCTATGTTGATGGCCGTTCTGGAGATGACAACCTAGTGGTCAACGTTGATGGTGCTGCAAGTAACACCGTTCGCGTAACCGGATTGCCATACGAAGTTCGCGTAACTGGCACGACAACTGCTGACCGTTTAACGATTCGCGGCAACGCTGGCAACGATACGCTGAGAGTGCTAAATACAACGGGTCCAACCGTGGACTCTCTCATCGGTGTCACTCTAGCTGGCTCGATCGGAAATGACATTCTCATCGGCTCGGACATTCTGATCGGTGGTTTCGGCGACGACTATTTGGAAGGTGGAGCACTAGCAGACCAACTCTTCGGTAACGAAGGCGAAGATACTATGGTCGGTGGAGCAGGCAATGACACCTTCGATGGTGGCGACGGAACCGATGCGATCCTTGTACGTGGAACTTCGGCTGCAGACGCAATCGATATCAATCAAACTGCCGATGTCACCTTGCTTGAAACAGTTAACGGCGTGACAGAAACTGACACTCTGGTACTTCTAGCAGGTATACGAACTGTTGAACGCGTCAAAGTTCAAGCCGGTGACGGCGATGATACGATTCGAGTTCAATGGGCGGACTCATTAGGCACAGATGCTAATGTAAATAGCTTGCGAGTTGACGTCGATGGCGGCGCTGGCACGACAGCAGATCGACTGGGAGTTGTTGACCTTGGCACGGGTGACTTGATCCTGATTCAAAATGGCACCACAAACGATAATGGATCCATGTCAAATGGACCGGGCAATGAAGAGCCACTGGTTGTAACTTACACTTCCATCGAAACGGCTCAGCCTATCGTCGGTAACGGCGGAGATGTTGTAGTCTTCAAGCACGATCCGTTCGAGTTCAATAACTTCCGAACAAACGCTACCTATCTAGGAGCTAACTCGGCTATCAACGTCGATCCAGTGATCAATCCTGGTGTCGATCCAATCTTCGGATTCCCTGGAGATGAAGATTGGTATCGCGTCGTAGCTGAAAGTACTGGCGTACTAGATTTCCAAGTCTACTTCCGCCAAGTTGCAACCGTTGCAAGTGGACGACCTGGTTTGCCAAATGCGGGTAATCTGGATATATCAGTAACAGACGCGGCTGGCAATGTGGTGGCTGGTTTCGGTACCAACGATAACACCAACGACGAAAGAGTTCGAATTCCAGCGATTGCAGGTCAAACTTACTACTTGCGAGTCTTCGCAAACGGTGCAGCGATTAACACCTACGATATTACCGTAGACAATTACGCTGCTCCGATTCCTCGCGACATAGAGCTACTCGACAATCCAGTCGGTGATCCACCTCCAGCCAATAGTGATACTGGCCGAAGTCAGTTTGACAATGTAACTCGGGACAACACTCCAACTCTGGTCTTCAGACTGGATGATGGAATACTACTCAACGATCTACCAGGCAATGCTGCGGCGGGTAATCCTCCTGACGAAGTTATTCCAATCCCATTCCAAGCTGGAGCGGGGGTAGCTGGCTTCCGAGTCGCAATTTTCGACGAAGGTTCTTCGCCACTGCCTGGAACTCAGGTTGGTACAGCTCCACAGACACCTCTTGGCTTTGCAACTCAAGTAGCTCCTGGGGTCTACCAATTTACGACTCCGGCACTATCTGACGGATCTCACTTCCTGACCGCCCGAGTTCAAATGGTTGATCCAGCCAATCCTCAACAGACCGGCTTTGGAGATCGAAGTGTTGCACTTGAAGTAGTAGTCGATACGGTAACGCCACCAGTGTTCTTTGGTACTGCGGCGAGCGCTACTGACGGACTACATAAGGACAGCGACTCGGGTATTGCAACCGTACTTGGTTCCTACGTCGATCGAATCACCAACGATACAACTCCAACGATGTATGGAGTTGCAGAAGCTAACACGATCGTGAAGTTGTATGTCGACAGAACAGCCAATGGCTTTACCGCAGACGACATCCTGTTGGGTCAAACGGTAACTCCTCCACTGGACGGAACAAATCAAGGTTCTGGCGAATGGCAAATCACTCCTACAACTGGATTGAATTCGCCTGACCTTGTCGCGACTCTCGGTAAAGATGGGTTACGCACTCTGTTCGTAACTGCGGAAGATCTGGCAGGCAACGTTTCAGCTCCACAATCGCTGAACATCCTGATTGATACCACGCCACCGATTGTGACGGCAGTTAACTATCCAAACGGACAATCAGTCTTTGGTACTAAGCCAACAGCATCCCCAACGCCACGAGTCGATTCAATCTTCATTACCTACCAAGGTGGACCTCCTGGCGCAGGCGGACTGGAGATCCCAGCAGTTGATCCAGGATTGGCTCTCGACATTCGCAACTACAAGTTGGTAGGCGACAACAGTGGTACAATTCTAATTACAGGTTCAGCTCTTATTAGTTCGAGTGCAACTGAAGTTGTTATTCGCATCGACTTCAGCAAGCCGCTGCCTGACGATCGCTTCTCGCTAACGATTTCAGACGAAATTTCGGATGCAGCTAACAATGCCTTGGACGGAAACTCACAAGCTGCCTCTCCAGGTAATGCCGGAGCAGTACTTCCATCCGGCAACGGAATTGCAGGCGGAAACTTTGTTGGCCGATTCACGGTCGACAGCCGGCCTGAATTAGGAGCAGTCTCAGAAGGCTTGATCTACACTGACATCAACGGAAACTTTGTATGGGACGTTGTTGGAAAAGATGACGATCAAACTAACCGCGACTTGACCTTCCAACTTGGCAGAACAACCGATCGAGTTTTTGCGGGCAACTTCGCTCGAGTAGGTACGATTGCAAGTGGCTATGACAAGCTTGGCGCTTATGGCAAGGCGGGTGCACTCTACTCCTTCGCATTGGATACGAACGACGATGGTGTAGCTGACTTTGTATCTTCGATGCCCGGAGCTTACCAAGTTAATGGTATTCCAGTTGCAGGTAACTTCAGCAACGCCAAGAGTGGTGACGAAATCGGATTGTTCGATGGTAGCTTCTGGTACCTGGACACCAACGGAAACAACACGATTGATGTTGGTGAACGAATTGCCTCAGACTTTAACGGCGAACCTGTTGTAGGGGACTTCAACGGTGACGGCGCCGACGACTTGGCAACGTTCACTCCGTCGACAAATACATTCCGCTTCGACACCAATCGAGATGGTTCGGCAGACTTTGTTTGGAACGTTTCTGATCAAGTTGGGCGCTTCATCGGTCTAACGGGCTTTACCATGTTGCCAATTGCAGGTGATATGAACTTGGACGGTATCGACGATGTAGGCTTGTGGGTTAAGGGCCGATCAGCAGTACTACCACGCAACATGGCGGAAACCTTCATGTGGTTGTCAGATACCGTTAATGTCAATCCAGCACTTGTGTTTAATTCCTACTCACCAGATCCTCTAGGTAACGATCTGTACCTACAATACGGTGACGAGATGGCACTACCTGTATTCGGAAACTTCGATCCTCCGACCGGCAACGGTAGTGGCGGCGGAAGCGGGACAGTCGACGTCAATCCACTACACCGCTCACCAAACGGATTGGATGTGAACGGAGACGGCATTGTCAGTGCGGCAGATGCCTTGATTGTCATCAATCTTTTGAACAAGAAAATAGAATTGCCTGTCAACGATCCTAACGCTGTCTTGGCAATTGCAGGTGGACACAAGGTTGATACATCTGCCGATCTTCGAGTTAGTGCAGTGGATGCATTGTTGGTGATCAACGAACTAAACCGCACTCGTACAGGTTCAGCAGAAGGCGAAGCATCAGATCGATTGTCAGCACTTGATTCGGTGTTTGCCCAAATGGGAGACATCGAAACTCAATCGCCAACTCGCAAGAAGCGATAACAGGCTGGCGAGCCAATATCGAGCTAATCGTATCTAACGAAACAAAAAAGCCTGTGGATTGCTCCACAGGCTTTTTTTCTTTGAGGTCGAACCGGATCCAGGAAGATTAGAATCTTAGTTCTGCTCGGAAGGTCAAACCGCTGAAGGTAACAGCGTCACTGATTTCCATTAGTCGCGAATCGCGAACTGCTTGAATGTACTCTCGATCGTTTACAGCATTGAACCATGTGCTGAACAGATAGCCAGTTGTCAATCGGAATCCGTCACATGCACTTCGCCAGCCAAATCCCAATTCGGCATCAATCATTGGACTTACGCGAAACTCTTGGAAATCGTTACCGATCACGCCAGGATTCAATTGATTAGCTTGACGATAGTTAGCCTTCCATGTTCCTGCAAGCAAACTGCCCATCGTTCGACCGTAAACCAACAGTCCTGTTGATGCCGAACGGCGTTCGCCATCCAAACCACCTGCTATACCAAAGCCATTGAACTTCACATTTGAATCAACAGAGGTTGTACCGTTGGCAACGGAAACCGTTTGATTGGCAGTGATGCCTTGCTTCAGATAGCCATAACGCAGTCCCAAGTTCCAGTTGATAATCCCGCAGTCACTGGCTCGGTACAGTCGCTTTAGCCCCGCATCGACGACGCGGAAGCCCATTCGTTGACGAGCTTCGGCAGTCAAACTGGCGGCTCCAACTGTAGCTGTAGAAGGGTGAATCATCGTGGAATTCAACACGTCAGTACCCGTAGCCGTAATCGTATTGAAGTTGTCACCATCCCACTGAGCATAGGATGCGTACAAGCTTGACTTGTTCGTCAGAGCTTGATTAAAGCCAACTCGGAAGCCTAGTTGCTCGCGGATCGAAGTGAAACCGAGTGGGCCAGTTGGCGACGAGTTTGGCACGATACCGGTCTGCTGAACTGCATAGATCGTGTTTGTATCACCTGGTCGCAGATACAACAGTTCTCCGAAAACGCTACTTCGATGTGCCCACCATGGAGCACATTCTACTGCACACAGATTTTCGAAAGCTCCACAGGCAGTGGCCGTTGGAGCGAGCGTACTTGCTTGATCGTAGGAGGCAACTGGCAGAATTGTTTCATTCACGTAGCCAGCTTGCTGATAAACCATCTGATTTGGAGCTTTTCCGTGGTCGGACAAACTCATCTCAGTGCTGCTTGTCGAGTCTGTGTCGCGAAACACAGTCTCTCTGTCGAATGCGTAGCCTTGCGAAACTGCTTGTGCTAGCACTAGTACCGTCAAGAATTTGAGGATTTTCATCGCAATACCTTTGTACCAGACTTCACTTTATGGGTCGGTGCTAATGCAGATTCTGCAAAGGCCCTTACGACCATCGCTGGTCGTGAAGACTCGGGGCTCGAAAGAGAAATCCGCTCTGTAGAATCCACAATCGGCCCGCTACTGACGGAATCTTCGTCAAAACCGTTAGAGCCGGATCTTTTGCCTAGACCTCCCAGAACCTCAAGCGTCTGCCGTTAAGTGCCTTTTGCGTTGATTTTTCGATCCCAGAAGCTCTCTTCATGGCGAAAAACACAGCTTCGGTAACGAGTGCGAAACATTATGTTCTGGCTGACTTTCAGACCTAATTGTTCGCCATATGGAATCAGCCCGCGAGGGTTCGCACTGAGTTTTGAACTGCCAATCTGAGTCTAAATATACTAGAACTCCCCAATCTCATTCTGACGATCGAACTCAGGATTTGGCAAAACTGAACTAACTGGAATCAATCAGACTCAATCTCTACTTTTTGAGTAACGATTCAAGCAAAATTCTTTGGAATGATTGGACGAACCTTAGTCTTACTAGGCCATCTAGAGGGTTGGACTTACAATAAATTGGCCGTATGGATCCAATATGCTTGTCATTCGCTCGAATTGCTTATCTCGCGATCGTGACGAAGGATGCTTCTGTAAGAGTTCTCTTGAGTACCAACAACATGCAGTCTCGATTGTTGATCTGTTGCTGCCTAATTGCTTTCTCGCTGCTTAACCTTCCAACACTTCCAGCTAGTGACAAGGATTTGTGGAAATCACTGCTACCACCTGAAACGGTGAGCGGAGAAAAACTGACAATTGATAGCCGTGCAAAATGCAACGTTTTGATTTTTTTGGGTGTCGAGTGCCCAGTCGCCCGACAATATGGTGCCAAACTGCAATCGCTTGCTGAACAGTTTTCCGGAAAGCCAGTCCAGTTCATTGGAATCAATAGCACAGCAAGATTCATCCGCTGAGGTTCTTCAGTTTCAGAAGGACATGAACATCAAGTTCCCGATGATCAAAGATTCGTCGCAATTGATCGCCAAGCGTTTCAAGGCAACACGAACTGCTGAAGCGGTGGTGGTTGATCCATCTGGCCGTCTACCAGGGACGAATCGACGATCAGTTCTCTCCAGGAGTTACTCGAGGTAAAGTACCGCGCACGATCTGCGTGATGCTGTAATATGCATCATTGAGGACAAGTCAATCAGCACTCCGAAGACAACGCCCGTTGGTTGCGTAATCACTTTCAAGAAAGAAGCTTCTGAGAATCCTCAGTACACTTTCACAAAGGATGTTGCACCCTTGCTTTGGAAAAACTGCTATGAATGCCATCGCTCGGGTGAGATAGGTCCTTTCGACATTTCCGATTACGAAGATCTGCAAGGCTGGGGCGAGATGCTTGTTGAAGTCATGGATCAAAAGCGGATGCCACCATGGCATGCTGATCCTAGACATGGCTCATTCAAAAACGAGCGTAAACTCCCCGACGGCATGTTGGATGTAGTTCGTAAGTGGATCGATGAAGGCATGCCCTACGGGAATCCAGTGGATCTACCTGAAAAACCAAAGTTCGTTGATGGTTGGCGATTGCCCAAGTCTCCCGACGCAGTCATCGAAATGCGTGGCAAGCCATATCGAATTCCAGCCGAAGGAGTAGTGGACTACCAGTACTTTGTTGTCGATCCTGGCTTCAAAGAAGATAAATGGGTCAGCGCGTCGCAGATCATCCCCGGTGCGCCAAGCGTTGTACATCACGCTATTGTTTTTGTAAGACCACCAGACGATGGAGAGTTCATTGGCATCGGCTGGCTGAACGCATACGTACCTGGCCAAAAACCTGTTATCTATCCTGACGGTTACGCTCGCCGGATTCCAGCTCACTCCAAGCTGGTTTTCCAAATGCACTACACTCCCAGCGGAACCGAAGCATTCGATATCTCTAAGATCGGCATGAACTTTATCGATGCCGGCCAAGTCGATCACCAGATCTTTACCACTATTGCTATCGATCAGGACTTCGAAATTCCACCCAACGTCAAAGATCACATCGTCAAGGCAGATATGTGGTCAGTCGATAATTCTGCCAAGCTGCTGGCCATATCTCCACACATGCATTTGCGTGGGAAATCGTTTGATGTCCTCGGAAAGAAGAGTTCCGGAGACGAGCAGTTCATACTGCGTGTTCCCAACTACGATTTCAATTGGCAACACACCTACGAACTTTCGCAGCCGCTAGCAGTTAGCGACTTCGAGCGAATTACGATCTCGGCAGGTTTCGACAACTCGAAGGATAATCCATTTAATCCCAATGCAGACGAGTACGTGATGTGGGGAGACCAAACTTGGGAAGAAATGGCCTTAGGCTACTTCGATGTCGCCATTCCAAGAAAGGTGACCGGTGAGGCTCGTCAAGCTCAATCTAGTCGTCCGAGGACCGGCCCACCACAAAGCCGTCGAGCAAACACCGGTAAAGACGGAGAGTTGAACGAGAAGTTCGTTGAAACGTACGTTAACGACATGTTGGCCAAGTACGACTCCAACAAAGATGGCGAGATCGCCAGAAAAGAGGTGTTCGGAGTCTTTCGCGATTACGGGTACTGGGTTCTCGATAGCAATCGTGACGAGAAGATTACCAAAGAAGAATTAGAACAGGCCGCACGAGGACGACGTGGAATCTGACCAACAGTATTATCAAACTTTTACCGCTCGCCTTTTCTCTAAGCTCGTCGACTATCCCATCTATTGCGTGGCAGTTCTATTGGCCATGAGTGCCTTGGCTGTTGGCGGCTACATGGATCCCGATTGGCCCGGTCGATTTCAGCGTTGGATAAACGGTGAAACGCTAAGCGACGACAAGGACTCGAGCACCACCGATCCGCTTCGTCCGAGGAGATTTCGAGGTGGATCAAACCGGGGAGGCCCGTTTGGTCGTTCGGATACTTTGCTAGTCGTCGAGTCGGATCAATTGTTTACCTACGAAGGTGGAAACCCTACGCGATCTTGTAGTTGGCCAGCTTGAGGCAATGCCAGCAGTCGACTCTGCAACCTGGATGGACAACGCTCCACCGCTCAACATCTTTGGTCTGCCCGAGCCTGTTGTCCCTCGTGGACGAGCCTCTGAGCAACGCTTTAAGATGGCAAAAAAGAAAGCGGTTGAGAATCCGCTGATCGTCGGCCAACTTCTGTCCGACGATGCAAAGACGGCAGTGATCTCAATCGGCTTTGATTGGGCTTTCGCTAAAGAGGATGCTGATTGCACGACTCGAATTGTTGAGACCGCTCAGGACGTTCTAGCCAGACATCCCGGCGTGAAGATGGAGTTTTCTGTTACGGGGCCTGTTCCCATTCGCCTGATGATCATTAAAGATCGAGCATCGAACGAAAAACTGTATCAGATCATCGGATACGGCATCATCGTCGTGACCTCGATTGTTCTGTTTCGTGGGCTATCGGTTGTTTTTGTAGTTGTATTAGCGCCGGTCATTGGTTTGCTTTGGACGTTGGGATTTCTGAGGTATTTCGATCTGCAGGACAATCCTTTTAGTGATGTGATTGTGCCCATGTTGGTCTGCTTGGTTGGCTTTACCGATGCAGTTCGCATGATGGTTTTTCTTCGGGGACAATTAGTTGCAGGAGCTGAACCGATACGAGCCTGCCGCAATATGCTTGCTGCTGTCGGACTGGCTTGCTTCTTAACCTCTCTAACTACCGCGATCGGCATGGGAAGTTTGATTTTGGCAGAAAACGATGTTGTTGCCGAATTCGGTTGGGCTTGCGTCATCGGTGTAACGACGGTGTGGATTTCAGTAATGCTCGTCATCCCCCTTGCCTGTTTCACTCCATGGGCCAAACGGTTGACAAAGGGCGCAGAGAACGGCCATATCGAACGCAACTTAAACCTCTTCGGTGCTGGCGTGAGTTGGGTACTCAAGTATCCGCGGCTGGTTAGCCTCTTCTCCTTTGCTTTGTTAGCCTTCCTTGGCCTAATCGCTTTTCAACTGCGACCGGAAGTGCGAACATCGAACCTGATGCATAAAGGCTCGCCAGCACAAGTTGCATTAGCCAAGTTGGACAAGGCACTCTCGGGGCTCGACACTTGCTTTATTGATATCGATTGGGAGGATGCAATGGAAGCTCCAGCGCCTGAGGTGATTGCCAAACTTGTTAGCAGCGTAGATGAGGTTTTGGCTGCGGAGCCGCTGGTAGGGCATCCGCTATCGCTTTGTCGACTGCTTCGAGCGATGCCAGGTGAAGATCCTCCAGAAGAAAAGATGTCGATGATCGAACTGCTTCCTCCACCGCTCAAGTTGGCTGTCTACGATCCTGAGAACAAGCGTGCCAGAGTTAGTTTTCGAACTCAAGACTTAGGCACGTCCACCTACAAACCGGTCTTCGAGCGAATCGAAAAGCAGCTCAATGCGTTGAACGACTCTCACCCAGGTTTCTATGTCAGACTGGCTGATAACGTGGGATCTCCGGTTTGGAATTGGAAGAATCTGCATCAAATTGTGTTGGACTTGATCACCAGCTTGTTGTCAGCCTCAATAGTCATATTCGTAGTGCTAGGAATTGCCTTCAAGTCCATTCGGATCGGCATCATCTCCGTCGTCCCCAACATCTTACCGTTGGCAGCCGCGGCCTCGTTTCTAGTTTTTATTGGTAAGCCGCTTGAGATGGTCAGCGTTTGTGCACTTACCATCTGCCTTGGTATTGCGGTGGATGATACGATCCACTTCATTACACGCTACCAAGAAGAACAGCGAGGAGAAGGAGTACGACAAGAGAAGCTTCAGCGTGCATTCCAAGGCGTCGGTACCGGCATGATTATGACCTCGGTCGTTCTGTGCGCCGGATTCGGCTCAGTACTTACAAGCAACGTTCCCGAACACGTAACTTTTGCACAGATGGGTGTTGTCACGCTTGTCACAGCACTCATTTGCGATCTGTTCCTTCTACCTGCCATGCTCAGTTGTTTTGATAAAGATAACATTGCATCTTAGACAGACTCAAAATCTGCTTGTTCTTTTTCATCCATGGCGACATGGTAACAACATTCTCGAAAATGTGGAATTCTGATACATTAGGCAAATCCGTTTCGAGAGTTAAGCTCTGCACTAGCGATGGAGTTGCCAAATGCCGCTAAGAAATCTTCTGATACTGTTTGCAGTTGCGGCTGTGTGCATTGCCTGCGCGATTCAGTCTCGGAATTTGCGTTATGGCATCAAAGTCGGCCAGGCAATTCGAATGGTCGAGGATTACTACGTCAATGAGGTTGATCCTCAAGAACTGTACATCGCAGCAATGGATGGAGTTGTTTCGAAGTTGGATCAGTTCTCCGACTTCATCCCACCCCAGCAGTACAAAGATTTTCAGTCCACCATCGAACAGCATTTCGGTGGAGTTGGCATTACCGTTGAAGGTCCTCCAGTAGTAAACCGATTGACTGTTGTCGCGCCCATTCCCAATACGCCGGCCTACAAAGCGGGTATTCAAGCTGGCGATGTGATCCTGGCTATTGATGGTCAATCCACCGAAGGCTTAGAAACCACCAAAGCGACCAAGCTGATGCGAGGTCCTGTGGGTAAGCCTGTCGAACTGGAAATTCGCAGAATGGATTCTTCAGAGACTATCTCGCTTTCTATTCCGCGAGCCGAAATCGATATCGCTAGCGTATACGGAGATCATATTCGCGAGGACTCGAAATGGGATTATTTCATGCGCGAAGATCCTCGCATCGCCTATATTCGAATTACGATGTTCGGCGAGAAAACGGTCGATGAGTTCCGGGAAGCTCTTCACAACATACGTAGTGATGCAAAGGCGGTGGTGATCGATCTACGTTACAACCCAGGAGGAGTCTTACCAGCAGCGGTTCAAATGTGCGACATGCTGGTCGATCATGGAACAATTCTGCGAACCAAAGGGCGTCGAGCCATCTTTGATAACGAGTACCCGGCCGAACCTTCAATTGAGATCGATAAGAAGATTCCAATGATCGTTATGGTAAATGGAGACAGTGCTAGTGCCAGTGAGATTATGGCTGGCTGTCTACAAGATCTCTGCCGAGCGCGCATTGCTGGAACTAGATCCTATGGAAAGGGAACTGTGCAACAAGTATTCGAACTCGAAGACGACACCTCAGCGCTCAAGTTTACAACAGCTCGTTTCCTCCGTCCTAGCGGCAAGAACATTCATCGCACTGACTCGATGAAGGAAGCCGATGAGTGGGGCATTACTCCCGAACCATCTTTGA
This sequence comes from Pirellulales bacterium, assembly GCA_046349795.1. Lineage (GTDB taxonomy): Bacteria > Planctomycetota > Planctomycetia > Pirellulales > Pirellulaceae > Aureliella. Next base: position 3,687 of record JAXMBP010000058.1, on the reverse strand, counting down.
CCTTACCGATGTCCGAATTGGAGGAAGTCTTTCTGAATCGTCGATGGAATCTTCGAGGCGATCTGCGACTGGTCCTTCGCGGCGAACGACCGCCTGAACCTGATTTTGCTGGGGATCCTCAACTCGCTCTAGTAGTTCAATCTCTATGGTCCGAGATTGGCCCCGCGTCCAATGCAGAAGCGAAATCCATCAAGTCAGAACAATACAATTCAAGCAACACAAAGGCGACTACAAATTCGGAAGAGCCTAAGAACGAGCCTCATGCAGACACGAAGAACACTTCAACGGAGCCAAATTCGCAGCCGGAGTCGTCGAAGTGAGACTACTGATCGTTGGCTGTGGCTATGTTGGTAAGGCCCTAGCCGAGCATTTTCTTCGCTATTCGCTTTCAAAAAATGGCTCTTCGCCTTCAGAAAATAGCCGATCGCCTTTGGCAAATAATGAGCTGTCGATCTGTGCGTTGACTCGGTCTGAAGCCAACGCTAATGTACTTCGCTCATGTGGTATCAATGCACATGTCGGTCACTGGCTCGATCGCTCTTCACTGCCCGAATTGGAGCAAAGCTTTACGCATCTGCTTGTGGCAGTTCCTCACAGAGCCGATTCAGGTTGCAACCTTGATGAATCTTCTGACCAGTTTCATGTTCAAGGGTTAATCAATTTGCGAGATTGGTTGAGCGGCGGACGATTTGATATTGCAAAGCCAAACAACGATTTGCCCAAATTAGTCTACTTAAGTACCACTGGTGTGTATGGACAAACCGGCGCTGGCGAAACCGTCAACGAGTGTACGCCGGTAGAGCCAAATCGTGTTGGGCCTCGCATCGCTGTTGCTGCCGAACGTTGGCTACTTACGAATTCCGACGAATGGCCATCCACGGTTCTTCGCTTGGCTGGCATCTACGGACCTGGGCGCATACCTTTGTTGGAAAAGCTCCGCAGCAACGAACCATTGGCCGTTCCAAGCGTCGGTCGACTGAACCTAATACACCTCGACGATATCGTGGCCGCAATTATTTGGGCTTTACGGTCCCCATCCGCTGAATCGCTTTATGTTCTCTCGGATCGAGCACCTGTGCTCAGGCAAGAGTTCTACAGCTACCTTGCCAAGCTTCATGGATTGGCTCTACCACAGTTTGTAGAACCTGCGGCTGACGATAATCGCTTGAAAAGATCCTCTGACAAGATAGTGGATTCCACCAAGTTTTGGAAACAATCCGGCTTAACGCCCATCCACCCCGACTATACCAGCGGCCTCGCGAAATCAGGTTAGGGTTCTCGACACATCAACTCATTCGCCTTGCACTTTGACCATGAAGCTCGGAGCAGTGTCTGGACAATTTTGTTAGGGCCTAAATGAGACAATCTATCGTAATTCATTCCAATCGACTTGTAGCTCCGTCTGATCGCTAGGATCGTCCAAGTTCGGAGTCAAACAATGGGGAAAAAAGTGAGTGGAAACTACGCGATCGGAAAAATCGAATTGGATCCCACCATTAACATCTGGGAACGTCAAGTAGTAGTTCTCCAGTAAAGTCTTCTTGGGGTCGTGAGAAATCAGCTCGTTGCCGAGCAGTTCTCGGACATCGCCAAGCTTCATCTTTTTCTTGACTCGCTTCAAGATTGGCTCTTTCACAAGCATCTTTATCGCCCCGTTCAACCAATTCAGATACCACCTCCGAAACAAACTACCCATGACAACTCGGTCAGACTCCCAGTCCAACTGACAAGTTCGCCCCGCGTGTTGGTAATCGTTGACAATTAGATCGGTCGTTGTCGCACATCCATTATCTGTCAGCCAGATCACGCCCAGAACAGGATTTCTCCCACTACAATGTCGCGAATTGAACGGCACGCTTGGATCGCTACCACGAAGTACGTCGCAGATACTCTTGATGCCATAATTGGGGCCAGCTCCTCCATCGGAGACTTCGAGCATAAAATATCGATAGTCAGCAGGAAGCTCAATCCGATTGACATGTTCTATTTCGGTAATTGAAGCTAGGGAGGCACGAGAGTTGAGTGCGTACTTGTGACCTGTAGCGCCAAACACTCGCAATTGAGCGTCCAATCGACAGAGGTAGGTAATACCCTCTTGGATAGATTTCGATTCAAATTCAGCCTGGAATATGGACTAATCCTACTATACAAGAATTTTACTACTCACCAAAATCGCCACCACGGGCGAACCGGCTCGATCTTTTCCAATATCTCAAATGGCTCGTCCTCGGACCATGGCCCATCTTCGTCGTGGCGGTAATCCGTAGTTAGCTTGGCTGCCATCACAGGAATATCAAACAGGTAATCGCAATCGCCTAGAGTTTTCTGTTTTTCCAAAAGTTCATCGGCAATTTCTCGATAGCCCGTTGGCAGTTCTCCGGTTACTTCCAAATGCTCTTCTGATATCTGTGAATCGTGCGCGATTCTCCAAACTAAATTGCCGTCGCGCCAGCATGAGGCCCAACTAACCATCACATGCTCCTCCACGGAAGCCGCGACAAGCTCGCCTTCGCGCGAAAGCTGTTGAAGATTCTGCCTCTCGGCCCAATCACATTCATTGGCAACGATGAGATACCCACCATTCGGTAGTATCGCATCAGACAACGTTAGTTCCGCGAACTCAGATCTCTGTCCCGTTGGACGAACTTTGAATAGAGCACGTGCTTCGGTCCGCGGCAGAGCAATTGCAATCCATGATTGTGAGAATCCCATGATCGCAGTGAACTTCTCGTCAAGCCAAATTGTTGGAATTCACCAGTCTATCTCATTCTCACCTATCGCACAATTCTGAGAGTAGTTGGCTTGACCCAACACTTCATTACTTACTTGACAGACTTTCTAACTACGCCACTTTCCTCAATAGCAACAATTCCAAAATCAATGAACTGACCGCCCGTGGATTGGCGGCAGTGTATGGCTACAACACTTTCGCCGATTGGCAGAAGTTCGCTCTTGATATCCACCAGCTCATAACCCGTAGTGTAACCGGAAAGCTCAACTACTAACTTGCCATTGATATAGACTTCAACATCTTCATCGTGCCATAATCGAAGAGCAATCCGCCCCTTGGGAAGTTCTGAAACATTGATCGATCGTCGCAACCAAATATCTGACGAATTCCAGACGGATTTTACGGGTGCACCTGGAGTCTGTTTGGATCCGAAGCCGCCAGGCCCTGTTTTCCAGCTCGATTCGTCAAAAGCAGTCTGGTTCCAATTGTCGGCGGGTTGAGTAGTAGTAAATCGGAAAGTCGCTGAGGCTCCATCCGCTTCCGCACCGGTCGGAACAATGGAAATAGTCTTAGGTGGCTCAGGCATCTTGGCCCAACCCGATGAACCTGACTTGTCCATCGTAGCGTACTTCTGCCACATTTTCTTTTCAAACAGCATTTTCAAGAATACACCGCCAACAACAGGTCTGGCTGTAAAGCCCTGCTTCCGCGCAGTGGAGGTAAAGTACCAGTCTGTCATCGGCGAGCGATCTGGCGTCTCCTGCAGAAATCGATAGACGGGGCTAACTAAGGTGTCGAAGTCTTCTCGCTTCCCAGTCAGAGTCGCTGTCCAAAGTATCCAGTCGAGCTTGGTGTAGTCCGATCGATTATCGAGCGGCAAGCCATATCGATTCTGCATTCGCTTGTAGTACGCCATTTCGACTTCGTAAACTTCCGCTGAAAACAGGTTCAATTCG
>JAXMBP010000057.1:0-37995 GCA_046349795.1 Pirellulales bacterium | reverse complement strand
GAGCAGGTCTTATCGTCCGCTCGCGATCAGCTCAATTGCGTCCCTGCAAGCTGCGCGCGAAACCGCTGAAAGAAGCAGCTTCATGGATTGACCGCTATCGGACATTTTGGGAGGAAAGTTTCGATCGGCTCGACGATTATCTCAAAGAAATTCAGGCTGAAACTAAAGATCAACGTTCTCCCTCACCGAGCAGAAAGAAAAGGAATCGCTAAATGGTTGCTGATCCCAATTTGTCTCAAACTAATCTCGACAATCCCGTTGAGATCGTGATTACTCGAACGCTTGCGGCTCCCCGAGAACTCGTCTGGCAGGTTTGGACCGATGCCAAACATGTTGGCAACTGGTGGGGACCTGCCGGTTTCAAAACAACAACGCACGAGTTGGACTTCAGACCCGGGGGATCATGGCGTTATACAATGCATGGTCCCGATGGTACAGATTACCTATGTCGAGTTGACTATATCGAGACCGAACCACCTTCGCGACTTGTCTATAGGCTTTGCGGAGAAGGGGACAACAATTCGGGCACTTCTTTCCGATCAGAGGTCACATTCGAGCAAGCTCCTGATGGCAAGCAAACAATGGTTACGATGCGATCCATCTTTCCAAGCGCCAAAGCACGCGATTTTGTCATTAGTAATTTTGGAGCGCTTGAGGGTGGCAAACAGCACTTGGCGAGTCTCGAAGACTACGTAGAGCAGGTCCAGTCGGAGAACGACGAACCGGCTTTCACCATCAGTCAAGTGTTCAAAGCCCCGCGCGAACAACTTTGGCAATCCTGGACCGAACGAGAACACTTATTGAAGTGGTTCGGACCGAAAGGCTCGACGATGACGCATGCCAAGCTTGAACTTCGCGTTGGTGGCTTATTCCACTACTGTATGAGCCAAACAGCCCGGATGGAGCTATGGGGATGCTGGACTTTTCAAGTGATCGATCCGCCCAACAAGTTAGTTTTCGTCAGCAGTTTCTCGAACCCTGCTGGAGAGATCGCGCCCGCTCCATTCCAAGGTCTCGAAGATTTCCCGCTAAAGATCTTCACGACGGTTACTTTCGTCGACCATGCTGGAATCGGAAAAGGCACACTAGTCACCATTGAAGCTCGCCCACATGCAGGTAGTTCCAAAGCTCAGCGAGAATTCTTCAAGAACTTCCATTCCTCCATGCACGCGGGCTGGACTGGAACGATGGAACAGTTGGCAGAGTTTGTGGATGAACGAGGAACTGGATGTTCTTAGTTGATTACTTGCCCACGGCTTCGTACTTGGCTGGAACTTTGAAGCGTTCTGGGTTGATAAAGACTTTGTTCGTTGGTTCGCCCTTTAACGTTACTAGAGGCAGTTCATTGCTTACCCAGTCGACGATACTGCCTTTGTAGTTTTTGACGAGCACTCCGGACTTCACCAGCTCATTGGAAAATGTTGCACTGCGACCGCCAACTAGGCAGTAAGGTATGACCATCTTTCCGCGGTACTTGTCTTTATCTTTCTCGTATTGAGCCTTGGTGATTGCTCCAGGAATGATTGAGACGTTGATCTCATCGTCGCTTCGGACATCGACTACCACAAAGTTTGGCTCCTCGGGTTTCTTGCCTTCAACTTGAGCCTTCTTGGCTGCGATCTCACGAGCATCCAACATGGCCTTCAGGTCCTTGGTCGAGATAACTTCAGGTGGCTTGACGAAAGGAGGCGTTATCTGAGCTGAAGCACTACTAAAAATAATCAACAAACTGAAACAACTGCAACTGGCGATTTGGAATAAACTTCTCATCGTTTTGTACTCTCGAATTAATCGTTCTGGAGTGTTGGTATCTTGCGCTTCAACATGCGAATGGCAGTCGCGTGTAGTGGAGATCTGGCGAAGGTCCAAAAGGAAAATCTGGCGAATTCCACTACGAAGTTGCAGTTAAGGGGACTATGGCGAATTCCACGTTTGTAAGTAAGTGAATTCTGGCGAATCCCATTACAGGGTGCATTATAGCAACTGCGTTACTTGCCTAGCAAACGCCAGGGCCAATCGGCTGGTAATGTGGCGGCAACGACAAAAGCAAACATACCCAGCCAAGAAGTCAGTGTCAGGCTTATCCAGTCCTTGGGTATTTTCCCTGACTTCTGAAATGCAGCTAACCGTCGCGGCACGATCCATACGGTGAACGTTGACAGGAGTAGGATCAAACCAAATGCTTTGGCTGCGAAATGAACGGTGCGTTGAGTTGAATCCAAAGTTGATACATCGTTCTTGGTGATGAATTGTGTTAGACAACAAGCCAAGATCATGATCGAAATCAACATCGCTAGTCGAGCAGTTCCCGCCCAGCTTACGCGGGCAGAGCGTTGCACGCTGAGTGCGTCTGGTGTGGACAGAAATGTGAGTTCGATGGAGAGGAACATGGCTAAGCCTAACATCAGCGCTACACCGGCCAATTGCAGGCAGGCCCACGCTCGATCAGTTTTGCCAAGTGCACCTAGGTCCGCGAAGCGAATGTACAGCAAGCAAGCTAGCGAGAGAACAGAGATGACTAGTCCTAGCTTACTCCCAGAACTCCACGAGCTGAACTTGAGCGGCACTTCATCGTCAAGTTCAGCGTTTTTGGATTTGTTCAGATTCTTCTGCCGCTGTTCATCATACAGTTCGGCCGGTGAAGTCTTGGTCCATTGAATGATCGTGTGAAGCACTGCCAACAAGGCGGCGACTCCGCAGCATGTCCAGAGTATCTTGTTCGTTCCGCTGCTTGTGCTGGTGACGCAACGAGCGAATAAGGCAACGGCCAAAACCGAAACAACCAATCTTGGAAATCGTGCTAATCGCCGCGGTTCTAGCAAGTGGAGGAGCCAAAACCCAAATAAACACGCCACCGACATTTGAGCGGTGGCGTTTGTGATTAGTGATTCCAAGGAGACATTGTTCATGTTTTAGAATTCATCATCAAGCTGAGTATCTCGGAACGACTTGCCAAATTCTCACGGAATATACCGCGCATCGAGCTGGTCATGCAGGAACTGCCCGGCTTACGCACTCCACGAATTGTCATGCAGCTATGGCTGGCCTCGATGATAACCGCAACACCCTTGGCGCTAAGATGCGACTCAATCAAATCGGCGATCTGTTCGGTCATTCGCTCTTGAACTTGAGGTCGTCGAGCCACGGATTCAACCACGCGTGCAAGCTTGCTGAGTCCCACAACTTTTCCATCTGGCAAATAACCAATATGCGCCTTGCCAACGAATGGCAAGAGGTGGTGTTCGCACATACTGCAAAAATGGATGTCTTTGACCAAAACCACCTCGTCATATTTTTCCGTAAATACCTTTTTTAGGTGAATGGCGGGCTCTTCTCTCAACCCAGAAAACATTTCAGCATACATCCGAGCCACTCTACCGGGAGTTTCCTCTAGACCTTCTCGGTCGGGATCTTCGCCTACCGCGATCAGGATCTCCCGGACAGCTTTTTCTATCCGTCCGTGGTCAACCTGAATCTTCTTGGTCTGCTTGGCCATCGTAATCATATCGCTTTCTAAGCCTGGGCTTAGTACTGGAGTTGTTGTGTCCATGTTGGTAACGGAGCCTGATAGGTAACCATTTCATTCGTTCCGGGATGCACGACAGTCAAGCGGTGAGCGTGCAAGCACATCGGCTTGGACGTTACGCTTAAAGTCTGACTGGTACCTATTCTCCCGCCTGGGAGATACAACGGATCACCAACGATAGAATAACCTAGATGAGCTAAATGAACTCGAATTTGATGCGTTTTTCCGGTTTCAGGTCTCACTTGAAGCAGGCTAGTTCTATCGGCAAATCGTTCGCAAACTCGGAAATGGGTTACACAGGTATCGTCGTCTTGGCAATCAGAGATTTGTCGTGAGCCACCATCGGATGGCTCACTTTCTATAGCCGCTCGACAAGTTCGTTCTAGCCATTCTGGATGGCCGTGAACCCTCGCATAATACAGCTTTTCGACCTCTCCGCGCTCGAATTGAGGCTGTATGAAGCGAGATGCCTGTGCCTTTCGGCACAATAATACAACTCCTGTTGTGTTGGCATCAAGCCGATGAGCGGCTCGCAGCTTCTTCTGTGGATAAACTTGTTGAAGCATCCAAGTCAACGTGTTGCGATTGAAACGACCACTGGGATGCGTTGGCATCGGAGCTGGCTTGTTGACCACTACAATCCAATCATCTTCGTGAATGATCTCGATGTTCGGATTGATCTCGGGCTCAACCGTGCCTGGCTGGTGATGCAAGAACTGCTGACCATCACGTACGACATCAGATTCGCTGACCGGTTGTCCATTGAAAGTAATCTGACCGGCATCGATCCAGTTTCTCCAGGCGCTCTCAGCGACATATGGTTGATAACGCTTGAGAAAGTTCATAAGCGTTAATCCAGCCAGTTTTCCGCTGACATGAATCTCTCGAAAGTTATCGTAGGCAGTACAACCAGGTTGCGAAGAGGCAATCTTTTGAATCAGTTCAATTCGACTTTGTAGTTCCTGTTTGGCTCGCTGCTCGGGTGGACGGTAACACTTCGGGCAAGACTCGCCGAGCGTGTACAAAGGCGACTGAAGATCCTTTGATGTAATTACAGCTTGGCAAGCGAAACACAATTGATCACCTGTCGGCTCCAGGCTGGGTGCTAGAGCGACTCGGCCATCAAAAACGAAACAAGAGCCATTCCAATAATCTCCACCCACTTCTTCAAAGTACTTCAGAATGCCTCCGCGCAGTTGATAAACTTGCTTAAAGCCCGCTTGCTCCATTAACGGTCCAGCTTTTTCGCAACGGATTCCTCCAGTGCAAAAGATCACTATCGGTTGTTCCTTCGCCTCTTCCGGCATCTGCTCAAGAGCCTTTGGAAAATCGCGGAAGTGGTGAATGTCTAGATGCTCAGCATTCTCAAAGGTACCTAGTTCAATCTCGTAGTCGTTGCGAGTGTCCAATAGGCGAACGGGACGGCCTTCATCCAGCCAGCGTTTGAGTTCTGCTGGAGCCAGCTTCGGAGAGGTCTCTCGCTCAGGTTCAATTTCTTTGATACCAAATGCAATGATTTCTTTTTTGATGCGCACCAACATTCGCCGAAAGGGTCGTCCTTGCGAGTAGCTCTCTTTGGGCTCGATATCGGCGAAGAGCGGATCTTGTTTTAGTTGGTGAAAGAAATCACTGATCTGCTGCGGATAACCAGCCAAGAACATGTTGATGCCTTCGGGGCTCAACAGAATTGTTCCCTTCAGCGTTAAAGATTCAGCGAGCGCCTTCAGATACTCGCGACGTTCAGGCAAGTTATCCAAGCTGATGAATTTGTAGGTCGAGATGTTCAGAATTTCTGGGCTAAGATTGGCCGTAGATTCCTCGAGCATTCCAGACATGTCGATCACCGCGCCTCTCGAGCTTAATACCAGTTTTGAGTCAGCGGCTTAATCACAAGCTCTGGCACGTGCACCGATTCTGGTAGATTCAGTACGCTCATGATCAACTCAGTCACATGCTCAGGTTGAAGAATGCGCTGCTTGTGTTCTTCAGTCACAGGAGTAGGACGGTTTTCGAGGATCGGAGTATTCACTTCACCGGGATACAGATTGATCACTCGAACACCATCGGGTGCAACTTCATTCGAAACGCATGTCCCGAGAGCGGTCATGGCAAACTTACTGGCTGAGTAAGCAATGCCGCCCAGCGCAATGGCTCGCTTGCCTGCAACGGACGAAATGTTGAGGATCGTGCCGGACTTTCTCTGCCGCATCGCCGGCAACACCGCATGCATGCAGTTGTATGCTCCCGTCGCGTTGATGGCCATCAACTGATCCCACTGATCAGGCTCCATCTCTGCCATACTACGATTCTTGATATTCGTCCCAGCGGCGATAACTAAGATGTCGACCTGGCCAAGTTGCTTTGCCGCTTGGCTGAAAAACTGATCCACGCTCGCTCGATCAGCAACGTCTACCATAAGGCTTGAAATCTGAGTGCCTTGAGCGGTCTCCTGAAGTGCTGACAATCGACGTCCACCAATAACAACCTGAACGCCAGCTTCGTCCAGGGCTCTGGCCAATGAAGCTCCCATTCCAGTACCGCCACCAACAACAACAGCTTTCTGACCCTTAAGGCGATTTTCGAAATTCATCGGCTGGACTATTCCCAAGCGAGTAAAGTGCATTTCTTGCAGTATTGGCGCGGACCACGAGGGCGCCCTATTGGCTGGTAATTTCAGCAATCCGCAAGCAAGAATATAACCTGACTCACCCGTCCCATACAGGCTTAATGCCAGGGGCACTAGAAAATGGCACAGTCCTTGCACTGCCTGACTGCAACGACAGCTCGCTTGGCTACTGGGGAAAACTATCGGGGGCCGCGACAGAGAAGAGCAAAGGTCGGTTGCACACCTTTTGGAACGATAATCGGTAAAGTGGTTTTCCGAGGCTGGCACCCATCGTTTCAAACGGTTATTTCCGACTTTTTCGCCGAACCGCATACGTATGGGGTCAAGTGAGCTGTCTTTTCTTATTGCTTAGTTAGCGATTGCGAGACTGCCTTTCGCCGGGGAGGCTTGATTCATCAGAACCCTGGCGGGATCTGCTACCAAACTGACGGGATCTGCTACAAGTCTGGATCAGCTACGAATCGAAAGAGAGCAATCGCTGCAGGCTGCAGCATTCTGCTGTAGCAAAACGATGCAGGTCGATAAGCTCGCCCCGCTCGACGAGTCCTGTCTTTGAAAGCTGGAAGAAAAAATTCTGCGGTACGATGGCGGCTCTAACGCTTTGGACGTTATCCATTCTAATGGAGTGCACATACTCACCAGCTTTTCAGCCGACGTAACTCACCAAAATTCCCGAACAAGGCCAGCGCCCATGTCACTCGTCGACCTACTCAGCGACAGCATCGACTCGAATCAAATCCAACAGATCGCTTCCAAAATCGGAGCAACTCCCGAACAAACTGAGAATGCGATCGGCTTGGCAATTCCAGCTCTTCTAGGTGCACTGACGAATAAGGCTGAAGATCCCGGTGCGATGCAGCAGATGCATGCTCACTTTTCGGCAACAGAAACAAAGCCAGTCGCCAGCTTGTTAGGCTGCGATAGCTTGAATGGTCTGTTGCAAGCTCTGGGAGGTAACTCATCAAATCCGCTAGGTGGTTTGCTGGGAGGTCGTCAGCAAAAAGTTGAGAATGGAATTGGAAATGCCGTGGGTTTAACGGCGGGCCAAGTTACATCGTTGCTGAGTCTGTTAGCACCCATGATCATCGGCGCTGTGGCTCATAAGTCTCGTTCAGGTGGCATGGACCTCGGCGGCATGATCGATATGTTGCGAGGTGAGAAGAAGCAGATGCAGCAACAGGCCAGCGGTGGCTTACTGGCCGGACTATTGGATCAGGACGGAGATGGCGATTTCGACTTGAAGGATATGATTTCGTTGGGCTTGAAGTTCTTCCGCCGTAAATAGCCTCTTGTAGCTGGACCACCGTTCAGAGGACTTCGTAGCTCAGCGGGCCACCGTTCTGAGGTCTTCGTAGCTGGACGGGCCACCGTTCAGATGACTTCGTAGCTGAGCGGGCCACCGTTCAAATGACTTCGTAGCTGAGCGGGCCACCGTTCAGATGACTCAGCTCGAACCGAATCGCCAATATCGCCCGGCGGAATGCTGCCGAGCACAACCGCTGACCAGTTGATGGCCATCGATGAACCATCGCAGGCCCAAGTCAACGCCTTTCGAAATGCCGATGCGATTGGACTCCACTTTTTTCCACTTCGAATTGGCAACTTGCTCCACCGGCGGCTCGATCCAAACTTCCTCGCTACTGGTCAAATAAATTCCATCATGCTGAAGGTCGATCTGTAGAGCCTCACACAGTCGACCTGGCCCCGAAGTCAATTCTCTCAGTTGGCTGGTTGAGATAATCGCGTCCTCGTTTACATCAGGTCGACGTCGATTCTTGAGCATGGTTGCGACACCTTCCAGTGGCTCAATGGCACGAATTAGAACTGCGCTACCAACATGCTCGGGCAAAGTCACGATGTTCAGGCAATGCCGAGTGTGAATCGTGTAGACATAAAGTGAGCCTGCAGAATTAAACATCGACGCGTTACGATTCCTTCGCCCCACGGCGCTGTGGCTGGCAGGATCATTTTCAGCAAGATAGGCCTCAACTTCGACGATAATGCCCGAGAGCCTTTCGCGGAGGTGACTACGAACAAGCGTATGGCCCAGCAGTCGCTTCGCTACTTGCTGAGTTGTCCCTTCAAAGATGCTAAAGTCGCAAGGCATCGCGGATTGTATCCATAGTGTAGCAATACGTGTTTTTGTGGAAGTGAGTGCTGGAGCAAAGATTCGGGAAATCGGTTTCGGGGAGATTTGCTCGAGGAAATGCACTCTCCGAAGTCTATCCACGCTCTGTCGAGCGTAGCTACGCAACTAGAACTTGAAGTACTGCTCCAGGAAGTCGATTCGATCTTCGGCTTGCACATACTGAACCATCGCCAGCAGTTTCTTTTGGTCGCGAACGAGCTTCTCGTTCAACCGGTCACGATCCACCAATTCGTCGGGAAAGGATTCGAGAGCTGTAGTCTGCTCCAATCGCCGTCTTCCGAGGTGTCCAACGGCTGCTCGTCGTTTTCTAACACTCATAACGCTCGAACATCGACAAACCGTATCCAGTCTTCGGTCATGGCGTTGTTTGTGGCACAGCTTTTCATGCAGCCAAGAGTATCCGAATGCTCTTACGGCATCTAAGTTATCCTCGATCAAATCATAGGTTCGTTGGTAGAAGTCAGTGTCGGGATTGCTCCATCGAATAAACTCCATTTGAGTTGTCAGGTCATCGGAGTCATAAAGCAAGACGCAGCGTGAGGGCAGCCCATCTCGGCCCGCGCGACCGATCTCTTGATAATACGATTCCACCGAGTTCGGCACCTCGGCATGCATTACGAAACGGATATTTGGCTTGTCGACGCCCATTCCGAAAGCGTTAGTAGCCAGAACTAAAACGTTCGCCCCTTCGATGAACTCCTCCTGAGCCCGTCGCCTTAGTCCTCGGGGAAGATCGCCGTGATACACCAAATGAGGCACTTTACGACGTCGAAGCAGCTCGCTGAATCGCTCCAGAGTTCGAATCAAGGTGAAGTAGACGATGCCATTGTTCGACGGATCATTTTTCCAGTACTCAAGCTCTTCGCAAATCTTGTCGAGCTTCTCGTCGTCTCCCCAAACAGTTTCGACGTTTAAGCTCAGATTCGGTCTGGCAATTCCAGTATGAAACAGTTGGCATTCGGCTTCAGCTTTTGGATCTAGTTCACCCAGCTCTAGAGAATTGGCGATATCGCGCTGAACTTCGCCAGTTGCCGTTGCCGTAAGAGCAATGGTAACAGGGTCGCCCAAAGCTCTACGAAATTCTCCCACGCACGTGTAGTCAGGCCGAAAGTCGTGACCCCACTGACTGATGCAGTGAGCTTCATCGACAGCCAAAAGAATGATCTGCCGATGCGCTAGAATCTCACGAAACTCAGACTTGCGAAACCGCTCTGGCGTGACATAAAGGATCGCGAAATGGCCTTTGCGAAGTTGCTGATAACGATCCTGACGCTGTCGTCGATCTAGTGAAGAATTGACGAAAGTAGCCGCGATTCCTTTGTTATTCAGCGCATCTACCTGATCTTTCATCAACGAAATCAGAGGCGATATGACCAATGTTAGTGGCGGCTTCGAAGAATTGTCTTTCGGCAGATTTAGTTCAGAACCTTGACCTAAACGGTTATGCAAAACAACCGCGGGTAACTGATAACAAAGGGACTTCCCCGCGCCAGTAGGCATTACTACCAAGCAATGTCGTCCGGCCAGAATACGCTCGACGACCTGCCCTTGAATACCTCGAAAATTCGTATGCCCAAAGTAGTACTTGAGGGCCTGCAATATCTGCATCAACTCTTCGTCCCAAACGCCACCAAAGCAGGCTTATATCGACGAACGTCCCAATCGTAGCCGGGCAACTGCGAAGCTAGATCGTAGTTCTCTTCAGTCTCACCAACAATTCGCGATCCCGCTGGAGCCGCCTCCATCAGAATCTTCAAACCCTCGACCAGTCGATCACCCTGATCATTCCACATTGCGTAGGGAGGGCAACAGAAGATTACCCACGGGCACTTCGGCATTCTCGCGGTTTGGTGATCCGCCGTTCTGAGCCACCGCAGGGTATCGACGTTTTGGACCTCAATAAGATTGTCCAGCTTCAATGTCCGCATATTGTCCAGGATAGAATTCACCGTAGCTCTCGACAACTCCAGAATCGTCGCCGCAGAAGAACCTCGACTAACTGCTTCAAAAGCCAAAATCCCCGTACCACCGAACAGATCGATGGCGTAAGTATCCTCCAGATAACCGCCCAGCACGCTGAAGACTGCCTCGCGAGTCTTCTCTTTCATCGGTCTTGTCGCAGGATCTCCGTTGTACACAATCCGACGACTACGCAGTTCTCCAGCCACGATACGAAGTTGCGTAGGTTTGATTTTCTTAGGAGCTTTAGGCCGTTTCGACACCGGCTTCACATCTTCGACGTCGTCTTCAAAATCGTCGTCGTCAACATAATCATTCATGGAACAACCCTGAGTTTTGCGGAAGGCAGTATGCTACCTGCAAAATGGTCTTCCGACTTGCCCAAAAGCTCTGAAAACCGCAGCTTCGTACGAAAAAAGAAATTCGTCTTTCGAAGTTGGTAGGCCTTAGGATGGGGCAGCGGCAAGCGAGGCTTGTGCTATGGCGGCAAGTTAAGCTGGAAGACTCCAATCGTTCATGTTTTGTGACTTGAGCTTCTTACCAGATAAATCGAGCTTGATTTCCACTGTTGTCAACTAAGAGAATGTACAGCCGAAGTATACCGGCCAACGCGGGATCAAGCGTGTCAATAATGGTCTGGCGCATCGAGTCTGGAGATACGAGCCAGTACTCACAGTTTCGATGAATTGCATTGCTGATCATATTCTCCCGAAATGTTTCAATTGTGAAACTCGGAGGAGGAGTGAACCTTGCTTTTGCCTCAAAGCGGAGATAGCCGGATTGAATGCAAATTCGTTTTACAAGGGTACCAAGACAGTTTGCAAAACTTGTGCTCCGACTGGCGGGTCCATTGCGGTGCAGGTTGCGAATTTTGAACAATAAAATGCTTTCCAATGGCCTTCTAACAGGTACTCGGTCTGATATCCCAAAGCTACCTTCCCACCAGCATCGCTAATTGCCGCAATTACCCGTGATTCAGGGCTCTGAAGCCGCCAGGCCAAAAAGACTGCCACCAACGCTGCCATTAGCAGTAAGCCGCGAATGCTGAAACGAGTTGGTACTAATCGCATGTTGGCAGTACTCCTAAATCTTTCTACCTGCTTTGTTGAGTAATGCGCTACGTCGATAGGGTTGTTGTATGGGGAGGAATACGCTCGTTTTACTCAAATCTCCATTCGACCGCCAAACATCCTAGTAGTCGGTGGTAAAGGGCAGCTCGGCATTGTAATTACGGAAGCGGAGGCCTTGAGGCTCTGAGCTTGCGACTTGGATCTGATGAGCCCATGACATTATCGACAGCGGTTGGTGCGGACAATGTCCTCTGTGTCAGCGCCTACCGTTCATTGAATGGAAGGAGTCTTTACCCAGAATTTCTTGAATTCTATCGTGATTATCTTTTGAGGTAATAATGATTAAGCATCGATTTGCTTGATATCGATAAACCGTCGTTCGTGCCGTGATCCAGTAATTTGGATCAATTTGCTCAATGATATCATCGGCAAGCTTGTCCATTTGTTGGATGCATATCGCTGGTTCTGTTCCCTTAAGGTGGGCAATAAAGTACTGACCTATCGCAATTTGGTTTGGTTGCAACTGTTCTGAAAACTCAGGCACGCCACGCCAAAGTTGGCCTTCTGCTTTGCGGTGAATGTCAAGTAGCAAGTGATCATTTGGGAATTTCCTTAGTGATAGTCTTGCTGCAATTACTGCCCGCTCAAAGTGTTGGGCCTCATGAAATGCAACAATCCTGTCGTAGCACATTTTCCGCAGCTCTTCGTCGTTTTGGGAGGATTGCTGTGGATTGAATATGCAGATGAGGCAAAGCAGAGCGTGAGCCATGATTCATCCTTGTGTGCTGAAGCTAAGTACCAGCCAAACTCACATTAGCGGGATTAGGATCTCTGACAATACAGGACAAGAGCAGCTAACGTCTGTTGAAGCGGCAGGTGCCTTGTAATTGCCCAAGTCTGAAACCGTACCACTGCCGCAGAGAGGCGCGAATTGTAGTCTATTTTCGCCAGGGTTGGAGGGCATCTTTGCCAACTAAGTCTTGAATCTTGCTGTGATTATCTCGTGAAGTACATATCACTAGGGTGTAGATATCCGGGCTCTGCATTATTACCGTTCGGCCGGTACACGTCGAATCAGGGTCAATTTGCTGGATGATGCTGTTTACTTTTTCATTCAGCTTTTCGGCTCGAATTGAAGGGTCAATCCCCCTAAGCTCGTCTATTCGGTATTTGGCGATAGCTCGTTGGTCAGGTCCAAGGCCATCGTTTAATAGAGGAATGGAGCGAAGGCTAGCAAACTCAAGCACTTGATGCTTGAATTCAAATCTTGGATCATTTGGAAACTTCTTTTTAGCGGCTCTAGCAAGGCTTGTAGCGCGCTCAAATTCTCTTGCATCTTCCAATTCAACAATCCTGTCGTAGCAAATTTTCCGTAGCTCCTCGTCGCCCTGGGAGGATTGCTTAGGATAGAGAATGCAGATGAGGCAAAGCAGAGCGTGAGCCATGATTCATCCTTGTGCGCTGAAGTTAAAAGAAAGCCGAACTCACTTTAACGGAATAAGGTTTCTGCGACAATACAATGCTACTTACTAATTACTTGCGAAGCGGCAGGAGGACTAGTTATTGCCAAACTCTGGACCATACCGACTGCCGAAATTGAGCCCTAATGTTAGCAGATTGGGCGGCTCGGGATTGTGTTTTGGAGGCTTGGTTGAAAAAATTTGGTTTGCTGTTAAGACTGAGTGGAACCTTTCAGCTACCTTATCGTTCTACCAATGCCGTTACCCGAAAATGTCAAGAATTCGATTCCGCATTTCGACAGTGCTTCTGCTTACAACGATTGCTGCTTTGGCAATCGGATGGCATGCGGACAAACCTCCGCGATTGGAGTCGAGAATTGTAGGAGACTGGAGACATCCATTTCTTGGTAGCGGCTACTGGGAGAGTCTATATTTTCAACCCAATGGCACCTTTCGGCGAGTGATTCGGCATCGAACGTCACGCCTTGAGTTCGTCGGCAAGTACGAAGTTCGGAGCAAGAACCAAATTTATTTCACATTTGAAAAGCACGTTTCAGTGAACGACTTTAACGAAGAAAAACTTCGACCGCTCACAGCAGATGAAAAACAAATCGCCGACTGCACGGTAATTTGCAGCTTCGATTCCGCTGGTAATTTGTTGTTGGTAAATTTAAACTCCGAAATCGCGCATAGTGGCAAGACAAGTGTTTTGGATGAGTGCTTCATTCCGTCGCGAAACTACACGCGAGGCGAATATTCTTCTGAGCCTTATAGTCCACTCAATGGCAAGTAATCATCGAATGGGATGTGATCGCTTTGCTGCGGGTCCCTGGGGGAACTGTGCTTCTTTTACTCTGATCTCGTACCGACCGCCAAACCACTCTGCGCTGATGATAGTGGGCTGCTCGGCATATTGACTACAGTGGCCTTGAGGTAGTCAGTTGCGACCTGAAATGAGAAGCGGGAGCGTTGATGAAGATGTGGGGTTTTAGAGTGGTGCTAACAGTAGTGGGAAAGTGCATCATTGCCCTGATGTTATCGACTTGTTTTCTTAGGAATTAGCTGCATTTCGACCATTCCGCCTGCTTCTATTTGAATAATGTCGAATTTTGCAAGCTCCTTGGGTTCAAAGCGCCTAAAGGGATTTCTCGCGTTTTGAATCCTCTCAAGCAACGTAGTGATTCTGATATCGTTTGGGAATAGCTTTTGGGCCAGTATCGCGACAACTTCTGCTCGTTCGAAGTCGCGAACTTCGTGTAGGGTTCTGATTCGTTCTAAGCAAATCTTCCGCAGTTCGTTATTGCTTTCTGGAATTTGTTGCGGCAACAGAAATGCGACAATGCAAGCGAAAGTGATCATTGTGATTCATCCTTGTACTGTGGCTGAAGAAGCTGCTTCACTGTAGCTGATTCTGCTGAGCCTGACAACTCGACGATATTCTAGCGGCACCGAGCGCGAGATTGACCCGACATGATAGCTTGGATCAAATTCCATCACAAAGTGTCATGATGTAAGTGGTTGTAAGTGGGTGTGACACACGAGCTGACCGCAATCACTACGACTGAATTACCGCTGCTCATTACCTGCGTCATCATTCTTTCAATCCTAGTGCGAAGGCCCAAGGCGAGTTCATCAATCTGGCTACCAGTCGGCATACTCCTTATTTGGCACTCGGATGGCAATTGGAATGGCCCGGGGTCCATTTTCAACCAGAGTCTGAATTCGTTTCGCACATCTTGAATTCATAGAGCGCTGTCGGTATTGTTGGCTGGATGTCGACTACGTGGTACTGCTGGAAGGTTCTTCGGGATGATCGTCGCAACGAACCTAACCCTATGCAATGATCTAAATGAACTATGAGCAAGGCAGGCATCGAGGTATAAGGTACGCATGAGAACACATAGCATACTCAAATGTCCTCACTGTCCTGCGGATTTCTCGACTGATCGAGTTGGCGAATTGAGAAGTTACTTCTTTCGTCGTCAGGCCGACTGTGGTACATGTCGCAGAATGTTGACCTATGCGAAATGGCCATGGTGGTTCATAAACGCTGGTTGCATTGCAACTCTTTTCGCATACGCATCTGCAATATTGTTTGCGATTTTGGGATTCGGAGAAATGGATTCGCCCATGCGCGGATGGTACTATTACCTTTGCCCTATTTCGCTCCTGATCGCTGGACTTCTTATTTGGCCAGCCGTGCGGTACAAACGATTGGTATCGTCGAACCAGTTGAAAACGAACCGCGAGACAATAGCCACGATGACGGCACTGATAGCTGTGGCAAGTGACTGATGACAGTCGCGAACTGCGTGGTTTCGAGGGCAACTCGGGTGGATTGCCTTGTGCTGATTAAGCTCCAATGGCTTTATCACTGCGTCGATTCTGAGCTACTAATTGAAGGAAAATGCTTCCCAAGAAAAGCGACAGCGCGAGAATTAGCGTAGCAATTGGATGAGTTTCTAGGCGAAACAGGAATGTCATGATAGCTGACAACGTTACAAAGCTAAAAATGTCTACGATGGTCATCCGGTAGTCTCTTATTCGTTGAATGGTCACTACTACCCATACACCGAAGACAGAAGGGAGAGAATCCTGCAGTACAATCATTGAGGCCGTTGGCCAGCCATAAACGAAGATGTCCAGTCCGTAAAAGAAAAAGATCACATATGGCATTCCGAAAAAACCGGTGAAGAATGCTGTCCCAAATCGCTCAAGACGCATTATTGGGAGTGCAATTGCAAAACTCAACGCTGCAGCAAAACGCGGAAGTTGTCTGATGACAACTCCTGAAAGATACGGGAGTCCAACTGAATCTTTCCAGAGTTCAATACCCAGACATGCCATGCAGAAGTCAACGAAATAGGCGAAGCTCCCTCCTGCTATTATCCAAGCAACGCATTGAACTACTCTTACTTTGTACACTTGGTTTTCCGAGTCCAATATGATCGCTTGAGCTGACACAGTAGCGTATGAAGCAAACTAGCGATGTTGATTGAAGAGCTAGTTGTGAAAGTCTACAGAAAAAAAATCGGTACTCGGATGTCAATCCATGGGACCAACCGTCTCAAATTCAAGGTCCACCATTGTTGAACCCTGCTCCTTTGTGAACAAACAAACCGAAAAACTGTTTTTTGGAAGAGTAGCTTGATGTACTACACTCTCTAACGCTTACAAACTGTTGCCATTGATCATCTCGAAGCACTTGACCTAGCATGGCGCGGGCCGACTAATGCATTTACTTCACGGCGTCACGCTCCCCCGATTCCCTCTCTGTTTTTGGCACTATCCAGCGTCCATCCATAAGCAAGATCATATTGACCTCGCTTCTATCAACGGCAGTTTGAAAGACAATTCTATAGTAACAATTCACCGGACCTACTGGTACTAATACTACTTCTTTAACGACCCAAGACCGGTCGCGAATTATTTTTTTCGCTTGTATGATTCAAGTACTTCTCGGCTTTTTTCAATCGCATTACCAACCGCAAATGGTGGATTCGGATCATTTCGGGCCAGTTCATGCTGCTCTTAGTATGGGAATCCCATAGTTCAAATCGCATTGGCTTTCCGTCGACCTCATAGGCATTGGATATTGCAATGGTGTCGGACTCAGGAAGGAAGACAAGTAACATGACAGCTATTGACAAACAGTTCATCGCATGTGGCTTTCTACTTTGGGGGCTAAATCCGGATATCTAATCCGTTTGCTTGGTTACATCGATCTTTGTTGTGCCAAACGGATTCCGCACGTCAACCGAAAAAAGTTCCATATAGTAGGTGCCCGTCACTGGAGCAAAACTCGCTTCGATCTAAATGTTGGTGCAGTATGAGAGTTGCCGGTGTAATCATACGTTACCACTATGGTGAGGTCCGAGTAATCACATTGCCATTGAAATGCATTTGGTCTTTGTTACGACATTTTTGTTTGCGAACCAGATGTCGCTCATATGCTTCAACCGCTTCAGCTTGCTCCTAACGCGTCCAAACGGCTCTGGATGACATAGGGTCAATTTAGCCGATCGACGCAATTGGAGCCGTATAAAGCGTTTCGACATTGCCTATTATGCAATTGTTTTGGTACAAAGCATACGAATGCCCGAACCTTTTTTCGGAGATTAAGATGATTGCTAAGAGTTCTTTAGTTGCGATTGTACTGGCTTTTTTGGCAGGCGTAACATCTTGCGCTGACGAACCCGTGAAGGTTAAGTTGGGAGACACGGTCATGCTTGAATTGACTGGTGACTTGGCGAAGAAATACAGGAATACCCCCGGTAGCGAAGTGCAGAGCAATGGGGCGTTGAATATCCCATGCGTAGTCTTAGTTAAGGGAATCGGTGTCGAGTTGATGCCAATAAGGTCTTGGCATAGCTCCTATTCTTTTGAAGTTGAATTGCCTAAGGCGGACTCTACAACAGTTCCCTGGCGTGGGAAGTCTCCAATCAAGTTCGGGTCGCGACGAGAGGACAGTCGGAAACGACTAGAAGTGTTTGCTGCCAAAGGCCAGAGTGCTTTTGGCGAATGATCACTCTCCCGAGTTGATCCAGTTGCAACTTCACCATCGCATTCTCTCGTTTCTTCTGAATTCGCTGAGTTTCAGAGAGGTAACGCGCTGCTGTACTAGGGAGCATGCAGGTTGCGCTGAACAGGAATTGGAGCGAATGCGAAACAAGATGATGGCCATTATTATTGTGGCAGGAACCTGATGTCAGGCGCGAGCTGAGTAGCTTCGAGGGCAACGAAAGAGGCTGATTGTGGCATTGGCTAAATCAAGCAAAGTCGATTAGTCATATCGACTGAAGTAGTCATTCCTTCTGCAAATTCGGCGCAATTTCCCACTCCACTTTGACCTGTTTCTCGCCTTGCAAGTAGCACTCGATCTTTAGGAAAGCAACGAGCTGAACCTTGCTCTTTTGTGAACAATCAAACCGAAAAATTGTTCTTTTGGAAGCGGAGCTTGATGTACCACATTCTCTAACGCTTACTTCGTCGAAGCTCTTTGCAAGCTCTCGCTTGCATTGTTTTCGAATTTCCTCTGGCACTCCATTTGTGTTTTGGGACGCCGAATCCAACTCTAGAATTCCGGCGAATGAAGATGCGGCCGCGCTTGTTCTTTCCAGGTTTGCCCAACGAGGAATTGATTTAGTCCAAAAGTCGTCGGTTTCGGGGTCATCGATCAGGTATTCGACATCGCAGAGGTGTTGGTTGTGTTTTTTGCAGACGACACAGAAACAATTACTAGAGCTACAATCAAGGAGCGAAAGAGCATTGGTATTCCTCGTGTCTAAATAGGTGCGCGTTGTAGTATCAAATTGCGACCGTAGTACTAGACTGGATCTTGAGGTCAATTGCAATTGAAGACAGCGCGTTGGCGTGTCGTTGTATGGCTTGCACGAAAATGCGACTGTAACTTTTGGGGGCTGCATGTGTTCAATGCGGAGCAGCTCAGGGTATTTAGGACGAAGGCTTGAATTTTTCCTTGGACAGGTGGGGTGAGTGACCATCTGGGTTTTCCCACTTGCCGAAATGGTGAATTTTGCCTCTAATTCTCATCGCCGATTGGCCGATCCCTTGAGCCAACAATTGGTAGTCTTCGCAAGGTTTTTCCAGCTTTGTTCGGCCATTTGCAGATTCCTACGATTGAGTCAGTTGGAGCAAGGGACTAAACCATAGGTGTCGGCAAGATAGGTAAGGCAAAATCAGCTTGCCAGAGACCTGGAAAAACCGATAAAAACGCGGCCAAAACCACTCGCCCTCGTAGCTCAGTTGGATAGAGCAACGGATTTCTAATCCGTGGGTCGCAGGTTCGAATCCTGCCGGGGGTGCTTTGAATTTCTAGTAGGCAATTCGTTGATAAAACGCAATCTGGTTCGGTTTTCGATGTTTTCCAAGTTACGCAACAGTCCATAACTGGATAAAGCGGTACGCGTTTCCATTCCGGACGTCATTCATCAGGCCAAACTCGAGTCGCTCTAAACTGTCGGACTTACTAACTTGTCCTTTCGGATCATTTGATTCGCGCATAGCCTACGATCGCCTAACTGCCGAATTCCTGGCGAACGGTCGGCAGCTAACTTTCGGAGTCGAGCCAGAACAGCTAGCAGTCTCACATTGCATGGTGGACTACCTGGCCTGGGCGAAAACTCACTATTTGGGACAGAGCCGAACTCAGAGTACCCGAGAATCAAATACGCTCTGACTTCGATCACTCTATGGAAGCCTACCCGTTAGTGATATCGCCAACCCAATCACTTCAGTAGCAACCAGTTACACTCCAGTGACCATGCTCAATGACAGATGACCGAATCACCGTTTTTTGCCTAGCCATCCATTCCCTCGAGACTAGGCGACGTTAATCAGCTTTGTAACTGGCGTGCTAACTTGACCATCGGTGGTAAGTGTTACTTGGAATTTGCGAGGGCTTGTTGTCGGGTTGTTTACAGTACTTTTCCATGTGACCATTCGCAACAGTTTTTCAACGGATAAGTGAGTTGCATTTGCGTTTAAGGTGATTGACATGGGCGACAAGCCAGATCCACCGGTTACCGTGCCAATGATGATTCCGCTATAGGTTACGTTCGTCCCATTAATTCCAATCTGTCCAGTTCCGACTCCCTCATTTCGAACGCTGAATAGGTCAGTGGCTTCTGCGTTTTCAATAGTCGAAAATACTAGGACGCCGTTGTTGTAATCAGTGAAGGGATGCTCGGTAATACTTGCGGAAGCAGCAACTCGAATTGCGGTTCCTGATGATGCTGTGTAGTTAACTTGGGCACCAAGGTTAGAAATAGTCGTAGCATGTGGTGAGCGGATTGAGTTTAATGCAGTTGTCTGAACGTTGCTTGTACCACCGTCACCGTCGGTCAGTACTACTGAAATATTTCTGATTCCTAGTTGAAGCGAAGTTGTGCTCCACTGAACATTCCTCAAAATTGACTGGACACCAGACACATTAGACTGGGCCGCTTCATTGAAAGTTACAACCAGAGTATTCAATCCGTCGCCGCCGGATTTGGTCCCAACTACTACCCCACCAAAGAGGACATTGTCGCCAACGAGTCGAACTTTTCCTGGTCCAGCGCCTTCATCTCGGATGGTTAACCGATCTTGTGGTTGTGCATTGACTGTCTCGACCTTCAATTGGCCGTTGGAAAAATTAACGGTATCTGGATCTAATACTGTGGTTGAAGGAGCGACTAGTGTCGGATTAGTGTAGAAACTCAAATCGAAGGATAATCCTGATCCCAAAGATGAAATTGTTGGCGCTACATTGGAAGCATTAACATTAATCAACTTTGTGGGCTGGTTGCTTACGGCACCATCGCCGTCTGTTAATGAAACTTGAACCGTTCGAACAATCGTTGATATAGCAGTAGTCCTGAAAGTAATACTTCGAAGCAGTGCCTGAACGGCTTGAGGTGTTGCATTGCCGTTGAGCGATACGACTAAAGTAGTCGTGCCAGAAAACGAACCAATCAATACACCGCCAAAACGGACAGAAGAGCCTGAGACTCCGATTTGACCGGGGCCATTGCCAACGTGCTTGATTCCGAGTTGATCTGAACTTTCTGAACCAGCAATGATTGAGAGCTTTAAGGGGTGCCAGTAGCAAAGTTGGCTGAATCAACGTCAGATACTGTAGCATCCCCGTCGACGATCACAGCAGGTTGATTTTGCGTTGCGGTTACTTGTCCTGCAAAACCAGCGATCACTGGAGCTTGATTGACCAAGATGCCAGTTTGAACCTTAAGTGTTGCCAATCCTTGTGTAAACACTAAGTAGGTAATGCCGCTGATAGTCTGATTGGCAACTTGGTTCCAGCCACTACCGTAGACAACTTTGTCACCAACATTCCCTTTACCAAAAGGGTGTTCGATGAATTCGATAATTTTAGCACTCGGCCTGATTGAGAGTCAAAGTGTTGTTTCCGCTTCCTGTAAGATCAATCGTTTCAACATTCGAAATGCGATTGTCTTTGATGGAAGTTAGATTTAGAGAAAGTCCAGCCCCGTCTAATCGCAGTACATCATTTCCGGTACCTCCGTTGATGCGTTTAAAGTTGGTTGAACTAACAGCCAGCACATCATTTCCTTGGCCAGCTCGAAGGATATCGCCGCCACCATTTCCAACTAAGACATCATTCCCTCTACCGCCAACCATGACATTCGCAGCGGCACTGCCAATCAAGGTCTCTGAGGCAGCAGTGCCAGGATGAGTGACTGAGTTTGTAAATTGATTCGCACCCAAGACTAAATAGGATTCGCCCAACCCAAGCGAGTTGTTCCCTAATCCATCACCACCAGGCGCGCCAATGAGCAGGTCGTCAAAGCCGTCGCCATTGACGTCGCCAGCTCCTCCCACAGAATTTCCACTTTCGTCATACGAGTCAGCGCCCCAGATAGTCAGTCCGGAATTGCCTAACGCAGCTAAGTCAATTGAACTAGCCAACGCAGCACCTCCGAAAATTACGTAACTCTCTCCTGCGTCTGTTCTTGAATTGTTTAGCGAATCGGCTGCCAGTGCACCAATAATTAGATCATCATAACCGTCGGCGTTTAGATCTCCTGCTCCATCGAGGCTAAATCCACTCAGATCACCGGTATCGGCTCCCCAAATTGTTGCACCAGCATTACCTAGCGCAGCTAAGTCGATAGTAGCTGGCAAGGCAGCTTTTCCAAAGACAATATAGCTCTCGCCGGCATCAGGCTTCGCATTGCCAGCACTATCAGCCTGCTGAGCTGCGATTGCTATTTCGTCGAATCCATCGCCATTGACATCTCCTAGAATGTTTAACACACCGCCGCTTCTATCACCAGCATCGGCACCAAAAATTGTCACTCCCGCCGATCCTAGGTTGCTAAGTTGAATGGATGCAGGCAATGAAGGTCCACCGAAGACTATGTAGCTTTCTCCTGCATCAGTCTTCGCGTCCAACATAGCATCACCACCGGGTGCACCGATGAGTAAATCGCTGTAACCGTCGCCATTTACATCGCCAGATCCGCTAACGTGTCCCGCGAAGTCCGATTGCGATCCTGTGATCGTTACCAGCCCAGTGATCTGACTCACATCGATAGTTGTTGGGAAATTTGAACGTCCAAAAACCAGGTAGCTTTTTCCGATGGAACTCGGTGCCCCTACGATGATGTCGCTGTATCCGTCAGCGTTAACATCTCCAGCTCCACTCACCGACAAACCTAATAGGGAGCCAATCGCTGGACTAAGAAGTCTGACGCCGCCAGAACCTAATGCCGACAAATCAATCACTGCAGGCAAGGAACTGCTACCGAAGATTAGGTATGCTTCGCCCCATAAATTACCATCACTAATACCACGGTTCAGTGCTCCGACAAGAAAGTCGCCAAAACCATCCCCATTTGTATCCCCGGCAGAACTTACTGATACACCGAGTCCATGTTGTGAATGCAGTCCTTGAATTTTTACTCCGCCGGAACCGAGATTAGTTAGGTCGATGGAAGCCCCTGGCCTCGCTTTTCCAAACACAACATGGAGCGCACCAGATTCCGGAATTTCTGAATTGCTTACAGCGAAATATTCATATCCATCGTTATTAACATCGCCGAGGCCACCGACAACGCTAATTCCCATTCGATTCTGTTCGCCGTAAATCACGGTTCCTACTGGCTCAACTAGAGTTGCCAGGTCGAGGACGGCCATGAGGTGGCGAAATTCCATCCTTTCAAACGAAAGCGCTCGACTAGCTGTGATACCAGGTCTTTGCTTTTTGAAGAGGGACATAGGACGTTCACCTAAATCTGTTGTTCATACGGGCGGAATGAATAATCAGAGCTAATTATAATCGAACTGACCGAGATCGTGGTTGAAATGGTGGTGTTCTTCAAGACACGGAATCTATCGCTAAGCCTCGCCTATCGTGGTACACGTTCGTCCAGAAGGAGATCCAAGCCCAAACGACTAAGACAGACTGGCTTGAGAGTCGTGTCTGCTGCGGGTTGTTAGCCAACCAGAATCCATCTGAGTATTCCTTTATGTTCAAGTGCCTCAGCCTTGCTTGTAGGCTTTGCTCAGTTCAAGAAGAGAATTGAGTGAGCAAAATTTTGCGATGCAACAACGATCTCGATGTTCCATTAGTTGTACTCTACAATGGTTGCTGTAAGTAAGAAAAGAAGTATCCTGATCAGCAACTTTTCTGTTTGTTGTATAGCTAACCGAGTGTTTTTGATTCAAGAGCCTGAGATTGAATAGTCAAAACCCATTTGAGCCACCGCTGGTGATCGAATCACCACAAGCTGCAGACTCTAACGCGGCTATCTATCGAGACGGCAATTTACTTGTCATCCAAAACGGCGCTCAATTGCCAAAGATTTGCTTTGTCACGGGACAGGTAACTAGAGTTTCAATCGATTGGATTGCCACATTCGCTCCTCGATGGCACTACAGCTTGTTGCTAGCTGGCATTCTTCCGTACTTTCTTGTCGGACCCTTCCTAGCAAGATCAATTCTGATGAAAGTTCCGTGTTCGCCAGAGCTAATTGAGAGCATCAACAGAAGGAGTATTCTGGTAAAGGGGCTCTACTTGGCAGGAATTGGCTCTCTGCTCTTTGCCAAAAGAGAGATTGGCCAGGACGTTGGATCTATGGTCTTCTATGGGTTTGGTATTTCCGGGTTCCTACTTGCGGCAGTGTTACGCAAAGGTGGCAATTTGTTAGGTCTGCAAGTTGTTCGGGTACAAGGAGATCTATTCTGGCTATCTGGAATTCACCCCAACGTCCTGAGTGATCTCCCAGATTACTGATCGCTGTCGAGCCAGTTCAATCGGGGACACAGCATACCGGCGCAATTCTTGAACTCCTCACCAAAGTGCTGTAACCCCGTTCGTCTCAAGAAAGTAAGTTTCGACAACGGCTTCGCATCCACGGGAGCGTGCACGATCGGACTGATTGCATTGGCCACTTAGCTACCCTATCATGGCGCGTTCAAGGACTATTTTTTCAATCCGATCGAAGTATTGGGAGATTCAAAGTGTCACGCCATTCAAGTCTTACACGCCGATCGTTGCTCAACAAATCTCTAGCAGTCGCAACAGCATTATCCCTGTCAGCGTCAAGCTACTCTCGAGTCCTTGGAGCCAACGCTCGCTTACGTATTGCGGCCGTCGGCGTGGGAGGCAAAGGGCGGTCGGACTTAGAAGCAACGGCGGCAACTGACAAGGTCCAAGTCGTTGCCCTGTGCGATATTGATGAAACGCAAGAGCACATGGGGTACGCCGCCAACAAGTTTCCCGACGCGAAGCGTTTTACGGACTGGAGAAAACTGTTCGAGCAGCAAAAGGACTTCGATGCACTGATTGTCTCCACTCCCGATCACATGCATGCTCCAATCTCCTTGCCAGCGATGGAATTGGGCAAGCACGTCCAGTGCCAAAAGCCTCTCACGCACACTGTCTTTGAGGCTCGACAAATGCAAGCTGCCGCCAAGCGTGCCAAAGTGATCACGCAAATGGGCAATCAGATCCAATCCTATTCCGAATATCGAACAGCCGTAAAGCTAGTTCATGATGGTATCATCGGAAAGGTCCGCGAAGTACATTCTTGGCAGAGCGGCGGAATGTCTTGGCGAATTGTCGATGACCGGCCTGCGGGAGAAGAGCCAATTCCTGCGGGAGTTCATTGGGACGAATGGTTGGGTGTTGCTCCGAAGCGTCCTTACCTATCGAAGATCTATCATTCATTCAATTGGCGAGCCTGGCAAGATTTTTCCAACGGACAATTAGGCGACTTTGGTTGCCATATTCTCGACCCAGTTTTTATGGCTCTAAAATTGACCGCTCCAACTTCCATTCAAGCTGAGTGTAAGCCGATGAATAGAGAGGTTTGGTATACGTCTTCTAAGGTTGCTTATGAGTTCCCGGGTACGGAGCTAACCACCGGTAAGTCGGTGAAGGTAACTTGGTATGACGGCGAAAAGCACTTCCCATCGATTGAAGCTTTGGGGATTTCGGAATCGACAAAACTACCCTCATCGGGTTCCATTTTGTTAGGCGAGAAGGGCTCGCTGATTATTCCCCATGTCGGGATGCCTAAACTACTTCCCGACGAAAAGTTTGAAAACTACAAGATCGATCCAGTACCTGCCCGTAACCACTACACTTCATGGGCTCACGCGTGCCTTGGCGAGGACACCACGACTTCACACTTCGACTACTCGGGCCCGTTGACTGAGGCGGTATTGTTAGGCACGATTGCAATTCGCAATCCAGGTTCATTGCTAACATGGGATGCGGTGACAATGAAGCTGACCGGTGCAACTGGTGCTCAAGAGATGCTGACCAAATCTTACCGCGCTGGTTGGGAACCAAAGTGGACTCTGTAATTCGAATGGCTACTTTGACGACCTGAGAACTAGAGTTCACCTAACTTCCCGAGCGATCTCCCAGATTTCTGATTATTTACATCTGATTGCATCTGAGAGTTTTCGAGCTTTACTGGTTGACCGATAGCATGGCTGTCGTCAGGAATTCTGAGCTGTGGTAAATTGTTGCTCCCAACCGAGCCCCCAACCTAAACCGGCTCGGGCAACATTCCTTCGACATTTTCTTAAGCCGGTTGTTGATGAGTTCAACGCTACTACTGATAACGGTCTTTTCCTACTTCGCTCTGCTTCTACTGATCGCCTGGTACACCTCGCGCGGCGCGGGTGAACATGCGTTCTACTCGGGCGAGAGGAAGAGTCTTTGGTGGATTGTCGCTTTTGGAATGATAGGAACGTCACTGAGCGGAGTTACCTTCGTCAGCATTCCTGGGCAGGTCAAAACAGCCTCATGGAACTATCTACAGATCGTATTTGGCTATGTTGTCGGCTACTGGATCATCGCATTCTTGCTCCTGCCACTCTACTACCGCCTGCAACTGACTAGCATCTACGGCTACCTGAAGCAACGATTCGGACAGGTAAGCTATAAGACGGGCAGCTCCTTGTTTCTGATTAGTCGACTGCTTGGATCAACTCTACGAATCTACATCGTCTTGTTTGTGATTCACAAGTTTCTACTGGAGCAGACTGGTATTCCGTTTTGGGTGACCAATGCAGTTGTGTTGCTGATGATCTACTTGTACACACTGCAAGGTGGAGTCAAGACGATTGTTTGGACGGACACATTGCAGACCAGCTTCATGTTGTTGGCTTTGGTTGGAACTATCTGTTTCATCGTTTTCGATTCGTCGATTGCAGATCCAGTCGGACAGGCTCGCGACAGCGGAATGATGCAAATTTTCAATGGTGATCCCAAAAGCGATCGATTTTGGTTGAAACAGTTCTTGGCCGGTATCTTTATCACTGTGGCCATGACAGGTTTGGACCAAGAGATGATGCAGAAGAACTTGAGTGTCCGAACGCTATGGGAATCACAAAAGAACGTTATCACGCTCAGCTTCATTCTAGCAACGAACCTGTTGCTTCTATTCCTCGGTTCGCTGTTGTACGTAAAGGCTAAAGGCGGTGGAGTTGGCGACTGAGAGTTTCGGGGACAAGCTCTTTCCAACGTTGGCCCTGAATTACTTCCCAACTTGGCTCGGGCTAGTGTTCATGATCGGCTTTGTCAGCGCGCTTTTTCCGAGTGCTGATGGTGCTTTAACGGCTCTCACATCCAGTACCTGCATCGATCTGATTGGCATTCGCGATAGAGGATGGGACGAGAAGAAGCAACGCTTGATTCGAATGCTTGTCCACTCGGGAATCGCCATCCTGTTCTTCTTCATGGTCATGATTTTCTACTGGCGGGATGACAAATCGATCATTGACACGCTACTGGCCTCGGCCGGAATCACCTATGGACCGTTACTCGGATTATTCACCTTTGGGATGCTAACCAAAACCAAGGTATTCGAGCCTGCTGTACCCGTCGTTTGTATACTGTCTGCCGCCGTCACCTACCTTCTTCAACTGAAAAGCGCTAAGATTTTTGGGGGTTACAAAATTGGCCCCGAAACGCTGGTCATTAACGCACTGATTACTTGTGTTGGATTGTTTTTGCTTTCACAGATTCGACGCGATCGACCCGACGCTTCGAATCCAACCTGATACAATTGTCGTTGAAGATGTTTCGTCGATCATGGCGACAAGGCCACCTTAGACTTCCTCTCCGTCAAACAAGCATGAATCAACAACAATCCTCAGGAATACCAACCTTTGTTTTCGTGTTGATCGCAGCGTTGTTGGGCTTGTTCGGAATTATGTTCTTTTTTGCTGCTGGCCAGGGCAATGCTCTGGTACGACTGATCATTGGTTCAGGCTGTATCATGGCTGCGCTGGCAATGATGCATCTAGCCAAAATGCGCCCTATCCAGGAAACTCACATCCACAAAATGGAACTAGACCTGCCAGGCAAGGTTGATCTAAAGAACACCGAATGCAAATCATGTGGCGCAACGCTAGACTCTGGTGCGGTCAAAGTTGTTGGAGGTGTTGTCCAAGTGAGTTGTCCGTATTGCGGCACTAGTTACGAATTGGAAGAGGCACCGAAATGGTAGGCTTGCTGAGTTGGATTCAGCGAGATTGGCAACGCTTCAGGCTCCGTGATCAGACCAGCCAGCCTGAGCCCGGCTTGCACACGTACAAGTTCGAAACTTCCTGGCGGACAAAGACGCGTACATCTTCGAGTTGACCGAAGCGGTAGGACATTGTTTGTCGACGTGACCGATGTTGTTCACCTGAATAAGACGGCGACGCGTACGGTGCGGATGGCTCTGGAAAAGACGCCAATGATGTTGCCTGTCGATTCTCGGAGGTCGCCTGAATGCTCGAGATCGTTTAGCCGTTTCCAACGATCTGCAGTCGATCAGCCTGATGGTCGAGCGATTTGCTGATCCAAGACGTGGCTGCCCAACTTGTGCAATCGGCTCGGTGGATCGCCAAACTTCATTTTTCAGCACTGCTGTCAGCTCCCTACAAGGCAGATTTGGCCATCACGTACAAGTGCAATAACGACTGTCCACATTGCTATAACGAAGCGGATCGACTAACCCTTGAGGCGATGCCGGCAGCAGACTGGAAGCGAGTTATCGATCGACTGCACCAAGTTGGTGTGCCTCATCTGATTTTTACTGGCGGCGAGGCGACGCTTTATCCAGATCTTCCGGAAGTCATCGCCCATGCAAATAGTCTTGGGCCTATTTGTGGCCTAAACACCAACGGACGCAGATTGGCTCAGCGCGGTTATGCCAAAACCCTCGCCGACGCCGGGCTGAACCATATTCAAGTTACGCTGGGCTCGCATCGTGAAGCCATCCATGATCGCATGATGAACGCAAGAAGCTTTCAGCAGACGATTGATGGCATTCGCGCAGCTAAAGAGGCTGGGCTTCACACGATCACCAATACTACATTGATGAAGATGAACGCTGGCGAGATGGTCCATACGATCGACTTCCTTTACTCGTTAGGTGTACGCACGTTTGCCGTGAATGGCATGATCTACTCGGGTGGAGGCTTCGATACGGGGCAGGCGATACGTGAAGAGCAGATGCCCGCTCTGCTGATTCGAATACGAGATCGAGCGGCTGAGTTGGGGATGCGATTCCTTTGGTACACGCCAACGATGTACTGTCGACTTTCACCGGTCGAACTTGAAATTGGTGCCAAGCGATGCAACGCCGCAGAGTACTCCGTTTGCGTCGAACCCAATGGAGACGTTTTACCTTGCCAATCGTTCTATGTGGCCGCTGGTAACATTTTGCGGGATCCTTGGGAGACGATCTGGCACAGCCAGTTGTTCCATAGCTTTCGCGATCGCGAGTTAGATCCTAAGGCTGCTGGTTTGCCTGAGATGTGCTGGGAATGCCCCGATTTGCAGTTATGCGGTGGCGGTTGCCGAATCGAGCGCGAGGCTGAAGCGGGCCAGCGTAGTTCAGTATCAGGTTGCAGCTCAGGTGGTTGCAGCTCGAAAGGCGGCTGCAGTTCCGGCGGTTGTTCATCCGGTGGGTGCAAGACCATTCAGCTTGTTTCCATTGCTCATGATCCAGCTAACATCGGTGAACCGCAAACGCCAGCGGATTCATCTTCTCAGAATTCTTCGGAAGATTCTGTGGTAGGTTTACGATCGACGAGTAGCTCGGGCTTTGTAGCGGCCAATCTAGTCCAGATCGCTAGAACCAAGCGTCGCGGCTCAGGACAATTTGCCGACTCCTAAGCTTTTCGATTTGCACAATCACTCTTAATGACGTCGACCGTAACGAGCCATTTGAACAATCCGAACAATCAATCATGGAATCGATGCGAGCCAAACGCAGAAAGAGGCTGAACGACGAGTGGCTCGAGTTCCAGAATCAATATCAACTCTCAGACGAGCAGGCCAAGGCGGCCAGAAGTACAGGTAAACCGCCCCCATCATTTCGCGCACTCCAAGAGAAAGAGACTGGTCAACACCAAAACATCCCGCGACATCGACCTAACGATCGTTTTGCGTCGGAAGCATTTTTCAGATTTGGGCCAGCTTTAATCGACTAGTTTGCCAGCTTCTTGTAGCGGAACTTTTGGACTTCGCCTTCAGCTAGACCTAATCGTTCTCGACGTTGTTGCTCGTAGGTGTCGAAATTGCCTTCACAATAATGCACATGCCCGTCGCCTTCGAATGCCAAAATGTGAGTGGCAATACGGTCCAAGAACCATCGATCGTGCGAAATCACCACGACGCATCCGGCATAGTTGAGGATAGCTTCTTCTAGTGCACGCAACGTGTCAACGTCCAAGTCATTTGTCGGTTCGTCGAGCAACAGCACGTTTGAACCACGACGCAATAGCTTGGCCAAGTGAACTCTGTTTCGCTCTCCACCGGACAACACTCCAACTTTCTTCTCTTGGTCGGTGCCCTTGAAGTTAAAGCGAGAGACGTAAGCTCGCGCATTGATCTTGCGCTTGCCCATCTCCAGAATTTCATTGCCACCGCTGATCTCTTGGAAAACCGTCGAATCGCCGTTCAGAGAGTCGCGACTCTGATCGACGTAGCCCAGTTCAACCGTTGGACCAACGCGAAGTTGACCAGAATCGGGTTGCTCTGTCCCGATCAACATTCGAAACAGAGTCGTCTTACCAGCACCGTTTGGGCCAATCACACCTACGATACCTCCGGCTGGCAGACTGAAACTCAAATTATCGATCAGTACGCGATCACCGAAGCCCTTCGTAACATTCTTGGCCTCAATGACCAATTCACCCAAGTGCTTGCCAGGTGGAATTTGGATTTCGAGTTCGTCTGGTCGCTCTTCGTACTCTTGAGCTGCCAACTTTTCGTAGGCGGCGATACGAGCTTTACTCTTCGATTGCCGCGCTTTGGGTGACGAGCGAATCCACTCGAGTTCGGCAGCCAGAGTCTTTTGGCGACTGACCTGTTGACGCTGTTCCAGATCCAACCGCGCCTTCTTTTGCTCCAGCCAAGCAGTGTAATTGCCTTCGAAGGGGTGTCCTTCGCCGCGATCCAACTCAAGAATCCACTTAGCCACGTTATCCAGGAAGTAGCGATCGTGAGTGACCGCAACAACAGTACCGGGATATTGAGCCAAATGCTGCTCGAGCCAGTTGATCGATTCAGCATCCAAGTGGTTGGTAGGTTCGTCGAGCAGCAGAAGATCAGGCTGTTCAATCAGCAACTTGCAAAGTGCCACTCGTCGACGTTCTCCACCGGACAACTTCGAAACATCTGCATCACCTGGAGGCAGGTTCATAACCGTCATCGCGATTTCAACTTGTCGATCCAACTCCCACAGATTGTTGGCATCGATGATATCTTGCAGGCGAGCCATTTCATCGTATAGCTTCTGCAACTTGTCATCATCAGTTACTTCACCAAGCAGCGTCGTAATCTCGTTGAAGCGATCCAAGACCGCTCGGCGCTTGGCAACTGCTTCTTCGACATTGCTTTGTACATCTTTGTCGGGATTCAGTTGAGGCTCTTGCGGCAGGTAACCAGCGGTAAAGCCTTGAGTCAAAATGGCTTCACCATCAAACTCCTTGTCAACGCCCGCCATAATTCGCAGCAAAGTACTCTTTCCCGCGCCGTTGGAGCCCAACACTCCGATCTTCGCCCCGGGATAAAAGGAAAGCCAGATATTCTTCAGCACCTCTTTAGGCCCATGCTTCTTGGTGAGCGATTCCATGCGAAAGATGTATTGGTGGCCCATTGTTTATCCGTCTTGCGTAGTAAATTGGCAGTAGATCGATTAGTCTCAAAACCGAGCGAAGAATTCTAACAATCGGTCAACGATTCGCCAGTCAAACCGAAGCTCGACGACGACCAGGATCGAAAAGAGAGGATTACCGCAACTCTTTAGAGATGGTCGAACTCGTTTTTTCCATAAAATTTGCGTGCCGGGAGGCCGAGGCGCCTGCCGAGTTTTCCGGCCGCCACTGCACGTTCACAAGCAGTAGAGCAACGCAAACATTGCTTGTGAATGGAAGGCGGCGGAAAACATGGCTTCGCAGGAGCGGCACTCTCCCGTATTCGTGCAAACGTAAGAAAAAAAACGATTAGAGCAGTGGGATTACCCCGCTAACTGACCTCAAGCAGCATCAGCCCACCTTTAACGCAGGTCGAGTGAGTTTTCATCGCTCAATTCGTGGTTCCACCAGCTCATTTGCGACAAAATTTCGTTGCAAAAATTCTCAAAAAAGTTTATCCCCACCAATAGCGAGTTGCCGGCACTAGACAAAGGCTACGCTATGTTCGTCAGGATTACACTAGGTAGTATTACACGCCATTAAAAAGTTTCAATACACAAGCGAAAAAGGTCGATTCAATCACTGTAAACCCAGGTTTACAAGAACCTAGTTTGACATTCAGTTGTCCTGCAAATACAACAGAAAAGATAGACCCTTCAAAGCTCTCACGGAGCTTAAATCGGGCTAACGAAGTTCCCAATAGCTTGTTTCTCAGGGAATCGACAGTGAAGACTTTTTTTGCATTAATTTTTGGTGAAGAGGTTCGCATTGACGAGCTTTGCTGCCGGAAATCCACCTACAAACAGACCTTTACTCCCTGTCAAACAACTAATTTTCTCATCTGCTCTTCATATCAGAGGTCACGACGTCCTCAGGTTGCCGTTCGGCATCTTTTTGGCGATCGGCTGCGTCTAACGATGTTGTTAGCCTTGGCCAGATTGCGACACGGAATCGATTTATTTTCACGAAGAGAAGGTGTGTCATGACGACGATGAATTTGGTGGCGGGTTCCATCCATAACTCGGTTCGATCTGCTTTGTTGGAGCATCCCCGGCTGGCACGATTCCTGCATCCAACAGCTTGGTTTTTCGCTCTATTGGGCTTCATCGCTTTGGTTTCGGTTCACGATGCAGCGCTGCTGGTCGTCAACCAAGATTTGATACAAGAGTTCGAGCAGAACCCTATCGGTTCGTGGCTAATCCAACTGAACAATGGGTCTGTGTGGCTGTTTGTAATTCTGAAGCTGTTGGGCACAAGCATCGCGTGCGCAGTTCTGGCTAGCATATTCGAGTACTCACGGTCGCTTGCGATGATCATTATCTCCCCTCTGGCATCGTTCCAAGCCATGTTACTTAGTTATCTGTATGGTGGGTGAAACTATTCGAGGTTGATCTTGAAAGGGTAGCACGAATGAACCATCCAAACAGAGTCACTAGATTAAGATCTCCAATACGAATCTTTACTCGGTATCTCTTGATTGCCATGGCCTCTATCTCAGTATTGGCTATCATTCAATTCGTGTTTCTAAACCATATGCCCGGCTGGGAAACATCCATTCATGGAATGTCTAGCCAAAGAATGATCAACTTTAGATTAATTGGCGATGGCTCGTATGCAGTAGCTGAGTACTACGCAGTTGAATCGCCCACTCAGGACAAAATTGATTTTTCCTTGAGTATTCTGGATGTTGAACGTGGACAAAAATACTTCGAAGTTAAAGAGCCCGGTTTGACTAGTGCTCGTGTCTCACCAGACTTGCAATTGTTGGCTCTAGGTTATCGGGACGGAACCGTTAAGATTCGCAAGTTAGACGGATCAGCGAACGACTTGAACCTTTCTCATTCAAGCTTGGGTCGATCGGTTCGCGACGTGCATTGGTCTCCCGACTCTACGCGCTTGCTGCTTGCCTACGATACTACCAACGATATTGTTGACCTAAGCGGTGTTGTCTTGAGCACCATCTCAACAATGTCTATCGCGCCGATCGTTTGTCCTGAAGATTCGAACTATTTCTGTTTGGCGAATCAAGGGTACTATCGTCTATACGAATGGCAAACGGGTCGGGAAGTTGCAGAATTACCAATCGAAGCGAGTGTGCGATCACTGACATTTTCCAGCAATTTAAGATACTGCGCCTGCCTGCGAGGTTGCGATTTGATGGTGTTTGATTTAGTTGCCTGGAAAAGTACCTGGTCGCAGCCGATCAAGTCGCCTTGGTCGACCAAAACTGCTATCGCATTTTCTCCAGACGAACGATCTATCGCGATAGTAAAACACGATGAAACTCTGACTCACAGGATTTTGGTGTTCGACATTGAAACCGAATGTGAGCTGAGTTCATATGAAGTACAGATGGACTATATTGCGGGAATTGTATTTTGCAGCGAGCGACTTTGGGCCTGGACGACGAGCGGAAAGGTTTCCCATTTGATGATGAAGCAATCCGAAGTTGACTCGAAATTTACGGTCTTGCTCGAAAATGTGACCGCATTTCAATAGACTCGATAGTTAGTTGCTATTGCCCACTTTTAGATTTCGAGTTCCTAACAACTGACTTCTACAATTCAACGCCTATTCGATCTACAACCACCTCTAGAATGCTCTTTCCTTCGGTCGAATCAAGCTCGCTCCAATCCAAGTGATTTACAGGCAGAACAACCAGATCCTTGACTCCTTCGAGTTTGGCGGATTGTAGCGTAACAACTCCATCGCCAGTTCCCTTATGGAATTCGGCAGAGTTCAGCAGCTTGCTAGCACGTTCTTGTAGTGACTTGCCTTGGGAAGTTCGCGAGGCAATTCTGTCGAGGACTTCATTTCCCAAGCTACTTAGTCCTGTTCCAATCATTCCCGCATCGCCAGCCACGATTGTGTATCGAACCGCTGGATGGCGCTTGCTCTTGGATAGCCCCTGAAGGTACTCCGAGCCAGGAACAAGATCGGCTGGAGCTTCATTGAAGCCGTCGAGCACTGCGGAGAACAATCGCTTACCCTTACCTGAGCTCTGAAAAAGCCGTTGTAATATTTCGGCACCTTCAAGCACTCCCGCATATTCAGCAAAGATTGATCCTTGATTCGGCGGTCCAATCGCGACAAGCTGTGTGATTCCCAAGCACTTGGGATCATTAACCGACAATTGTTCGATGGTGGATCTAGCGACCAGTCCGCCCATGCTATGCGTTACCAAAATCACTCTCCTACTTGGAGCTTGAGCGTAAAGCGTTGTCAGCGTTCGATACAAGTAGTCAGCAGATTCAGCTATCGGTGCATCGTTTGGATATCGAAAGGCACATGTTGCCGCGCCGGTTCGGTCGTTGAGGACCTTTGCATATTCAATGGCTGACTCCGCGCCACCATGTAGACCAGCCAAGACAACTACCATTCGCTTCTGTTCGGATCGACCATTGAATCCAACTTGACCACACAGTTCGTACAGAGGACTCTGCCGACGATTTGCTAACCATTTCCGCAGACTAAGTTTCTGATCCTTCCACTTTGTTTCCAGCTCATACATATCAACTCGTAAATGAGTTGGATTGTCGGCCGAGACTGCGGTTTTTGAAACTAGTTGGAACGCTTCAGGCCACAGATTGCAAAGTACCCTAAGCGAATCTACGGGAATCCGGTTACGGACTCCAACCTCATTAACTACTAACTCTTTGACCAGAGTCGTCGTAAGAGCTGTAGTCCAGTGCAGCTTCGAGATTACCTGTTGGTAAAGCTGTTCTCCATCGACCGAGCCGTCCTCGATCGCAAACTCAATTTGCTTTTTGTCACCAGGCAAAGTCGAACTTTGAACAGGTTTAGATATAGCACTGTCCGACGGCTTTGCAGGGGAAGCAGGTGACTGAGAGAATAATTGTGCTTGGGCCAAAATCACCAAAAGGAAACAGGTCACGGCTCGAACGAAGCTGCTCATGTGATTATCCTCCTTAAAGCCGCTGTCGGCCTTTGCCAGTTTTTGCTAGGGCCGTTTCAAATGGCCGGTAAGCTCATTATTGCAATTCGCAAACCTGCTACCACTTTGCGTTAGGCGGTTTCGCGCCTGCAACACTCATACGGACACTGTACAGTGAAGATCTTGCCGTAATGAAAAGTGTCTTGTAGTCATCGCCACCAAAAGTTGCGTTAGCTGGATTTTCAGGTACTACGATTTCTTCCAAAAGATCTCCGTGACTGTCATGGATCATGATCTTGTTGGAGTGCGTTGTGTACAGATTACCCTGGACATCCACTGTCATGCCATCACTACCATGATCGATTACGAAGAGCTTTCGAGCTATGATGCCGTTGGGTTTAATTTCGTAACAATGAACGCCACCAGGTAGATTGTGGAAGCTGGGATCGGGATGCTTGGGATGTCCACCTGTATCTGCCACATAGAGCTTGGATTCGTCAGGTGAGAATACAATTCCATTCGGCATGGCGAGATCCAAAATCACTGGCTGAGCCTCGCCGGAATCGGGAACAAAGCGAAAGACAAAGTGCCCTGGAATCTCGTGTTTGTCACCTTCCTTCATACCCCAAGGTGGATCGGTAAACCAAACCGATCCGTCCGAGCGCATAGCCGCGTCGTTTGGCGAATTGAAGCGCTTGCCATCAAAGCGATCGACCAAAACCTTAATTGATCCATCCGCTTCGGTCCGAACGATGTTGCGAGCCGCATGTTGACAGCTTATGAGTCGGCCTTCAAGATCTAAAATGTTTCCGTTGGCTTGTTCGCTCTTTCGAAACTCCGACAGCCCTTTTGCTTCAGACCACTGCATCAACTTGCTATTGGGTATATCAGAAAATACCAATATCTTTTTAGCTGGAATCCAGACTGGGCCTTCGGTAAAAGACATATCCCCAGCAAGCTTTTTCACAGCAGCGCCAGGTTCAAGCAGGCTTTTTTTCTCTTGAGCATGAGACCAAGATGGCGTGAGGCTAAAAAGGGCAAGAATCGAAAAGATCCAGTGTCGAATTCGCATTCAATAGGCTCCAAAGAAAAGCAACAAAACTAGTCTCCCGCAGTGCGGCAGGTTACAAGTCGGAACAGACTGCTTAACATAGCAACGAACAGCACTGATCGACTGCCCCCTAAGATATCGATTTTTGCTCCCCAATCCGACGGTTTTGCAGTCTTTTCACAAAGAATTGAGTAATCTAGCCATCAAATGAAAAAGCGGTTGGTCATCATGACCAACCGCAATCGCAACGAGGCAACGAAGATTAGTACACCAAATAGAACTCTATTATTTTTGCACTGAAACGTATCGCTCAGACCCCTTCGGAAGTTTGGCAAGAGGCCATCGATTAAGGCCCAATCTCTCGGCAAGCTGTTTATCAGTGAATTCGAAATTTCCTTCACGCGCGTTGACGAAAAGATGGTTGGCTGAGTTGAGGTTGTTTGAGGTCTTCAAGGCTTGGCCGTTGGCTTCAGAAACCAGCAGTGGATTTTCCGCTTCCAAGACGTTGGAACTAAGTTGATTACCCGTAGAATCGACGGACCACTGGAATTGAGTTCCAATCCAGCAATCGTGAATGATGTTAGCTTCGATCTGATTCTCGCTTCCTCCTCGTACCACGATGGCCCTAGAAGCATCGTGTATCCAGTTCGCTGAAACTTGCGTATTGCTCACATTGTCATCCAAGTAGATTGCAAACGAATTCTTGAAGTCGAACTCGCCAACATGATGGATATGGTTCAAGAGGATTTGATTGTCTGAAAAGGTGTCATCATGCGATAGATAGATTGCTCCTGTGTCGCTGGTTTGCTTGCAGACATGATGTATGTGATTCGACTGCACGGTGTGGCTATCGCCACAAATGCTCACTGCCCAATCCGGTTGTTCATAGATCTCGTTTTCCGTTACACTTACCGCTACTCCATGAATGTCGATTGCGGCTCGACGCGCGAGCGACTTGGTCGAGCAGTTGAACAGCTCATTCTTGTGGCACAAATGATCCGAAGGCACTTGACCATCTCGATTGCCACCTTCGATGCGTATGCCAGATCCACCGACAGAGTGAATTCTACAATTAGATATTGTGTGATATCCGCCATGAAAGACATTGATGCCAACGTTTCCGGCCTGTCGAACTTCGCAGTTTACGATCTCACAGGAATTACCACCGGCAATTTCGATTCCCTGAACACGAACGCCTTCAATTACAAAGCCGTCAAATCTGACGTGGGATGCATCGTACAAAGATACAACCGTTTCCAGATTGGATACGCGCAGAGAAGTATCGTCTGTGCCATTCGGCCACCAGAGAATTTTTTCATTCTCGCAGTCGATATACCATTCACCAGGTTGATCGAGCTGACAGAGCAGATTCTCAATACGATACCTAGCTCCCTCACGCCAGTTATGATCTTCAGCACTTTGAAGCGATGTGAATTCGTCTTGATAGTCGTTATGCGGAAATCCGTGCAACCAGGCGAATTCACCTGCGTGGTGGCTAATTTGTTCGGCCAAGGCAGTCTCTCCGCTGTTTACATTCCAGCCGGAAGCGGGGAACGAAGCGCGTGGTAGAGATGAACCATCCGCAAATAGCTCGATCGAGCAAGGTTGTGAAAAATGCTCCTCGCCCCGAGCTGTAATTGACCAAGCGTCCTGGTGAGTGTTTGGCACTCGGAATACAACTACAGCCTGTGCGGCTGAAGTAGATAGATGATTGTGATATTCCTCGAACTCGGCAGCCAAACCAATTCGTTCCAGCGTACTCGCGCCGCTCAATGTAACCTTCTCTCCATCAGCCGCTCGAAATACCAACCAACCGTCAGGCGTACCGGAATCTTGCTCTCCCAGTGCGAGAGTCTCGGTGAGAAAATACTCGCCCTCGTGAACAATAACTTCAACAGATGAATTTGACGACCCTGGAAGTACCTGCCGGGCAAGTTCAGCCGCGCGGCTGAGAGTTTGGACAGGTGCTGAAAGCGAACCGTCAGCATTATCACTTCCCTGTGTACTAACGTGAATTTCCGTGCTAGCAAATAGCGGCAGCGCGCAGGCGCTGTGCGCAGCTAGGCC
>JAXMBP010000056.1:0-38792 GCA_046349795.1 Pirellulales bacterium | reverse complement strand
ACCTGGGTTCGTGCCCGTACGAGTCCCAACGACGATGGCTGCGATCAAAGTTGCCATAGTAGAAGGTCTCAAATCCTTTCTTCGACAATCGCTCGGTAACGGTAGGCAATAGGTCTCGTCGAAGATACGAATCGTGCAATTGCGAAGCCGCTGGATTATGAGGTACGTCATAGGTGAGCGGGTATCGATGCAGTGACCCGTTTGTTGTGTGAAGATCAATTAGGACATCTACATCGAACCGATTGTACGTAGCAACCAAGCTCCGAGCCTCAGGAGTCTCCAGCTTCATGAAGTCACGATTGAGATCCAATCCAAGAGCGTTTTCTCTAATTCCCATGCCTTCAATCGGTCCAGCTTGTCCAGGTCGATGCCCTTTGCCGCGACGAGCGTCTCCGTCGGCGTTGAAGTTAGGAACAAAAATCAATCGCAGTTTGTTTCTCCAATCCGTTTGCTTGTCGCGGGACATATCTCGCATGAAGGCCAACATGGCCTCCTTGCCATCGCACTCACCTGGATGGATTCCACCTAGAATCAGAACTGTCAGTGGTCGATCTGCTTCTGTTTTGGCTTCTGGTGGATCGATGATTAGGCTTTGGATCGGTCGACCTTCGGTAGTCGTTCCAATCGTATGCAGTTCGCTACCTTCCCACTGCTGTGCCAACTGCTTGAGGAAAATCAGCACCTCTTCGCCATTGGCTGTTGCTTTGAATTGCGACGATTCGGCAACAGTTAGTAGCGGGTCTTCCTTAGGCTCCTGGCCAACGACTGGTCGATTCCAAACCGCCAAGTGAGTTAGGACCATACCGAAGGTGAGAACGATAGAGAAAGTGCGCCGAAGCAAACTTTGCAATAACATAGGAGCAAATCCTTGAATATCAGAACTGTGCTGAAATCGCCTGCTAGCGGATTCGATGCAAGATAGCGAAAAAGAGCGACCCAAAATACCAAAATTTCGAGCGGTCCATATTATCGCTGGACGAAATCAGATCGTCGAGCCTGAAGAGGCTGATCTAAGGAAGTTTCAACAATCGACTGCATCAAATCTTGACGCAGCTCTAAGCGGCGAAGGCTAGTTCTTGCTGGTTTCCAAATGATCGACGAGGGCATTGCGGATCTGGTTGACTACCCCTGCTCCGCCTCCGACAAACACTTTTACTACATTTCCTTCCGCGTCAATGATCACGGTTTGGGGAATCGCATTGGCTTGATAGGCATTGCCTACCTCACCTTCTTCATCCAAAAGGACTTCGGGATCGATCTTCAATCGTGACAAAGCAAGGTTGATTCGGTTTTTGGCCTCTTGAATATTCACTGCATACAACTGGACTTTTGACGAGTCAAACTCGGTCATCATTTGGTCCAGCAGCGGCATTGTCTGCATACATGGCCCGCACCACGTTGCCCAAAAATCCAGAACGATCACTTTGCCTTTTAGCTTCTCAAGTTGTACCGTTTCACCCGCAAGATTCTTGAGCTTGAAATTGGGCGCTGGCTTTCCAACTAGTGGATGCGAAGCCGATTGACTTGAACCGCCCTCTTCATCGTCAGGTGCTTCACGCGGCATTTGAGCCAGTGTCAATCGATAGGATTGATTTCGCAGCTCGCGAGCTTTCTGACCAGTGTTGGGCCCCCAAAACAATATGGTTAGCTCAGAAAGCGGAACTTGACTTGATCCCAGTAGGTCGCTGATTCCACTAATAACTCCATCTGCAACCTTGGTTGGCCCAAGAGCAATTCCCTGTTTGCCACCGTAGACGATGTAGACTTCACGTTTTTTTTGCTCCACCGCGTCTGGCTTAGCTGCATGCTCTTCACCCTTTTCCCTGGGTGTTTTCCAGTCGCGTTCGAACAGCCAAATCACTTCGGACAATTCAGCCACTGGGACCTCGAGCATTTCACCACGCACCTCAATGGCAGCTCGTTCACTATTGACTTCAACAAGGTGGCCACGCAAGAAATCGCCAGCGGTCGAGATTAACAAGTGTGTTGGAGGATCATTTTGCTGAGCTCGTGGAATGGTCAGCAGTCGTTTGCGTTGATCGTCAGGTAAGGCCTTGCTCTTGGCAGCTCTAAGAACAATTTGATCAATTGTCGAGTTTGGAGCAAAGGTTGTCGTAGTGCGATCTGATTCAAAACGCACTCCTTTTTCGTTGATTTGCAATATCTTGGCTGGCGTAGAATCACCCGATCGAAATCGAATTAGGCTTCCAGTTAACTGCTCGCTCGCATTTTTGTCTTTTGCTGTTTTCGGGGTCTGCCCTGTGTCACCGATAGGCTCACCCAAACCAAAAATCTGAAAAATGGCGTTGGGCTCGGCCAGCTTAGGCTGATTGGCTTCAGGTGTTCTTGAATTGGTAGTGGATTTTGTAACGGCTTGTTTTAGTGGGGCAAATTCGCCAGCAACAGAGTAATCCAATTCACTCGAGTTGACCGATAAAGTTTGCTGCCAAATCAAAGCGGAGACGTCGTTCGAAGAGGCGTTATTGTTTTCAGCCGTACCCTGTTGAACAAGTCGACCCTTAAACTCAGACAAGCCACACTTTGCGATCATCACATCCGCTTCGTCGGATGGCACTGTCGCTCCATCAGGCGAAGTAATCTCTTGAATCGCGGCCAAAGGGATTCTCAGCGCCTCGCGTCCCAGCGTAGAGCTCAATCGCAAAGCTCCGTCCTCGGCAGGTAAGAAGTTTCCAACAAGCACGCTACCGTCAATCAGCGTAACAACCGCGGGACTTACCTTGGGGACCTGAGGATTCTCTGTAAGAGTCGCGTTCGCGGCTGAGTTATTCGATGATACCTCGACGCCTGTCGCTTGGGGCTCGGATTCCGCCTTCAAAGCACCGGACATCAAATCAGCTATCGGAACAACTTTTTCTTCTTCGCTCGACTTAACAACGAAC
Organism: Pirellulales bacterium; assembly: GCA_046349795.1. Lineage (GTDB taxonomy): Bacteria > Planctomycetota > Planctomycetia > Pirellulales > Pirellulaceae > Aureliella. Next base: position 35,892 of record JAXMBP010000056.1, on the reverse strand, counting down.
GACTTGGCCTCAAAGTCATAACGATCCACGAAGCCATCAATTTTCTCACCGCTATTCTTTTGAACAAAGCTAGGTTGACCAAAGTAGTCCAGCGGCAGCTTTCCATTCCATTTCAAAATTTCTAAGTTTTCGATTGCCAAATCGCCCGAAAAATTCTGGAACTGCATAGCTTGCAGTTTTCCAGCCACCACCTTTGAGTCGATCTTCAGTCGCTTGAGTGGAGTGTTGTTCAATCTGGCTGCAGCAAGACCCTCTTTGATATCCAGATAGATAGTCAGTTCGCAACTCGCCCCGTTTGTCTTTCCCAATGGCTCTAGGGCAGCTTCAGTACTAGACTCTCGAACGAAGAGGATTTCATCCCCCCAGGTTTCAATTGAGGCAAACGCCTGCTTCCTACCAGTGGTTGCGATTTTGACTCCCTGAGCAACGCCCCATTGGGCCTTATCGGGTGCGACAGAGTTCTTATCGACGCCAAAGCAGATCGCAAAATTTGGCTTCTTACCCCAGCGAAGGTTCATCCGAATCTCACAGCGACCAGGAACAGCAAAATCGCTAATTAGCCTTGCGCCTTGAGCAGAGGTCGAGGCACGAGATGGATCGACCTTCCACGAATTCATCTCGTTTGGATCTTTCCATTCAGCTTTTTGCAAAACCGTCTTGATTGGTTCTCGAGCGGCGGAATCTTGTTCGATTCTGATCAGTTGTTCGCGTGAAATCCTAATTTTGCCAATTGAGGCAGATGCGAAGGTTAAACCGTCTTGATCCAACGATTCCAACCCGCCGACAATCGCTTGTTGATTGCTTAACCTAATCAGCCAGTTTGAGCCCGTTTGAGCCTTGGCCGGACCATCCTCGTTCTGAACAGTTAGCTTCCTTAGCGAGCGAATCGCCCCTTGAGGAAACTGCAGCGGTTGAACTAAACCTTCGACTTGGAATACAACTTGTCCTTCACTTTTGTTTGGCAGTAGAGCTCCATAGCAGATACTACCGTCTGCCAGCGTTAGGACGTGAGTTGGATCACTGGCTTTTGCATTAAGCGTGAGCATGAACCACAACAGGCTCAAGAGTACAATGCCCTTTGGAAACAATCCCATGCAGACAGAAAGTTGCGGGCGAACTACCATTCTATTCCACCAAAGTTTTGTGCATTTTGGAACGTTCGCTTGAAGATCTTGAATTGATCTTCACTCAGAATCTTCTTGACATCGGCGTCAGGCAGTTTGGCCAGGATCATCATTCCAATATAGTATGACATTCCATCGTTGATCTTCTTTGGTTTCGGTGATTTTTGGACCAAATCCACAATCGCATCTCGCTGTTTCTTGGTCAGCGGTACGCTCTTTTCGAATTCACTTAAAGTGAGTTTCGCCAAAGCGATTGTAAGGCGATCTGCTTTTTGTTGATTTTGTTTTTCAAATAGCTCCCGTTGTTCTGGCGTCAACATTCCAGCTAGGGCTCGTTCAAACAAAGAGCCTTTGCCGTGAAGTCCTTCGTCAATACGCTGCCGAGGCGGCATCAGGATCGGCCACAATTTTTGCATTTCTTCTTGATTCCGCTGTATCTCCTGCATCTTTATGCCGCGTGTGTGAACCTCAACCTCGGTGAGTTCCTGCATCAAACGGACGACATCCCCTTTGCAAGCCAACTTCAGACGATCCTTCTGTTGATCTGTTAACGCAAGCGATTCGGCGCATGCATCCACCAATACCAGCGATTTACTCAACAGGTCCCCCTGAAGCGACCTAGCGTCCTTACCTTGGTAAACGTAGGCGTCCATCAATTCGTTTCGTTGAGCAGATGCAAAGTTGCTCAACACAATTACTGCAATAAAAGAAATGATCAGCAACCGAACAAACATAAGATTAATCTCAATCAACGTTGGACCGCTTCTTCGGCGATGACTTCGACTTCATCAGCTTGGCCACCGAACATTTGCATGATATTCATCTCATTGCCAAGAAAATCATTCTGATGCATCTGCCGAATTAGCTTCAATTGATTCTCGTTCAGCACTTCCTGCAAAGCCTTTTGAGGAATGGTTGGCAGGTACTGACGATTGTTGAGAAAGACATGCCAGCCAGCTTGTCGATTGATCTTTCCGTTTAGCGACTTTTGCAAGTTTTCAATCTGCTCAGGCTTCAGGTACATCTGGCGTTCCAAAAGCGATACCGTTAGTTCCGCCATCGCCTCGGCACGAAATTCGTCCTTTGATTTTGATTCGGCTTCCAACTGCTTTACTTGCTCTTCGGAAATCAAGCTCTTGATCTTTTTGTCGATTTCAGACTTGAGAGTTCGGATCAAAGCATCGTTATCTTGCCCCGGCATTTGCGGCATAGGCTGAGCACCACCGACAATTGCCTGCAGAAAGCCTCCACCGGCACCTGCTTGTTTCTTGACGGCTGCTTTGGGATTTTGTTGGTAGATCTCGTCGAGCCATTTTTTGTCCAGTTTGCTCAACGCTTCGCTTTGCTCGGCCGTCAACTCGATCGCTGCCTTTAGAAACGAGGTCTGACTCTTCAAGTGCTTCTCCAAGATCTCAAGCCGCACGGTCTTCAGGGCTTCGGGGTTATTTGCAATCGCCCGACCCTCAAAGGCTATGACCTCTTGCTGAGCCCAAACTGAACGTGAATGAACTAATCCAACAGCAAGTGCAAGCAGAGTCTGAACTCTGATGAACTGCCAGATATTTTGTAGTGAAAATCTACTCATTCGGTTGTTCCAGTTGATTGAAGTACTGGTCCAACCCGTGACGAAACTCTTCAGGCATCACGCGAGCTTTTTCACCAGTCACTTGAGCGACTTCGCGAGCCTCGCGTTTTTCCTTCGCATTCAATCCCGTACCAATTAGAGCCAAAGCAGAATCTGACGTAGTACCTGTTCCCCCGCCGCCTGGATCAGTACCACCACCTCCGCCTCCCTTGGGATTAATCTTTTTGCTGCGAAGTAGCCATTCGATGGCTTCAGTTTCTGCCGCGATAGCTGTTGAACCAGTGTCGTTCTTGGCGAGTAGTCCAGTTGCATCGTGCATCGCCTTGGCCGATTCACTCAGCAAGTAAAGGTCTTTTGCAAATCGCTGATCGCCATTGGGGAGATCAATGATTGCTTGAATCAGGTTGCCAAGTCGTTCGTCCAGTTCGTCTTGGGTGTTTGCAAGTCGATTGGCTTCGATGGCGTGCTCTTTAGCATCCTGCGCTGGCTTGGCCTGTTCGGCTATTCGAGTCGCTTCGCGCAAGTTGGTCTCAGCTTCAAGAATTCTCAAAGCTTCCAGAATTAATGAGGGAGGCAATGCGTCCGATGATTTGCAGCCAGGGCATTGACCGCTGCAAGCGGGATCCACCAAGTCATCTGCCCATCGATCAAGATTGTCTGCCCAGTATTCTGCTTGAGCAATAGAAACACCTTGCTTCTTAGGAATAGCGTCGCCAAGATCTGTAAGTGCATCCAGTACCTTCTGATCCTTCATATCGTCCAGCACCAGTTTGAATTGGTTCATCCTGCGGCGTTCGAAGTAGGCCTGAATATCATCCATGATGAAAGACACCGTCTGTCGACTGGTCTCTTCAACCTTGGTCAGTCCCTTGAACACTTCTTTATCTTCCGACGTAGCTTTGCCAGCGGAACCAAAGGTCGAGTTCAACCGTGAGGTGATTTTCTCCGCCACTTGCACCTGCTCGCGAGAAGCAGCCTTCAATCGCTTAACCAATGTCGATCCTTCTAGATTAGCCAACACCTCGTTCATTTCGTCGGCAATCTTCTGGAATTCAGCCAACAGATCCGCTTGTTCTTCGATTGCCTGATCCATGCTGGAATCGTCTTCAGGCTGTTCGGGGGATTCACCAGGTTTCTTGGATTTACCTGAACCAGCGACAGTGGTTTTGGGTAACGACAACTTGCTGCCGTTTCCTTTTTTCTTCTGAGCGGCCTGCTCTTCTTCGTTTTCCGATTCAGGATTACCCGCCAACGACGATTCACGATCATTGATCGAAGGCATTGTCTTTGCGGGGGGAAGCTTGTCATTCGGTTCAGATTTTTCTCCTGGCTTTCCAGAAGCAGTATCGCGAACCTTGCCAGCCTGAGGTCCGCCCTTTTTGCTGTTTTCGGACGGTCGAGCCAGCTTCTTCTCTTTCGAAGCGTCGTCCAATAGATCGGAAACTGAAGGCATACGCGTGTTGCCAATGTCGTTCAAAACCTGCAGCATTTCAGCCCAGCGTTCCAAGTGCCCGACGCCAATTTCAGGATTTCGCGTTGCGGTCTTCAGCAGCTTCTCGCCGTTTTGTGACAACGCAGCAAGACGTCGAGCATTAGAAGCTTCTAGTGCAGCTTGCTTACGTAAAGCATCGCGCATCTTGTCATCGGAAAGCTCTTGTTCCGACATCTCGCGCAACCGCTTATTCTCTTCGTGCAACTGCATCTCTTTGTCACGAACATCGATGGCCGCTTTATGCCACTTGCTCAACTGATCCATAATCCAAACTGCATGTTGGTCAGCGGTCAAGACGAAAATGATGTGAGCCGAACTTTGTACCCGTTCACGATCCGGATTGTAGTCCTCGGCCCACAGCTTCAATTCAATTGGCTGGGCTGAAATCCCCAAATCCTTGGCGCAAAATGCTGCCTGAGATTGAATCGAAGTCAACTCAGCTCCACCGGCGGCGAGTAACTTTTCGCCTACGGCAGGCGTAGCTACGATCGTCGAATCGAGTCCTTGCCAGCTCATTCCAATGCGTTTCAATCCAAAATCGTCGCTGGCGAGAGCTTCAAAGTTAACTTGCTCGCTCTCCATCACTACCATTTGACGTGGCAGTTCCCTCGCGATAATCGAAGGCGGCTCGTCTGGTGAAGCTTGGACCGAGATCTGGAATCGCTCGCTCGGCGAAAGGCCGAGCTTGTCTATCCAGTTGAGATCCACAGGTTGAGATTCTGAGTTGACGTCGATCGAATTGGTTCTGAAGTTCGACTGAGAAACCTCTAATGCAGTTTCATTATGAGAGGCTGAGGCAAGCTCGCGAGTCGCAACCGCTCGAATCTGTGCTCGGCTACCTTCAACCCCTACTAACTTTCCACTTCGGACATCGATCTGCTGTTTCGTAGTCTGCTGAAGATAGCTTGGCAATTCGACTTCCGCCATCACTTCGCTCAATTGCGGTCGCATGTGTGGTTGGAATTGCATCGACTGAGCGTAATCGCCAACTTGCAAACTTGCATCTAATGTTTCCATCAAGGCGGGCACTTCGAACTGGTAACTATCATCAGGCTGAAGGGGGGCCGACAACACTGGTAAGCGACCAATTTTCAAGTGAGCCAGTTTCGGCTTAGACTGAGTTGTTGAATTCAATTGAACTCGAAGCGGACTAGTTTCGCCGTGAGGCACAACGCGCTCTGATTGAAGCGACTCGATATTAGCGAAAGTAAATCGAGGCACATCGCGCCAGGGGAATGCCAATCGCTCTAGCGTATTGCTAAACGCAGTTGGAAAAGCGATCGACAATCCAGCGATAACTGTTGCAGCCAGGATCAGGACAACGGACAGCTCTCGCAACCAAGTTGTGGGAGCCGCTTGGCTGAGGTCCCGTTTTTTGGCTACTTCGGCAACTTGCTGGATAGCAGCAATACAAAGAGTCGGAGATCGGCCCTGTTCGGTACTGTCAGCAGCTAGTTCGATCGCGCTGAGCAATTGATCGCCAACTTGCGGTTCGCGAATTCTCAACAGTCGAGCGAGTTGCTCTAGCCGTCGATGTTTCCAAACCCATCGATAAAGAGCTTGAGGTAGCATGACCCAAGCAATCACACTGAACAGAAACAGGAAACCTCGAGCCGTTCGTGGTGTGTCCAACAATCGATCCAAGATATAGACTGTCAGAATACTTAGGCTGACAATCATTAGAGCGATGAACAAGGATTCAATTAGCTTGATCGTCCACACTCGATTTCGAAAAGCCAACATTTGGCTCTTGAGGGTGACTGGAATTTCGATCGCACCTACTGAACCATGAATGCTAGTCTCGGGTTGTGTAGCACTTTGACTCATCAGCAATCCTTTATGTTGATTCTTCAAACGGTAACCGGGTCTAAAATACCGCCACTAATAGGGTAGCGGGTTTTCCCAGGACTCTCCATGAAAAGATGGCGAAAATCATCGAATTTTTGGCCATTTCCGAGACGACGGCCCCTTACTGAAGCTTTAGGTAAAGAGGCCAAAAGTTTTCGCAGTGGATGCCAGGACTCGTAACCTCGTCCACGACTACTGGCCTGCGTGCACTGCGTCGCTTGTTGGTCTGGTATCAGTTGCTAGCTGATCCGAATGCATAGCTGAGACTGCAAGTCGGTGACGATTTTTTGTAGTTCGTCGAGCTTTCGGGTCATTAGTTGCGATTCATCCGTGGGAACTCGCCGTAAAAGATCCTCCAAGGTCCGATTTAGGTTGACCTCGCCCTCGATCCAGCCTTCGATCTTGCCTTTCAACTCACCCTCGGCCAATTTGGCGTTGAGAGCCATTGACGATCGCGTCGAGCCTTCTCTGTTGCAAGTACTTCTGCTTGTCCTTTGTAATTTGATTAATGGCGACAAATGTCTTAGTCGCCTGCTGGAACTCCAACTCAGGAACAGGCTCAACAATTCCTCTTCCGTGTGCTCATGGGCGTGCAGCAATCATTCTATGTTGAAGCCGAACTGGCGGCTTCGGGCTGATAACGCAGTTCGGCTTTGTCCAAACAGCGAGCAATTTGACGAACTGCTTGCCGCAGGCGACTCTCGTTTTCCACTAGAGCCATTCGCAAGTAGCCTTCGCCGGCTGGTCCGAAACCAGTACCTGGACTTACTGCTACATCGCCCTCTTCCAAGAGCATCATGGCAAAATCGAGCGTGTTCATGCGCTTCATCCACTTATCGGGAATCTTGGCATACACAAACATTCCAGCTCGCGGGGTATCCGCTTGCCAGCCGATGCGACGCAGGCCTTCCAACAACGTGTCGCGGCGACCTTGATAGATTTCCGATTGGCGTTCCACCGCAGCCTCTGTATCACGCAGAGCGACGATGGCGGCGATCTGAATCGCTTGGAACATTCCGTAATCGTAGTACCCTTTGATTGTCGCTAAACCGCGAATCATCTCCGAGTTGCCAGCGCAGAAGCCAACTCGCCAACCCGCCATGTTGTAGCCCTTGCTCATCGTCGTGAACTCAACGCCAACGTCGATAGCTCCTGGCGAGGCTAAGAAGCTAGGCGGTACATACCCATCGAAGGCTACATCGGAGTACGCAAAGTCGCTAATCACCATGAAGCCGTAACGCTTCGACAGCTTTACAACTTCTGTAAAGAAATCCTGCTCGACAGTGACGGTTGAAGGATTGTGCGGGTAGTTAATGATCAGCAGCTTGGGCTTTGGATAAAAGTGCTGGCAGGTGTAAGCGATGTTCGACAGAAACTTATCACTGTCGGCAACTTCCAAAGCCACCACATTGCCGGCTGCTAACACCACTCCGTACATGTGCACCGGAAAGTAGGGAGCTGGAATCATAGCCGTATCGCCGGGGCCCATTAGTGCCAAGCACATATGGCTAAAGCCCTCTTTGCTGCCCAAGCACACCAAAGCTTCGGTCTCTGGGTCCAGACGCACGCCGTACTTTCGAAAGTACTTGCTGCACAGCTCGCGACGCAGATTCAGCAAGCCGTTGGACTTGCTGTAGCCGTGATTGCGCTCGTCATAGGTCGCCTCGACCATCTTTTCCATAATGATCCGTTGAGGCGGATCGGAGGGATTACCCATTCCCAAATCGATGACGTCATTGCCCGCTCGTCGCTTTTGGTAAAGCGTGTTGTTGATTCTGCCAAACAGATAGGGTGGCAGTCGATGCACGCGGGAAGCAAATTCGATTGAAAAAGGCTTATCAAAGGGCGTCGAATTGGAGCTGGGTTGATTCATGGGTTGGTGATTTTTTCGAGTTCGACGGGCTAATTATTCAATTGTTGCGTCAAATGCAGCGTCTGACCAGCGGAATTGGACTGTTTTTTGCACTAGCTGGTTCGCTCCAGCTAGATGTCGCACCAGGTGATTGCCTGTTTTAGCCCTTCGTATGCGTCACGTGTAGGAATGAATTCCTGTCCAACATAACCCTGGTAACCAAGTTTATGTAATCGGCGCATGATCGGGGGATAGTTGATCTCCTGATTCTCGTCCAGCTCGTTCCGGCCAGGATTTCCGGCAACATGGACGTGACCAATGATGTCTATGCACTGTTCCATTCGCCTGATCACATCACCATGCATGATTTGCACGTGATAGACATCAAACAGCAATTTTACGCGTGGCGAGGCTACTTTTCGAACGATTTCAGCGACCAGATCCAGGTCATCGCCCTGATATCCCGGATGGCCTTTCATTGGATGGGTATCATCCCGAGTGTTTAGGTGCTCCAAGCAGATGGTAACTCCGAGTGACTCAGCCAGCCCAGCCAAACGCTTCAAGCCCGTAACACAGTTCTTAATACACTCATCTCGGGAGATTTCTCCACTAGTTGGATCCTCGGCATCACGCCATTTGTAGCCGGTGAAGGCAATAATGTTGGGAAATCCAGCGTCCGCAGTCTGCTGAATGGCTTCGGACATGCAGGCCACTAGTTCGTCGTGATACTCCAAGTTATTGAAGCCTCGCACAAACGGGGCTCCAGGCATTCCATTGGGTGTAAGCACACACTTAAGGCCATGCTTTTTCAGAATGGGCCATTCGATCGGCGGCACAATCTCAAGCGCATCACAGCCCAACTCCTTTGCAACCTGACATACTCGGTCCATGTCCCACTGATCACCACAGACTTGATAACACCAGGCAACAATGGATTGATGAATGTTGTTTCTAAGAGCCATTTTTTCTCTTGCTGTGAATTGAAGTTTGGATTGTCGCGACTCAGACGGGCGATTCGCAATACCTGATCGAAGTAGTTAAGCCTAAAATCTGGTTCTACTCAAGCGGACTACCCAGTTTGTTGGAGCAGGTAGGCCGTAACAAGCCCGCGCAGTTACGGCATCGCCTATTTCGATCAAGTTGGCCGGAGTGTCGCAGTTACGGCGATATGTTTATTGGATTCCGCCCGCTTTTTTCGACTTTGGAAACGGCACACTCCCTATGGCTAGCCAACATCAACACCATCAGCCAAGCTCATACCTGTGCTGGCTACTAGTGGTTGGCGCAATCTTGTGGAGCCTGCGAGGTCTGTTGCTGAAGGACCAAATACCTGCCTTCCGCGATGGATTTCATTTCTATTGGCCACAACTCGTCTGGCTAGACAAAGCCTACCAGGCTGGCGATTACTTTCCAAACTGGAATCCAAACGAAGGCTTGGGTTCAAGCGTATCAGCTCAACCGACTTGGCAGATCTATTATCCAGCCAGAGTTCTATTTCTGCTGCCAGTGCTGAGTCTTCCACAGAAACTGGGACTTTTTGTTTTGCTGCACCTGCTGCTGAGCGTTTGGGGGATGCTTCGAGCTGCTCGAGCTTTAGATCTCTCGGCGACGGCAGCTTGGTTGAGTGCTATTGCGTTTTCCTTGAGCTGTCCAGTTTTGTTTCAGGTCAATAACCTGATCTACCTTTGCAGCGCAACGTGGGTAGCTTGGAGCCTATCAGCCATAGTCTCGCTGATGAACTTCACTCGACAAGGTTTGATGCCGCAAGCGATCTACACGATGGTTGCCTGTGGATCGATGATGACAGTTTGTGGTGATCCTCATGGGGCAGTGAACTTGGCGCTAGTTGCAGTTGCTGCAACGGTGGTCGGATTTTGCCGAAGGCGATTCAGCAACGAGTTAAGAGTAAACCAGTCGACGCCAAACAGCTCGAGAACGCTGCGAACAGTTCATATTTGCACTTTGCTGGCCATAGCGCTTGCCGGAATTCAAACCTATCAATCGTCTCAGTGGTTTCGAATAAGTAGTCGCAGCAACTCGGCAGTTCAAGCGATCGATTCCTTTCACCCAAGAATTCAACAAATCTTGGCTGAATCACCTGAAGTTCAATCGCGAAACACATTTGACTTCAGCCTATCGCCATGGAATTTTTCGACCTTAGTTTGGCCGACTATCAACGGGCATTTTCAGCCCGAGAATTCGCGTTGGGTTCAAGCGATTCCCAGTGAGTCGCGAATGTGGATTCCATCGATGTACGTTGGCTTGATTCCATTCATCTTGACTAGCTGGGGATTGTTTCGATGTCGCTCGAATCTACAAACCTGGCTCCTATTGTTTTGCGGCTTAAGCCTGCTATTGACCATGGGCAATTATTCCCTCGGTTGGCTCCTGCGCAACTTGGTTGGCTCAAGCAGTGGAACGCAATTGGCGAGTTGGCTACCATGTGACAATCAATTGAGTTTGTACGGTTTGTTAGTTCAGTTCTTGCCAGGATACGACAGTTTTCGTTACCCGGCAAAATGGATTGTCTGGTTCACTAGCTTCGTGGCACTTTTGGCTGGAGTGAACGCGGATCGTTTATTGAATCTGAGATCGCCATCGGTGCAGCGCCATCGTGCAAGCAACAACCAGGGCTCCATAGTCCCCGAAGTTGGGCTGAAGAGCTTCAGTTACAGGGTCGGTCTAATTGCAGCCATCAGTTTGGTTGTGCTGATTGTTGTTATCGTGGGCTACTCAATGACCGAAGTTCGCGGTCGAGTTGGAGCTTGGCTAGATAGTTCTTACGATCGGCTAGCAGGGCAAGCCGATTTGCATTCGAGCTTCTTGGCAATACTGAGGGGTCTCGTGCAGACATTGATCGTTTGTGCGATTGCGATTTGGGCGTGTAAGCATCTTGCGGTCGGCCCAAGAAGATCGAACAAGAGACTGTGAGCAACTCAGAGAGTGTTACAAGAACGCACAATCAAGCTGGGCGAATTGGCTGGGTGTTTGTGTGGATTACTTTGTTTGACTTAGCTTCTTTGCCTTCAAGCTGGCTGTGCGGTACTGCTTCGTTATCGCTAGAACCAATCGAGACGCAGTCAGTGAGCCTACAGGTCCGAGCGAGAGTACCGTTGCCTTCGATCGAGCCGTCGATCTAGTATGGGCCAATACGGCTGAAGCTGATCTCAACGCGTTTCAAGTCGACGCAAACCGTCGACCCTGGAAAAAACTCTTCAGCTCCAACGCACGTTTCTACTGTCGAAGCTTTGTCATACTCGATCTGTTGCAGCATTACACGCAGTTGGTTCAATTGAGCCGAATGCGATCATAGCGATTCGTGGCTGGCTTCAGCAAAACGATACACTACAAATGGAGCAACCCAAGTTGGACGCTGTATTGGCCGATCTAGGTGTCACTGCAAGGTTGGCTCAAAACTCGCAACGCAAACTATATTGGAAGTCTATTGCTAAGCCACGAGCGTTGGTTCAACTATTTACAGGCGATAAGAAGCCAATTGAAACTTCTCAAGTTTCATTCATTTGGCTGAACAATCAAGCTCTTCAAATAGAGTTTACGATTGAGCAGGACTCAATCGTGTTGATTCGGCAATTTAACGACGGCCAATGGAAGCTGGAAGGCTCGGACCTGCAGGATGCTCAAACTTCAAATAAGCCTTTAGCGATTCAGCCTAACGAGCTTTTCGTATCGGCATCCGTATCATCGGGTCGTCACAAGCTAGTATTGAGCCGTTAGCTGATCCGCAAATGCTAATGAATGTCCGGAGCGGGCTCGAATCTGATGCCAGTGGCCCAAACCAAGAAGATCAGGAACGCGATAATGCCAAATGGTTTTAGCCAGCGCGTGCTAAAACGATATCGCTTTCGTTGCCCTGGACGCACGATTGGATCGGCTTCGACGAAACCAAAGAAGACGCCCATCATCAGCATCGCATACATCCCAGCTCTCTCGATATAGTCGGCCAACTGGTCCACGATGCTGTCAGACTTTTTCATCGTGTTTTGTTGAAGCTGAGCGGGTGAGCCGGTAAGTAGACCTGCAAGACTGGCGGTCGCACCAAAGGCTTGCAGTTCTTTGCTAATCTGAGCGAATGATTGAGGTCGATTTGCCGGATCTTTTTCCATCATCCTTAAGATCAAATTCTCTAGCTTGGCTGGCACATCTTTTCGGAAAACGTTAATCGCCGTTGGCTCGCGGTCAAGCGTGGCCATCAACTTCGCTGCCAACGTTTCTTGACTGCTTGTGTCCAACGGTGGTCGACCGACGAGCAAGAAATACAGCGTACATCCCAAGCTGTAGATGTCAGCCAGGTGACTAACGCGACGCGGATCTGAAGCTTGTTCCGGAGCCATGTAGTCAATGGTGCCCATCACTTGACCAGTGGCTGTCATCGTGTGGCCGTGCTGCTGAGTTCTTGCGAGTCCCAAGTCTAAGATTCGAATCTCTCCAGAATGATCGAGCATGATGTTCGATGGCTTGATGTCGCGGTGAACGATGCCTTTGGAACTGATGAACTGAAGTGCTTCCGCCGCTTGAATGCCGATTTGACAGGCTTCTGCGACCGGCAATGCAATTGAGTCTGGACAGGACCGCTGAAAGTGTTGAACGACGGAGCTGAGGTCCAAGCCATCGACATAATCGGTTACCAAGAACACTTGATTTCCAATCGTACCGCCATCGGTTGCTCGAACGATTCCTGGATGGATCAGATTCGCTGCCACCTGAGCTTCGCGGCGAAAGCGATCAACTGCTTGAGCGTCGCCGGCCTGGATATCGTTCAGGAATTTGATAGCGACAGTTCGTTCCAGCCAACGATGCACGGCAAGATGAACTAAGCCATTGCCGCCTGCTCCCAGCAGCTTGCCGATTTGATACTCACCCAAGGATCGGCCTTCCCAGCCGGCGCGAGCTTGAGTTGGTACATCTGATGCCAACGAGGCTCGCGGAATTGAAGCTGAGCTAGCAGGATCAGTTGCAGGACTTTTGGGGAACGATTGCAGAGCCAACGCGAACTGTTGATCCTGCATTCTGCATCGCATTGACCGTAGCATTGTTCAACGCGAATTTTCCGGCCGGAACCGTATATGCATCGTAGTTCGGAATGTTAGCCGGATAGTTATTAAGCCCAGCTTGTACAGTTGGTTGATTGCTCATCAATCAGCTTTCGAATGTTCGCGTTTACAGTTTTGGGGTTTCGGTGTGGAGTGAGTCTAACTTGCGCGAGACCACCTTGTGGCGAAGGTTGGTGTCCACCTTCTGGAGAAGGTAGCTGCGGGCGAAGGTAGCTACGATTGCGAAGGTAGCTGCGGCCCGACCACGCGATTGCGGCCCGCCCGTTTGGCTTCGTACAGACGAGTATCCGCTTCGGACATCAGGTGATCGATCGACTGCAATGTTTCGATGGCTGGTGCTGCAACGCCGACAGAAACTGAAACATCAAGCGGCCCACTGGTCAGTTGGAACGGCGAAGAGCAGATCGCCAGCCTGCAACGTTCGCCGATCTGTTGAGCCCGCTCTGGGTCGACTTCCACCATGACCACCGCAAACTCTTCGCCACCAAATCGTGCTAGGATTTCGTCTTCACGCAGTTCGGCCTGCAACCGTCTAGCTAGTTCCTTAAGCACTTCATCACCGATCAAGTGCCCCAACGTGTCGTTGATCTTCTTGAAGTGGTCGACATCCATGATTAGCACAGAGATTGGCCGCTGATAACGTTTGCAACGAGCTACTTCGCGTTGCAAACATTCGAGCAAGTAGCGTTTGTTATGAACTCCAGTCAGCCCATCACGTGTCATCATGCTGTAGACGGTTTCGTGATATTGAGCTTCGAAATCAGAGTTCGCTAAGAATCGATAGATCCTCGCGCCCAACTGCAAGCGATCACCTGACTTCAACAGCAACGATGAGACTCGCTGATCATTCACCAGCACACCGTTAGTACTGTTGCGATCCAGAACCATAAATCCATCGGGAGTCTTTTGAATTTCTGCATGAAAGCGAGAGACAGAATCTTCTTCGATCTGAATGTCGCAATCTGAGCTTCTACCTAACTTGGTCGAGGCTTGATTGATTTCAATCGGTCCACGGTCCAACTCAAGTGGATGCAACTGGACTAACCAACGACTTCCATTGTCTTCTGCTGCTGCAACATTGGCTTGATAATTGAGTGTGGCGGCTGCTGAGGCTGTGATCATGTTGGTGGAATCCCAATAGCTATTGTTCTGCGAAGCTTGACGTTGCAAGGGTGGCTCAATTTGTTGAGTTGGCGCAGTTGCGCCATAAAGTCATTAGCTTTGAAAAAGTCGAGAAACTCTCGCCGTAATATGGGATTCACTGATGATGGTTGACGATTCTGAGCCTTGACGAGTCTGCGGATGAAGCGAATTCGCTGAGTTTAGTGCTGATTTTGCCGATTATTCAGCCCCGTTATCAGCTCAAACTCAAAAGATTCAGTGTAAGTTTTTGTTGACGGTACCAATCGATTAAAGCCAAACTTGGAATTCAAACTTCTAAAGATTTTCGCAATGGAGAGTTCGGAAAATAGGCCTTTTCACAACCTCCGATTTGGAAATTGATCTCACGATGTGTGGCGAGTTGACGCTATCATGGTTTGACTTGATATTTCCCATTGTCGATGCACGACAACAGGCAATAGTCTTTAATCATGGCAATTGATTTGCAGGCAAGATTTAGTGTTAATCACAACTTGTCGAATGCAAATATGATCACCTTCCTTGAAAGCCAACCTCTAGTCCGCTATTGAACGAATCTAATTCTATGGCAGCCAACAAATCTAGCGCTCAAGGCGCCTCGGACGTAATCGAAACTTTTTCCTACGACGATTCCATCGTAAGAATGTTCGTCACAGCCACAATTCTCTGGGGCGTTGTAGGAACGCTGGCTGGACTGATTGTAGCGATCTTGCTGGTACAGCCGTACCTGCTAGACGGAGTTCAGTGGGTCAGCTTTGGTCGACTCAGACCCCTGCACACCAACGCGGCAATTTTTGCCTTCGCAGGTAATGCAGTTTTCGCGGCTGTCTACTACAGCACTCAGCGATTGTGCAAAGCGCGCATGTGGAGCGACATGTTGAGTCGTCTTCACTTCTGGGGCTGGCAGTTAATCATCGTCTCGGCCGCAGTGACGTTACCGTTAGGTATCACTCAGAGTAAAGAGTATGCTGAACTGGAGTGGCCCATCGATCTTGCAATCGCAGTGGTGTGGTTGTTTATCTTTGGTGGCAACTTCTTGATGACGCTCCTCAATCGTCGCGAGCGGCACATGTACGTCGCTCTCTGGTTCTACATTGCCACGATTGTCACCGTTGCTCTTCTACACGTCTTCAACAACTTAGTGTTGCCTTGGGGTTGGACCGATAGCTACTCCGTCTATGCGGGTGTTCAAGATGCGTTCATGCAATGGTGGTATGGGCACAACGCGGTGGCCTTCTTCTTGACAACACCGTTCCTGGGTTTGATGTACTACTTCCTGCCCAAAGCTGCTGAACGACCAGTATTTAGTTATAAGCTGAGTATCATTCACTTCTGGTCATTGGTTTTCATTTACATTTGGGCTGGACCTCACCACTTGCACTTTACGGCTCTGCCTGAATGGGCCAGCACGTTGGGCATGTTGTTCAGTGTAATGCTTTGGATGCCAAGTTGGGGTGGAATGATCAATGGTTTGTTGACCCTGCGTGGAGCTTGGCACAAAGTTGCCGCTGATCCAATTCTAAAGTTTTACGTGGTGGGTATCACTTTTTATGGCATGTCAACTTTCGAAGGTCCCCTATTATCAGTCAAGAGCGTCAATGCACTCAGCCACTACACGGACTGGACAATTGCTCACGTTCACTCTGGAGCGCTGGGTTGGAACGGCTTTATGGCCTTTGGCATGATCTACTGGTTGTTGCCGAGAATTTTCCAAACGAAACTTCACAGCCAAAAGCTGATGGAGCTGCATTTCTGGATTGGTACGATCAGTATTCTGCTGTACATCATTCCAATCTACGCTGCTGGTTTGATGCAAGGTCTAATGTGGCGATCCATCAATCCAGAAACAGGGCAGTTGATGTACGAGTTCGTTGAGACGACTCAGAAGATCGTCTACCTGTGGTGGATTCGAGTCGGTGCGGGAGCTTTGTATGTGTTCGGAACACTGCTACTCGCTTACAACGCCTTGCTAACGTGGATGTCACGGCCAGCCAAGTACGAAGTGCCAGTGCATTCGGCTCCTCGTTTGTCGGCTGAATACATCGATCCGCCAGCACCAAAAAGCGACTTGGAAGGCGCACCGGTCTTGGGATTTGGTATCAGTTTGAATGCGTGGGCCAAGTTGGCTTGGCACAGAACGTGGGAGCGACTGCCAGGCAAGTTTACGGTGATGGTTACCATCGCGGTGGTAGCGGCAACATTATTCGAGGTGATACCAACATTCTTGATCCGAAGTAATATTCCGACCATTGCAACAGTAGCTCCTTATACACCACTGGAATTGGCTGGCCGCGAGATCTATATCTCTGAAGGATGCTACAACTGTCACTCGCAACAGATTCGTCCAATGGTGGCTGAAACCAAACGCTACGGTGATTACAGCAAGCCAGGTGAGTTCGTTTACGACCATCCGTTCCAGTGGGGCAGCCGCCGTATCGGTCCTGACCTAGCTCGCGAAGGGGCTCGTCAAAGTCATGACTGGCACTGGAAGCATTTGGATCGTCCCGACCAGATTTCAGAGGGCTCTATAATGCCAGCCTACCCGCATCTTCTGGAGCAGGATCTGAATTACAACAACCTTTACCAGATTGTGAAGACAGCTCATTTGCTTGGCGCTGACTATCCAGAGGATATTTTGGCGGACCCAACCGTCCATGCAAAAAAACAAGCCATGAAGATCAATTCTGAAATGGTCGCTCAGGGCGGCGAAGCCAATGTGTATGACAAGCAGGCCATTGCCTTAATTGCCTATCTGCAACGAATGGGGACGGACATAAGTCGAACTCCGGCGCCGGCGAAGAGCACCCAACCGGCGGCTCCAGAAACTCCGGCTAATGCAGAGACTCCCGCAGCCACTGCAGATGTTCCCGCCACAGAATCTGGCGATTCTGTCGTCAAGAATTAGACAACTCTCGTAACTATTCGACTAATCAAGACTCCGATTCAAAGTAGGCTCCATCAACGGTTTTCAACCATGGTTAAAGATCTAGTAAGTTCACTCGACTACTCGAATTTAGCGCAAGCGGCTTTGATCTTGTTTACCGCTACATTCGGCATGATTTTGTATGGCACGTTTCGACTAAGCCGATCGGCTTCCGAGCGTTTTGCATCCATTCCACTGAGCGACGAAGTGAAAGACCCACGCGATGGAAACTAACTCACTAACCGATCACGCCTACGATGGCATTCAAGAATACGACAATCCACTTCCAGGCTGGTGGACATATTTGTTCATTGGCACCTTTATCTTCAGCATTGGATACATCATGTGGTATCACACCGGTGCGCCGGATCGCACGCTGGAGGCAGAATACAACATGGAGAGTGCGGCCGTTGCCAAAATGTCGATGGGCGACATTAAACTTGAGGGCGACGAAGCAACTTTGGTGAAGTATGCCAATGATCCCAAAGTTAGCATCGGTGAAGGAATTTTCCGTACCAACTGCATCTCATGCCATGGTCGTAAGGGTGAAGGCAACGTTGGACCAAACCTGACAGACGAATTCTTCAAGTACATTCGCAAGCCAGAAGATATTTACACCATCATCGTCAAGGGCGCTGGTAATGGAGCCATGCCGGCTTGGGGCAATCGCTTGAGCAAGAACGAAGTTGTTCTAGTTTCCAGCTACATCATGACATTGCGAGGAAAGAACATTGAAGGCAAAGCTGCTGATGGGCAACAGATCGCCCCCTGGCCAGCACCGCCCGCTGTAGAGCAAAAAGAGAGTGAGAAGACAAAATGACCATGTCTGGTCAACAATCCGATTCGACGAATGTTCCCGAGCTGCCCATCGTAGTTCCAGCAGCCAAGAACGAAGCTCTTCTACCAGCTCCTGAACATGTACTAAGTACTCTCGAGCGAGATGGGTCGCGACGTTGGCTGTTTCCAAAATTGGCAAAAGGCGCTTGGTGGCATCGACGAAGGATTTTGGCCTACTGTTTAATGTGCGTCTTTGTCCTGGTTCCTCACCTAAAGATCAGCGGACGCCCTTTCTTTCGAATCGACTTGATCTTAAGAGAGTTTACTTTCTTCGGATCAACGTTTTACCCAACAGATACTTTGCTGTTGGCACTACTCATTCTGTCGGTGTTTATATCGATCGTTTTCATCACGGCCGTTACTGGTCGAGCTTGGTGCGGTTGGGCTTGCCCTCAAACCGTTTACATGGAGTTTTTGTTCCGCCCCATCGATCGACTATTCGAAGGAACTGCGGGCAAAGGCGGCAAAGCCAAGCAGCCATTGTCGTTCCCGTTGAAGGCTCTGCGATTTCTGGTCTACCTAGGGCTGAGTATGTTCTTGGCTCACACCTTCTTAGCCTATTTCGTGGGTCCAGAAACACTGGAAGATTGGATACTGCACAGCACTCCGTTTTCGCACCCGGTAGCCTTCTTGGTGATGGCAGTCACAACGGTGTTGATGACATTCGACTTCTACTATTTTCGTGAACAAACCTGCTTGATCGCTTGCCCCTACGGACGATTCCAATCGGTGATGCTGGATAAGCAATCGATGATTGTGGCCTATGATTACAATCGAGGTGAGCCACGAGAAAAAGGTAAGCGACTAGAGGGCGACAGCAAAGGACATTGCGTGGACTGCCATCAGTGTACCGTTGTTTGTCCAACAGGGATCGATATTCGCAATGGTTTGCAGATGGAGTGCATCAACTGCACTCAGTGCATTGATGCTTGCGATTCCGTGATGACGAAAATTGGCCTTCCAACCGGGCTGATCCGATACAGCTCTCAAGCTGAGTTGGAAAAGAAGCCAAAGCGTATCCTGCGAGCTAGAACCATCATCTATCCGATGCTGCTGGTCACGGTGTTCTCAGGATTCCTTTTTGCTTTGTACAACACGTCTGGGTTCTCGGCCAACGTGACTCGAGGTAAAGGCACACCATTCACTGCCGTTCCACCAAGTCGAGTCATGAATCGGTTCAACCTAAAAATCACCAATCGTATGGAAATTCCTCAACACTACAACATTTCCGTGGTCTACCCGGATTCGGCAACGGTTGATATCGTCGAGGATGAACAACTCTCCGTTCAGCCACACCAACATGCTTCGGCCGCGATCAATGTACTGTTCCCAACAGGCTTGTTGACAGGCAAAGGTACGATGCCAGCGAAACTTAAGATCGAAGATGGTAAGGGCAACTCACGGGAAGTTTCCTTCACGCTGATTGGCCCGAAAGGTTAATTCTAAAAGCACGTGATTCGCAAGCAATTCATTAGAGCCAAGTAAAAATATGTCCATAGCCTTATCCGACCAGCAAAAACTAGCCGAACGTCGCGCAAAGCGATTTTGGGTAGGCGCGATTGTTAGCTTGCTTTCGATGCAATTGATTGGCGGAGTTGTCACGGTCTATCTGGCAGTTGGCGACCCGACGGTAGCGGTCATCCCTAACTATTATCAGGCTGGTCTTGAGTGGGATGTCAAACATCGCAATCTGGATCAATTTGTACACATGCAGTTTCAGATCGAATTGATTGTTGAACCAGTTGATACTCAAGTGGATCAGCGACACGTCATGCTGAAGCTGACGAAGAATGGAGTACCGGTAGGAAAGCAACGAGTTTCAGCGTCGATTTATCATCACGCGAAAGGAACGGACGTCGTCAAGTTAACGTTCGACGAGGGTCACGAGGGCGAGTATGTAGCACCTTGCCGATTGACCAAGAGCGGGCTGTGGGAGGTTGATATCAGCGTCGAAGGTGATCATGGAATAGCTGAGACTCGCTTTACGATGCAAGTTCACGACAAGGTCGTTTCGACTCAAATTGATCGTGGCCAACCCAGCCATTCTGATGGCGGAACGTAACCATGTGGATTCTGCTCAGCGCTGTAGCTACTGCAAGCTTGCTAGGAAGTCTTCACTGCGTAGGCATGTGTGGACCGCTGGCGATTTGGGCTGCAGGAGCTGAACGCGAGCATCGATCTTCGGGTATCTGGCTTTCGTCGATGCTGTACCATTTCGGTCGTGGTTTAACTTACGCAATTGCCGGATTGATCGCTGGCGGCCTTGGTCAGTTAGTCGACCTGGGCGGAAGCGTGGTCGGGGTTCAATTGTTGGCGGGTAGGATTGTTGGCGGATTGATGATCGTGTTCGGATTAGTCTCGCTAAGCAGACTAGTTTTGCCTCGCTTGAAGAAGTACCTGCACAATCGTCCTACAACGACAGCGACTTCATCGCCAAGCCATCCGACAGTGTATGAAGCTCCCAAACCAAACTGGATGACGGCGCAGTTGCTGCGTCTTCGTCCAATTCTATTTAAGCTACCGTTGCCGTTTCGAGGTTTGAGCGTTGGACTGCTGACAGCACTGTTGCCATGTGGTTGGTTGTACCTGTTCGCATTACTGGCGGCAGGGACGGGTTCTGTTTGGACGGGCGGCTTGGTCATGATTGCCTTCTGGACAGGTTCTGTTCCACTTCTTGTTGGATTGGTGGCTGGTACACGGCTGCTCGGTGTTCGAATGGGCCGAGTTGTCCCCTGGGTAGCTTCACTGCTGTTGGTCGCTGCCGGAGCGTACACGGCTACTGGAAGAGGCTTTGCTAACCTGAGTCATGAATTGAAGGTTTCGAGCGTTCTGCTTGAGCAGTTGCAACACGGTGAAGTGGCGTCAATTGATGCTAAGACATTGCAAGAGGGCATGAAGCAGTTAGTGGATACACCATTGCCTTGCTGCCCAAATTGTTTAAAGGCTCATGAAGCCAACGTGATGGCAGAATTGACTGGAACGACTTCCCAGGATGCCAACCAGCTTCTAAGTACAGGTACTGTTGACGGTGGCGCTCACGAGGTTGAAACTCATGAAGTTTCTGGCGAGGTGCAACAATGAGCGTTGCGACTTCCGATAACACCAACACCTTGCCTGAGTCCGGTCGTGCGGTTTCTCAAAATCTAACGGCGATTTCTCCGGATTTAGCAGCGACATCAATCGCAACAAGCGAACAATTCGGCTCTGGTACACCAAGTATCATTTCAAAGCCCTGCATCCACTGTGGATTGCCAACACCTGTAGCTTCAAACACCGATCCTAGCAAGCCAGTGTTCTGTTGCTCAGGCTGCCAAGGCGCTTATGCGCTGATACAAGGTTGGGGCTTGAGCGAGTTCTATGCCCTACGAGATCAGATGACGGTTTCGGGAGCCGCACTGTCCGCGGGCACGCAATCGAACTATCAGCAGTATGACACTCCAGAATTTCTGGGCCAGTCCACTCCGCAAGTAAACAGTGATGGCTTTGCCTGTGCGGAACTGGGTGTTCACGGCATCCACTGCGCGGCTTGCACGTGGTTGATTGAAAACGCCTTAAAGCGCCAACCAGGTCTCCAAGCGGCTCGCGTGAAGTTGAGCGACCATACGCTAAAAGTGATCTACAATCCAGAAACTACGAAGCTAAGTGGCATTGCCAAGTTTTTGGATTCGTTGGGCTATCAGTTGTTGCCTTTGGATCGCACTCGAGAAACTCACCTGCGTCAAGAGAACCGACGCATGCTGATTCAGATTGCAATTGCGGCTTTCTTGGCCGCTAACGCAATGTGGATCGCTGTGGCGTTATATGCAGGACAGTTAAACAACATTGCGATGGAGCATAAGTACTTTTTCGAACTGATCGGAATGGCACTTGGCTCTGCCGCTGTGTTCGGGCCTGGTCGAGTCTTTTTGCGTGGAGCGATTGCTTCAGTGAGGACCAAAACTCCACACATGGATCTGCCGATAGGCTTAGCTTTATTCGTGGGGGCAGTGGTTGGGACCTGGAATGCAATTCGAGGTTCTGGCGACGTTTACTTTGATGGACTATCCAGTTTGGTCTTTCTGCTTTTGATTGGTCGATGGATTCAATTCCGTCAACAACATCAAGCGGCAAAGTCCGTCGAACTGATGCTAAGGATCACTCCTCGACATGCAAATATCGTGGCCGACGACGGAACAACTTCTACAATTTTGGTCGATCGCCTGAATCAAAACGACAAGATTCATGTGGGGGCCGGAGAGTGCGTGCCGGCCGACGGTATTGTTGTCTCGGGTAGTTCCAAGCTTAACCGTTCATTGCTCACCGGCGAAAGCATCCCAGTCGCAGTCGGTGCTGGCGACACGATCGAAGCTGGAACGATCAACATCGGTTCACCACTGATCGTGCAAGTCAAAGCTACGGGACGCGACAGTCGCATTGGTCAAATCATGCAGTCGGTCGAAACTGCCGCAACGGAAAAAACTCCGATCGTGCAGTTGGCTGATCGAGTCGGTGGAATTTTTGTGGTAGCCATCGTCATTGTGGCTGCAATCACTTTTGCAGTCTGGCTGCCCAAATCGCTACACCTGGCTATCAACTTTAGCACGGCGTTGCTAATTGTGGCCTGCCCATGTGCTCTAGCTATGGCGACACCTCTGGCCATCGCTGTAGGCATCGGTCGAGCGGCTCGATCTCAAATCCTAATTCGCGACGGAGCAGCACTGCAACATTTAGCGAAGCCCGGCATGCTGTGGATCGACAAAACGGGTACCCTAACGGAAGGTCGCCAAACAGCTAGCCTAGCCTGGGGTTCACTTCACGGATTGAATTTAGCTGCTGCAGTAGAATCGCAATGTCAACACCCGATAGCTCAAGCCATTGTCCAAGTCGCTCATACGCTGGATCCGTTTTCCACTTACCGCCCTACGGCTCAGGATGTCGAAGTTGTCAGCGGTGGTGTTTGCGGCAGAGTAGACGGTTGTGACGTGACCATCGGCAATGCAGCGCTTTTGGCCAGTCAATCAATTGAACTGGGCAGCGAGATTCATGAGATCGCTGATAAACTCGTGCGATCGGGTAGCCCGCCAATTTTCATCGCTGTTGATCGTCAGATTACGACGCTACTTGGCCTGACTGATCCTGTGCGAGTTCAAGCTGTTGGATTGATCCAAGAGGCAAAATCGCTGGGCTGGAAAGTCGGATTAATATCAGGCGATTTGCCGGAGATCGCTCAACGAGTTGGCCAGGCGGTTGGTGTCGATGTAGATTTTTGCCACGGTGCTGTTACGCCAGAACAGAAGTTGCAGTTTGTGAAAGAGGCTCGACAACAGTTCCCCACCGTTGTCATGATTGGTGATGGAGCGAATGACGCAGCAGCATTAGCGGCTGCCGATGTTGGTATTGCTGTTCGAGGTGGTGCAGAGGTTAGCTTGCATGCTGCTCCGGTTTACTTAGCCAGCAACCAATTAAGCAGTATTGGCAAACTACTGCGGGGCAGTCGCACAACGACACGAGTGATCTACACCAACTTTGCTGCTTCGCTATCGTACAATTGTGTTGCCATTGCTCTGGCGCTTACCGGTTACATCAGTCCACTGTTGGCGGCAATACTGATGCCATTAAGCTCTGTCACGGTGCTTGGGCTAACGTTTTCCATTCCAAGCTTTTCAAGCTCAACCACTGAAACAACGAGGCAGCCATAATGAGCGTGTTATTCATCGCGTTGCCCGTAGCCTTGTTGTTGGGTGGATCAGCTTTAGTCGCCTGTATTTATTGCATACGTCAGGGTCAGTATGACGACTTGGAGAGCCCTCCTGTTCGCATTCTGATCGATGAAGAAAAGAAATTCGTTCAAGATCGAAATGAACCCGTTAGAAGTTAGAGATGATCGAATGAAACGGTTAAGAATCCTTATCGCCTGTGCACTTCCTGCTTGCCTGCTTGTAACCGGATGCGAGCGACCAGCTAAGAAAATCGAATTTGAGCCAAACCGAGTTTTGGTACAAGCAACCAAAGCAAAAGTTGGCGAAATCTATCCTGTTGAAACGGCTCTTGCCGAAACACAAGCAGCAGTCAATATACTGTTTGGCACGCCACTAAAGCCGACGCTACCTGAGTTCTTAGAGGGCGACCAAAAGAAGTTAATAGATGCCGACAAGCTGAGAGTTGCATCTGGAGAGGTCAGCAAGGGTAGTGGCTTGTATCGCAAGAACTGCGTTTCATGCCACGGCGATACGGGCAACGGTCGTGGCCTCAATGCTCTGCAAGCGGACGTGTATCCTCGGGACTTCCGGATGGGCAAGTTCAAATACAAGAGCACTCCACGGGGCGCGAAACCAACGAAGGACGATCTTTACGCCACCATTCGAAACGGCATCGCTGGCACGGCAATGCAAGTGGTCAAAGAACTATCCGACGACGATGTCCGAGCGCTGGTCGACTATGTGATTTTCCTATCGGTTCGCGGTGAAGTGGAACGAAATCTTATCATCGCTTCCGAAGAGACTGAATTCGAATCCAATAAGCACCTCTACAAGCCTGGATCCGAAGACTTCAAGGAGCAGGAAGCCGCCTTGAAGGAGATCGTGATGGGTGTTTTCGATAGCTGGATCGCTGCCGAGTCGAAGGTAAAGAAGGCTGGCGACGCTGGAGACATTCCGATCAACGCTACTGTCGAGGAACTGATCGCTGCAGCCAACAGCCCACAAGATTCTCCTCTAAAGGCTTCGATCGAGCGCGGCAAGCAGTTGTTCACCGGAGATACAGCCACGTGCTTCAAGTGCCACGGCCCTAAGGGATACGGCGATGGTCAAACTCAAGACTACGACGACTGGACCAAAGACTGGACGGCCAATCGAGGCATATCACCAACTGATGAAGAAGCGTTGATACCCCTTCAAGCCATGGGTGCATTGCCGCCTCGCAAGGTCGTGCCGCGAGATTTCCGCAAAGGCATTTATCGCGGTGGTGGAGATCCACACAAGCTGTACTTGCGCATTTCCGAAGGTATTGATGGAACTCCGATGCCAGCAGCCCCAGAGGTTTTGCAACCAGCCGACATCTGGAGCTTGATCAACTACGTCCGATCGTTGGAGCAGCCAAGCAAAGACGGAATCCCCAAGTAGTCACACCGTAGCTGGACCGGCCACGGTTTGCCATTACTCAAGTGAACCGCAGGCGCGCATAAATTTGAACCGCAGGCGCTAGGGCGCTAGCCGCAGTCGGTCGAAGTTTGGTGCGAATGAATTTGAACCGCAGGCGCAAACTAGCGCGTTGGGCTCATGAGCCTACGGCGCTAGCCGAGGGTTTTTAATTTCTCAGCGAGTCTTCTCAGAAACAATTGCTCGTGGTCAATCACTTTGCATTCTAGGCGAATCAATAACCAGCATGTCGTCCTGTGGTTCAAAACCACGCGCTAGCGCGTTGGGCTCATCTTCTACCGAGTGTTGGGCTCAAATGAACTCCCTGAGCGAATCTGCTAGAGAGCCCAAGCTAGGTAGCAACGATCGCCATACTTGCGAACAACCAAGTTGCCAAAGCAAGGCTACTTGCAATTGCCACTCCGCCCCAGAATCGTAATCGCTTGAGTTGCCACCACATCACGATCCCAGATAGCCCCCAAAAGATCATCACCGCCGCCATAGTGTCGACGACGATGGCCCAATAAAATCGAGGGCTAACTTCTCCTGGATAGCCGTGCGTCGTGTGCATTCGTAACAAGTACCGTCTCCATCCGAACTCATGGCTCGCAGCCGAAGCATCCATGAGACTCGCCGATACGGTGCCATTGAGCGAGTCATATCGCACTTTCCAATCAGTTTCGTGCGAATTGGCAACAAACTCCAAAGCTGGCACGCTGGTAAGTTTCAAAGTTGTGGCAATCTCTGAATAGCCAATCTGTCTAGCAATTTCAGGCAGTGCTTTTTCGACGACCTTGTCAATTCCAGCATCCAGTTTCAGCGGCTGCGACAAGGCGTCTATGTTCGCTTGAGAATCGGTAGTCGAGGTTGGCTTGCTTTTCCCCGAAATTGCAAACGGTGCGGCCGGCTTGTCGTCCTTCATTTGCTCAATCTGTTCTCGCACCGACCCGCCGCTTCCATTGCGAAAGATCAGCATCTGAACGAGCTTGGTGTCTGTTCGAGCTGAAGCAAAAAAGTAATCGCCAACAAACCGAACGGGATGCTGATGATTCAGAGTCAATTTAGAATCCGGGAATCGCTCGTTTAGCCCATCAATAACTCGGCTGGCAAGTTCATCTGGCGACTTCACACCGTTGAAGCCCGCTTGCTCAAGAACGTCCGACGAAAAGGCGCGCAGGTTGCTGTCCGAAAAGTGAGAAGGATGGTTAAAGAGATAAGCAGTCATGCCGTACAGCAATGCCCAGGGACAAAGCAATAGACCCAAGTACAAGTGGGATCGGCGCACAAACAACAAAAAACTCGTAAACCAGCCACCGGTTGCCTTCTTCGAAAGCATTACGCTTGTCCTCTCGAATCTTGTATATTTCGGGGGTTGCTGCGAAGCCCTGAAGCTAGAGAGTTTACTTCATCCAACTCATTTGCCGTAGTCACCTCGCGTCAACATCAGTTGATTGGCACGATAACTAGTTCGAGAGAATGAACTGATAGTTGCCGAGGTTCGTAAAAGCAGGAGTCGCCCGATTACCAAGAGAACCCCAAACGATTTTTGGTTAGCAAGCGGATCTTCTCCCGTGGAAAAACTCAATGAGATTTTCAATCTTCGCGTTTTTGATCCTGATTGCAGGCTGCACCGAGCACCGGCAACAACGGTTGCAAAACAATCTGAGTCTGGACTCCGTATCGAATACTAGCGACGCCAAGTTTGTCGAGTCCGAGATTCAGGAACTAGGTACATCCAGAATCACAGTCGATACGCAATTTGTAGCTTTCGATCCTCTCGATATCAGCCAACGACTCAAACGGTTACAGTCTTCATTTGACCAGCAAGATGTTGGTTTGCCTCTCAACGAATCAGACGAATGTATCATTCAGAGAATCGTTTTTGCAGCCCGAGTCATCGAAGTAAGACAGTTGAAACAAGATGACACTGTGGTAAGTACGTTCGATAGAACGAACTCACTGGTAGCGGAACTCGATATTACCCAAACCGTCGACAATCGTCATTCTGCCATTCGATCCGCTGGCAAAATCGTGGTCCCAACTTGTCGCTCCGAAGAGATTTGGAGGCACATGCACAAGGAAGGCCACGAGTATATTTTCGAATATTTCAAGCTGGGCAATCGCGAAACCGTCTGGAAGTTTGGGTGCTAGTGAACGTCGGATGGGCGCTCTCTATCCGTGGTCCGGCATTGCTATCCGTGGTTGGTTACAAAATTTATCGCAAGCCCATCGATATTCGAAGCATATCTTCTTGGTATCACCTCATCGCATCGGGCAGGTTACCACTTGGGGCGCTCTTGACGGAGAAATTCATTCACCGAGCCGTAGGTCTTGGTCTCTTCCTTTTTCTGGAAGAACCAAGAACCACCGGAATTGCTTGACTTGGACTTTGACTTAGATTCTTCGTCCCACGGATTTAGAAAGCTGACCGTGCTATTCCAGGCTCGCCCGGTAGTTTGCTTGACGCTCGTGAACGCCCGACTGGTAGAATTCTTCACGCCTTGAAAGGTAGGCATTTGCGGCCAGTTGATTTGAGGACCATTGAACATGGTGCTCTCTTTTGAGTCCGAACTAGAACTGCTCGTCCACTTCCACATGGCAGGCTTCGACTTATCCTGTGCGGCGGCTCGATTCGCAACAAAAACGAATAGCAATACAAATACGACTAGATGCATGCGTTTCATCATCTGCTCCTCATCAATTTTGAACTCTAGTTGAGTTAATGAGGCTATCGCAGAATTAGCTCGCAAAGTCAAGACGGACTGCGAACAACGATACCCACTCGAAGATCACAAACGTTGGTACCAGTTGGGCCGGTCCTCAGTAGACCCCCAGTCTTATCAAAGAAGTTGTACGCATCCGCTCGGGCTAGATAATCGCTAGGCTTCGGCCCCTTTTGGCTAACGCGTTGCAGTAGCTCGTTATCCAGCCATGCTCCGGCTGCATCAGTTGGACCATCCTCGCCGTCCGTCCCGCCGCTCAGGAAAGTCATCTCACATCCCGAGTAGTTCTTTGGCCATCCGTTTGCAAGCATCTGATCCAGTACGTCCAAAACTAACTGTTGATTGCGACCACCTTTGCCGCAATTCTCTCCTGGTAAGCGAACTGTCGGTTCACCACCCGAGATCCAGCAATCGATTTCGGGCTGTTGAGCGATCCGAACTAGTTGATCGTGAGCCTGTAGAGCGACTTGATGCACATCGCCTTCTGGTTGCCTAGCCACCTGCATGTGATAGCGATAACCAAGTTCGACAGCCTTAACTCCTGCCGCATCCACCGCATCTGCCAGATTTCCTAGAATCAAGTTGGAGCATACAGCTTTTGATTCTGTCACAAGATCTGTTGTTGGTTGGCTACGAAGCCACTTCAACACATTTTGAAGTTCGGGCTGGCCGGTCAATCGAAGTTGTTCCAGTGCATCGATCGCATCTCGGAATTCGATCTTCTGATCCAAGACGGTTGGGCCAGATGCTATTACATTTAGCGGATCACCGAGCACATCTGAGATAATTAAACTTATCATTCGACCAGTTCGGCAATGTCGCAGCAGTCCGCCCGATTTCACGCGACTCAAACAACTTCGAACTGTGTTCAACTGAACGATATTTCCGCCAGCGGCAGCCACATGTTTAGCAACAGCTTGTTTATCGCTCAACGAAATTCCAGGTCTTGGCGAAACCAACAAAGCCGAACCACCACCGGAGATCATGCATATCACTAAATCATCCTCCGTGGCCGACGCGACCAGATCGATAATCTTGTTGGTTCCATCGATAGCCAGTTGAGTGGGAGAATTGCTGCCTGAAGGTCGCGCCGCACACAACTTTACAGGACCATCATAAGAGCTAACAAAGTTTCCCTCAGGGCAATTGATCCAGGTTTCGATGGCGGGCATGCGTGTACCACTCGGTTGACAATGCTGATTCAGGAACTCGACCGCCATCGCGGCAGAAGCCTTGCCAGCTCCAACGATGATCAGTCGACGCAGCTTCGATAAGTCAACCTCAACAGCATCATCAAAGATCAACCAATCTCCATCTCGCTGGATCTTGAATTGCATGAGCGAACGAGGCGTTACCGCTTCTACACCTGCTTGCCAAATGGCTTGAGCATGTAAGCTCGAATCAATCTTTTGGCGAGTAGTCATGTCGGCGAGACGCTAAATGGGCAAAGTCATGTAGAATCGAAGGGGTTCCAACGCTGCTAACGCGGCGATGGTTTGGTGGAAGTGCTCTGTCCACGAGCAGTATTGCCTTCAGCGGTCGGTAGCGGAAGCAGTTCGGGACCATTATTCCCGGGATTCATCTCAGGAGCCCCAGTCTTCGAAGGAACGCTGTTGAGCGGACCTTCTGACTTAGGCAAGTCGTTGCTCTGAAGATTATTCACAGGACCATTTCTCGGCATGTCTTCGCCTTTTGGAGTGAGACTGATAGGCAGGCTTGATCGAGCTGATTCCACTTCGGCTGAGTTCTCCGTTGGAGTCATGGTTGCAGAGTCGTTAACACGAGGCGATGTTCGTGCACGCGGCACTGTTTGAAAGCTGGATCGATCGGTGGCTGGTTCAATCACACTGGCGACGATCGATTCAAGCTGAATATCGCAGATTCCGCGGCACTCGGCCAGCAATTGAAACTCGCCGTCTTGATTAACAAATCGATAAAGCTCTATCGGCACTCGATCACCGGGCTTTCCGTGGATCAACTGACCCAAACTCGTCCAGGCTTGATTGTCGTATACCAACAACCCCGAAGCTGGATCGCTGCCACAGGCTCGAATATGAGCCACCGCCGAAACGCGAACCAATTGTCCTTTTCGTACCACTGCTCCCGCGCTCCGCACTCGCAGCGAAGCACCTTCGTAGCCACCAGGAATGGGCTCGAATCCGCGGCCAGAATTGCTCGAAGATTTTGGATAGGCCGCCATGCGCAAACTTGGCCCGAGCTTAGCGGCTGGTGGCACAAGTTCGACTCGCAAGTCCACTTGATCTTCGAGACGTCGTTGCTGAGTCCAACCGGCTTGCAGCATTTGATTCAGGTTTTCAAACTGACTTCCCGGCAAAGGGAGATCTCTCCAAGAGCTTCGTTCACAGGCATTGGCCAAGATCCAATGATACTTGAGTGTTCCGGGCAACAAGACCATTGGACTGGCTTGAGGTGTTTGCAAGTTTCTAACCGCGACCACGAACGATTCAAACATGATCGCGTGAGTTTGATCGATCATCTGCAACGCAATAGAACTTGCGATTTCATTCTGTCCGGCTTGCAAGGCTTGCCAACCACGCTCCAAATTGCGTTCAACGCCCATCAATTGTTGTCGCTGCAGCGAACGAAGATTTTGACTCTCCGTTGTCGTCAATGGCCGATTGATACGGAATCTTGCTTCAATCAACTCCGAAGCTAACTCAACGCAGTAATTGGCAATCTCCAACTGATCCGAAGCGTTTTCCATCAACTGGCGATTTAGACGTTGTCGCAAGAAAGTTTTGACCTGAGTGTTGCCAGTAATGACAAACACTTCAACGTGATTGGGATTGTTCACTTGCCAAGTTTGAGTGCCGCTATTTCGGTTCACAGGCATCAATTCCATGCGACCCTCGGTTAATCGAATGACCTCGTGCGGGTCCTGTCGAACGCTTAGCGAAAAAGTAATCGGCGCATTGCGAGTTCCAGGCATGCAAAGTTGAGCGTTGGGATTTACGTTTTGCACAATGATCAGGTCTGAGTCGCGGACTCGCCAACTTGCAGTGGCAAAGTCGTTTCGATTAAGTTCCGGCGGAGTGACCTGTTGACCGAAGAGAATCCAAGGACTCCACAGCTTAAGGTCGCTGTTGGTCCATCGAATCGCGGCCTGTGTAACTCGATCATCGCTAAGACTCGATGCACCGCTGGTCTGACTGGTGATTGGATCCAACAACGGCGATTGTGTGCGATAAACGATACCTTTGGCTCCAGCCATGACTGCACCGATCACTTCGTTGCGCAGACCGATTGGATTTGCCGGTGGAGATTCCTCCGTTGAGCCTTGCAGCACCTCCAAAGCCGTTCGATACTGATCGGCCAACGCAGGATTTGCACCCACGTAGACTGAAGACCATCCTTCTCCACGATGCTTAGCAGTTTCAAGATTCTTACTTAGCCAAGCTCGCTTTTGAGCCGTTTCGCCGGCTGCGATTGGATCTGGTGCCGGAACAATAATCTCATTAGCGATTCGCCCGAACAGCCAAAACTGCTCCAAGGCTTCTCCGACCAACGGGCGCTTCATGGCTTGCGGCAATTGTTCGGCGTAGCGAGCTTGATGTCTGGCTAGGTCGGCTTGATCACGATTCAGTGCAGTACCGATCAGCCAGCCTTTGACAGCCACTAGTT
The DNA here is from genome assembly GCA_046349795.1 of Pirellulales bacterium. Classification (GTDB taxonomy): domain Bacteria; phylum Planctomycetota; class Planctomycetia; order Pirellulales; family Pirellulaceae; genus Aureliella. The sequence continues at coordinate 4,539 of JAXMBP010000056.1, read as the reverse complement.
TCTTCTCATCGAATTGAACTAGATGTTCTGGCGGAGGACTGATGATTGCCATACCAGCTTCAAACACTTGATCGAGTTGAGCCGGAGATGGAACGCGAGGCATGAACATGCCGTTGAATCCCAACGATCTAAGCCACGCCGGTTGCTCGCCGCGATTGTCGACCCAGATGGGGATCTGATTCAGCGTATTGAACTGAACGTAGTTATCATCGCGCCACACCCACTTCTCGCGCCAATCAGAGGCCAGCGGAACACCAATTGAGGCTAACGGCACTATCGAGCCGAAATCCAGGTCATCGACTTGAACACGCGTTTGACCAGGGCCGACGTAGGCGTTGATGACCAGCGTGTCGATATAGGGTTGATCGAGATTGAGTTGCTTATCGAACTGATTTCGAATGGCGGCCATCTCGTGTTGCAATCGATCGCCGAGTTGTTGAACTTTTAATCGTTGCCACTGTCCGGTTTCAATAAAAGAGTCGCCCCAAAGGATCGTAGTTAGTCGATTGTGTTGAATCGGATGAATTGCGTTTGGGAAAACAATTCGTACACCAAGACGAACTTGTGCGCTGGCACAACGCACCCAGATCGATGGCTGAAATTCATTCAGGACCGCACAGGGTTCGATCGGATAGGCCATCAACGCAATTTGGCCATTCCCACAGTTCAGCTCGAACAGTTCCGCCGTTCGACCACTATGCGGATTGATCGTGCTGATTTCGTGGCCTACCAATTGAGCACCGCAATCACTCTCGACTAGACGCCAGCGAGGAAGGCCGCCTTCGAATGAGTCCAGACGTTGAGCCCGAGCGGTGCCGACGAGCAAAATCGCCAGTACCCAAGCCACGATAGTCAGTTTTCCTAGATCCCTTCGCATCGAACGGAGCCTTAAAGTCCTTTCCGCGCTCCTGCCAATCCATCGGCGTCCAATGTCCAGCTTTCCCAAGTCGAACAACCGGCCTCGATTTGGTGGATTGATGAAAAAAAGCAACAAAGCGTTAAACCATGTCGCTTTCCGCGCAAGTCCAGCTTTTACAAGAACTTACAGCATTTTTCCAGATCAATGCGCGTTGCGATTGTACAACGCAGGAAAGAGTTGCCGAAAATTGCGATTTTCCTAAGTCCTTGAAAATAGGGCACTTACGGAATAGTATGGCTTTCATGCAGAAATTGGCACTCGTGCTGCTTTAAGAACACGCATTAGCCAATCGCCGCTAACGACGCTGGTGGCGAGCAACAAAAATCAAATCCCGGAGCAACCATGAGTTCAGCAGAAGTTCACGAGCACAACCGACGAAAAGAATGATGGTATTCCGGCTGATCTTCTTGAGTTGACTCAAGCCATCCGAGCAACTGCCAGTAGAGCAGCAGAGTTCGATTGTTGCCAGCTCTTCGCCGCGTGACAGAAAGTAGCGTACGACGTCGACGAATTTTGACCTTGGTTCAGGAAGCACTTGGACAACTTCGATTGGACATGAAGTACCTGGTATTTGACTTGGAAGCAACTCGCCGCAGACGCGATGTGAGATTCCTACAAAAACTGAACGACCTTGGTGCAAACGACTAATTCTGAAACTTCTGGAGGCCACTGAGTTCAGCGTCGCCACCGCCAAACTCAGCAATCGAAACTCCTGCGGCCACTCTCGAAGCCGAACCAAACGAAACGAGCCGCAGTTGGACGAAAATCCACTGCGGCTCTTTTTTTGTATCGTCAACTGCTTACACAGAACTGCCATAAAAGCTAGTAATCGTTTGCGTTTTGCTCAAACTGGCTTACGATTCTGACTAAGCCTTGTGTAAGCATTTTGTTAAGAAATCGCCGCGCACAAAACCTCAACTGCCAGGACTCTGCCCTTACGCCCTTGGCGTACGAATTTACTCATCATTCTTGACTCACACTCCTCGACCTACCAACCATGGATTTTACTCCCCATCAATTCGCTCAACGAGTCGTCGAGCTCGGATTGGTTGAGCAGCATGAAATGGACAAGGTCTGGTCGGAAGTAGGCCTAAGCGACGCAACTGTTGAAGATGTTGTGGCTGCCTTGCTTCGCCGAGTTGCTGACAAACTTACAAGTGGACCGAGTTCTAAAGGGCGAGCGAACCGGTTATTTTTACGGCCAATAAAATCCTTTATTTGATTGGTGCTGGAACGTTTGCCCGAGTATATCGGTCAGTTCATCGCGAAACCGGTCGTGTCGCCGCAGTAAAAGTACTGCGAAAGCGACACCGCAACGAACAGACTCAAATCGATCAGTTCTTCCGTGAAGCTCGTGTGGGTATTCAACTTCGCCATCCCAACATTGTGGCTATTCACGAAGTCGAGAGCGATCCGCGAAACCCTTTTATGGTGATGGAGTTTGTCGAAGGTCAAACTCTGCGAGAACTGATTTCCAGATTCGTCGAAAGATCGACCCGCTGACTTCGCTGAAGCTCATAATGAACGATGTCGTAACGGATTGGCATACGGCGACTCAAAGAGTTAACCCACCGCGATCACCGGAGGCGGTACTGCTGTACTGCGGCGAAGGCATCACCGAAGCGAAGTTGGTGGACTTTGGTTTGGCGGCGCTGGCTGATACGAGCAACGAAGAGGCGTTAGCGGATTGTCCAAGCGCACGAGCCATTGACTACGCAGCTCTAGAACGCGGTACGGGTGTTCGCAAAGATGACCCTCGAAGCGATTTGTATTTCTGGGGCGCGATGCTGTATCACATCATTACTGGAAACTCACCGCTCACCGAAACTCGTGACCGTTTAGCTCGTTTGAATGTTTCTCGATTCCGAGAAGTACCTCCGATCACTAAGATCGATCCAACAGTGCCGCATAACGTTGCAACTATTGTCCATAAGGCGATGGAGTTTGACCCGAACAAACGTTATCAGAATCCCGCTGAAATTGTTCAGGAAACTAGACTGGTTATTCAACGTCTCGAAAGTGGTGATACTCATAACATTTCGGTTGCATCTACTGCCGCAGATGGTGAAACGGTAACCGATGCTTCGATCGAAGGCGCGAACAAGACCGTGATGTTAGTCGAGAGCAAAGCTGAGTTCCAAGATTTGATTCGCGAGAAGCTCAAGAAACGCGGTTATCGAGTGTTGGTGTTCAGCGATCCGGTACGAGCTTTGGCGCGATTCAATCCCGACGACGAACCACCGGCTCACTGCGTACTATTCAGTGCGCCGGAACTTGGTGCAAGCGCGCTAGATGCTTTCAATCAATTTGCCACCGACAAGCACACGGCTGACATTCCAGCCATTCTATTAGTTGACCGCAAGCAGCAATTCATTATTCGTAACGCCAAAGGCGGACCGAATCGAATGATGCTGGCCATGCCTCTAAAGGTTCGCGAGCTTCGCGCAGCCCTGCTCCGCCTGTTAAAGTAGTTTTTCAGCTTTTCCCCGTAGCTACCTTCGCCAGAAGGAGGTTAGTCTACGTTTGACACGCTTGATCTCCATATTCGGCAAAAAAACACGTTCCGGCGAACGTGGCTACGTTCGATCAAAACAACCACGCTCTGGCAAGCGTAGCCGCGAGAGCGTAGCCACGACAGCGTAGCTACGAGAGTCAATTCCCGGCTTGTGGGGGCTAGTAATTCTTGCGCAAACCCTTCAGACTATTAGGGCAATTCCTCTTACTAAAATTCATGGATAGGAACGCGAATGTCTCGGGAAAATGGAGATGGAGCTGTTGACTCCAATTCAATCGCAAAGATTCAAACAGCTCGCAAAAATATCGTCGAGCAGTTGGGAAAGGTGATCGTTGGTCAAACTGAAGTTATTGATCAACTTCTTATCGCCATCTTTAGTCGAGGACACTGCCTGCTGGAAGGTGTACCAGGCTTGGCAAAGACGCTGTTAATTAGCAGTTTGGCCAAGACCCTATCGCTCTCCTTTAGCCGAATTCAATTCACTCCCGACTTGATGCCCGCCGACATCACCGGTACTGAGGTTATTGAAGAACAGCCCGGTGGAGGGCTTCAACGACGATTCATGGAAGGTCCGTTATTCGCCAACGTGATTTTGGCCGACGAAATCAACCGAACGCCACCGAAGACGCAGGCCGCTCTGCTGGAGGCAATGCAGGAGCGCCAAGTAACCGTTGGACGCATTCGGCATGAACTTGGCAATCCATTCTTTGTCTTGGCAACTCAAAACCCGATTGAGCAGGAAGGAACCTATCCTCTTCCGGAAGCTCAACAGGACCGCTTCATGTTTAAGGTCTTGGTCGACTACCCTTCCTTCAACGAAGAATTAGAAGTGGTTCGACGTACGACTTCTAAGGCGGGTGAACCGATCGCACCAGTATTGAGTGGCCAAGAGATTTTGGAATTACAGGATTTAGTACGAAGCGTGCCCATCGCAGATCATGTGATTCGCTATGCCTTGGCTATCGTTCGACAGACCCGCGTTGGAACAGAAGGTACGCCTCAGTTTGTCCAACAGCAGGTTGGTTGGGGAGCTGGTCCACGTGCAGTGCAGTTCTTAGTATTGGGCGGTAAAGCTCGCGCCTTGCTGCATGGTCGAAGCCATGTA
>JAXMBP010000055.1:0-38791 GCA_046349795.1 Pirellulales bacterium | reverse complement strand
ATATGTCCTACGTTGTCGGTAGCGATGCTATAGAAGGCGTAGGTGTGGCTGTTGGTACCTGTGTAGGCAGCCGATGTCTGACTAATGAACGTCTGCCAAAGCGTGTACGGTCCGTTATCGTCTTTCACGTAGATTGCCACATTAGCGACTCCAGAGCCGCCGGCGTCATCGTTCATGGTCCAGTTGATGTTGAATGTGCCTGGGCTATTGGCTGGAAGTGCAGTAATGTGGCTGGTGGGCGAACCGGCATCCAGCGTCGCCAAAGCTTCTTTCATGGGATCTGTTCCCTTGCTCGCATCGTGCGGATCGACCTGATTGGTAGCGATTGGGTCGTTCGCATCAAAGGTTATCAGAGCCACATTGCGCATGGCCGTTCCTGAGGCAAGGCCGGCTTTGGCTTTGATAAGGTAGTTAACGTGTCCTTGGCCGCGGCCGGTGCCGTCTTCTGGGGGCAGAAACCCGGTGAGTACATCCGGAGGTAGTTCGGTGTCGGGATCGATCGACTGGAAAATAGCAAAAACGGTGCGAGTGGCGATGTCTATACCTGCGACAACCTGCACATCAAACGTTTGACCATTGTACGTCATCGACGTGGTGGTCTCGAAGTGTTGAGGCTGACCGGCGGGAACAGTGATCTCGTGGTCACCGAAGCCGATAGAAGTGAGTCGGAACGTAGCCGGATCGAGATTGGTACTCAAAACGTTCGAGATCGATACCCGCTGAGCTGGAGCGGTGGCTGCCGGGTCGTTCTCAAAGTGAATTTCGTAGGGCAATGTAGCATCGGCCGCGACAAAGTTCGGCGCACCAAAACCAGCCGGTCCCAGCAGCTCGTTGGGATCGTTGGAATTGACAGTTTTGCTCTTGCCGCCGCCGCCTATATCGCCGCCGCCCGGTGGATCGGGTGGATCAAGGTTACTTTGAAACGGGAAGAGATCGAGATACGGATTATAAGGCTCACTATCTGACTGGTCGCGACGCCTCCTGATATCAGCAAGTCTACGATCTTGAAACGATTGTTGTGTCTTGTATTGATACCCTTCTTCGCTTAAATCAAGGTTTTGACCTGTTACAGTGTTATAAATTGCCTCGCCAATTATGTCGCGTTCTGATTGGGACAAGGAATTGTTGATGGCGGTTCCAATAACACCTCCTGTTGCTGCGGCTGCTACCACTAAGGGAACCAAAGTGGCCGTGTTGGCTGCCGCTTGGGCAGCTAGATACTCCGCTTCGTAAATGGCCGCGTCGTAAACGGCACCTTCCGTTACTGGGTTGGTCAGTATATAAGGTGACGGCCCAGTGAATGGATAGAAGCCTGATGCGTCAACTATATTGACCGGCGAGTTTGATACGTATCGACGAATGTTCGAGTCCCCTGCGTTTAAGCCCAATGGATCGTTCGCAGTGAACTGGCCAATGCGAGCGTCGTAATTTCGAGCCCGCATATTGAGTAATCCGTTGCCATCGTCCGTTACGCCAAACTGGCCGGCGAATGTAAAGGGATTGACCGCCGCGCCGGTTGTTTGTAGCAACTCACCAAACGGTGAATATTCATAGCTTTTAAGCACCCGTCCCTCAGATTCTGTCAGGGCAGCAGTATTGCCCGTGGCTCCAAACTGATAGTACTGCGTGCCGTTTCCGTTTATCTGGCTCACTAATCCCAAGCCCCTCACGTAGCGAGCTAAAACAACTCCACTACTGGTGTATTGTCCAACTAGGTTGCCAAGTCCCTTCGGGTCAATCAAGTTAGTAGTTTGCAACCCGTTATGCGTTGAGGCGGCCAAGTGCCCTAGCGCGTCGTATTCATAAACAAAACTCTCACTGGGTGAGGTCACACTCGTCAAGCGATTGAGCGAGTCATAGGTGTAGGTTGTGGTGCCGCTGGCGTCAGTCTTTGTCAACATGTTGCCAGCTAAGTCGTAGGTATACGTCGTTGTACCATCAGGCGACGTGACGCTGGTGTATTCATTGACGCTATTGCTGACATACGTACTCGTTACACCATTGATGATCGTCTGAGCACGGTTGCCGGCAGCGTTGTAGATGTACGCCAAATCTTGGTCGGGAATGGTGACATTCGTCGAATCGAATACGGCATGAACTAGTTGACCGACAGTGTCATAGCTGTAGGTCCACGTGCCATCGATCGTAACGAGAGTCGACACCTGTCCTAAGACTGTGTAGCTATAGTCGAACCGACTGTTGATCGTGCCGTTGCCCGCGAAGTTGATTAAGTGCAGAATCTTTCCGGCTGCGTCATATTCATAAGTGGTGTAAGGGCCAACTCCAGCGGCTCCATTCTGCGATTTTTGAAGCTGGCCAATGCTGTTGTACAAGTATGCGACACTCGGTGCGTCGTTTTCATCGGTTAAGCCCGCCAACTGTCCCTGCGCATCGTACAAATACTTGGTAACATGACCTTGGTGATCCGTCATTCGAACGCGTCTTCCGCCAGCATCATATGCATACGTCAGCGACTTTCCGTCGGGGTATGTTACGCTTGTCAGTCGGTCGCCAGAATCGTAAGTCAGAAGGATGTTACCAGCGGCGCCGTTGGCTTGCGTAAGATTGCCATGCAGGTCGTAGGTGAACGCATACTGAGTTCCATCGGCAAGCGTTTCTGTGGTGAGCTGTCCAAAAGCATCGTAGGTGTTGCTGACGACTTGGCCGTTCTGGTTGATGAGCGTAAGCGGATTACCAAGAGCGTCGTAGGTAGCACTTTGAGTCGTCTGATCGGCATAAAAGATCGTCGTCAAATTCCCCTGCGGATCGTAAGCGTATTTTGTCGTCTGGCCAAGTGCATCCGTCGAAGTGGCGAGTCGATTTCCTGTGGCTGTATAGGTGAATTGAATCGTTTGGCCAAGCGGGTTGGTCGAACTGAGCATATTGCCTTGGTTGTCGTAGGAAAATCGAGCCGCCAAGCCAGCAGCATCGGTCAGGCTGGACAAGTTGAACTTGCTGTCAAAGGTGGCAAACGATGCATGTCCGAGTGGATCGATTGTCTTGACAAGTAACCCCAGTTCGTTGAAGAAATACTGTGATGAATGGTTGTCAGCGTCTGTAACGGTGGTTTTGCCAAGTTCGTAACTGTAAGTGATTGGATATTTGCCACCGTCGATTGTCGAAGTAGTCAACCGGCCCAACGCATCATACGCGTAAAACTGATGAGTGCCGTCGCGGAACTCAACCGATGTCAGCGTGTTAGCTTTGTTGGCATTTCCGCTCGAATCATAGGCATAACGAGTAATCGTACCGTCGTAGTTGCGCACGGTGATGAGCTGGTTATTGGCGTCGTAGTTATAAGTGACCGACCGGCCATCGGAACTGTTAACCGAAGTAATCAGACTTCCGCTGTAGCTGATCGTTAGCGAATTGCCGGACGAGGAGCTAAGCCCAACAAGCTGTGTGCCGGTGTAGCTAGCTGTGATGCGATTGCCGTTAAGGTCTTGAACGTATTGCAGAGTTCCGTCGCTATTGAAGAATTGCACTAAACCGTCTTGTTCTGTGAGCGTAAATGTGCCGCCTGAATTACGAAGAACGCCGTAGTCGCCAATCTGCGCAAAGTATTTTCCAGCTACGCGACTGTCGGGTTGAAAGGTGCGTTTTGAACCGCTGGGCATGGTGACGGTCACTGTTCCGTCACTGGCGACCGCAAGCGACTCCTGCCAGTCATGCCTCCAGCCGTATCCCAATGGCCCCAGTTCAAAACGAGTGGCTGTACTGACCGTGAACTGCCGATTGAAATCGAGCGAGAGGCCGGTCGATGGCACGCCTAAGTCGTTGGCGCTGGCCAACACAGACTGCGGCGTCTGTCCGATTTGTTGAAGCAAAGCTGTTTGCCACAACCTGCTGACATTGGTAATGTTCTCACCCAGTCTGCCCAAGTATTGAGCTTCGTTGTCTAGCAGTTGAACGTACTTTCCAAGCGTCGAACCAAGTTGCTGCTGCAATCCCGCGTAGAGCACATTCCACGCCTCGGGAGAGATTTCCGGAGGTCGAGAGGAATCTCGAAAACTGGCCCAATCCACCGGTGATGTGTCTGTAGAGTTGAACACTCGTAAGTCAAACTCGAACGTATCGTGCGAAAAATCCCACGGCTTTTGCATGCCGGCGTAATAGACGGGAACTGTCACGGACTCGCCGGGGCCAAGCACACCGGGTGTCTTACCGCTGGCCAGAATCTGCACTGTGCTGGAATAGCCCTGCGGGATTGCGGAAGTCCAAAAACCAGAAGTCCGCAGCGCGGGGTCGAGCGTAAACAGCGGTACATCGGTGGTGTTAGACGACTCAAGCAGCAAAACGGGTGCGGGCATCGCTACGTCGCCGGTGTTGGAGTACTGTACATAGAAAGTCGAAGCGATGTGTCGGCCTACGGCTCCTGGCAACAGCAGTTCCGTTTCCAAGTGTGCTTGTCCCGGTGCCGTGACGGTAAACGCCGCAGGCAGTTCGCTTTGCCCATTGCTGTTGGTAACGCGGACTTTGTAGACGCCTTGAGGCACGCCTGTCAGATCGAAAGTTGCCGTGACTTGTGTGTATGTGTCGAGCGAAACACTGGCGGCGCCGTAAGCGTTGTTGTTCGCCGCGATGAGCTGCACTGTGGTAGGCCCATTGAAGCCAGCGCCGCTCAAAACAATATCGGCCAAGCTTCCAGCAGCCGAACGGCTGGGCGTAAGTCGCTCAGTAGTACTTGCTGGCCGGTAACCTGGAACGAGTAGTTACTAGATGCCGGGTTTGTTCGAGTATATAGCAAAAAGTACCATGTTCCCGTCGCAGCAGAGGTTACGACGAGTTGTTGATTCCCAGTGTTGCCGCCGGTTGCGCTGGCATCAAATTCACTGCGAGTGGGAGGGACAGCTAGTCGAGCATACAATTCATTTCCGTCGGCAGTCGCGTCATCGATCAACTTTGCATACAGCGACTGATTTACCGCTACGTCCACCTTAAATAGTTGCGCGAAGCCAGCGCCGCCAATTCCATCTGCATGGCTGCCTCCCAGCGGAAGGTCGATGACGGAAACTTGATCCACACTGAAAGAGTAGCTGGTTGCAGAGTCCGAAGCACTTTGAACCTGCAATTTGTAGTTGCCTGCGGTGGGCAAGTTAATTGGGCCGGAATCGGACGTCAGGTTCGAAACGATCACATTGCCGCTAGGGCCAATCAGAGTGTACTTAACCACGCTAATCGAGTTGCTTTGTGGGTGGAGGTTGATCTGCTGACCTGGGTTGGCTGAGAAGGTGAATAGATCCAGCGAGTGTGAATTGGCTAGTGTCCCAGCCATAGTCTTCTGGAATGCTAAGTCGCGAGTGCGCGTGACTACATCGAAATAGGTGAGCAAGTAGTTGCCGGTCGCAGTAGGCTGGTTGTCTGGGGCTTGAACTTGAATCGTATAGTTTCCCGTTTTGGCAAGCGTAGTCGCAGGCAGCGCCGCAGGCTCGGCAAAGCCCGGACTACTGGCGGTGGCAACGACAACTCCATCAGGATCGATCAGCGATACTTTCCCGTAGAAGATTGGAGTTTGGATCACAGTTGCACCAGCCGCTACGTAGGTATTGAGTTCTGCAGCAATGACTTGTCCAGCGCGGCCAAAGAAGGTGTGTTGGTTGTGATCTCCTGATTGCGCGAGGGTTCCGGCGGTCGCGGTTCCCGAGAAGATTGTGCCTGGGGGGACAATGACTAGCGATGCGGGAGTTAGGGAATTATTGACGACGCTGCCATCAATATGGGCAACGCGGGCGTAGATATTGTGCCCATACAGATCGAGACTAGCTCCCGATCGCACATAGAGTTGATCGACATAGACTGCTTCCTTGTCATCGCCGGGAGAGTTGTTCGCAGCATCTGTCAAGTGTGTCTGCCCAATCACATCCAAGGTGCCGTAAGCAAAGTTCTTTTCAAAGCCAGCGCTTGTGGGGCCACGATCGGCGGACATTGCTTCGATAAACTGGCCAAGCGCCTGCACTACGCCTCGTGGATGAAACTGGTCTGCGTTGGTGGTATCGCCCAGCAAAGAACCTCCTACCGATAGAGTCGCTCCTGGATCAATATGGAGCGCACTTGAACCGTTCAATGCCAGATCCGAGAGAGCAAGCACACCATCCTTCTGGACGCTCAACGTACCGCCATAGTCGACAAATCCCTGAACTGTGACAGTGGAAGTATCGACCAGGTAAGTCAAGTTTGGTGGAAGCGTGAGCGGAAACTGTAGTAAAGGATCTGTCGTCTGCTGTATATTAACATTCTTAAGCAGCTTCAAATTCGGCATTTCGAGATGACCATATGGAGCGATGGAGAGTTGAACTTGACTGTCCGTCACTTGCAGCAATGAGGGTAATCGAAGGTAACTACGAGTAGCTTTGCCACCGTTAAGAGGCGGAGGATTGCCCTGAACGTTGAAGACAGCTCGACCGACAACATCGGTAAGAGAGTCGAATTCAATCCTCCCGCCGTTAGTTGCGCTGATGAACGTAAAGCTTTTCGCGTCGAGTAACTTCAAGTTGGCCAGCTTGATTAAACCATCATCGGACTCAATCGTTGGACTCAATCCGCTTGTGTTGACGTAACTCACGACGCTCGGCAAGATCACGCCGCCACTGTGGGCGATAATACTCAATCCATCGATGTTCTTGAGTGCCGGGAGATTCGGTCCCGAAAAGCTAGCGGTGATTTTGCCGTTGTTGAATCGAACTAAGTTAGGTGCGTTGACCTCTCCCAAGATTTCATTGCCAGCACCGGTCATTTGGGTAATCGCTGGAATTTGTAGGCCGCTTCCAGAAAGACGCGTGTTGTTGGATACCTGGGCCAGCACCGGTAGATTTATTTGTCCAAATAGCTTTTCAGAGCTGAATTTCACCCGGCTCGGCTCGGCGATCGTCGTTAGCCCGCCCAAGGTGAGTGTGCCTTTAGCGATGCTACCAAAGGAACGATCAACTAAAAAGTTGATTTCGGCGGAGCTTGTGTTCGCATAGCTGGTAACGAGTGGCAAAGAAAGTACAGATCCGCCCAAAAGAGAGATGCTAGAACTGTCGATGTTGGTGAGCGTGGAAAGATTAGGATTCACTTCGGTGATGGTAATGTTCCCACCTTGGAACGTGGTCAAATGGGGCAAACGGATGAGGCTTTGTTTCATGTCCAGTACATTGCCGCCAGGGCCTGTCATGCTCGTCAGCGCGGCCAAATCGATAGTGCTGCCTTGGATGTCGGTATGAAATTCGATGTTTCCGCTGGCAGTACTCACCAGGCCTTTCAAGTTCAGAGTCGCGCCTAGACTCGCGCGGAATACAACTGCTCGCGCACTAGCGTCGATGTTTGTCAGGTTGTTCATCGACAGTGATGCTGTGCTTCCGCGAACATCGAAATCAAATGATACTCCCGTGGCTGTACTACTTGCCTGGCTGGTATAGCTGGTCACCAAAGGAAGGCTGAGCTGTGAATCGATGACGCCGATCTGACTACCGTCTATGTTGCTCAACGCCGGTAGGCTTGCAGTTCCTTTGTCGATGTTGATAGACGAGTTCCTAAAAGTCGCCAAGTTGGGTGCATTGATTGACGCATTGGCCGACCAGTTGAACAAATTGTCCTGGCCAGTGACACTCGTTAAGGCGGTTAAGTCGATTCGGCTATTGGTGCCCGATGGATTGAAATTCGTGTGACTTGCTGCAAGATGGACGACCCCAGAAAGATCGACGGTTCCACCATTAAAGGCCTTCACTTGCAGGCTGTTGAACCCCGTGCTAGTCAGCGTGGTCAGGTTGTGTAGGTCAACTTGGCTACCATCGCCAAAGGCTTGGATATAGGAAGTACGGTTTACGCTTCCGAAACTGGTGAGTGTGGGCAAGTTCAGCAAAGCGCCTTGATTGGCGTCGAGTTCCGAGTCTGAAAAATTCGTTGGTCCATCTGCTAGAAAGGTCACTCCGCTACCACTGACTTGTACAAGAGTATTTGTTCCGGTAAATTCGCCATGGATTGTAGAGTTAGCCGATACGATGAGGGCTCCTCCAGTAAGCGATAACTTAGCGCCGGAACTTACCGTTAGACTCTTGATAATTGCGAAGCCATCACTGGTAACCTGAGGACTACCCGTAGAACCGATCGTCACATCATCGGTTTGGCCAGGCGCGCTTGGTGCACTACTCCAGTTGGCGCCATTACTCCAACTGTGCCCGTCGCCCAATCCCGTCCAACTAACTACTGCCAGCATGGCCCGATCTTCGAGAGACTCGAAAAGCAATCGCATTCGCGACTTGTTGTTTCGACAATGAGCTCTTCGCCCAAGAAAAGACAAACGAGCGAGTGTCGGGGCCATCTCACGCATTTTCGAACTCCAATTGCGATAAGCCAGAGAGCGGGCAGAGCGTTTTCGTAGCTGATTCCGCCAGGGTTCAGACGGTTAATTCCAGGCATCAAAGCGTTTTCGTAGCTGTTCCCGCCAGGGCCAGCCGGGGTTCAGACGGTCAGGGTCCAGACGGATTAGCGTCTCAGATTTTCTGTGCAATTATCAGAGTGCATCAACACATTAGTCCTTTCACAGTTTCAGAACGAATTGGCAATGCCACGCCTGAGCCAAGAATGTCGCAGTGCAGCAAGCCGATAATCCTGTCACCATTTTTCCAGAAAGTGCGAAAATAATTCCTTGAGAACGCGAGTCCCGAAATTCCACCTAATGGCTTGAAACTGGCCTCGACGTTGGAACATAATTTGGCTTACTACGAAAACATTCTGTTGAGATCAATTGATGTCCCCCACGACTTCGTTAACCCTGCTTGATCGATTGCGTAATCCGCAGAATGTTGGTGACTGGGAGCTATTCATCTCACTTTATGGACCGCTTATCGACCGCCAATTGAAACAGTATTCCATTGATGAACATGACTGCGAAGATCTCCGACAGGAAACGCTGTCAGCCCTGTTTCGTAGCCTAAAAGAATTTGAGCACAATGGTCGACCAGGTGCCTTTCGAACATGGCTTCGCCGCATCATCCATCAGAGAGCCTTGTATCATTTGAGAACTCGATCTCATTCGCCCGTATACCTATCGCCACTAGGTTCCGGTCAATTTAGCGATATGGCCCAGGCCGAGGTAGAAGAGGATGCGAAATGGGCACGTGAACATGACGATTACGTCCTTCACCGACTGATGCAGATCATCGAACCAGAGTTCACACGCTCAACTTGGCTGGCATTCTTGTATCAGTCGGTGCAAGGGCGGGCCGCCAAGGATGTGGCCGATGATCTGAAACTGTCCACCAATGCTGTGCTCATCGCTAAGTCTAGAGTGCTCAAGCGTCTTCGAGACCTTTGTACCGGAATTGTCGACGATCGATTTTGAGGTGTAAAAAGCATGACTCATTGGCATCCCGACAAAGTGCAACTATCAACTTTTCTATCCGGTAGTAATCTGTCGCTGGAAGACAATTCCCGCATCGAATCGCACTTAGAGACATGTGCTGAATGTCGCGACTATTGTCTCACTCAGCCTGCTTGTGAACTGGAACAGCGGTTAAGCCAAATCGGGACCGTGGATTCGTCCGCAACTGAAAGTCTAGTCTCGCATTTCGAATTAGGGGAGCCTTTAGGGCGCGGCGGCTCTGGCGTTGTTTATCGAGCGCACCAGCCGAGATTGAATCGCCATATCGCTGTCAAGATGCTGATTGCTGGCACGCAAGCTCATCCGCAGGAGTTGGCCAGATTTCGACGCGAAGCGGTCTCGCTGGCGCAACTGAATCACCCTTCGATTGTAAAAATTCTTGACAGCGGGGAACTCAACGGCGTTCCTTATCTAGCAATGGAGCTGATCGAAGGATGTACGCTGAGCGAACAACTTTCCAAAGGCCCACTCGATTTTGATATTGCTGCTCGAGTGACGCTGCTGCTTAGCCAAGCGGTGCAATATGCTCATCAATTGAATGTCTTACATCGCGATTTGAAGCCGCAAAACGTGCTCTTGCAGAAGCTGGAGGGGCAAGATTCGCACGCAAAAACAGCTTTGCCTGGGATTCCTAAACTGATTGATTTCGGTTTAGCTCGGCTTGGTGAAGCATCAGGGCTGTCGCAAACAAAGACTGGCGAAGTATTTGGTACGCCAGGATATTTGGCTCCGGAATTGCTTTCTTCGGCCTGTAAAGCCTCCACAACGTCAATCGACATCTACGGGTTAGGAACAATTCTGTACGAGTGTTTAACGGGACGTCCACCGTTTCAAGGAAGCTCATTCGCAGAAATCTCGCGACAAATACTCCAAGATGATCCCGCTCCAATCCGCATGCTTCGACCGCAAGTCCCAGCGGATCTCGAAACAATTTGTATGAAGTGTCTGGCCAAGTCACCCACAAGCAGATTCCAATCAGCGGGTGAATTGGCCTCGGACCTTCAGTTGTATTTGAATCATGAACCGATTAGTTCTAGAAAGCCGAGTCTCTTCGAACGTGGCGTACGTTGGGCTAGGAAAAACACATGGCGTGCGGCTGCTTTGGCTGTATTGTTAGTTGTTGCTGTCGCAGTACCAATGGGCATGCTCTACCATTTTGGCAGGCTACGAACAGAGGCCACAGCGGCGGCTTCCAACTACAAAACGACCAGAGAGTCTCTGTGGCGAGTTCTCGACAAGGTCTCTGCGACGTCCGGCAAGAACATTCCAAAGTTGCTGGAGCTTAGCCTAGCTCAGGTCGAAGAGGCCAAAGAGTTGTTCAAGCATTTGGCTCAAGTTGATCCTAGCAGTCAAGCAAAGATGGATCTGGCGAAAGCCGAAATGATGGCCGCGAGCCTCAGTTTGATGTTGACGCGCGAGGATCAGGCTGAGTCGCAACTGCGATCGGCAATTGAGATTCTTGAAGCGATTGAGCTTGATCCTGCTTGGCATGACAGGGCGTCCTACAATAGAAGTCAAGCTTTGACCAGGCTAGCCAAGCGATTCATGTACAAGGATGGGCAGCAAGCCGAACAGTATCAGCAGCTTAGCTTGCACATTTTAGAGCAACTGATTCAAGCAGAACCAAACAACTCCGATTACCTTTCGAGTTTGGCTTCAGCGCAACACTCCCATGCTGCCATATTGCAAGTGTTGAAGAAGATGGAGTCAGCTTTAGAGGCCTATTCATTGTCAATTGCTACTCGAAGGAAGCTAGAAACTCTGAGCGATCCGCCCAACAACAATAGACAACTGTTGGCTGGATCGTTTGTAAACGTTGGGCTAATTCATTATCAAGCTGGTAACTTGCAGGAGTCTGAGTCTAGCTATCGTACGGCCTACGAGTTGTTAGAAGCGGACCGAATAGATCGAAAGGAGATTCAGGATGATCCTGCTTTCATGGTGGATTGGACAGGTTTGATACTGAATCTGGCTACGTTGGTTGGAAACACAAATCGAGTTGAAGAGTCGATGGAGTTGTGTTCGAAGGCAATTCAGATTGCAGTACCAGTGCTGGATCGTGAACCAAACTACGGGCAATTGAAAAATCACCTATTCATGATTGTTGCCACTCGTGCTCAGTTGCATGCGTCACAAGGGGAGTATATCGAATCGTCGTCAGATTGGGACTTGTCGCAGCAGTTCGTCACCGACCTTGGTTGGAAGCGAATGTTGCCGATTCACGTGGCTATGGACTTGGCTCGCTCAGAAAGATTCTCCGAAGCAGTAGAGTTGGCTGATCGAATTCGAACCAATCAAGAACAATGGAAAGCTCTGCTACCAGAGGAAAGAGTGCATCTAGTATCTGTTTGGGCATTTGCTTCTGAATCTTCGCTGAATAGGGCTCACGAAGAAGATCAAAATGCCCGCCAACTGGCTAAACGAGTGCTTGAGCTAACAATTGAGTTGCTGGAGCCAATAAAGGCTGAAATTAATTTCAAGCAACAATTACAAGGACAACAATGGAACGCCGTGAAACAATTGCTTGATGCTGATGATTGGAAACGCATCGAACAGGTTGCCGTCCGCTGATCAACAGTAGCTACGCTCGCCAGAGCGTGGAGGACTTTCTTCAAAATCAAGGCTTGGTGAAAGTTGCGACACAATCTCCAGCCCTTAGCAACAAGACTAACTTTCCGAAATCGATATGGAAGCTACGATTTCTTTCGGGCGACTGTGTACCAGGCGAATAGATCTTTTTCTAGATCCATGCCACCTGGTTGGTCCCAACCGAGAGCTTTACCAAGTTTTCTGGCGGTGGCTGACTCGTCAACGTCGAATTCTAATACTTCAAATCCGTGGTTCTCAAACAGTGCCCTGGGGAACGGACATTCACCTTCAGCCCAGGAAACGTATGGTTTGTCTGCTGGTGACTTCGCTGGACAAAGATTGTGGATCACCAGTAGTCCTCCCGGATTCAACATATCAGCCACCTTCGATAGGAAGGTTTCGTCCGTTACACCTAGATCGATTCGATGGCGCGGATCTGGCAATTCTCGAGTTGGATGAATGTAGCCCAACTTCAGCGTATTCTTGGAGATGAAAAGACCATATCCAGCACCAGCTTCTGAAACTAAGGCGTCGTCGGCTGGAAACCTGCCCGAGAGTAACTTGATGCTTCCTGTTCCAACTTGGCCAGAGGTACGATCGTAAATGGCTGGCAATAACGCATCGACATCAACGGCGGTAACATCCAGGCCGCTACGAGCCAACATCTGCAGGTGCCCAATACTACCGTAACCAAAGTCAAACACTTTAGATTTGTGCTTGGGTTGGTAGCCATGATTCATGGCGATGTCCAACAATCGTGCATAGGCTAATGGCGAGCCGTACCGATTGTAGAAACGATTCTCGTCTACTTGAACATCTCGCTCTTTGACGCGAACAGTCCTCGGTTGAACAACTGGCAAATCGGCAACAGTATCAATCCAGTTCTTTGTCCATGGATTCGAGGCAAACTCTTTTACTGCTGGTACGCGCTCGCGAAACTTTGACAGCACAGAATCTGGTTCTGCGGGCTTGGCCGGTTCCTGACAGATCGCCTTGGTCGCCAAAAAGCACAGACAAATAAGTCCAAGTGAATGCCGAACGATCCAACCCGAATGCAACATGATGGTCTCGCTAGTAGTGAGTGTGGCAAGTTACTACGAATCATACCAACCTAGCATGATGAACCAAAGACCTTATTGGCTAACTGTGCAAATAGCTTGATGTAACAATGATTCTTCATTGTAGAGTAGTAACAAACTCCGGTGATTTTCTGTCCAGAGTTCTTTGCAGCCGAGAAAATCTGATTCGTTCGCTCGCGAACATAGGCCTCGTGTTCAGGATTCGGACAAGACTTTATTAGGTCCTCAACATTACAGCGCAGAAGCACATGCCAAATAAACTCGTTACAATTATACCAATTCTGTATCTTCAACTGGATCGTTTTCAACCTTTTTGTCTATGGACTACCTTTATGACAACTCCGTTTGACCGCAAGTTGGCACGACTATCTTTAGAGATCTGTAGGTACACCTACGCAGTTGGAGTTGGCACTGCGGCTAACATGCCGGATCGTGATGATGCACTCCGATACATCAACAACTACATCGCCCAGTTGCCCGAGCCACAAAAGAGTTTCACTACAACTCCCGTTCATATCCATGGAAGCGAGACATCCTTCGCATGTGTTGTGCCATTCGCTGATCGAAATGTAGTTTCGTACATGGGGACCAAAACAGAATTCCGAGCTGTGAAATTGTCTCAATTCATTGATCTACTCAAAAACGGAAGTGCGTTTTCGATCGCTACGCAGGCAATCGGTTTCGTGAAAGAATTCTCGCAATCGCTCCATGATTGGGGAAGGAATGGTCGAGCGGCGCCAGTCGACTTCACGTTGAGCGGTGAGCATATTGGAAAAGAGAATGGTGTGACATTGGAAGGGAAAGTTCATGCCGGTTTCTTAAGCGAACTAAAAGACGTTCAAGCCCAGATAGTTTCTATCCTCGATCAAGATGTCAATAAGAATAATGGGACTCGCCGCAAAGTATTAGTGACTGGACATAGCCAAGGTGGAGCAGAAGCGGCTTTGGCAACGCGAGCTTTAGCGGCGGCCGGTTTCGAAGTCGAGGCGACCTATACCTTTGCTGCTCCACGAACCGGCACGCAAGCCTTCGTCGACAGTATCAAAACGCCAGTTTATCGGTTCGAATTTGGCGACGATATTGTTCCTCATCTACCGCCAACGTTAATTCGAAAGATGATCGAGCGCTACGTGGACGAGCAGCGCGAACTACTTACAAAATTGACGCTTTGGGACAACGTCCAAAACTCGCTGAATAATTTAAAGGACTTTGGTTATGTAGGGCTTGGTCCGTTGTACTATGGCGCCCCCTTGGAGAAAAAGCTCCACATCGGACTATCTGCTGCAACCGAGAAAGCACTTGAGCAACAGCGACTCAAACAGCTCGAACAAAATCCGAAACACTGGGGCGACCATCATCACTTAGCTGGAACAACCGCCGAAGTTACTGCCGACCCTGCACAGCGTGGCAACTACACACTATTGGCTTCCCCAGAACCACTGGGTTGGCCCCTGGCATAGTGGGTGCAGAATTGTTTTGCGATCAGGACTATCATCGGACGATCTTTAATTGCGGTGTGGGACTGAGGCGACTGCGGGCATAAGGAGGCCATGTAAGGCTACGCAAATCACTATGAGTACGATTAATTCAACCCAAGTAATAGCTTGGCGGTTGATGGGGTAAAGAGATTTGGACTTAGTTCTGGAAAGCAAAAACAGTAGCACGCTGGTTGCAATTCCTGCTGGACCAATGGCACTCAAACCGTATGCCTTCAAGCCAGCGGTATTTAGTGCAACTAAGAAGGTTGCCGTAAGTATAGCTCCGGTGCTCACTTGGAATCTCAAAGTTGTGAGGACCTTGATAATCTGACGGTAATGAAACGTAGTGGGCCACTTTCGGGGCGAAAGTAGCTACAGAAGGCTTGCTTGGAAAGTCACGGTCGGCGGAGTTGGCGGAGGACTTGATTAATTTCGTTGGCCGTTCGTAGGTTGCCTTCCTCGCGGTAGGCTCGCTCGAGCACGACTAATTCATCTCGTAGAGCTTTAATGGTCAAAGCAAAGGCTCGGTCGGAAAATGATCGGCTGACCAGAACATTGATCGATTTTCGAGCTGATTGTAAGTAGTCAAAGGCGCGTTCGCGCTGGTTTTGTTGGATCGCATATGCAGCCTGCTTGATTCGCAGCTTGGCATATAAGTGATGATAGTCGAGCGTTGAAGAGTGCTCGTCGACAAGTTGCTTAGCGATGGAAGCACCGCGTTCGACCAAGTTCTGTTCTTGTTGATCAGCATTGGGAAGCGTCAGACTGCAGGCAAGCGCGAGCAAGTATTGGAACTCCGCGTTGCCAGGCTTCTTCTTGTCCAAAGACTCAAGTTCAGCAATGGCCCGATTTCGATTTTCAAATTGATTAGCTCGATCACGTTCAAGATCGATGGCCGCCAAACACCAGTAACAGGTAGCTCGAAGCGCGATGTAATCTGTGTTTTCCGGATCTTCCTTGGCTAGGCCGTCCAAGATCTTGATGGCGTCATCGATCATGGGTCGGTTGACTCGTTCCCAAGTACGCCGTGAGGCATCAAAACCCGGCCGCTCGCTTAGAGGTCGTTCGCCTAATGGACGATCGAGCAGGGGACGATCGAGCAATGGACGATCGAGCATGGGGCGGTCAAACGGACCTTGACGATCATTGCTAATGGGTCGATCGCTCATAGCGGGTCGATCAATAAATGGTCTTTCACCAATTGGGCGATCGTTGGGGCCAGGTCGAGCGGCAGCCGGTAAGTTTGCCAAGCTGCTGAAGGCCTTTAATACATCGAACCCAAGAGCGCTTTTAATTCTTGCTAGTTCAAAACGAACCTCTTGATCGGTTGTTGCTAAGGAACTCTCTTCGAGAAGCTTGATCGATCGTCGGCTCCAGTCCTGAGCTTGAGCAGGAGCTGCATTGAGCCGATAGGCGGAACTGAGTTCGTTCTGCGTCCTCGCTCGAGTCAGCAGATCGTCCTTGACAAGTCGAGCTGCGTTCTCGCGATTGACTGGCGGCAGCAAGCTTAGCGATTTCTCGTAAGCCTCAATCGCCGATGAAACTTGGCCGACGAGTTGATAGATGTTTCCGACTCGACGATAGGCTTTTGCCGCTTCCGACTGCAGTTGCTCATTCTCGGCGTTCAAAGCCGCAAATTGTTCATAGAATTTGACCATTCGATCAAGAAACGTAGCGTCCTCAGTGGTTATGGATGGCTCCAACCCCGAGATCTCGCGCAGGCCTTCGACCTCAAGGTCTACGATTGTCTTACTGCCTCGCGAAATGATGTGTTTGAACATCTCATCAAAGGCTTCGATCGATAGCTCGACATTCGAGTCGGCTCGCTCGTACTGCAGCTTCATGGCCTGATAATTTTTCTCGGACTGATCAAGTGCCGTGTCGGTTGCATTCTTTTGAATCTTCAGCTCAGCTAACGCAGAAGTTGTGAGGATGTATCCTACCGAAGCTGAAATGGCAACCAGAAGTAGCAACAATGCCGATGTGGCGGAGAGCGTTGCCGCCAAGGGATTACGACGAGCCCAACGCAAGGCTGATTCAAAAATGGAAGGCCGCCGAGCTGTAATCGCTCGCTCTTCCAGAAACGCACTTAGATCGCGGAGCAATAGGCCAGCGGTTTGATAGCGGGAAGATGGATCTTTGGAAATCGCTTTGTCGACGATCGTGGCTAAGTCTCTAGGAATAGTGCTGACTAGCTTTCGAATCGGCTGAGGCGATTTGCTGGCGATGGCCCGAATCAACTCTGCCGGTGATGAACCCGAGTAGGCAGGTTGAAAGCACAGCAATTCATACAGCACTAGACCGATGCCGTAAACCTCGCTGCGAACATCGTACTTCGCCTCTAGCGATTCGGGTGGCAAGTATTGAGGTGTCCCAATAACGTCGCCTGTCTTGGTCAGCGCTTTCTCATGGGTAGTATCTTTGGCGAGTCCAAAATCGGTGATCCAAATTCTTCCAGCTCGATCCAAAATCATATTGGACGGCTTCACATCGCGGTGCAGAATTCCAGCAGTATGTGCATGAGAGAGTGCATCGGCCATTTGCAACGCAAGTCGAGCGGCCCAGCGAAAACGGTTTTTCTCATTGCCAATCCTTGTAGCAGTTGAAGTGCTCGAACTCTCCAAGCTGATTGATATGTCGCTGACAACAGGATTCTGCGAGTCGGTCTGGCTGGTTGAAGGATTGCCACTCATCGTTTGGGCAATCGCGTTGGGGCTGGTTATCGCGTTGCCTAGAGGTGCAGTTGGCGTTGATAGAGGTTGTGTACTATAGAGCGTCAATGACGAAATGTCACTTAATCTTCTACCGCCAGCGGTTAAACTGCGAAGTCGTTCGATGACGCGATTGAGCGGTTCGCCATCCACATAGTCCATGACGTAGTAGTGAAATCCCGTGCCCTCCCCTGCCCCGAACACGCTGACGATGTTGGTGTGGTGTAGCTTAGCCGCTGCTTGAGCCTCGCGATGAAAGCGCTCGACGTGCTGATCACCATCGACTAGCGGCGTGGGTAATACTTTGATCGCGACTTGACGGCCCAAGCCTTCATGAATTGCTGCAAATACGATGCCCATACCTCCGCGACCAACTTCGCGAATAATCTTGTAGGGACCGATTTGTTTCAACTGCGAAACGTCATCAAGTAATCGACGAGTTCCAGTCGCTGTGTCACTGGCCGACTTCAGTTGCTCGATCATCGAGATCGACGAGAGCATGTCGGCAATGTCTTCAGCAAGGTGGGGATAACGCTGTTGGTACTGCTGAATCGACGGATTTTGTCCCGCTCGCAATGCCGATGTGAATTCAGCTATGACGTTTTCTAAGATGTCTTCTTCTGAAGGGTTAGTTTCCATCGCCGCCGACCGAGTTCATGATCTCTTTTAACCGCTTCAGCGCTCGCAAGTATCGCTTGCTGGCCGCAGAAGGCTCAATTCCAAGGTATTCAGCGGTCTCCAAATTGGAAAGCTCTTCGAAATGACGCAAAGCAATTATCTCGCGATCCAGTTCGGGTAATTCCTCTAGGGTCTGCTGTAGCATGGCGATCTGTTCGGCTTTTTCGACTAATCGGCTTGGAGTTGAAACCCTGCCAACCAGATGGGCAGCGATGGCCATGGATGTTTCACAACCCGAACTGGTAGGACTAAACAGCTTCTCTCGCCGCGCATCACGCTTCTCGGCATCAAAATGATGGCGATGAATGTCTTGCAGCATCTGGTGGAGTTCCATCCTTAACCATACAAAGAATGGTAGCTCCCGCTTTTCCAGAAAACCATCCAGGTGTTTAGCCGCGCGGACGTAAGCTTCTTGAATCACATCCGACTCGGCAACTCGACCGCTGAGCCGATAGTCGAGCCGAAAGTTGACGATCCGCTTTAGCCTCGGTCGAACAGCTTGAAACAGATCAGCCAGAGCCTGCTCGCGATCGCGCTGAAGCAGCTCGATGATCTGGGCCTGTTCTGGTACTGAGTTAGGGCTGTCCATGTAGTTTTGTCCGTAGTGGAATTCGCCAGAACATGAGCCCAACGCGCTAGCGCGCTAGCGCGGGATTCTTACCACTAGCATTTGTTCGTTTGATTGCTGTTCAATGGTTATAAGGTTCATGATTCAAGAAATTCGGCGGTTTCGCTGCAGGAATTCTGGCGAATCCCACTACGTGCAAAATCCACTAGGGTCGAGGTGATTTCAGGAACTGAATTAGATCGGACATCTGGGCTGGATTGATCTGCTCTTCGATACCGTTTGGCATCAGTGACAAGCCCGAACTCTTCAGCTCTTCGATCGCACTTCGGTCTAGCGTAGTCTGTTTGCCACCAGCTTCGCCAATAACAATCTGCGATCCGCTCTCTTGGACAATTATTCCGGTGAGAACCGAGCCATCTTCGAGTAGAAAAGTATAGCCCATGTACTTGGGATCCACTTCGCGACTCGGATCTAGGATCGATTCGAGCAACTGAGTTGGACTCTTATCGCCCAACTGCTTCAGTGGAGGTCCAACGTCGTTACCGATCTCTCCCAACTTGTGGCATTGAGCACACACCTTTGTGAAGACCTCCTTGCCTCGTTTGGCTGCATCCGCGCTGGCAGTGATTTTGTCGAGGCTTGATACATACTTCTCCAGTACTGCCGCGCGATCTGAAGAAGCTTGATTGAGCAAGCTCTTGAACTGCTCGGCGACAGACTTATCTTTTTGAGCCGTCAATGATTGTCGAATGTCTGCTGGAATCTGGCTGCGAGCGATCTTCTGTTGTTTCAAAGCCTCCAACAACTGTTGCTGTCGATCAGCTCGCGATGTCATGGCACGCAAGGCCTGAGACTGTAGAGATGGCGTGAGGCTCTTGAAGTTATCGACCAGCGTCTGAGTCAGAGCCGGATGATTGGCCCAGCTTAGTGAATCGATACAAGAAGATTGAATCGCTTCGGGAACAGACTTATTCAAAAGCTTTGACATCCACTTTTGCTGTAACTCAGGCGTTGTCAATCGCAGCCATTTTGCAAGCTCGACCGTTGCTGATTGATCCAATCGATCAGAAACAACTTGATCAACAATACTCTGGGCATTCGCCTGACGTAGTATCCCTGAAACCTGAGCCGACGAATTCAGTCGAGCCAGTGCACTCAGCCAAGCCGACTGACGTGGGCTGCTGGTTGCCATGGATTGAACGACAAAGTTCGCTAGATGAGCGTCTTTGCTGAGTTGCTCGGTCCATAAAGGCAACCAAAGCACCAGATACTGCGAATAGTTATCGTCGCTGAGCCTTGTTGATTCAGTTGTCATGAGCAACTTCCAAGAATCCTTTCCTGCTGCGGTTGCCACAACAGCGCGAACGAGTGGATCGCTGTCTTTGGTCAGCAATTGAGCCAGCAGTTCATCGCGGTTTGCGGCTGACAGTTGCGAGGCTAACTTGGCCAGAGCGAATTGGACTCGATTATCAACGGTCGAAGTTGCAATCGATTTCAAGGTGCTCGCAAGTTTTTCACTCAAGCCATTTTGGCCAACATGTTCAATTGCCGCAGCCAGCACGCGAGGGTGTTTTTCGGATAACGACTTGGCGGCGGTTTGTTGGCTCAGCTTGCCGATGCGATTCAGTAGATTCAGGCTCAATAGGCGAGCTTCGGGAGCTGAGGCAGTCAACGCAGCAGACTCCAATGCGCCAACCGTACTAGAGCCGAGTTTGCCGGTAGCATGTCGCTCGACGATAGCTTGGCTAGCTCGAGTTCGTTCATGAGCAATATCGGAACCGAGAAGCGAAACCAATTCTGCATCGGTAGACTTCGACAGGTCGGCGAATCCTCTCATGCTGTCATTTTTCCGAGCCAATCGCCAGATGCGACCTTTGTCTCGACCGCTGGTCAAGTCAAGATGCTTCTTGATCATCGGTGGTAAACTGGCTGGATGCTCGATCACTTCGCGATACATGTCGGCAATATACAGCCCGCCATCGGGACCTTCGCCAATCTGTACGGGGCGGAACCAGATGTCCTTGGATCGTAGCATTTCCGTTTGACTATCGAGGCGTTGAGCGGTAAAGAAAAAGCCGTGATCGATAACTCGTTTTCGATGTACCAAATTGCTACCGACATCGCAAACAATCGCTGTGTCGTAGGGCTCGCCGGCAAGTCCGAAACCGCGCTGCACGTCCATGATGCATGTACCGGTGGCTCCAGTAAAATAGCCCGCTGCTCTACCGCCGCCTTCGACGACTCCTGGAGCCACGCCACTCATGCGCAGTCGAGTGCGAACAATTCTCCAAGGCTCAACCGAGCTCACTCGATAGACTTCGGCTTGTGGACCATCTTCGGCGATGCTCTTTCGTACCGATGGCATAGCAACGGGTGAAGCTTGTGAAGCCAACCATGACTCGATATCAACGATCTGTTGTAGGTGATCGGAGTTACTGGTGACGAACTTGTCTCCCCAGCGATTAAAGTACATGCCGTGCTGACCACCGCCAGATTCCGGTCGCAATTTGTGAGAGATGGGATCGATGGCGAAATCGCGTCGTCCAAGAGCGATCTTCGTTCCGTCTTCGGCTTGCAGTTCGGCTCCCGAACTGCTTGTTGCGCCGTGAATCCAACCGTCGACTCCCCAGCGGAAGCTGTTGATCAAACCTTGAACGTTAGTGCGTCCAAATCCGACGAACCACGATTCGATTTTATCAGCTTTCAAATCGCCGTTGGTATCGCGATGAAAAGTCAGATTCGGAGCGTCGGCGACGATGACTCCATCCAGCCAGGGGAAGAGAGCAGTTGGCCAGCTCAAACCTTCGACAAACACTTTACGCGAGTCCATAACGCCGTCGTGATTCTCATCGCGTAGCACGACGACTTTGCCCAGGCGCTCCTTGTCCTGCTCGCTGTAGTCGCACATCTCGACGACCCTGAGTTGGCCCTTGTTTTCAAATGCTAATGCCACAGGATAAAAAACCAGCGGCTCGGCCGCGACCAGTTTTACATCGAATCCGTCCGCGATTTCGAATTGTTTGGCCGAATCCTCTGGAGACAGCGGCGCAATGCGAGGAAGTTCGGCCGAGTAGTCTTTATCGACCGTGTCAGGTGGTTGAGCCACCCCAAGGCTAGTTGAGTTGAGCAATAGGAACAGGCTTAGGAGTATGTTTAGAGGTGTGTGTCGACGCATGAGCCGAATTCGCGGTGAGTGGAATTGACCTAGTATGGGCTCTTGCCCGTCAATGCAGTGAATGTCGGCCAAGAGTAAAAGCGGCCAACCTACAAAACAAACCTCCAGTATAGCAGCCACAAGGGAGGTGAAGTTTGATCAAAATCGGCGGCAGGACCTTGCCCGAAGCAGAGATTCAATGACAATTACGAGGCTGGGCACATCACACTAGGGGGCGATTGGATTCGACCGGATAGCTAGAAGTGAGGGTGGCGTGTCGTGGTTAGTCAGTTAGCCACGTAAAAAGCTGACTAAAAACTTAGTTGCAGATGCAAATCTAGCAATGGCAGCCTAAATAAGGCTACCCTGGCTGAGGATGTCCGCCGGAGACGTCCGACTGCCAGTCGCAATTCCGGATCGTTCTTGACCGCGCAGGGCACGTCGAGAATTAAAAAAGCTCCCCGCTGGCTGCACGCAAAGCCTTGTCAATAGGCGTTGCTGGCAGCGAGAACCAAACAATTGACTACACACGTAGAAGCTTTCATGGAAATGTCACGGGACGGGGGTTCGATTCCCCCCGCCTCCACTCTGGGCCGATTTGCGTTACGTCGCAAGTCGGCTTTTTTCTTTGCTCTGTTGTTATCGGCTGAGTTTCCAGCGCGACAGTCCGAGTTCTAACTTTGACACTGTGTTCTATCGCGCTTTCGATTGTCAATCTATGCTGAACACTTTTGGCGCGAGCTATTCATGATCACGACCCACTGAACGGCACATGAAGTGATTGGGGTTTTAGCGTGAAGACTCGTGAGAGCGGAATGCCGCCGGAAGATCTGTGGCAGAGCTTCTTCGATGCCACAGCTATCTTGACCAAGCTTGGTTTGGATTCAAATTGCAGTGATGTGCTGGAATTTGGTTGTGGTTATGGAACCTTTACGATTGCAGCGGCACAAAGGATTCGCGGCAAAGTCTACGCGATGGACATCGAGCCAGAGATGCTGACTATTACCCGAGCGAAAGCAAAGTCGGCTAACGTTAAGAATGTCGCACTTATGCAGCGTGACTTTATGGTTGAAGGAAGTGGACTAGCAGACGGATCGGTTGATTATGTGATGCTTTTCAACATCCTTCATGCTGAGGATCCGATGGTTTTGCTGCGAGAGGCTTGGCGAGTTCTTCAGTACCGTGGAAAACTCGCTATCATTCACTGGAAATTCGACGCTTCGACGCCCCGAGGTCCAAGTATGAGCATTCGACCTAGACCTGGACAATGCCGAGCTTGGGCGGAAGCGGTTGGATTCGACGCAGTTTCAACTACTGACGTCGACTTGCCACCGTATCACTATGGATTGGTGTTAGAAAGAGGTTACTAAGCAGTTCCCGAACAGATTGGCTGGAGGAAAAAGTGATCGGCTATGGTACGGCGGGGATACTGTCAGGCGACAGCGTTTTACTGTTTGCAACTCGTAGCGCAAGGATGTTTGCCTATGGTTTGTTATCGGTAGTGCTGGTCATTTACTTAGTCGCGATTGGACTTCAAGAATGGGCAGTTGGCCTTCTGCTCACATTGACCTTAGTTGGTGACACTGCGATCTCCTTGCTGCTGACCACAACTGCTGATCGATTTGGGCGACGCAGAACCTTGATCGTTGGTGCGATTCTGATGCTGCTCGCAGGGATCGCCTTTGTTTCGACCGGAAACATGATTCTGCTTTTGGTCGCAGCAACCATCGGCGTAATTAGTCCAAGTGGGAATGAGATTGGGCCTTTTCTATCGGTCGAACAGGCTGCACTTTCGCAGATCGTCGGTGATGATCGACGAACGGATGTTTTTGCTTGGTACAACTTGGCAGGCTACTTCTCAACAGCGCTGGGAGCACTCGCCGGTGGATTCATAACAGAATCAGCGCAGCAACTAGGCTTGGTGGACGCGGCTGCCTTCCGACCGGCTTTGTGGGCTTACTCAATTATAGGTCTGGGGCTGATTGGCGGCTTTGCGCTTTTGTCATCCGCTGTCGAGGCGAAATCTGAGAGTCGAACACTTGCATTAAGCAAAACTGTATTGGGGCTACACGAATCCAAGAAGATTGTTTTTAAGTTGTCTCTCCTGTTTGCCCTTGATGCGTTTGGCGGTGGCTTTGTTGTTCAGAGTATCATGGCGTATTGGTTCTACGTTCGATTTCAGTTGGACCCAGCGATCTTAGGTACGATATTTGTGTGTGCTAATCTTGGGGCAGGAGTGTCAGCGCTCGCCGCTGGCTGGCTTGCAAGACGTATTGGCCTAGTCAATACGATGGTGTTCACACACCTCCCGTCGAATGTGCTGTTAATCCTAGTTCCGCTAATGCCCAACCTCTATTGGGCAGTGGGATTACTCTTGTTGCGATTCAGCATTTCGCAAATGGATGTGCCAACTCGCCAAGCCTATACGATGGCAGTCGTGCGACCCGATGAACGATCCGCAGCGGCCGGCGTCACCGCCGTAGCTCGATCGATCGGCGCATCGATTTCGCCAGCGCTCGGCATCATCTTAGTTGGCACCACGGGACTGATGAGTACGCCGTTCTTTCTCGCTGGGACGTTAAAGATTGTCTACGATTTGATACTTTACCGAGCGTTTTCAACCGAAACTGGCAGGACAGAGCAGGATGTTGATAATTCCCAGGATGGTAAAGAATGTAGTGGCTGACAACCACATGTTTACATCCCAGGGTTGCGATCAGCCTTGATCTTCGTGGACAACTTCTGAGAGAGTCGAACGATCATTTTCCCCAGTTCCAGATTGTGATCGTCAGTTGCAGCACTGTGGCTATCGATACCCAGATCATATAGGGCACTTGAGCTAACGAGATCCACTTGCTGTGCTTCCAGATTGCTAACATACACCACAGAATCGTTACCCATACAACCAAGATATCCAACGCTGCAAGCTTTAAGTCGCGTAAGCCGAATTGAATGGGCGTGAAAATCAAGTTTGCGAATAGATTAATCGCAAAGGGCAACGCAGCTAGCCAGCTAACTTTGCCTCGAAAGGCTTGCACAAAAACAAACCCGAAGCTCAGAAAGATAATCGGATAGAGTATTTGCCAGATCAGGCCGATAGTAGCCGGTTGTGGCGTCCAGCTCGGTTTGGCAAGTGTGTTGTACCATTCGATCCAAGGCATTTTCGCTCAGTATTTCTGTTTTTGAGGTTAGTGCTTGAGGGCAACCACGGATGGACACAGATTATCACGGATTGGAAGAAAGAAAAATTTCTGTTGATTTTAAGTGGGTGTATCCTACGATGTTGAGGCCAATCCAGCAACTCGCGAGTTGAGTCACTGATGAACTCCTTGCTCGGTCGCTTAGCTATCCGTGAAGGTCTGTGCTAATCTGTGGCTGAAATTTGTCCGTCTACACATACGAGTATCCAGCATGAATCAATTGCGAATGGTTCCTCATCAAGCTGCCTTATTTCTCCTGATCATCATGTTTGGCTCGATGACTGTTCAGGCTCAAAGCAAAAAGGTTGAAGCGATACTCAACGGTGGCGTAGATCTGAAAGTAGGTTCGCTACTCGTCAATCGCATTCTGTTTTTGGGCAACAGTATCACACTTCATGGTCCGGCAGCGAACATTGGTTGGACTGATAATTGGGGTATGGCGGCTAGCAGCGAAGAAAAGGACTTCGTGCATTTGCTGACTGACCAAGTTGCAAAAGCCGCAGGTGGTAAGCCCAAGATCATGGTTCGCAACATCGCCGATTTCGAACGCGGTTTGGCATCATTTGATATTCAAGAGCGGCTCAAGGAGGAACTCGCATTTCAACCTGATGTAGTGATCTTGGCGATCGGCGAAAATTGCGCTACTCCCGTTAATTACGAAGCCAAAATAGCGTTCTCTACTGCTCTGGATGATTTGCTGAACGCCATCGAAAAGAACGGCAAACCGAAAGTGTTCGTACGCAGCCAATTTTGGGCTGAGCCGACGAAGGATGGTCTTTTGAAAGCTGCAACTCTGAAACATCAGCACATTTGGGTAGACTTGAATGGCTTGATCGACGAGTCCTGTAATGCTCGATCAGAACGAAAGATCGACCATGCTGGTGTGGCCGGACATCCCGGCGACAAGGGCATGCAGGTCATCGCAGATACAATCATGAAAGCGATTGTCTCGCAATCGAAATAAACATGGGTATCGCCAAGGATGGACAAGGATTTTCACAGATTGATCTCATGTTGCTCAAACATCCGTGAAGATCAGTGCGAATCCGTGGCTGAACTTAGCAACTTAGAGCTACTCGGGCTTGAGTCGTTCAACAAATGCGGCAACGTTAGAAATGTACTGACTTCTGTTCGACTGAAAGATCGAGTTATATTTGCCGCTGGGAAAGCGGACTAAGCGCTTGCGATGTGAACCAGCCCACTCCAAGATACGCTCAGCGTGAGAGATGTCGATGAGCCCATCATGCTCGGTGTGTAGAATCAGAAGAGGATTAATGTAGTTCGACAGCTTAAGCTTATGATCGAAGTACTTGGTCACCTCCAAACGAAGCTCATCGTCGCTAATACCAGTAGATTCCAGATCGGCATAGGTTACAAATCGCTCGTGAGGATCTGCAATGCCGCTTTCGATGATGAGGCCAGCGATGTTTGGCTGCCGAGCGGCTAACTCGATCGCATACAAAGAACCGATCGAACGTCCAAAGACAACGGTTTGCTCTGGCACAAGACCCGCAGCTTGCATGACGGCTTCTCCATCAGCCAGCATAGCCACAAGATGTGCTTGGCCCGTCGATCCGCCATAACCACGGTATTCAATGAACAACTGGTTCACTTCCATCTCGTCAAAAACTCGAGTCATCCAGGGAACATAGTCAGCCACCGCCTCGCCGTTCCCGTGGAAGTAAACCAAAGTTAAGTCATTACGATCGACCATTTTATGGTAGCAGGCCAAAGAAACACCGTTGACATTGAACACAGTTGGGTGCCTCAAGCATCGATCTTGAGGGAAAAGATACTTGCCGCTAATCATGGGATGATCGAGTAGGCTTGTCATGATGTTCCTTCGCGATGGGCAAATCGTGCCAGGGATGAACAGGAATTTTCATGGCCCGATAGAAAGGCTAGTTTGAGTCGACCAAACATCCGCGTAGATCAGTACAAATCCGTGGCTACTTTTCATTGGAGTATTAGTCGACGCGCTTACTAGGAAAAAAACGCTCAAAGGAAGTCCCGTTGAAACGGTAAGCTCCATTTGCATGAGTGCCGAGCCAAACGGCGCCCGCGCGGTCAACGTAGACCGTAAACAGCGTCACTACTTTCGATCCATCCATAATTGGAAAGTGCTTCAATTGCTTGCCATCGTAACAGAAAACTCCATGGCGGTATGTGGCAATCCAAAGCAAATCGTTGCGGTCTTTGGCGATCGACAAATATTCGTACTCGCCATCGGGCTTTCCATCTAAACTGCCAATTCCAGGAAGTCTCTGAAAGATGCCATCCGGTGAAGCAGCGGTGG
The DNA here is from genome assembly GCA_046349795.1 of Pirellulales bacterium. GTDB lineage: Bacteria > Planctomycetota > Planctomycetia > Pirellulales > Pirellulaceae > Aureliella. Next base: position 11,677 of record JAXMBP010000055.1, on the reverse strand, counting down.
ATTGTAAAGGCGAAGACGGATTGATGGCATATCGATAGCGAGTGTTGAACCAGAAGTTACCTTCATGATCTTCGATGATTGAGCGAACTCCATTGCTGGGTCCGTCGTGCAATTCATTGACATCATCGCTCGTTAGCCAGTCGAACTTCTTTCCATCGTAGCGAAGAACACCAAGCGCCCCAGTTCCGAACCAGACGTTTGCTTGCTTATCGCGATAGACACTGTACACGGCATACGGACTAGGCGATCCAGGATGCTTGGCCATAGAATCCTCGCCGATCTTTATCTTAGGCAGCTTTAGCGAGTGCAATATCTTTCCGTCGAAGCGAAATACGTGGCCATCGAACTTCGAGTTCTTTAGCCATAGATCTCCAGGGGTCAATTTCCATTCCGACGAGGCAACTTCGGCGAGTGTAACAACCTGCTTGCCGTCAAAGCGGCTAACTCCCGACGGCGTGCTGAAAAACAGGTTGCCCGAAGAGTCTTCCAGAATCTGGTCAATGCGGTTGTGACTAAGTCCATGTTTGGTCGTGAAATGAACAATTGTCTTACCATCGTAACGATAAAGTCCATCGCCCCAAGTTGCAAACCACCATTGGTTTTGGTTGTCTTGATGTACTAGCATCAAGTGATCGCCGAGTTTTTCAACAATATCGCCAACAGTAGTTTGAGTTGTTAAAGTTGCCGTCTGAATCAATGGCAGAGGGCTCGCATATGAAGTCGTCTCCCAACAAATCAACCAACAAGCCGCAGCAAGTAGCCGTGACAGAACCTTTAGAACTTGCATTAGCTTTATTGTCCAGCGCGAAGGAAAGCTTGTGCGACGCAATTTGCGCGCCGATCCACTGATTACGTTGGTTAGGCTTGTGCGGTTCAATCCTTACTTGATCTGACTTTATTTCTGAGCCTTGATCCATTGAGCAATATCAGAGATCACAGCTTGATCGACATTCGCTTCTCGGTAGTATTCGCTTGGTAGACAAAATCCTTCACCAGACATGAACAGGTGATTTAACTTGGGATAATGCCTAATGGTCACATCAGTATGGCCTTTCATGCCAGCTTCCCATGCGGCAAGATCTTTGTCGATAACCTGGTAATCGCGATCACCTTGCAAGAACAACCATCGAGCCGGAATCTGGCGAGCCAACTTCGGCGCGTCGTAATCGCGAAGGTCCAGCCAGTAGCTCGCTGGAATTGAGAGTGGCAAATTAGATGAAGGTGTTTTTTTGGTGAGATCTTTGGATTTCACCAGAGCGACCTGTTCGCGAATCTTTTCGAGTTGCTCGTTTTCTTCGTCGGTCACTTTGCCATCTGATTGCGCCAAGTACTGCACCTGCTCAAGGATCAAATCCTCCTGAGGTCGAGCTGAACCGGCTAAGCTCACAAGACCAGCAATTGGTTTACCCGCCTCGTAGATCCGTGGCAACATCCAACCGCCCAAGCTGTGACCGACGACATAAATATGGTCAGGGTCAATCTTGCTGTGACGTCTAAGCAGTGCTGCGGCTTCAGCCGCATCTTTGACAGTCTCTTCATTGACCGTCAGTGAACTTAAGGTGAGTGCGACGGCAAGCGGATAGTGTTTGGTTCTTTTTTCATAACGCACCACGGCGATTCCAAGGGACGAAAGACCCTCAGCCAAATCGCGAAACGGCTTATTCGGTCCAACCGTCTCGTCACGATCACTCGGTCCAGATCCCTGCACCAACACAACACCAGGAAAGCGTCCTTCGCGCTTTGGTATGGTCAGCGTTCCAGGCAGCTTCATGAGTCCCGTGCCGACTTCGACCTCTTCGCTAACGAACGACTCAGGTTTGATGTAGTTTGGCGAGTGATACTTGCCCGCAACCGAGATAAAGAAGCCCTGTATCTTGTGATTAGCGTTTACCGAGATCTTCGCATCAAGATTTCCTTGTTCAAATCGACAGGGGATTCGAACCAAGGTACTGCCATCAATCTTCTCGAGGATGGGGTCATCGTGCCCTTGGTACTTGCCATACTGAGAACTTATCGCAGTCCATGACTGCTTCAGTGCTGCGGGCGGAAGCATTTTGGTCATCGTTGCATCGAACGACTTTGTTGCCTCTTCGAATCGCTCAGCGGCAGTCGCTTCCAGCAGCGCCGAGGCAATCTGCTCGGGCTTTACTTCTTTGTCATCAGCCCGCTGCTGAGACTTTGCAGTCTTTTCCAAGTCCTGCGATTGTACGCTCGACGAGAGCAAGTCGAGGTTGAAGAAAATCACAAAGCTGCAAACTAGCACAGTTTGTTGTTTCAGCGCCCTTCGCATGGCAAACACCTCACTGGATATTGAAGGCTAATCAATTTCGCGCCGAGGTAATTTCGCGCTGAAGGCCGTCGCACTCACTTGGCCAGCGACGAAGGAGAACAGGTGCGAAAGTCAGACTCGGCTTACCTCAATGATATCAGACGAGTAGAAGGATTTGTCAAAGCTCAAAGTCATGCGTGCTATTCGTCCCATTCTTGGTTTGATCGGGAACCAGCAACTGGATGCGAGAGCGTAGAAACGTTTCGGAATTACACTATTCCTAACGCTGCTATGTTTAGTCATTGAGTTTCTCAGGAACAGCAAAACAGACTCGGCCCTGTTGATAGCGTTGCTTAAGCAGCCTAATTTCCTGCGGAGTAAAGTCCCCGCCCCGAATGGCGAGCGTTGCCCGAGTTGGGCCCTGACTGCACAACCCCTGAGCAGTGAATTTTGTTTTGGTGAAAGAGAAGTTTGCAGGATTTAGTTTTCTGAGTGCTGACAGACATTAGTCCGAAAGCTCCCGACCTTCTAAGTTTAGATATTCGAGCGTCCAATCTAAATCCGCCCAACGAATAATCTCGCGATCCGTGATTGAGCACTTTTAAATGCGAACGCTATTGGACGGCTTGACCAATGCACTACGAATTCGCCGCGCAGATTGTCATCGGTTACTCCAAACAACTGGCGGCGGAAAAAATTTGGCAAGCCCTTCGTAAGCTGCTCTTCGGAAAAAACTTACTGTCAACAAGAGTTGATCGCTTGGTATGAGTCACCATCGGGCATTCGGTCAGTCATAGGACAATAAGCCTTACAATTTGCTTTGGAATCGCCGAGCTTTCCAGTTTGAATTTCTCTAACTTACTTTATGCGTCTAAGCTTCAAATTGTACATAGATTCCGACTTCCAACGCGGTCCAGAATGTCGAATTACACCCAGGAACCAGGCAAGGCTTCTAACCCGTGATTACCACCACCTGCAGACTACTGCCGATCGCGGTTTGCCAATTTCCATTGATGACAATGACTTTTTTCCGATTGCCAGGGGTTGGACTCCGCAATTGCAAATCAGCGTTTAGTTAGTATTGTCTCTCTTGGGCCTGCCTATGATTTCCCTCCACGGGCAATTGATTCCAAACAGGCTAAGCTTCTTAGCCACGGATCGGCACAAACTTGCGCGGATTAGAAATAAAGACAAGAGTCGCGATCGACCTTCCCATCACCTGCACTCGATCGAGCCAAGCATCAACAAAGCCAACCCTCCTTCTGTCACGCAGTTTTCCGTGACGATCCGCGCAATCCGTGGCTGTGTTAAATTGGGTGCAAGGTTGTGAATGAATCGATTGAGATTTTTGTTAGTATTGTCTCCATTGAGACTGGCGTTTTGTTATCTTGGAGCAGTTATCTAAGTAAACTAGTTGCAGACGGAAGGGTAAAGAGTATTAATTCATTAAGGGCTAACATGCTTGTAAAACTACGCGCATCGATTGCGTTGATATTTTTCATGATCGGCACGATTGCGGTTGCTAAACCTGAAATCAGCGCACAGGACCCCGACAACGAGCTTGTCGAACATCGATTGACTCTTGATGTGGATCGCAGTCTAAACTTCAGCGTTTCCAAGACCTGGATACGCGATAGAGAAGCCAAAGCTCCAATGGGCAGTATTCCGACAATTCAGTTTCGCCCAGAGGATGGTAAGCGTTTCTCTGTGCAATTTTCCGTAATCACATCACAGACGAAGGGTCCATCGAAACTCGTCGATCAACTTGCGAAATCAATCCTCGACGAGTATGCATCGCAGTCAGTTGAGAAAGACCTTAAGCTTAAGCCGCTGAAAGGCGTGTTTGGCGTCGGCCAATATTTGTCTGCCACCGACCCGGCACCCAAGCCTGGCGAATACAAATTTGTAACCAGTGGCGTTATGCCGGCCGAGGAATTGATAGTGTTATTTACCGTACTCACCAACGACGACCAGCAGGCAGTCGTAGACGCGGCACTTAAGTCGGTCGTCAAAATGAATTTCTCGACGAAGCTTGAGCTTCAGAAAAATGCGTTTGCAGTACCCAATCAATCCTGGGCAGTTGAATTCTTGGCTCCAGATCTCAACATCTATCAGTCGCAATCAGGTCGAGATCGATATCGAGTTCTGGCGGGAGCTGGCAGGATGAATGTTTCCATTCATGTCGAACCGCGTCCAGCGGAAAGTGATAAAACGCACAAATCTTGCTTCGAGAACTATTGGCCCAAAGCAATCCGAAATCCCATGATTGATTCTGATTCGATAAAGATCACTGAAGCGGCTGGGTATTATCGAGTACAATATGCTACGAAGAAAGATCCTAGAGGCATCCCCAAGTTAACTCATGTAAACTACTACCTAGCTCATGAGGATCGCTGGATTGACGTTCACGTCTCGTTCGTGGAGGGCTGCACTGTCGAAGACGAAATTTGGCAAGCGATCGACAAATCTCTAGCAATAGCACCGCTGAAGTCTAAAACAGCAAACTGAGTCGACGCGATTGTCTTTTCTCGCTATCGAAAAATCATGCATTGATGACGATTGTCGAAGAGGTCAAGAAGGGCAGTTCGAAGTGGATTAAGACACAGGGTAGTTCATTTGAGAATTTCTATTGGCAAACGTGTTACGGCGCGTTCGCGGTCAGACTCAAGTAGAGCATCACAAGAAACTGAAGTTCCAAGATGAACTTCGGGCTCTCTTTCAACGACATAGTATCGCATTCGATGAACGGTATGTGTGGGATTGATTTGCTTAGCTCTTTCAGGACTGGTGGGGCGTTGGGATTTCGTTAACCGGTGCGGTGCGGGTGGTGCCCTGGGGCTGCTCTCCACTTCGAGGCAAAGAAGTTAGCTCTATCGATACCGGGCTAGCCAGTGAGCGTACGGAGATGGGAGAGTACTTGCGGCAGCCGCGGGTAGAGCTAGCTCTTTGGCTGCGAGATAGGGCCAGTGTGGATTAGCTAGGAACGGACGACCCAATGATGCGTAGTCGATCTTTCCGCTGCGCACAAGTTCATCGGCTCCTTCGGGTCCGTCGATATACCAACTGGTTGTTCCTGGTAGAGCCGTTTCTTTTAAGACGCGAGCCGCTATGTCTCCCAGCAGACTTGGCCCCCAAGGAATCTTCGCGGTCGGTGTATTGAATCCAATGGAGACATCAACCGAGTCCAACCCTTCGTCTCGCATGCGCTTTAATAACTCAATCGACTCCACCAACATCTGCTCATCGTTCCCATCGAACTCCACTACACTAAAGCGAACGGTCAGCGGAAGATTCTGTGGCCAAACTCGACGAGCAGCAACAAAAGTTTCGAGAAGATACCTTCCGCGATTCTCGACGGATCCTCCGTAATGATCGGTTCTCGCATTCGAATGAGGCGACCAAAAATTTTGAGCCAAATACCCATGCGCGAAGTGTAATTGAAGCCACTGAAAACCAACGTCCCGGGCCCGCTGGACCGCCGCTACCATGTTGGCTTGAACTCGCGAAATATCCTGCGTGCTCATGGCCTGCGGGACTCGCGACAGATTTGCTCCAAAGGCAATGGCAGACGGGGCAATTGGCGTCCAAGAATTTGGCAATCCTTCGGCGATGTGATCATCACCTTCCCAAGGTCGATTGGCCGATGCTTTGCGACCAGCGTGAGCTAACTGAATGCCAGGCACCGCACCCCACTTCTTAATCGACTGAACGATGGGGACGAGCGGAGATGGTCGCATCGACATCATCGCCGTCGGCAGGCAAACTGGAAATGCAAGAATCTATTGGAATCAAGGTTCTGGAATGTAAGAGGACGGGAGGTTGCATGCGAGTAAACAGCTAGAGCCCTGATCTGGCGGCAACCTGCTGTTTCAAAGATGAGGAACCTAGGAACGGCGTAGAATTCGGCCACGGAGTTCTGCGGTTATCGACTGCAATTGCTCAAAACTATACTGTCCCAGATCGGACTCGGCTGTCATTGGGTCGCCGAGAATCTCTTGAAGCATGCGAATTAGTTTCATTTCACCTTCTTCTCGTCCCTTCTTCTCGTCCCTTCTCAAGACCTTGTTCAAGACCTTCCTGTTTGGCATCGGCCAATTTGGCTTCTTCGTCTCGGAGAAATTTCAAGCGATCTTCGTAATATTGGTAATCTTCAGGGGTTTTGGAAATCATCTCTAACACTCCAATTGCTTCTCGATAAGGCGCGTCGCCAAGCAGATCCGACAGTTGCTCTGACTCCATGGTCGCAGCACGAGTAAACAAGTAAAGCCATTTCTGATCCGGCGGTAACTGGCCAATATTATCGCTGGACGGATGGAACTTGGGAAGCTCGAAGATGTGGAATTCAAAATCGTCGGTTAGGACCAGACTTGAATCCTGATCGCTGCGCAACCGAAAACTGTGGTACCAGCGACTGGTCCGAGCAGGCTCGGTGAACATTCGGCGGTCGACAAGGCTTATACTTATGGCTGGTCGAAGCTGGCTATAGCCTTCACCGTGATGCAACTGTTGCCAGTAATTGCGGGAGTTGTAATAGAGCAGCCGATTAGGAAAACACAACGGCAGACGAGTCTGTACCTCGATGTTGAACAGCCTCCCAATACTATCTTTGGCCAGAATATCTAAGATGACGATCTTGTCTTCGGAACGATCCTTGCCGATTAGTGGATTGAGAATGGTCACATCCACTAATGGAACCTGCGGCTTAAGGATCGAATTGAGAAAATGGATCGTGACCGCCGGGTGCTCGGGGCTGCCCAACATCTTCTTGCTCGCAAAATCGACTCGAGGATCAACTCTCAGCGGCATCTCAATTTCCTTGCGTTGGAGTCGCCTCATAATATCCAGAACCAGCATCAGCGGCCACAGGGCACTTGATCACCTTGAACAGAATAGTTCGATCCATGAATGAGATGTCGGACCTAGAGCATATTCGACGCAGACCTAGTATGTATGTCGGCTCAACCAGCCAAAGTGGAATTCTGCAATTAGTGTTCGAAGCTGTTGACAATGCAGTTGACCAGTTCCTTGCCAACAAAGTGAGACAGATGGTTGTCCAGATCGTCGGCAATACAATTCGCGTCAGCGACGATGGCGAAGGTTATCCGTTTGACCGAGTGGATGCAGACGGCGTATCTCTGGGCGTTAAGTATCTGACTCAATGTCATAACACCAACACGGTTGATGATCATACACCTCACGTGCACGCAAATGGTTGGGGCTGTGGTTTGTGTGTGCTAAACGCACTTTCTCAGAGGCTTGAGATAACTTCTGTTCGAGGTGGAAAGTTGTTTCACCAAAGCTATTCGCGAGGAGTTGCCGAATCGCCCATTCGGGAGTTCGACGCAAACCTTACCCAAGGAACTACCATAGAATTCGAACTCGACGAACAGATCTTTGGCGATCAAGTAGTCGACTTGGAACTGCTTGGCTACAAACTTCGACGCCTTTCCTTTTTATTTCCAGGGCTTGTCGTGCGATTCCAGGAGGAGATGTTTGAATCAAAAATGGGATTGGTTGATCTTATCCGTTGCGACATGGGAATTGAGTCGCAACACACATTTTCGTTCTGCGTGCAACATGGAGAACCATCATCGCCGTGCGGGCCGCAGTTGGAAACACAGATGGCCAGACTCAATTTGCGTTCCTTTCGCAAACGCAGTCCTAACCTTAGACGCAGCAGCTCCCGGCACGTGAATGGCTTGAAGAGAGGCCTTGCGTCGAGCCAAATGGAAGCCCGCGGGGGCCGCAATCAGCGTAATTCTCTCAGATCCAAACTACGCTGGTCCAACTAGACAAGTGCTCAACATGCCGGGACTAGAAAAACACATTTCCGATGTACTAGCTGCTGCAATCAAGCACTGCTATACAGAAGGTTAGTTTGTATTCCTGGTGAAACATCGGGCTTCAATCAGGACTTCTACATAGTGGCGGATAGACTAACCCAACATTCGAATGAGTCAAGAAAACCGAATTGGCGAGCGATTTTCGCTCGCCAGTTGTTCTTGCTTTTCGAAAAATCCGAGTTGTTTAACTGACCGATTTCTGGCGCCGGAAGAATGCCAAACCTATTACTGCAACTCCGACCAGTGATAATGTGCCTGGTTCGGGAACCGCAGTAACAGTAACTTGAACTTGTCCGGAATTCAATGTAACTGCACCAATGGTTGTATTCACAGGATCAAGCTGATTCGTGTAGAAGGCGGAAACGTTGGGGTCGATTGTAAGCGTGTACGTTCCAGCGGTAATGCCAGTCAGATTCAATCGGAATAGCAATTTATCGGTAGTAGTCAGCGTCACGGGTACTGGATTGCCCGCCAGCGGAGCTGCGCTGCCATCGTCGGATGCATCAGAGCCAATATAGGTTAATCCTGCGTTGGTGACTGTACCGACCGAAACCAGAGTGTTTTGTGAAAGGCTATTACCTGCGAAGACGTAGTTTGGGTTGCTCAGTTGGGAATCCAGTTGTGTATTGCTAAACACTAAGCCACCGGCAGTTCCACCAGTAATGGAAATCGTAGCTTGGAAACCATCCAGAAGCTGAGTCCCAGAATCGGCACGAATGAAAAAGTCGATCGTACCGTTCGAACCCGCGGTAATTGGGTTGGGCGACGGGCTGCTTGGGGTGATGATTAACCCCGCCTTGCTAACTCCAGCAAATGCCAGAAGAAGGGCTGTAAACAAAAGAGTTCGGAGCATTAAGGAAACCTCATGAAAAATCTTCCCCCATGAAATATTTTCCGGGGCGGTTTAGTGTAGTTACCACTTTGGTTAGGTAAATTGTGCGGTGCAATTTTTGCGTTTTTTTTATTGAGCGAATGGCACCTTTCTCAAGTTTCAGTGCGTATTCGGAGGTGGTGTTGCACTGGAAAAAAACAATTTTTCGACAAATCTCCCTGATAAAGGTCAATCATAAAAGCTGTCTCTCAGGCTCTACACTCACAGCCAACTCGGCTACCTAGTGAGTTTGGGGCAAGCCGGTGAGTCATCACCTGAAAGACAGTTTTTCTGTGTTGCTAATCATCCCGAGTGAGACCCTACCAGTTCGCAGTGGACTAGGTCACGAGTCCCTCGCTGCCCTACTGATGCAACTTTTGCATTTGCCAATTTGTTTTGAGGGTGCATGCGTCGGCTGGTTTTGCATAAGAGAAATGGGTTGGAAGGCCACAGAGCGGACAGCCATAGTTCGGATTTTCTACCTTTACGCTAAATCAAATGTGCTACAGAGGTACTGGGGTGCTCACGCACCACCGTTTGAAAGTTCTAGTCATCCCAAGCGAGGCCGGCTTTCACTTTGCGACCAACAGCCCTTGTTACAGCAGTCGTATCTGTGGCGTTGACGATCCCGTCGCCGTTGACATCACCTTCGACATTCGAAGTTCCGGCCATCGATAGGACCTGAGTCTTGTCAGTGCCATCCACCACGCCATTGCCACTTACATCGCCGTACAATCGGAAGAAGTGCTTGATCGACTCATAGGATCCGTCACCGTCCATGTCGACTGCCAATTCGTAGTATCCATCCCCCGCATTGGTACCTCGATTGCCGCCAATACCCTGTGCGCCGAAGTCAAGCTGAATTTGCTTGCCGGAAAGAGTCGGCGTCGGCAATGTTACGGCAGCAGGATTCAAGCCGTTGAGATCGTACCGAGTCAGCTTGATTCGACTACTGTTAGCCAAGTCGGCTAAGCCTGCTTCGCTATCGAACAGGATGTCTACATTTCGAACGAACGATCGTTGCGATTGGCCCTGCTGCAAATCCACGCCTGAGAGTTCAGTAACGTTGGTGAGATTTAGCGTGAAATCCGCAAAGGCATCTGGATTCGATCCCACCGAACTGTCTTCAACATTGACTCGAACAATGAAACTGCTCTTGGTTTCGTAGTCCAGCAGAACACCCGTTTTCAATCGAAGCGAATTGCCAACGATTTCAAAGTTTGTCGCGTCTGCTCCGCTGAGCGAAAGAACATTTGTACCGAGTGCATCATCAGTAATTGCGATGGTTGATAAAGTCGTTGCTGATGTTGTACTCGAGTTGTTCTCAATCAGGCTAAAGGAGTTTGGCGATAGCACAACCGCGGTTGGGGCTTCATTGGTGTCGCTGATGGTGAGAGTAAAATCGCTAAACGTGTCAGGAGTTGATCCCACGGAAGCGTCGTCGACGTTGACTCGCACGGCGTAACTGCTCTTGGTTTCAAAGTCGAGACTAGCGCCCGCCTTCAGTCGCAACTTCCCAGCTACGATCTCAAAGCTTGCCGCATCGGCTCCACTGAGCGATAGCGTATTCGTGCCGAGTGCATCATCAACGACAGAAATTGTCGATAATTCGATAGCCGCAGAGGTGTTCGCATTCTCGGAAAGGATAGCGGAACTTGGCGATAGAGCTACGGATGTAGGTGCTTCGTTTACGTCGGTGATGGTTAAAGTAAAATCTTTGAATGCGTCGGGTGTAGTACCTACTGTCGTATCATCGACGTTGACTCGCACCGTGTAGCTGGACTTGCTTTCGTAGTTGAGTGAAGTGCCGGCTTTTAGACGAAGTTTGGAGGATACTATTTCAAAACTGGCCGCATCAGTTCCGCTGAGGGACAGAGTGTTGGTTCCTGAGCCGTCATCGGTGATCGAGATTGTGGATAGCTCGATTGCGGATGCTGTCGAAGAGTTCTCTGCCAAGCTGGCCGAAGCCGGGCTGAGCGAAACTGCTGTTGGAGCGGAATTGGCCGCGCCGGTCGTTACAACTGCTATTCCTAAGTTCATTCCAAGCGTAAATGTTGTACCGCTTAAGCTACCAAAAAGGACTCCATCGCCAATCGAGTTACTTGCTGCGACCGTAAGCGTGCCATTGCTTGGGTTGACTTTATAGACATTGTCGGGGTTGGGGCTGGTCTTGGTTACAAAAATGCCCGATGAACCGGCGGCCACACCTTCAATGGTCTCTGTGAATGTCGCCACCACAGTCCGTGCACCCGTCGATGCAGCAAGTCTAAGCAACTGACGATTACCAGCTTCCACCAGTAGAATTGATCCGTCCGTGTCCTCCGCTAGTCCTTGAGGGTTATTCAGAGGATTTGTCCCGTTAGGCACAGTGCTGCTTGAGAAGACTGTCTTGGCTCCAGTGGTTGCGTTGATCTTCATTACCGAATCTGTAGTAGCTGTATCAGAGACCAAGATGCCCAGGGTGCTGTGAACAATAACTGCGTTTGGAGTTGTAAAGGCGTTGGTTGTATCTGGAACAACATCGTCCGAAATGATCGTTCGATTCCCGGTAGTTGGATCGACGATAAATACCGCGTCGCTGCCAGCCGATCCATTGGTTCCTCCGGTGTCGGTGACAACTAGCTTGCCATCAGAACGGATTGCAATACCACTGGGACTAACAAAACTTGGGCCAGTACCAACGCTAGCTGCAGA
>JAXMBP010000054.1:0-39635 GCA_046349795.1 Pirellulales bacterium | reverse complement strand
ACTAAGCTCGTAGAACTGGCTTGGAAAGACGGCCAACGCCCCACCGTTGCCGAGGTAATCAGCCAGTTATTGCTGGAATATCCTCAATTGCAAAGTTTGGCTCAACGTTCTCGCTGGGCGATCAACGATGACTTTGTAGAATTGAATGCAGTTGTTCGAGTAGATGATCGGATCGCGATGGTACCTCCGGTTAGTGGAGGCTGACGCTGCCACTTGCCTACAGAACGCCTCCAAACTCTCGGCTGTTTTCTCATTAGTCTTCAAAGCCTGACTGACAATGTTTTTAGTTGAGTTAACTCAGCAAGCAATCGATGTGCAACGATTGCTTCGAGCCGTATCGCATCCCGATGCAGGTGGCGAAGTATTGTTCCTCGGGACTACTCGTCGCTTCACTGCAGCCGGTTCCGCTTGTCGATGCTCTGTAGTTGAATCGGTTGCTGACTCCGATGCTAACTATGATGCCGTTCATCAGTTAGCCAAATTGTCGGTGTCTTCAGAACTGGCTCCGAAACCGAATTCGGTTGGTAGCATCACTGAGTATCTCGTTTATGAAGCTCATGAAACGATGGCTCTGAAGCAGATGAATCAACTGGCCCGACAGGCTGCCGAAAGATGGCCGCTAAAGGCTGTTGCAATCGTACACCGCCTAGGCAAAGTCTGTCCGGAAGAGGCGAGTATTGCGATCGCCGTATGTTCACCTCATCGCAGTGAAGCCTACGAGGCCTCTCGCTGGCTGATCGATTCAATCAAGCATGACGTTCCAATTTGGAAACAAGAACATTTCGCGGACAGTTCTTCAAGTTGGGTTCATCCTGACTGGACGCAGTCAGATGAATGTAGTGGAACGAAGAGATGAACAGTTCCATTCAGTCGACGGAAATGGCATCAACAAATTTTAAGTTGCCGCTTTTGGACCGACATCATCGAGTGCACCGATCGATGCGAATCAGCGTAACTGATGTTTGCAACATTCGCTGTCAGTACTGCATGCCAGATGGACCGATCTCGTTTCTGCCACAAGACCGACATCTATCGTATTTGCAGATTGTAAGAATCGTGGCCGCCAGCACTCAACTGGGCATTCACGATTTTCGTATCACCGGCGGCGAACCATTGATGCGACCGCATCTCGATCAGTTAGTTGCTCAGCTAACCAATCTGGATGGCGTGAATAAAGTTGCGATCACCACAAACGGCATGCTTCTCAAAGCTCAATTGCCAGCTTTAATGCAAGCTGGCCTGAAGAGAATAAACATTAGCCTGGACACATTAAGCGACGCAACCTTTCAACGCATGAGTCGCCGAGCAGGTTTAGACCGAGTTCTTGAGGGAGTAGAAGCGGCCCTCGATCAGCCTCAGTTAATCGTTCGTCTGAATGCTTTGGTACTGCGAGATGTAAACTTGAACGATGTTGTCGATCTCGTTCAGTTCGCGCGATCCCGTCGAGTTACAATTCGATTCATCGAGTTCATGCCGCTCGATGCAAGTCGCAGTTGGTCGATGGACAGAATGGTATCTGGTCACGATTTGCGACAGCTTATTTCTGAACGCGTTGGCGCTTTGCATCTTGTTCCATCTGACAACCCTGCACAGCCATCAACGGACTATCAATTCGACGATGGGACGCAGGTTGGATTCATTGACTCTGTCACCAGTCCATTTTGCAATCGCTGCGATCGATTGAGGCTAACCAGTGATGGAAAGCTTCGGAATTGTCTGTTCGGAACTCAAGAATGGGATGTGATGGAGCTGCTGACGACTTACTCCGACGAGAATCAGTTCAGACAACAATTTGAACGCCGCGTTCGTGAGTGCGTGATGGCTAAAGCGGCCGCTCATGGAATCGACCAGCCCTCGTTCCTGCAACCCGAACGCGCGATGTACCAGATTGGCGGCTAGAAGAACCGTACGGCTCGCGCCGTTACGCTGAAATGTAAAGGTTGTCGACAATCAAAATTGAATTCCTAATGAAACAAACCTTGCATCAACTGCTTGTTCCGATTTTTTTGCTGACTGTTATCTTGGCGGTTAATGCCGAAGCCGGTGATCCTCCAGAGTGGCTCAGCGAAGTCGCAATTCCATTAAGCAATGGCAAGGATGCGGTCATTCAGCGATTCGTTCCAACTTATGCAGATGCATTACAACTCAGGCAGTACCAACAAGTCACTTTGGCCGAATGGTCCAAGTTTCTTGGAGCTTTCGAGCATCGATCGGTGTTGCCAAAGAAATTCTCTGTTCTTGAAAGGTGGGAGCACGAGCCGGGGATCGCTCGGTGGTTGATCGAGTATGAAACGGAACCGGGTCAGCAGGTTCAGGCGTTTCTACTGATGCCTTCTGAAATCAAAGAGAAGTTACCTGGAAAAGTGAAGTTACCTGGAGTGGTGGTGTTTCATTCAACCGTAGATAACTCACTGTTTCAGCCAGTTGGCCTTAGCGGTAAAGAAGATGTGGCTGTAACTGAAGCAGAAATGCGCAAGGCATATGCTCTACATCTTGCACGACAGGGATATGTGACAATTTCACCTCGGAACTATTTGTGGCCTAAGAATTTTGGCATAGCTGCAAAAGAGCAGGCAGCCGCTTTCCAAAAGCGGAGCCCAGATCGTACGGGGATGGCGCGGATGTTGCTGGATGGGCATTGTGCCGTTGATATTCTGTGCAGCTTAGATCAGGTGGATTCTTCACGGATCGGTGTTGTGGGGCATTCATTGGGGGCCAAAGAGGCACTGTATTTAGCTGCATTTGATCCGCGAGTCATTGCGTCAGTAAGTTGCGAGGGTGGACTAGGTATCGGTCAATCCAATTGGGACGCTCCCTGGTATCTCGGAGCAGGCTGTGTGAAGTCCAGCTTCGACTTGAATCATCACCAACTGGTGGCCGCTATTGCTCCTAGAGCTTTTCTGTTGATTGGAGGCCAGTCGGCTGATGGTGACGCAAGTCTGCCTTTGCTACAGGAAGCTTACCAAGCCTACGTGGCGGCGGGTAAGCCCGAGCACTTGGGTTTCTACAATCATTGCCAAGGCCACGTCGTTACCGAACAGGCTCTTCAGCGAAGCCTTGAATGGTTGCACTGGCGACTGAAGTAAGAACTAGTTGTATCGATGGTAGCGGAACCGAGTTTGTTTATTCGCAGCTCGATTCTTCGTCGGCCGATCCTTCGCCGCCAGTTTATTCGCCACCCAGCGAACTAGACTTGCTGGCCTGAGGATCTTCTATCGCGCGGATCCATTCTGAGATATCGCTTTGGACCAACAAGAGTTTGGTCCAAGCGCGTTGGTCAATTTCTACTCGTCTTTCTTTCTCGGCAACGACTCCGTTTTCAACAAGACCTCGCAAGCCTGCATGAATGTGGTCTAAGACCTCTCGCAACTCGGCAGCCTGTCCAGGGCTCATGCCTCGAGGTAGATTCGGAAGTCCGCGCTGGTTCGATGAACGGTCATTTTGCTGGTGAGTGCTCCCATCCTCGGAAGCGTCTTCTCCAAAAACTAAATCACTGCCACCAGACGCTGGTGGCATCGACCGATTGCCGACAAGTAAGACAGTACGGCCTACAGAGATTGTATCGCCATTTCGAAGAATCTTGAGATTGCAAACTTGCCCGTTAACTCGAGTGCCATTGGTGCTGTCCAGATCCGTTACCACCAGGCGACCTTCGTCTTCTTGAATCTTGACGTGAAACCGGCTGATGCGTTCATCGTTCAGTTGAACGAGATTACCCTCTTCGCGACCGATGGTAATCGGCGTGGTCAAGTTGTGAAACACTCGACCGCGGTCGGCCCCTTGTAGGACTCGCAGGGTTATGGTTTGGGCCATTGTTCACAGCGTTAGAAAAGACTTTGGTGATTGGGAGGCCGGGGCTTTATATTGTGAAACAAATTTGAGCCTGATGCAACTTTTTAGTTCTAAAAAACAACCCCAAAGCAACTATTCAGGTGGATCAACTTTCGGCAACCCGTAAATTCCGTACTCGTTTTAGCCTCGTAATGAAGTGGTTTGAATCCACTCATCGGCCATCACGCAATCGATCTCCTAGAGAATTGTCCAACTCTGGAGTGTTGTAGATCTTCTGAATCGTCACCTCAACGTCGTATTCGACTCGACGAAAGTGCACTGTATTTTCTTCCAAGATCACATAACAACTTCGCCAATCGCCATCGCGAGGCTGACCGACAGAACCGACATTGATCATGACTTTCTCTTGGCCAAGTTCAAACCTGTATCCCATCTCTTCTGGCCTGCGAAAACTCATGTCCGACGAAAAAACGCCTGGTACGTGAGTGTGGCCTTGGAAACAGACTCGCTGGATCATGGAAAAGAGCTTTTCCATCTTGCGATTGTTGTAGACGTCTTCGGGGAAGACATATTCGTTGATGGGGTTACGAACTGACCCATGAACAAACATCATCGCGCCTTCACGTCTGGTTCTAGGCAAGTTAGCGATGAAGTCTAAACGGTTGTAGCAATTCTCTGGCGTGTCACCTGATTCAAGCTGCTTGCGAGTCCACATAATGGCCTGCTCAGCGGTGTTGCTAAAACCCTCTGGATCAAACAGAGCTGCCAAATCGTGATTACCGATGATCGTTGCATCGAAGGTCTTGGCCAGATCGATGCAGGCATTTGGTTCGGGGCCGTAGCCCACGATGTCGCCCAAGCACATGATCTGAGTGCAGCCCTGCGCACGAACATCAGCCAGGACGGTCTTCAGTGCCTCCAGGTTTCCGTGGATATCGCTAACTATGGCACGACGAACCAACCTTCACCTCAACTGTCTATCTGCCAGTACGCAATCGATCACCGAGCATATTATCCAGCTCGGCAATAGCATAGATCTTCTTCGCAGTGGTATCGAAATCGTAAGAAATCCTTCGAAACTCGACGGTCATTTTAGTTGTGTCGTGAATCACGTAGCAAGCTCTGTTATCCTCGTCGCGAGGTTGTCCCACTGAGCCAACGTTGATCATCAGTTTTTCGTCAGTCAGGTTGAACACATAGTTGCATTCATCCGGAGTGATAAACTCTAGGCTCGTCGTAAACACGCCAGGCATGTGAGTATGACCCTGGAAACTCAACCACGTTACGCGGTCGAACAGCACTTTCATACGAGCTTGATCATAGATCGACTCGGGGAAAACGTACTCATCCGTAGGATCTCGCGGAGAGCCGTGAATGAACAGGATGTTTCCGTCCTTGTGCAGCTTGGGCAACTCACTCAGAAAGTCCCAGCGACGGTTGATAGAGGCAGCCGGCCCGGGACCTCGATCCAGTTCGTCGCGGGTCCAGTAGATGGCTCGCAATGCAACCGGATTAAAGCCGTCTGGATCAAACAAAGCGGCTTGGTCGTGATTGCCCAGAATAGTTAGCGAACACTTGTTCATCACCAGGTCCAAGCACTGGCAAGGATTAGGGCCATAGCCCACAATATCGCCCAAGCAAATGATTCGATCCACTCGCTGGGAACTAATGTCAGCCAAAACCGAGGTCAGGGCCTCGAGATTGCCGTGAATATCGCTGATGAGTGCTTGCCGCACGAAAAGCTCCGCCGAGTCTAAATCGTCTTATTGCTCAAAAATGGTCGCCCAATTGTAAATGCCGATAGGGAGAGTCGAAAGGCTCACCAGCGTCCAACCTGTGGATATTGGCATCTTTCGCCACCTAGTTCCCTTTTTCAGCACACTTATGCTTCAACTTGCGATCGAATGTTCAGGAATTCACGGCAGTATCGCCGTTTGCGAAGGCCGCCCCTGCACAGCTTCGATTGCTTTACCGACCAACAAAAATAGCGTTCAAACCCTGGCCCAAGCCGTTAAGTCCGCGCTGGCTGGTAGTCTGCCAAGCTTTATCAGCGTTACAAGTGGTCCAGGATCGTTTACTGGGTTGCGAGTAGGGTTAACTACAGTCAAAATGCTTGGCTTAGCCTGGAACCTGCCGATCGTAGCGGTTGATACGTTGCAGGTTCTAGCACACCAAATCGCAGCTCAACAGTTCGTCAATCGGCAATCGGACTCTGGCCCGATCATTGTCGTCCCAGTGATCAATGCTTTCCGTCGACAAGTTTTTGCCTCGGTGTGGCTAGCTGGAGCGAATGGAACAATTGTTCCGCTCACCAATGCCCAAGTCCTGGACGCTGACACTTGGTTGTCCAATCCGCTCGCAGGATATCATGTAGCTGATTCCGCCAGGATTCAGACGGTTGCCTCTGTAGCTGATCCCATAGCCGAAGCTGATCCCGCCAGGGTTCAGTCCTTAATATCTGATCCCGTACCTGATCTCGCCAGGGTTCAGACCGCAATAACTGAACATGAACCTGATCTCACCAAACCTCTGAACAAACTTCAGCAGCATCAATTCGTACCGGATCCAATCATCGCTGCCCAAGGAGCCCCAACCCATATCGCGATTGGCGGGCCTGGCCTTGAAAACTACCTGCCAAAACTATCGCACTGTCCAATCAAGATCAATTCAGTCCAGATCAATTCCAAGCCAGATCAAATGGTGCCGGTCAAGATACTTCATGGAGTCAATCCCGATGCCATGTGGGTAGCCAACGTCGGCTTTCAAAAGTTCGACGCTGGGCAATGTGAAAGTGCAGAGTCCTTGATGGCGAACTACGTGCGAGCCAGCGCAGCAGAAGAAAAGTTGAGAAGCTGATTTTTTCGTAGCTGATCCCGCCAGTGTTCAGTGATTACACAAGCTGTGATCTGAACCGCTGTCGCTATCGTCTAGCGGCAGTCAGTCATCACGAGAGGAGTTCAGAAGTTGAGGTTTAGCCAACAGCTCGAAGCGAATTCCCGATTCTTCCAGTTGCTTCCAAGCCGGCCAATCGGGATAAGTCCAGTAGATCCAAATCGTCTGATTCGGAAACCTGGCTGCGATCATTTTCAGCTCGACACAAGCTTGTTCCACTGCAAACTGGCTTCCTTTCCAAGTCGATAGTCGACTGTCGTCCCAAACAAGCTTGATCGAGCGTAGATCGTCATTCCACCTCCGAGAGCCGTCCTGTGCGATTTCCTTTACCACTTCCACATTGGCAGACTGATTTCCCAGTGAAGCTCTCCAAGCTTCAGCAATCCCCTGATCAGCGCAGAATAAGATGAACTTGGTAATGCTCGAATCGTTATCGGACTGCAAGTTTAGAGGCTCACAAAACTGCATTTGGAATCGGTCGGCTGGAAATGGACCAAACATGTTGGCATCCAATCCCAACAACCATGGCAACCAACCGTCATGCCAGCGATACCAAGGGATACTGCAATGATGTAGAGTCTTAAGATGTCCTGCACCAGTACGCTTCCATCCCAACCAATAGTCGCCAAGGCAAATAGCGATAGGAATTTCTGGGTAATGAGCATTCAATTGCGAGATAAAATCATCTGGGTAGCTGAAACGATTCTCCGGCGCCAAGATGATGCGATCTGCTTGACTATCAGCTAGCCGCTGCAATAGATCGTCCATGCCAGAAAAGGTTTCGACGCTAAAAGGATTTGCCTCATTGTACGCAAGTCGAGTGACAACCCAACCAGATTCATTTGAAGTGCTACCCAGCCACAGCACCTTGGTTACGGAATCGGCATTATTGTTTAACGACATACCTAGAATTCGATTTAGACCATTGAGAACAAGACAGAGCAACCCAAGATGAGTGCCTAACCGTTGCCCGTATTCTAATGCACTTACGCCTCATTCTGCGAGCCCGACCAAGTTGGCAACTAATTCAGCATCCATCCCGTTCGTCGAATGTTATTCCTCCAAACCGTGGCCCGGCGCATGTGCGACTTCGCTACGAAGGGGCTCAACTAATCAGCCCGGGCATCGCCAGCATTGTCCCGGGGGATGAAAACACAACAATTCACCAGCCCTGACGGAACAAAACAATCTCGGCGGGTACTCGGCATTTTTTCCGAGTATTCTTTGATTTTTCTATTGTCCCAGCATTCACACAACTGCATCATCAATCACCATCAGCCCAAAACAGCGAAAGCCTCCCTCGCCCAACGGCCACAACGGCTGTGATTGAGTTTGTATACTGCAAATTCACGGCCGCGAGTTTTAGCAACTGACGGAAGGACAAAGTATCAATCGATGCCCCCAAAGGGACACCGTCACACTATGAACGTGGAGAAGAATGATGAGAAATCGCGCAATTCAAGATGAAGTACTTGGGTGGTTGGAGGTGAGAAGTAACGGATGGATTGTTGGATCACTGGTGGTGCAGGGTGAAAAGGTGCCGTTTGGAATCGCCATTGTGTCCGACGTGGAGGACGACTGGCAAGTCGGACTGCAACTAACTCGGCGATTGTGGGCATCACTTGAGAATTCAGAATTGGAATTTCGACAGAATATTTCGCAGGAATTGTTGGATACCCTAAGTGAATGTGATGACGACCTTGGTATCGCGGATGTGGTTGAGCAATTACGACTTTGCCGTATTGAGGTTGAAATTGGTGATGGCGAATCGTGCCTGGCAAAGGTAATGTACAGCGCTGACGAGTTACTCGAAAGTAGGCTTGCGTGCGCCTACGTCGATGACTCGCTTCGCATCGAATCAGTAATGGTCGAATGAAAATTCACCGTAGTGTACGTCCGATGTCTAAATCACAATTGACCGCGGATGAGTTAGTTGAGGATGATTCACTCTCAATCGCGGCAAAGTAGTCCAAGTGTTTTCTCCAAACGATGACCAGCGCTGAAGAACTGAGGGAAAATCGTCATGCGAGCTAATGCTCTTGTTCGTCCAGCGCTGCTTAAGTTATAGCACTCAACATTAACGACAGCCGCAATTGGAAGGAGCAACAATCGCGCTATATGTTATAGTTGGTTGGCTTGTGGAGCAGCCACTGCATGATGGCACATAAACGCTGGATGGGTAGACCGTACTCACCGAGTAAGGCACCGAATAGGAACTACTGACATATCCTCTAGAATAGCTTCTGTAGGTAGGAGAGTAGTGAGTCGAAGAGTAATGATTCGAAGCAACTCGGATACCACGCGCGGCAATCATTCCGATAATTCTCGGATTCATGGCCTGCGCACTCGAGAGCGACAGCGTGAGTACGCACACAAATGCGGCGGCACGAAAAGCGTGCCTTGAGAAGTAGGCGATCATAGGAAAACCTTTCTAACAGTGTGAACGGAAACAACCAAAAGCTGCGACAAAATTCTGGAGATGCTGAAGTTTGTCTAGTCCGTTCTAAGTCTCAACAGCTTCGCCAAGATGTGGTGTCAACTAAGTAGTTCGGATTAAACCCAGAAAATTTTCGCTGCATACGATTGCTAAGCTTGCTGAGCACCGTGTTCGGACAGGAAATCCGGACTTTTTTCAAAGAAGCCTCTTGGACCGGCTCGATACGCATCCAACACACACATTGTTTTGTCAAAGTTCCGTTGCCGAAGTCGAGTATTGTTGAATAGAATAATTACAGGTTCTTTCGGCCGTGTTGAGATAGCAGTCTCGAACTGTTCCAGTGCTTTTTCAGCCAGCAACGATCAGAATGAACCACCAAAGCTTCTCGATGGATTCATGAATATGAGTACAAACACATCGATTGAACTCGAACCCTTGTTGGCCGAATTTCTTCTGCATCCAGAGCGTGGCCGCCAACAGTTACTTGAAAAATCGCTCAATCGGTTAAGACGTTTGGCAAATCGAATTCTCACTCAGTCGTTTCCTGCGATTCGACAACAACATGACTTGGATAGCGTCGTCAACGAACTTTGGATTCGAATGCAACAGGCAATGTCATCCGTAAATCCGCCTACGCTGGAAGATTACTTCAAATTTGCAGCGCACAAGGTACGCCAAATTTTGTTAGACTTAATAGCTCGCGAAGAAAGAGCGATGTTGAATAGACATCATCGCGCAAACGCTAGTAACGATAGTCGCAACCTACAGTCTGTGGAAGTAGAGTGCTTGACAGATGATCCTGTTAGGCTGAGTGCATGGACGCAATTTCACCAGCAAGTAAACCAGTTGCCTGAAGAAGAACGTCGAGTGTTTGAACTTCACTATTATTTAGATTTGACACAAGCAGAAATTGCGGGTGTACTCTCGATGCAGCCGCGGCAAGTGAGCCGGCTTTGGGTTAGCGCACTGGAGCAGTTGCGGAAAGCATGTTCGTGGCTGCTGCCAATGTTAGGATAAACGTGAATCCGTGAGCACCTTAACTCCAAACTCTCAGAAGGGTCAATTGCTCGAATTACTGGCACAGTGGCACGAGCAGTTAGAGATCGGAGTTCAGCTTTCTCCAGTTGATTTATGCCCAACGGACGTAGAGATGCAGCAACCGCTCCGTCAGCACATCGACGAGCAACTGCGGTTTATTAGTTGCATTGATGCGCGCGTTGGAAACGATAATGATGATAGTATTGCGCCGAACTTGCCCTGTCGAATTGATCGTTATCGTGTACTGCGACTGCTAGGTTCCGGAGGTTTCGGACTGATCTATCTAGCACATGATGATCAGCTCAATCGATCTGTGGCTATTAAAGTTCCACATCCTCGCCGCGCAAATCGTCCCAGGTTAGCTTCCGATTCAAAGGCGACCCAGCCCCATGGCTTCGACGAGTATTTTGCTGAGGCTCGCGCGGTCGCAGCACTGAGTCATCCGAATATCACAGCCGTTTACGATGTAGGTGCCACGACTGAGTTTCCCTGTTACGTTGTTTCGCAATACATTGACGGCGCAAACCTTGCTGAATTCGCCGACTCACGGCGGTTGTCCATGTCGGAAATCGCTCGAATTGTTGCGGATACTGCTGACGCTTTGCACCATGCTCACTTGCAAGGAATTGTGCACCGCGACGTCAAGCCTCAAAACATACTGGTCGGCCTGCGTGGCTCGATTGAAAATCAAGTCTTTCTTGTAGATTTCGGTATTGCTCTTTGTCGAGGTACAGACTCAGTTAACGATCGATTCCGCGGTACACCAAACTATATGAGTCCCGAGCAAGCACGAGGCGAGTCACATCGCATCGATGGTCGTAGCGACATCTTTAGCCTTGGCGTTGTTCTTTACGAGCTTCTAACTGGGCAACGACCTTTTCAAGCTGGGGATGCGTTGACGCTGCTTAAGCTAATTGGAGCAGAGTCCCCAATTCCTCCTCGACAAATCGAAGATTCAATTTCGCCTGAGTTGGAGAGAATTTGTTTTAAAGCTATCAACAAACGAGCGTCAGATCGTTATGTGACCGCTAAAGATATGGCCACCGATCTGCGTCGTTTTGTAGCTCAACAAAATACTCTCGGTGATACGCCTTTGCACGGAGAGTCCAGGTACGCTTCCAGGCTCACTAACTGCTCGCTATCACCATGCCAAGAACAGCATTCAGCAATTGTCCCCAAGGGGCTGCGCTCGTTTGATTCGGGTGATGCTAATTTTTTCTTGCGACTACTGCCAGGACCCAAGGATCGAGAAGGAATCCCTGATAGTGTGAGGTTCTGGTTGCAGAGACTCTCCGAGAACACTTGTCAGGCTCCAATGCAAGTTGGCTTGATTTACGGGCCTTCCGGCGCGGGAAAATCATCTTTCGTTAAAGCGGGATTAATTCCTCGATTAGACGAATCGATCGCAGTCGTGTATGTAGAAGCAACTGCCTCTGGCACTGAACTTTCGCTATTGAAGCGCTTGTCGGTCCACCTTTCAGATGCAAAGTCATGCGAATCATTGCCAGCCGCGTTTTCCCAGCTACGCGATGGTGCACTAAGCAGTCCAGTCACAAAAACTTTGATCATCATTGATCAGTTCGAACAGTGGCTACATGGAGGCGTTGACTTTGAATATGGCCAGTTGGTGCAGGCACTTCGACATTGCGATGGCAACCGACTGCAATGCTTGATTTTGGTTCGCGATGACTTTTGGTTGCAGGTTACACGGTTTTTTCACGAATTGGAGATACCGCTCATTCAGGGCGACAACACGAGTCTAGTTGATCTATTTGATCGCAAACACGCAATCAACGTGTTAGCCGAGTATGGGCATGCGCTGGGCGCATTTCCAGGTTCGAGTGATTCGCCGGAGAAATTGTCTTTGGAGAAACAACGGTTTCTTCACCAGGCTATTTCGGAGTTGGAAGAAAATGGCAAAGTCGTATGCGTGCGGCTAGCCGTTTTTGCGGAGGTGATGCGTTCGCAACCGTGGACCATTACTACACTCAAGGCTATTGGCGGCAATGCAAGTGTAGGCATCGAGTTTTTGGAGCAATCATTCAGCAGGCGATCATCGCATCCATTGCACCGCCTTCATGAAAAAGCAGCTCGTAAGCTATTAGCCAGTTTTCTACCCGATAGCGCAGATGAAATTCGCACCCAGCAACGTACCCGGGACGAGCTGCTGAGTATCACCAATTATGGCTCACAGCCGGAAGCCTTCGAGGAACTGCTACAGATACTGGATCGCGATCTACGATTGATAACGCCGGTCGCGATAGAAGGCAACAATTCAACTCCAGCCTATCAGCTTTCGCACGACTATTTGGTACCCTCAATTCGAGGCTGGCTCAGGCAGGAAACTCAGAAAACAATTAGAGGTCGAGCAACTATTCAGTTGCAGGATCGGACCAATTCGTGGAAGGTGCATCGCGACAAACGCCAACTTCCAACTATTGTTCAATGGTTTTACTTGTATTGCTTCGCGCCGCGACCGTGGAAAGCCGACCAGCAGAAACTGATGCAGTCTGCGTCTCGACGATATCTAACGCAACTTGGCGTGGCTTTAACTACCTGCGGGCTGTTGATTTGGGCGTTGATGACTCTTGTTAGCTCCGCGCAACGCAATGAAGTATGCGTTCTACTGGATTCGATTCAAAACTGCCGAAGCGACTCGATTCGACCTGTTTTGGAACAATTGAGGTCGATGCCAACTGAAGTCGTTCGGAGAGAGTTGCATCGGATCGGAACGTCAGGCCGTGATGATCAATCCATTCGACTTGGTTATGTTTCTTGTTTGATAAAAGACACTTCTCCAAGCGAATTGATCGACCGAATTGGTACTATGCCTGAAAGTGAGATTGGAAGTTTAGTTCACTTCCTAGCACCAATGCATTCGGAAGTTATTCCGACAATGTACCGTGCGGCACATGAAGCAGCGAGTCGTTCCGAATTCAGAACTCAAGCCAAGATATCGATTGTTGCTCTTCATCTTGGACACATGATGTTGGCTTCTGATATGGCGTCGTTGGACCATCATCAGACACCTCAGCAACGCTCGACTTTCATTGAAACTCTGGCTACATTCCATGGCGATCTGGAGAATCTAGAACGTCAGATGCAATTGGTAAAAAATGCGTCATTGCGGTCCGCAGTTTGCATGAGCTTGGCTGAAATTCCGCCTGACCAAGTTACCGAGCACGGGAAGCAGTTGTGGCTGCCATTATTAAGCAGTTGGTTTGAAAGCGCGCCGGAGGCTGTAACTCATAGCGCGGCCGGCCTGCCATTTTTCTATTGGGGTTTGAAACTTCCAACGATGCAGCAAGAGGGGCCCTCTACTGATAAACAGTGGTATTTCAATTCGCAATGGATGACGATGGTGCGGATTCCTTTGGAGGGAGAGGCATTCTATCTTTGCGATCGCGAGGTGACTAATCTTCAGTTTGATCTCTTCCTCGCCGACAACAGCCTGCTTGCAAGCGAAAAAGCTTCCGCGCATATTCGGGGTTCCGGGCTACCATTTCATCCGGTTGTGAATATCAGTTGGAACGACGCTGTTCTTTATTGTAATTGGCTAAGTCGTCGTGAAAGCAAAGTACCCTACTACCAGCGAGAAAGCAATGATTCAAACAACGAACTGTCGATCTGGCAGGAAGTTCCCGAATCAAACGGCTATCGATTACCTACTAGGCGGGAGTGGGTTTTCGCTGCTCAAGCAGGAACGAGAACGAGCAGATTTTGGGGCGACGTAGCCTTTTCAAAGCGATATGCGAATTTGGATTCTGCGGTCATGGAACCGGTTGGCATTCATCTTCCAAATGGCTACGGCCTGTTCGACCTGTTTGGCAATGCCGCGGAATTGTGTTGGCATGAAGAGCTTGGTCCGGTATTGATGGGCATGCACCATCGATCAAAGCCAGTTATTGTAGACGTTGGAAATGCAATTCCAGTAACCGCGGAAACTCCACATGCGTTCAGTGGATTCCGAGTTTTACATCCTGATCACTAAAGCCCTCGGTGGTTGGCATTTGGTGCTTCCTTACTTTGCAGGACGATTAACCACAGAGTCGCAGAGGCACTCAGAGGGAGTCGCCGATACCTCGCTGTCACCTGTTGATTTCGCTTCGTGCACATCGTCGGCTTCAAGTTTGGGAGGTCAAAACTCTGGATTGACTCTGTTAACTTGTGAATCGAGTCTATCCAATTTGTCTCCGTCCTCGTCGCGCCCTTGGACCTCAACCCAAATGATCTCGGCTACGAGTCAGCGACTGGTTATAATCTGCCGATGAATTCAAAATGGCTTTACACAGTCGGCGGCTTCCTGGCGTTTTTTGCTTTTGGCGTTATCGATAACCTCAAAGGTCCGCTGCTGCCGGAAATGTTGCGTGGCGATGGGCTGAGTGATAGTCAGGCGGGCGCAGTTGTCTTGGCTGCGTACATCGGTTTCGTGGTCGCTACGGTCGCCTCGGGCTTTCTGGCAGACATTCTCACCAATCGAACGGTCGTGTGGATCTCTGGTATTTGTTTGACCTTCGGTACCTTGGGCATTCGTTGGAACAGCGACTACAGTAGTATTCTCGCATGGATGGCGATCATTGGTTATGGCCTGGGTTCGATTGAGCTGGGTGCGAATGGGTTGATGATCGAGCTGCACACGCACGCTCGAGGGCGATACCTGAATCTGTTATCTGTGTTTCATGGCTGCGGTTCGTTGATTGTACCGCTGGTCGCAGCCTGGCTGATTCAGCGCGGCCATAGTTGGCAATCAATATACGCCGCAGCCCTG
Source organism: Pirellulales bacterium (assembly GCA_046349795.1). Taxonomy (GTDB): domain Bacteria; phylum Planctomycetota; class Planctomycetia; order Pirellulales; family Pirellulaceae; genus Aureliella. Next base: position 24,708 of record JAXMBP010000054.1, on the reverse strand, counting down.
GTGTTGGCAGTGCCGCTGCTGGTAATCTTCTGGCCTGTGCGCAGGGTTGTTTCCAGCGAGCCCTCCTCAACTGAGGCGCGGCCATCGCGATTGTCTGCTCGACAGTTGCTGTACAGAGGTTTCAATCGCGTCATGCTCAACTACTACGTCACCATCGCCGCCTACGTGGCCACGGAGCTGAGCGTGGGAGCATGGCTGATGGAGTTCTTGCAGCGCGAGCGACAGATGTCCGTCAGCATCAGCTCGCTGTACCTGTCGGCCTTCTTTGTGCTCTTGATGCTCGGGAGATTGATTGGGGCCGTGATCGTTGAAAAGCTTGACTACCTGGTAGCGGTGGCCGTATCGCTGATCGGCAGCATGCTTTGCCTGGCCATCGGATTGTGGAGCGGAGATGGCATGGTGTTTTTTCTGTCGATCTCAGGCTTTTGCATGTCGATCGCCTTTCCCACTTTGACCGCAGCGGTGACAAGATTGCATCCTCAAGGGACCGGTTCCATTCTCGGTATCTTGTTCGCGGCTGGCGGGATTGGCGGGGCGGTGGGACCATGGATCGTGGGCCTAGTCAGTACTGCTTATGGCCTGCAAATAGGCCTGAGCGCGACACTGCTCTTCGCAACCCTATCGCTTGTCGGAGTGATGGTCGCGCGACGCTTCGAGTGCACATCTCCAAGGTTAAAGTGACTCTGTGAAACCCGTGGATACATTGTCACGCCTACCATCCACCGTCCCACCATGCAGGGCATCCATCTTCTTCGTCTAATGGTAAGAATTTGCCATTTCGAAACCCATCGATGAGGACTATCTGTCCACTTCAAACGGTTGCCCATCGGGTGTTCCGTAGATTCGGCAGTACGGCAGTGATTTTCCAAGAGACACCATGCCCGCTTTCGTAACTCGAGTTCCCGGTAAATGCAGGTAGTACAAGCGATTGAGGTGCTTCAGCTTCTCCAGTCCCGCATCCGATACCGTCGTATTCGAAAGGTCCAGATAGCCAATCGCCTTTAGATTCTTGAGATTGGAAAGGCCCGCGTCAGTAACATTCGTCCCGCGAAGGTAAAGTTCCTCCAAGTTCATGGCATCAGCAAGATAGGCTAGTCCTTCATCGCCAACCTGCGTATCAGTTAGGTAGATGCCGTGGAGATTGGAGACGTTGGGAATGAACGAAAGAGATTTGTCCGTGATCGGATTTCCCTCAAGCGAAACTGATCTCAGATTCTTGAACTCGCTGATTCTTTCGAGCTGCTCGTCGTGAACTCCTGCATTTCGGATGGCAACACTTGAAACGCTCCAATCCTTCCAAGTCATTTGAGCTCCCGCTAGCTTCAGTTGCTCAGCGGCATCAATCTCCCGTCGATAAGAGGACATCTTGTCGAATCGAAGGATGTGCTGCGTTCCAGCAAGACCTAGAGCAACACCAAACGTGGTCATAGCCAATTGTCGAACAGTGATTGTTTTCTGCTGTCGACGCAGAAACCATGAAACCGCAATGGCCAGCGTACAAAAGACGCTGATTCCAAGTATTATCCTTGGATTGATAGAAATCCCATAGCCGTACTCAAAATCGCGTTTCCAAACCCAGATAGATTGAAGGTACAAGAATACTGCAGTACCCAAGCCAAATAGTAGGTGAAGGTTCTTTCCGTTTCGTCTCGCAAGTGTTGGGAATAGCAGAAATATTAGCAGGGCCATTGCCAGAAGTGGTACGTAAGCAAGTGCCCAAACGTAGGCCGAGAGATATGTGATGTCTGTCGATGTTGAGAGCAGGCTGAGACACAAGAATACGAATGAAAGAATCAGATGAAGGGTGACTACTCCATCCCATTTCCAGGAAAGTTCGGAATTGTGGTCGCGATTCATTCTGAATTTCCTGTGCAACCCATCGATAGTAGATAGCGTCTCAGAGTTCTAAGAACCTCATGAGCTTACAGGTTACTCTCGGATCGCGCCATATTCAAGGCAACCGAATTCGCGACCACCTACAATCGTCAACGGATTATCGAACTCTGTGTCTTGGTACCTCCGTGGTTAGCGAATGGATTTTTCCTTGATCCCGAGAATGGTTAACCACAGAGACGCAGAGACACGGAGACTTCAGTTGCGAGATGCAGTGCTCTTTCGGGGTAACCGGGATTGGGGATTGGCCGATGTTTTGGCGTGCCGCATTAATACCTGCTTATGGTGAAGGCGAGACGGGAATGGCAAGCTGGAAGCGTGCCCCACGAAGAACCACCTTCTGGCGAAGGTAGCCACGGTGAACCGGTTTGCTCGCGCAATGACGCTGGTACTAGGCGTCTAAGGTTGATTCAAAATGCGAAAGCAGATCGTAGGCGGCTTTGGTGCAATCGCAGCTTCGCAACTGCAATAGAAAATCGGTTGAGGTTAGTAAGCGACTGATCTTGGCTAATACTTGTAGATGCACTCGGTCGTCCGTGGAGCAGATTAAGAAGAAAACATCGGTCAGATGACCGCTCTCGTTGCCGAAGGGAAGCGGTTGAGAGGATACTCCCAAGGCTATCAGCGGTTCAGCTAGTATCGTTGGCATTGGCCGTCGAGGGTGAAGTAGAGCCACTCCGCTGTCCAGCGCCGTGGTGTGCAATTCTTCGCGAGCTTGAACGGCTTCGGCCATCTTGGCGGCATCCCAGAGCATTCCAGTTCGCTCGGCTAAGAAGCACATGCGACGAACGACAGATCCCGCCGTTCTAGCCGCCAACGGAATTTCAATGGCGTCGGCATGTAGCAGTTGCGTTAGTTCGCCGGCATCGCTGGTTCTATCGCTCCAACGATCGATGTCCTGCTGAACCCTGCCGAGCTCTTCCGCATTGCTTGCACCGATTCGACGCTCAAGCCAGTTGTGCACTTCAGCTTCCGAGAATCTCCAAACTCCACCGATTCTGCGACCAGGCAGTTGACCTCGATCCGCCAATTTGCGAACCTGAGCCGGAGTTAGGTGAAGGTAGGCAGCAAGTTCGTTTTCGTCTAGATCTTGAGAGGACATCGATTTGGACTTTACTTGCGCACTGGGGCAAACTTAATGCGCTGAACCAGACGCACGATGTTATCGCCTGACTTGTAACCAGTTACGCTGGTTACTGCCTGGATAATGTACTTGTACTGGAGATCGTAGTCCAAATCGATCTCCACTTCGGGACCTTGGTCTTCACCTTTGGGGCCTGATGTATCGCCAACCATTTCAACTATCTTCGCGCGTAGCGATTGAAAATCGTTGCCAAAGCTCAGGCTATCGTTCAGGGAAATGTTTTGCAAGTTTCCTTGCCCGTCGGACTTCAGCCGTAATTTGATTGGCAAGTCGTCCACGTTGGCTTGAGCACCACTACCTGGTGTGGGCATCTTGATGTTGAAGTCACCCTCTTGTGCGCTGACCTTGAAGGTCATGATGAAGAAGGATAGCAGCAAAAACACGATGTCGATCAAAGCGGTCATTGATAATTCGATCTTATCGTCAGATTCTTTTTGTCGCAATTTCATTGAGTTTTCTCCTTGGCTCGAAGGGCAAAACGCTCAAAGCCAATATCTTGAAAGCGCTTGATGACTTCTTGGACTTTCCCACCAGGAATGGAGTCGTGACCTCGCAGCACTACGTAGGCATCGCCAGGTTTCTTGCCGGAAATGGTCAACCGTGAAAGCTCTGGGGAAAGGTGGCTACGAAGCGCTTCCAAGTTAATGATGTTACCGCCAATTTCCACGGAATTAGCGTTGGTGATATGGACGATGATCTGAAACTCTTCAGGAATTTCAGCGGGTCTAGCCAATTCGCTGACTGGCAAAGTTACGCGATCATTCTGCTCGCTTTGGGAAAAGTTGATCAGCAACATAAAGAAAGCTATCAAGTTAAAGGTCATGTCGATCATTGGCGTTAGATCGACCTCCGTTGGTGCCTGTTTTCCTCGCGTCGAAATTTTCACGATATTCGTTACTCCCGGGGTAGCTCGAAAAGTCTCAAGAAGGACTTGGCTTTAACTTACGGTTTCATGAATCGCTCAAGGATCTGTTCGCTTTGAATGCCGATCTGCAGGGTCAGTCGCTGGACTCGGTTCTTCAAAATGTTGCAAATCGAAATAGCCGGAATAGCGATGATTAGTCCTGCTAGCGTTGTTACCAGCGCCAGAGAGATATTGTTAGCCAAGTCAGCCGCATTGGGAGTTGATCCCGAAATCGCAATGACTCGGAACGCAGCCACCATCCCGTCCACAGTTCCCAGTAGACCAACCATCGGGCTGATGTTTCCGATCAGACCGATGTAACCCAAGCTGTGTTCCAACTTCATAATCTCTTCTTCGCCAACTTCCTGCATTGCTTCAATGGCTGCGGGGTGACCTCGATCCAGCTTGGCAAGACCCGCAGATACAACTTGACCCAAGAAGGAATCGTCGGTCCGTAGCAGTTCGGCCGCAGCTCGCGGATTGTTTTCAGCAAAGTGCTGTTCAACGCCCTCCACCAAGTCCGGCGGACAAACATTATCGCGGCGAAGGGCGATAATGTTCATGACGATCAAGGTAACTAGAGCTACTGATAGAGCGAAGAACGCGAGGGAGTACATCCAGCCCAACGCCTCGAAGAGCCAAACCAGCATATTGGACTCGTCCTGCTTTTTGGCGTCTCCACCGCCTTGAGCAGCAGGAGCATTAGCATTGTTCGCTTGTGGGTTAGCTGGAGCCTGAGGATTTGCACCACCAAGAATGTTGTCCATATTGTTATCCTGCCAAGCATAACCAATGTTGGAGGACAACAAAGCGATTGTCAGCGCCAAAATAAGGGTTGGGAACTTCGCAAAACGCAGGAAGTTACTCATGAACATTGCTCCACGAACTTTGAGTAGATTTTGTCTGAAAAGTGTATTCTAGTTCTTGTTAGCCCAGGTGCTGGATGCGTACTGTTTCTTGAGTCGCTCGCCAGCCTGCGCGGCTTTGGTGGGTTCGCCAACGGTAACGAGCAGTTTTTTCAATTGAAACAGAGCTTCAGCATGTGATTCAGGGTCTGAAAAAAACAACAGATCGGTTTGTAGAAAACTATTTGTTGCTTGCTTGGGCATATTCAACTTTAGGTAACATTCGCCCCGCGCGTTATTAATCTTAGCGAACAAAGGTAGATCCGTGTTATCCTCACGCTCGGCCATGCTATTCAATTCTTGAAGGGCTGGTTGAGAATTACCCATCTCGTTTTCGCAACGAGCGTCCAGCACGGCGGTGAGCAATTTTAGGCGTCCCATTTCGGGGCTTGTGGCTTGGGCTGACAGTAGGCTTTTGATTTTGGCCTTAGCGTCTGATGGCTTGCCTTGCATGAACAGTACCATGCCTATGTTGTAGATTCCCGAAGCCTTTTGAAAACTCTCTGGCGATTGCTCAAGAGCTTCAAAAAAAGTCTTGGCATTTTCAAAGGATGCGGCAGCCAGAGCCAAGCGTCCGAGCAGCTCTTTCATCTCGAAGCGATGGTGACTGTTTGGGTTCTCTTTATCCAGAGTCATCAGTCCACGAATGGCCGCGACACGATCTCCAGAACCGGTCAAACTTTGATTTGCTTCGCTGTACCAGCGATAGAAGTCAAAGTCTTGTTGCACTCGCCCCTCTAAGCTGCCTCGTTGAACTCCTCGCAGTTCTTCCAATGCCTGCTGATACTTGCCCTCCATAGCCAACTCGCGAGCGCGATCTAATTGCGTTGGCTCTTTATCGAAAGTGATCTTGCGGACCTCCTTCAATTGATAGGTCTGCTCTTTGCCTCGTACATCGATGGTGACTTTAACTGGAGTCAATTCCGTAATGTTGCCCTGAGCAGTAGTACCCTGCTTTACAAAAACTCGATCATCGCATTTGGCGATGTTGGTTGATGAGACCAACGCCAGCCACAACAAGCAACCCACTGGTAACTGCTGTAGAGAATTGCGATTCATGGAGCATCCTCAAAAAAATTAAATTCAACTAAGATTAGAAATGTGGGTAAATGCGTTGCAACTCTTACTTGCCCAACTCTTTTTGAATCTGCTTGAGCAGAGAGTCGTATCGCTTAAGGTCATCCGGTCCGCCAAGTTTGGGATAGAGACCTTTGGTTTCGTTGATCGATTTTTCCGCCGCAGTCAATTCGCGGTTACGATCCTTGGGATCCTTGAGTGTCAGTGCGTACTGTGTACGGCAATTTGCAAGTTGATAACGAGCTTCGAAGAACTGCTCACCGTACTGATCAATCTTGCTGTTGGTGATCTGGCTAATCTTGCCCCAACCCCAGAATACGTTTCTTTTAGTTTTGGGACTAGGTCGAGCACCAGCAATTGCAGTCTTATAATAACTAGGTTGTTTTGTGCGGACTTTTGTAACACTCTGGCTACAGCCATTTGCGGTTCTAGTAAGGCGTCGTTTTCGTCCAGGATAGCAGCAAACTCCTTGATGGCTCCGGTATAGTCTCCGTTGCTTCGCAGGCTCGAGCCTTCAAAATTCGAACCGACATCATACTGGACGCAGGAATCCAGCCAGGTTGCTTCTCGTTTTGGTCGAGCATTTTTTGGAGCAGTTCGCTGGCCTTGCCGTAGGCTTTTTCAGCGATTTTGGTCGACTTGCCATTCTCTTCGTTGCCTTCACCCAAGCTGATCAATGTGTTCGCAGCCCAGTTCATCATGTTGTATGTTCCAGACTCTGCTGCGGCTGAAGCGATCACCATCATCACATCGCCCAAGTCGGCCCGAACTTTTTTGTCCAGTTTGAATAGCTTCTCTTTCAGGTCCGCCGCGATGGCTCCGAAGATGGCCGTCATGCGTTGGCGATCTTCATCGGACTTCGAGCCGATCTCTTGCAGTTTAGAGACGTAACTTAGGATTGCCTTTTCCGCAGTCGCAGGATCGGTTTTCTTTTCGACTACTTGCTGAATCACGATTTGGATTGCTGTGCGGTAGGTCTCCATGGCGGCGCCAGGTGTAATCGAATCCAGTTTGCTGTCGATCCACTTCAGGGGCGCGTTGTCGGAATCCAAAAGAACCTTGGCAGCTTTGTCGGTTTCATTTTGTGCTAGACGAACTTGGGCCAAAGCGCGAGCCGCTCCGATTGCCGTGGTTGGGTCGCTCGTTCCCAAGTTATCAATGGCAAGTTGTAGCCACTTTCCGGCGCGATCTCGCAGCGAATTGATCGTCGCTTCATCGCCCGACTTGTCCGACAACATCTTGCGATATTGATCGTAGATGGCTGCTCCCAAGTCAAAATAGTGTTTGCCAATTCCCTCGCTGGAAGTTGGTAGCACGCTTAGGTACTTTTCAGCCTTATCCCAGTCTTTGGAAACGATGGCAAGTTGAGCCAGCGCGCCGCTGGCTGAAACCGCCTCGGCGGATTGCGGCCAAGCACCTACCAGAAACTCTGAAAACGGTGCTAGTTCGGTCATAATTTCAATTGGGTTGACGTCTTTTTGCTTGAGCAGATCACTAAAACCTTGTAGGACAATTGCGGCAGCAAACTGGCCCTGGGGAGTTCCGGGTGAAGTACGACACAGAAATTCCGCAATGACAATTGCCTCGCGAGTGTCTCGCAACTTCAACAACGAGTAGGCCATGCGGAATCGAGCGTTGAAGAGTTGTGTGCGATCATCTTTCTTGTTGTCGTACTTGGTGAGGCCTGTTCGCAGAAGTTCGAGCGAGGTCTGACGCAATTGGTCTACCTGAGCCTGTTGAACGTCGCGTTGGGCGACATAATCCTGCTTCTCCTGGCCCTGAGCGGAAGCTATCTGTTCATCCAGCACTGCGATATTGAGGGCTTCGGCATCGGCATCATCCAAGCGTTTTTGCGCTTCTTCAAGAGCTTCGCTCAAGTTTTTGACTTTGGGAATTTCAGCAACAGACCTTTCTGCCGCTCCTCCCGCTCCAAGAGAACTAAGCAGGTTCTTGGCCTCTTCAACATGATCCCCGGCAGTTCGCATTAGGCTACAGTCGCTTCGAATGGCTTTATCCAATCGTGATGCTAACTTCTCTTCGCCGTCGGATTTAAGTTTCTTCAGCCACAGAATTCTCACTTTGGCGAATGCCATTTTTAGCGCGATCGCTTCGGGCAAATCTTTTTCATCGGGGCGCAGCTTGGTAATCCAGGCTTCAGCGCGTTCGGCTGCTGGCAGGTCCTTTTCTTGAGTGGACAGCACCTGAATCATCTCAGTCAAGGCACTGAACTGCAGCGGACGAAGCTGGTCAGCATTTTCGAGATCGATGATTCGCTGGTAACCATCGATGGCATCTTCCAGCTTTCCGAGCGTAACTTGTGCACCACTGCGGTAAAAAATTGCGAAACAGCGAATGCCAGCCAGTCCCGACTCTTTGCGGTAAAGGTCGGAGTACAACTCAACCGCTTTTTCCAGGTCGTTCTTCCTGGCCGGATCGTTCTCCGCTCGAGACCGACCGCGATCTTCGATGGCTTTGGCGGAATAAAGCTGAGCTTCACGCAGTTCTAGCCGGACTTGATTGCGGTAGGCGAGCTTTTCTTTGTCTTGAGCGTCTACGCGACCGCCCTTCAGTTCGCCTTCGATTTGGCCCAACTCAACAATCGCTTCCTGGTACAGCTTGTGGGCGGCATCGTAAAAGTTCTGAGCAGCCGGAACGCCCTGCTCTTTTTTGCCTCCAGCCAGATTGATCGCCTCTTCGGCTCGAAGTTGTAACAAAGCTCCCAACTTCAGCCGAGCCTCACTGCGGCGCGGATGTTTGGGGAATTCTGAAATGAAGGATCTAAGGTGCTTTTCTGACTCGTTTAGCTTTTCGGCTCGCTGAGGTGACCGAAGCGAGAGCGTCGATGCCGACTCGAAGTACAGTAGGGCGCGTTCCAGTTCGATTGCAGTTTTGAAATTCTCGTCCAGCCCGGACCGCTTCTCGCTATCCTCCAGGTAGACCAGTGCCAGTTCGAACATTCGCTGTTCGCGAAGCTTCTGCAAAAACTTCTGGTAGGGCTCACCTGCGGCGAGAGGCTTTGCCAGAGCAACCGCCATGACTGCTAGCGCTACAGCAGAAATCTTCAAAAAACGATAACCTGGCAACATGCTGGATATTGTTGGTTTCATGGAGACTAGGCCGGTCTGTTGTCAGTGGCGATGTTAGACATTAAGCATCGCTTCGATGTAGTATTACGCACAGAGGCTGGCTGCGGCAAAACTGCAATGAACTCGTGGATTAGAACTATTTAGTCTACCAATTCATTTCCGAGAGGATACGGGATACCCCGCAACAACAATACTGGTACAACAAAGAAATGAGAACAGAAGAAAATCTAGAGAAGTGTCTGGCTACTTTCGTTGCCTAGACCATTCTAGAATAACTGAAAGCGGAATTGATCTCAAGCATTTTAGGATGGCTTAGTCTCATCCAAGGTCACATTATGGTGCGAATTCGACGCGACCGTTGGTATTCTGGAGAAAATCAGAAGAAGATCCGGCGTGGGGTACCCTCCAACGCTTCGGGGACGCGTCGAGTCCTGTCGCTGGTTTTTCTGCTAGCGCTAGTGATGCTACTGATGCAGAAAATTTCGAATCCACAAACCCTCAGCAATGCATTCCGATCGTTGGGAATGCAGTTGGATGAGCCAGTCGTCGACGCGACACACCCGGAACTGGAGGCAGTCGCCTCAGCTAAATCCGATCCTGAAAGCCTTCAGAGTAAGGCTGAAAACTCCACGCAAGCGACGAATGAATCGGAATCTCAATCAGACCGAGCTTGGGTCAAGACCTGTCAGGATTTGCTTCCAAGAGTCCTAGAAGAGGCCACAGTTGAACAAGTGGAACAGCTCGCTCTGCTTCTTTTTTCAGCCGCCGACAAGCCAACTTCCCGAAGTTCCAGTTCGACCATTGGAGAACTGGATATTCGGCCAATTCTGCAGCCCCTTCAATCCCGGCTGGATCTGAGCCAGCAGAGTGACAAACTTTGGAATGAGAGGTTGTTGCGTTTCCAAAATCAATGGGATTTGCTCAACAGTTTATCGAAAGCTGATGCCCAACTGTCCGAAGCAACCAAACTGGATGATCAGTTTCGGAAGCAGTTGACCGAGCAGTTGGATAAAAGACTGCTTGGCGCATTACGCGATGCGTCACCTTGGGTCGGAGGTGAGACAGTTGGTTTTGGTCGCTTGCTGCAACGCAGTCGAAGTTTTGCTTCAGTTGGAAAAAATGCAGCACAAGTTTCAACGCGTCAATTGGACACTGAGTTTTCTAAGTTGCGAGGTGATTGGGTCAAGTTTCGAGGGACTGTGCGGCTTGTGGAAACAGTGAAGCGACCCCAGCCTCTGCTCGATCAGTCGGTTTACTATGTTCTTTGGCTTCGAGGCCAAGATCAATCGGCTCAACCCGTTGCAGTTTATACAGCTCAGCCGATTGCCGAGAAATTTGCTCGGGAGGTTCAGGCCGAGCAGTTTCCTGAGGTGGAAGTAATCGGCCTCGTCGGGAAAAAACTGGCCTATGGCTCATCGTCAGGTGTGCAAGTAACGCCAACTCTGTTCGCCGATGCGATTGTTCAATTTGCAGCTAGTCAGGCGACAGCCAAGCCTGCAAGTCCTGCCATCACCAACACTCAGTGGATGTTAGTTTCGGTAGTGGTAATAGTGGGAAGTTTGTTCTTCGCAGTGCCAGTGTGGAAACAGCTACGAAAACGAAAGCGAGTTAGTTCTTCAGCCGCGTTACTGATTGTGGCTTCAATTGTTGTTCAATCGCCCTGTATACAGGCTTCCGCATGTGCGCCGCAAACTCAACAGCAAGCTCAATCACAGTCTTCGCAGCAATCTGAAGTTGGGGGCCAAGAACCACCTTGGAATAAAAAAGGCGACATAGCTCTTCAGCTCAAGAAGATTGCCGAGCAGCGTTTGCAGCCATTGTTTACGACTGAGTTGCGAGAGCAATTGGCTGAGGTTATCGACGGTCGATCAACGGAAGCTCCCGATTTCGTGCTTCGCTCAATCTATGCGATCAAGCAGGCTGGCTGGAAGCAGATTTGGGATGCTGGTCATTCAATAAAGCTCGACGAGCAATTCAGCTTGGTTCCCGCCGATCTTCAAGGAACCGTCAGAGTCGTTCAGTCTTTGAACCTGAGCGATTTTCAGCAAGAGTGGTTTTCCGTTCAGCCAACGCCAGTATCTACCGACTGCAAGTTGAACTAGCTTCGGATTCAAGTTCAGCTTCAACAAGTCCAGGTCAGGCCGCTTCAACTCCTGCCACTTCAACACAGGCCACGTCTACTCAACTGGTAACAGTTTTTTGCGCGAATGTTCCATCGATCTGGAAGAGTTCCGTACAGCTCAAGCAGCCCGTTAGGATCAAGGGATTCAAGCTTGCCAATTTGCAGGAAGGCAATACTCCTTCAAAGGAAATCGTATGCCTCATTTCCGATCGATTGTCATGGCGAGTGGATTCCTTGAATGAAGAAGCATTCCAGCAGTTGATGCCGCGATTACCCGAAGCTTGGTCACAATTGGGCAGGCAGGGGTGGGACTTATCCTGGTTTGATCTGCTGGCCGAGAACAACAAGCGAACAATTTCGAGCGACGAAGCTGAAGCTCTACAGTCGATGCTCTCTATTACGGCTAGCGAAGCTTCTACGCGTTCGACATCATCCGAGGCCAAGCCACAGCTTCAGTTGATTCAAACGTTACAGGATACGGCTAGTCATCTTGGAGAAAAGGTGGATTGGACCGTGCGACTGGTTTCGGCCACTCAAGTGGAGCTGGATAACAAGCGGCAGTATTTGCAATTCGTTGGTTACGCTCGCATGGCTCCAGGGCAGGCGATCAAATTTGATACTGGAAATGGGAAGGTGGTTGATTTCAAGAACGAATTCCCAGTTACGATTCTGACGATGACTCAGCCGGACTTGCTGAGTAGTGGCCAAGCGAAAAAGGTAGGCAGCGGGGCTTGGACGGTGGGCATGCAGGCTCGGGTTCAAGGCCGCTTCTTTCGCATGTGGTCGTATGAAAGTGAGCGCGTCAAGACATCGACTGGTACGGGGCGATTGATCGCGCCCCTGGTAATGGCCTCGTCCATTATAGAAATGCGCAATCAACCCGTAATGAATCGAAGCGGAGGCTGGTGGGTCTATTTGGTGGCGATGTTGTTGATCATTTTAGCATCCAGTTTCATTCAGATCCGCCTGCGGCGTCGAACTCGCCGTGCGAAGCCTCAGTGAGGCAAATTGTCAATCTCACTTTGCTCGCAAGATCATTCCAGCGGCCCGGTGCGAGTCCCGTTACCTCGTGCCACTGGCTCTGCCGGCCCTAGCGCCTGCGGTTCAAGAGCGATTTGGCAAAATGCGTCACTGCGTTGGGGATAACCCCGCCTTGACGATGCTTTAGATCGCGGCATACTCGTTGTCTGAATTTGTTCAACTTGCTGAGGCTTATTGCAGGAATCAAACCATGCGTCGTGCGAAGATTACGATTGTTGGCGCCGGAAATGTAGGAGCTACATGCGCTCACTGGTGTGCAGCCAATGAACTTGGAGATATCGTTCTGTTGGATGTGCCTCAGGCCGAAGACATGCCCAAAGGAAAAGCCTTAGACTTGCGTCAGGCTAGCCCGATTATGGGATTTGATTCGAACATCATCGGCACGACCAACTACGCCGATACCTCCAACAGTGATGTCGTGGTAATCACTGCCGGTATTGCTCGTAAGCCTGGCATGAGCCGCGATGATCTGCTGGCGACCAACGCAAAAATTGTTGGATCAGTTGCCGAGCAAGTGAAGAATAGTTCGCCCAACGCAATCATCATTGTGGTGAGTAATCCACTGGATGCGATGGTTCAGCGAGCCTTTCAAGTGAGTGGTTTTCCAGCCAATCGCGTTATTGGACAGGCGGGGGTACTTGATACCGCTCGCTATCGAACCTTCTTGGCGATGGAACTGGGCGTTAGTGTAGAAGATATCTCAGCCTTGCTGATGGGTGGTCACGGCGACACTATGGTTCCGATGCCAAGTTGCACCTGTGTTGGTGGAATTCCTGTAACTCAGTTAATCGCACCAGCCAGATTGGAAGAAATCGTTACCAGAACTCGCAATGGTGGCGCGGAGATCGTTGGCTTGCTCAAGACTGGAAGCGCGTACTATGCTCCTGCCGCAGCGACTGCTCAAATGGTTGAAGCTATCGTGCGCGATAAGAAGCGTTTGATTCCATGTGCAGCATACTGCGATAAGGAATATGGCGTGGGTGGTTACTACGTAGGTGTTCCAGTGATTGTCGGTTCCAATGGCGTTGAACGCATTGTTGAACTAAAGCTAACAGACACAGAGCAGGCTGCGTTCCAAAAGAGCGTGCAAGCAGTGAAGGATCTCGTGGCTTCAATGGCTACGTTGGTCTAGAGCAGTTAGAGCAGTGTTGAATGAGTTGTTTTAATCGTAGGAACCACAGATAAGGTTTGCTATCAATTCCGATTGTTACCACAACTTGCGCGTAACAATCGGAGCTAGTCAAGGGATGGCGTTGACTTGAGAGGCTTGGATGCTTAAAACCCTCTACATACATCATCAGTTGGACCCTATCTCGACTGATGACTGCAACGATGCTAGCCTTGACGTGAAAACTTTTGGCTATGCTGCGCTGTCAGAACCTCATCTACTCCAACCCACTGGCGAGCAATGCGGAACCGAATCATTTCCTCTCAAGGCGATCATTCAGAATTGGCAAGAAGCTCATCAGTACTAGAATCGGCATCGGGCGTTCATCGCATCAATGCCTTCGTTGAACATCAGGTTTGTTTGTTTGGCCCCGAGCGATACGAGCCTCGCTACGAATATCCGCTTGTAATCTGGTTGCATAGTTGCCATAGTAGCGAAGGCGAACTCGAGAACGTAATGTGCTCGCTAAGCCTACAGAATTATGTAGGCTGTGGACCTCGCGGACCAATCCCAAGTGATCGAGGGTTAGGTAGATTCTTCTGGGGTAAATCAGCTAATGCAGCGGCGGTGGCCGAAGAGGTAGTGTTTGCATCGATTGATGCGGCAGCCGCGCAGTTTTCGATCGATTCCAAGAAGATATTTTTGGCTGGGTTTGGTTCCGGTGGAACGATGGCATGGCGATTAGCTCTGCGATATCCCGAGCAATTCGCAGGCGTAGTTTCGATCTGTGGGGGCTTTCCCAATGAAGATCGTTCCCTGGTGCAATTGCAACGAGCCCGGCAGTTACCCGTCCTTTGGATGTACGGTCAACATTCTCAATCCTGCAGTATAACGAGCGTTTGTGAAACGCTGCCCTTGCTTCACAGCGCTTCGTTATCTGTAGATATTCGACAGTATCCTTGCGGTGATGAACTACTGTCAAACATGCTTTCTGATGCCAACGTTTGGCTAATGGAACGTGTTACCAATCAAACTTTTGAATCGGCCAAAGATCATCAAGAGTCGTTTTCACAGAACTAGAACTCTTTGATGCTTCAACTGGCTGCCACAATGCACTCCGGCCCTTCATGGCGAGCGTTGTTGACGAAGTTGCTGACTTCAAGCGGTCTAAAGAAATTGTCGTTCGCTTGACCAAGTAAATCGTAAGCCTGCTGCTGTGAGCATTTGGGGTCTAACCATTGCTTGGCGGCATCTCCAACCATGGCTACGGGCATTCGGTCATGAATCGGAGTTAATGCTGCGTTGGCTGAAGTGGTTATGACCGCACAACTTTGCACCAATTCTCCTTTTGCTCTGCGATTCTCCTCCCACAATCCGGCCAAGAGTACCAAGGGGCCTTCGGATGGTGTGATCCAGTAAGCTCGCTTGGCCTTGCTCGATTCTCGATACCATTCGTAGTATCCGTCAGCGATGATCAAGCAGCGCCGCTTTTCCAGAGGGCCTTTGAAGGATCGTTTCTCAAGAAGTGTTTCATGCCGCGCGTTAATCATGCTATTGCCGATTGCCAGGTCTGGGGCCCAAACGGGAACAAGTCCCCAACGAAAATGTTCAATTCTGATTGCCGAGTCAGAATTGCAAGTTGCTAAGGCATAAAGCTGCTGAGTGGGCGCGATGTTGTAGCGAGGCTGAAAGTTGGTTGGCAGATTCAGCTCATCCACCAGAGGTAATAGTAGTTGGCCCCATTCAGCGGGCGGCGTTTTCAAAGTCAGTCTTCCGCACATGGTTCTCTTGTTGGAACTTGGTTTCGGCTTGGGGTAGGAATCAAGGGAATATCGATTGTAACGATCGTAACGGTTGCAATTGTACTTGAACGATCTATGCGCAAGATTCTCCGAGTCCTCGCCTTTTCGATTACGGCTTTCGTTTCGACGAGTGACCTAAATTTGATGTGGCAATTTTACTCAGTTAGGCTTGGGGTCAATCATGAATCGATCTAAGAAACGCATCGGAATTCTAACATCTGGCGGCGACTGCCCAGGCTTGAACGCGGTGATTCGCGGTGCCGTAAAGGTGGCGGACCGTGCAGGTCTGGAAATGATCGGCTTTCTGCGAGGCTACGAAGGTTTGGTGGACCCCGTCAGCTATATGACGCTCGAGCCCCGAAATACTCGAGGTATGTTACGTCAGGGAGGCACCATTCTCGGATCGACGAACAAAGGTCGTTTTGCGGCCACGGTCGGAGTCAGTGACCGCGTGAATCTGGACCCGCATTTGTTGGACGGAGTGAAAAAGACCTGCGAGCAGCTTAACCTGTGCGGTTTGATTTGCATCGGTGGTGATGGTTCGCTGGCAGTAGCTCAGCAGTTTCATGAAGTTGGAATTCCGGTTGTAGGTGTGCCAAAGACTATCGACAATGATCTGTCAGCTACAGCCTTCACGTTTGGTTTTGACAGTGCAGTAAACTGTGCAACGGACGCATTGGATAGACTGGCTACTACAGCGGCAAGTCACGAACGAATCATGGTTCTCGAGGTGATGGGTCGCCACGCAGGCTGGATCGCTTTGTATTCAGGTATCGCTGGTGGAGGCGACGTCATTCTGTTACCGGAAATACCTTGGAATTTCGAAGACGTATGCGCCAAGATTTTGGAGCGAGAAAAGGCTGGTAAGCGATACACGTTGATCGTTGCAGCCGAAGGTGCAACGCTTCCCGATGGTAGTCTGGTTGTGGCCGAACGACGCCAAGAGAATCGTCAAACCAAGCTTGGTGGAATCGGCGGAATTGTGGCTGCTGAAATCGAAAAGCGCTTGGGACGTGAAACGCGGTCGATGGTGCTTGGTCACCTGCAACGCGGTGGAATACCATCCACCTTTGATCGATTGATGGCAACGCAGTTCGGTGCTCATGCAGTTCGGATGGTGATGGAGGGCCGATTCGGTGAAATGGTCTGTTCTAATCCGCCAGCTATCAACAGCGTGCCAATTATGGACGCCGTCAATCGATTGAAGCAAGTACATCCCAACTGCAGCTCCGTTCAAGCGGCTCGAGCTATGGGCATCAGTTTCGGAGATCGTTGCGACTCGCAACAGATACAACCGACCTATCAGGACGCAGATGCAAATCTCGGTTTAGAGAAGTCCTCATCGGCTAGCTCAGCAACTCTAGCGTTGCCACTGCCTACAAGCGAATCCACTTCGGTGCCACTGTTGATTTAGTTCGAAGTCAGGTTTCAGGTTTCAACCTAAACTTAAACCTAAACCTCCAGTACTACATCGGAAGCTGGACGAGCCACGCAGGTCAAGCATTCGTTTTCGCCCAAGCTGGCGGCAACGTTTCGGTCATACTGGACCTTGCCTTGAAGCAGTTTTACTCGGCAGGATCCGCACACGCCGCTCAGGCAGCCACTCGGAATAGGCACGTCATTGGCCTGTGCAAGCTCCCATAAGCTTTGGTCTGGGCTTTCGAGTTGAGCTGACACGCCGCTCCGAGAAAACCTGACAGAGAACGTTGATGTCTGACCGGTTTGACTAGCTGCGTTGGCCGCAGTTGCCGCGCTGCCAAACGACTCCCAATGAATTTGTTCGGTGGGAACGCCAAGGTTTTCAAGCTGAACGCGAATCGAGTTCATCCACTCTTCTGGTCCGCACATGAAATAGTGGGCTGAAGGCAGTCCAACTTCGGAAACGGTACTGGCGATGTCGATCTTGCCAGCTCGAAATTGACCAGCGTTCTCTTGGCCGATCTTTTGAAGTTGCGCCGGAGTAGATCGGCTCAGGTAACTGATCACCTGAGCGTGTGGATTATGTCGACAGTAGTTGTGTACCTCAGCGCCCAGCGGCCAGTGTTTTTCGTCTTTGGCTTGATAGTAGAGATGTACTGAGCGATTGGGCGTGAAGTGCGAAGAGTATTGAAGCATGCTGGCCATTGGGGTAATGCCAACACCGGCCGCAAGTAGAACCAGCGGCGCACGATTCTCAGTTGCTAAGTAAAAATGTCCGCTGGGGCCACCCACCAGTAAGACGTCACCCTCGCGGATGTTATCGTGAAGCCAAGTACTTAGGCCACCGGTTTTGCGATCAGCTTTTAGAGGCTCAGTAGTGGATTGTTTCTTGACTGTAATGCGCCACAGCTTGCTGTTCGGTGCAACCGACAGTGAGTAACATCGGGTCGCTTGATACTTGCCTGCGAGAGCTGGGCGAATCATCAAGTACTGGCCAGGATAAAATGCAGGAAGTGGCTGTTGGTTGGGGTCAGCCAAGTAAAACGACTTTGCGTCGTTGGACTCGTCGGAGACTTTCAAGACTTCCATCACTCGCCATTGTCGGGCTTGATCCGACGCAGAGGTCGAAAGCTGGGAATTTAGTCTCGCAACTTTTGTTGCATTGCGAAGCTGCTCAAGTTGATTTTGGCGAATACTGCTTTGCCTGCGTCGCATTTTTCGCAGGGAGATATTCGACACGAAAAATTGACCAACAGCCAAAACGATTAGCCCAAAAGCGACCAGGAAAACGACTGAGTTTTGGATCATGATGTTGACAATCGGTACACTGCGAAGTAATCTCACCCCTTAGTAGTAGGGCGAAGGCGGGCTGTCGCTGCCCTACATCTATCGACACAAGCTTTACGCGCCAGCGAGTGTATTGCCCGCTCGCTAACGCATGAGGCTTCTAGATGGACTCGCGACAGCGTTAAAATCCTTCCAAGCCTCATAGTCAAATTTGAAATGTGTGACGTGATATCAGAGGTTTCGGACGAGCAACGTCTGGAACTTTGCCAAGAACGAATTGGTTATCGATTTCAAGATCTCAATCTTCTGCGCTCGGCATTAACTCATGCCTCTGGCGCCGCGAATCGATTGGCTTCCAACGAGCGTCTCGAGTTTCTTGGAGATTCCATTCTCGGATTCTGCATCTGCGAATGGTTGTTTCAAACCCATGCGGAATATCTTGAAGGCGAACTAACTCAGATCAAATCAGCGGTTGTCAGTCGACGCGTTTGCGCGCGAGTCAGCCATGAACTGCAACTGGAAGAGTGCTTAATCCTTGGGCGCGGATTGACTCAAGGGGCTGGTGTTCCGAAGAGCTTGCTGTCAGATGTCTATGAAGCTCTAATCGCGGCGATCTACTTGGATGGCGGGTTGGAGCAGGCTAAGGACTTTATCCAGCGCACGATTGCCGACGAATTGCGGTCGGCCGTCGATGGGCATTCAATCGGCAACTACAAATCGGCTTTGCAGCAAATTTCTCAGCGGGACCATGGTGCGGCTCCGGTCTATCGACTGCTGGCCGAATCCGGTCCCGACCACAGCAAATTGTTCCAAATCGCGGCCGAAATCAAGAAACGGCGATTCTCTCCCGCCTGGGGTCGAACGAAAAAGGATGCGGAGCAGCGTGCCGCCGGCAACGCAATCGCGGAGCTTGAGCAGCGCTCGCCGCCCTACACCGAACCGTTCACCAGCTAAAAGAAGTCGCAACCGCTACGAGTCCCCGCCAACTTCTTTTTGAAGGACGGGTCATCTAGTTTGGACAACTCGGGCTTAAGTTCGTAGAATCTTGGCGAGTTTTGCACCTGTCCACTTACCTTTTCCAACCTAAATCGAGTTTCGATAGTCATGTTTGATTCATTAGCAGAAGGACTTCAGTCCGCGTTTAAGTCGATTCGAGGCAAAGGCAAGCTGACCGAGTCGAACATGCGAGAAGGCCTGCAAATGGTTGAACAAGCCATGTTGGAGGCCGACGTTAGTTATGAGGTCATTCAGGACTTCATGAGCAAGGTCACGGAGCGGGCCTTGGGGCAGCGAGTGCTGCTTTCTTTGCGACCCCATGAGGAATTGGTCAAGATCGTCTACGAGCACTTGGTCGAGATCTTAGGGCCAGTGGATGTTAGCATTCCAGTTAAGCAGGATGACGTAACCATCTTGATGATGTGCGGTCTTCAAGGTGCTGGTAAGACGACCACCTGTGGAAAGTTGGCTCAACTGCTGAAGGAGCAAAAGGTCACTCCATTCATGGTCGCAGCCGACTTACAGCGGCCCGCGGCTATCGAACAGTTGCACACAATTGGTCGCCAATTAAACGTAAGTGTTTACAGCGACTTAGAGCAGAAAGACCCAGTAAAAGTTTGCCGTGAGGGTGTTAAGCGAGCTAAAGAGGCTGGCGCGAATATCGTCATCCTTGACACCGCTGGTCGATTGTCGATCGATCAAGAATTGATGGCTCAATTGACCGAAATCGATCGGCACGTTCACCCGGATCAGGTGTTTCTAGTTGTCGACGGCATGACAGGACAAGATGCCGTCAACAGTGCAAAAGCCTTCAATGAGGCTATTGAACTGGATGGCGTGATCATGACCAAGCTGGATGGTGACGCACGTGGTGGAGCGTTGCTGAGCGTCAAGCATGTTACTCAAGTGCCGATCAAGTTCATTGGTACTGGCGAGCATTTGGATGCTTTGGAGCCATTCCGTCCCGAAGGTATGGCTAGCCGAATTCTGCAGATGGGCGATATCGTGGCTGTGGCTCAGGAAGCCCACCGTATTATCGATGATCGCGAGCGCGAGCGACTAGAGGCTCGCATGAAGGAGGGCGTCTTCACGTTGGAAGATTTCCGAGGCGTGTTGGACAAAGTAGCCAAGCCTGGCTTGATGCAGAAGATGATGGGCTTGCTGCCCGGCATGGGCGAACTGAGTCGAGCGATGGCCGGTTCAGATACCGATGGCGAAGTTCGCAAGCTGATGGGAATCATTGATTCGATGACTCCCACAGAACGTCGCAATCCAGGCGTAATTGACACTCCTCGTCGCAATCGAATTTCTCGTGGTGCTGGTGTTCCGCCAAATGCAGTTTCCCAACTGATTAAGCAATACAACATGATGGCACCCATGATGAAGGCGATGGCTGGTGGAAGCATTCGTGACAAAATGGAGATGATGAAGCAGCTTCAAGGCGGAATGATGGACCCTAATATGGGTGGTATGAAAACAAAGCAAAGTACTGGAAAGCGACTGACACCCAAAGAACGTGAACGGATGCAAAAAGAACGTGAAAAACTGCTGCGAAAAAAGCGCCGAGGAAACTAGTCGTTTCGAATTGCACAATTTCTCAGCAAAATTGCGGTTGCATCCGCAGCCAGAATCGCGAAAATGGCGCCTCCTCAAACTGGTCTGAAGCCCGACATGTTCGGTGCAAACAGAGCTGGGAAACGAGCATAGTGCGCCGTTTCCAACCCCGAATTATGTTGAATGAAGCGATTTTCAGGAGATTCTTGTGGCAGTCCGTATTCGTATGAAGATGATGGGCAAGAAAGGCCGCCCATGTTTTCGAATCGTAGTTGTTGATTCCCGATCGCCCCGCGATGGAAAAGTGATCGAACAAGTTGGTACCTACGATCCGATGATCGGTGATACGGATGCTCGCGTAACTCTAAGGCGAGATCGAATCGACTATTGGCTAAGCGTTGGCGCTCAGGCTAGCGACAAAACTGGTGTTTTGCTGAAGAAGTATGGCACCAACGGCACGCACTTGGCTCAGCACGAAACAGCTTTAGCCAAGTTGAAGGCTCACCGAAGCCGTTACAAGCGATCTGCTGCTGCGGCAACCACAACGACAGCTCCAACAGCTTCATAATGAGCCGTTCGAGTCTCCATTGATTCGCTTTCGGCGAGTAAGGACTCGATGAATTCCAAAATAATCTCAAGGCACAGAGCGATCTGTGCTTTTTTTACGTCCATACACTTGCATTGCTTTCCAGCTTCTCGCGATTCATAGTCTGGAAAAGGCTATCTAAATGTGGACAATGAACAATTCACCCTCAACGTCGAAGGATGCACGCATCATGTTTCGTTTTTTTATGTACGGGTTGGTTGCTCTTTGTTGTTCGCAAGCCTTACTGGCAGACGAGCTTCTGCAAAACCTTGGTAAGTCGGCCAAGGATCCTAAACAAGCAGGTTCGATGGTTCAAAATCTGTTGAAACGAAAAGACCTGGCGCTAACCGCCGTTCTGTCAGCTATGAAGGGGCAAAACGATGTTTCAAAGAATTACTATTTGTCCGTTGCCCAAAGTTTGGCGGACAGAGAACCGACGAAGTCAGTTGACGAATGCAAACAGTTTTTGACGCAGCTTGATCAGGATCCAACAGCGAGATTCTGGGCCTTTCAGTACGTAACAACCTATCTGCCAACGATGCGGGAAAGGATGCTCGGAGGTATGTTGGATGATCCTTGTCCGGAGCTTCGCTTCGAAGCCATCGAGTCACAGCTCGAGAACATTCGACGTTCGTCTAAACCACCCAGCAGTCACGAAGATGATTACCGTCGCTTGCTCGATACGGCTCGCTTGCCCGAACAAATTCAGCGCATCGCCAAGCTTCTTGAGGGCAGCGAAAAGAAGGTCGACCTCCTCAAGCTTTTTGGCTTCATTTCGCAATGGCAAGTCGTGGGGACCTTCGATAATGTTGGTCAAGCTGGATTCAATGTCGTGTATGCTCCTGAAAAGCAATACTTGGACGGCAAGTTAACATTAGCCAACCTTGCTTCTCAAAAGTACGACGGCAAAGAACAAGGCTTGACTTGGAAGGCTATCGAGACCGACAAGCCTGATGGAAAGGTCGATCTGAACGCCCCATACGCCAATGCCAAGGGCGCGATTGTCTATGCCCTGGGCAACTTCGATTCAGGCAAGAATCTGCCAGCAGAAATCCGAGTGGGCAGTACCAACGCGATCAAAGTTTGGTTCAACGGTAAATTGGTTGTCGATCGCGAGACCTACCACGCTGGAGATCAGATTGATCAATACATCGCTCCAATCGACCTGAAGGCCGGTAGCAACTCGATATTGGTCAAGGTCTGTCAAAACGAACAAACCGAGCAATGGGCTCAAGATTGGTTCTTTCAATTGCGCATTGCCGACTCCACAGGGTTAGCAATTCGTCCTTCGGTAGCAGCGAAATAGGAAAACAAAACATGAGTAACCAATTGAAATACCGCTCTACAATCCGTTCGACTCTGGTTGCGGTGCTAATCAGCGCTTCGCAAATTTGTTCGGCACAATGGAATGGTTTTCTGGGCAAGAATGGCAATCCAGTTATCGATAGCAACGTTATTCCTGAGAAGTTTGCTGTAGCCAAAGACGGTCAAGCAGCATCGAACATTGCTTGGCGTCGAGAGATCCCGGGCCGAAGTGTGAGTGGACCGATCGTAGTCTCGGGCAAAGTCATTACGACTAGTAGTGGAGCGATGGAAGGTCGTTGGGGTAGCACTACTGCTGTTGATGCAGCCAACGGAAACATTGTTTGGACGCGGTCGATCAAGACAACTGGCCGTCCCTACTGTCATCCGACCAGCGCCAATGCTGCTCCAACTCCTTGCAGCGATGGTCAGCGAGTCTTTTCGTTCTTTAGTTCGAACGACTTGGTGTGCTACGACTTGGATGGCAACCTCCAATGGTTCAGAAGTTTGGTAGACGCTCATCCATTGTCCGGTAATGACGTTGGGATGAGTGCTTCGCCAGTGGTGACCGACGGTGTTGTGATTGTATGTGTTGAATGCCAGACCGATTCCTTTGCTGCTGGCATCGATGCACAGACTGGTGCTACGATTTGGGAGGTTGCCAGACCACGAAAGGCTAACTGGTCTTCGCCAGTTGTTGTATCAGGAACTGATGGCAAGAACGTTGTCGTGGTACATGCTGGAAATAATGCAATCGGGCTTGATCCCAAAACTGGTAAGAGCTTATGGCAACTGGATGAAAAGTGTTCGACGATTGCCAGCGCTGCGTTTGCCAACGGTCACTTGTATTTGCCCGCAGGTGGTGTGAAGGCTTACAAGGTCGGAGAGAGCAGTCAGGCTCCCACGCTGGCTTGGTCGGCTCAACGGATCAGTCCTTCCACAGCATCGCTTGCCGTGCTGAGTGATTTTGGAATTCTTGGGCTTAATCGCGGCGTACTGGTTTGTTGCGATGACAAGGGCGAGTTGAAGTGGCAAGCTCGATTGCCAGATGCTGGTCAGTTTTGGTCGACACCAGTTGTGGCAGGTAGAAAACTTTTTGCGGCTGACAGCAAGGGCAAGTGCTTTGTTGTCGATTTGCAGGCCGACAAGGGTGAGGTCCTTTCGGTTAGCGATTTGGGTGTAGAAGTGCTCGGATCTCCGGCTGCTGACAGCGACGGACTGTATGTTCGTTCTGTGGATGCGTTGTGGAAAATCAAGCAACTGTAGTTTTGAAACTCGCCAGGAAGGTTGCCCGAAATGTCTGTTAGTTCCGCGACTGTATCACCCATGCAGCGACAGTACGACGAAGCCAAAGCTGCTTGCGGCGATGCTATTTTGCTGTTTCGCGTGGGTGATTTTTACGAGCTGTTTAACGAGGATGCTCGAACTTGCGGTCGCGTTTTGGGAATGACGGTAACCACGCGAGAAAAAGGCGAGAATCCGACGCCGATGGCCGGATTTCCGCATCATCAACTTGAGTCGTATCTGGCTAAGCTGATTCGATTGGGCTTTCGCGTTGCAGTATGTGATCAAGTCGAAGATCCACGCGAAGCCAAAGGCATCGTCAAGCGAGAGGTCACTCGCATCGTAACCGCGGGAACCTTGACCGATGATGCTTTGCTGGATCCACTGCAGACAAACTTATTGGTGGCTGTCTTCTCTCTGACTCCAGGCAAAGTTGAAGCAGACGCGAAGGTCGGAATTGCCTGGACTGAACTTTCTACTGGGCGATTCGAAGCAGGCATTTTTAATCGTGCTCGCTTATTGGATGAATTGGCTAGATTGGAACCGTCGGAAGTTATCTTACGCGACGATGATGCAGCTCTTTCGCCAGGTAATGATTATGGTTGGGCTGTGACGCTGCGTCCGACTTGGCAGTTCAATGCCGATGAAGCTCGACGACAACTATGCCAACATTTTGGCACTCGCAGTTTGGAAGGCATGGGCTGGGATGATGTCGAAGATGGATTGGCCATCGGTGCGGCCGGTGCGATCCTGGCTTACCTGCAAGAGACGCAGAAGACCTCGCTGATTCACTTGCGAAGTTTATTGCCAAGCCGTCAAGGTAAGACTTTGGAGATCGATGCAGCTACACGTCGATCACTCGAGATTACGCAGACAATGCGAGATCGACAGCGGCAGGGTTCGCTGCTATCTGTCATCGATCAAACCTGCACATCGATGGGCGCGAGATTGCTTGCCAGTTGGCTTGCCAACCCGCTGTTAGACTTGAAGGAGATCAAGCAACGACATGCGGCGGTTCAAGAGTTCGTTGATGAAGCTCGGCTGCGCAAGTCCTTGCGTGAGTCGCTTTCGGGGATTTACGATCTGCAGCGTTTGTTAGGTCGCGTCGCAACCGGTCGAGCTAGCCCACGTGACTTGCTACAAATTGGAACAACGTTGCAGCGATTGCCAGAGCTGAAGCAAGAGCTAGAGGGTTGTA
>JAXMBP010000053.1:0-40617 GCA_046349795.1 Pirellulales bacterium | reverse complement strand
TCCGGCACCGCAGCCAGCAAGGCCGCCATGATTGCAGACAAGCAAGGTAAGGCTCCTGATATTGTTCCCGACATCCGAAAGCTACTCGAGAACAAATCAATCGATGTAGTGACCGTGGCAACTCCCAATCACTGGCACGCTCTGGCTGGCGTTTGGGCTATGCAAGCTGGCAAGCATGCCTATATCGAAAAGCCCGTTTGCTACAACATCGAAGAAGGTGCCGCACTTATCGCGATCGCTCGAAAGAACAATCGCATGTGCCAAGTAGGAACTCAGTGCCGAA
Organism: Pirellulales bacterium; assembly: GCA_046349795.1. GTDB lineage: Bacteria > Planctomycetota > Planctomycetia > Pirellulales > Pirellulaceae > Aureliella. Next base: position 40,334 of record JAXMBP010000053.1, on the reverse strand, counting down.
GTAGTTCAGCCTGTATCGAAGCCGCCAAGTTCATTCAGTCAGGCGGTATTGGTGAGGTTAAGTTCGCGCGTGGCCTATGCTACAAGCGTCGCGCATCGATTGGAGCTTTGGGAGACTATCCAGTTCCAGAAGCTGTTGACTTCGATCTATGGAGCGGCCCAGCCGAGTTCACTTCACCCAAGCTCACGCGACCCAAGTTCCACTACGATTGGCACTGGCAGCGTCAGTACGGCAACGGAGACTCTGGCAACCAAGGTCCACACCAAACCGACGTCGCCAGATGGGGCCTGGGAATCGATACCCATCCAAGTGCCATTCTGTCTTACGGTGGACGCCTTGGCTATCAGGCTGAAAAGAACGACGCCGGTTACGTGGACGCGGGCGACACCGCCAACACTTTGGTGACTATCTTCGACTACGGCGACAAGTGCATTGTCTTTGAAACTCGCGGCCTTAGTGTCGATAATTCCGCAGACGAAGAGTTGAACAAATTGTTCGACTCAAAGTCCGGCAACAAAGTCGGTGTCGTGTTCTACGGCTCAAAGGGTTACGTCGTTCAACGATCCTATGAACATTGTGTGGCCATGGATAAGGACTTCAAAGTCATTCAAGAATTCAAATCTAAAGGAAACCTCAACACGGCTCACTTTGGCAATTTCTTGACTGCCTGCGAAAAAGGCGATCACAAGTTGCTGAACGCAGATGTTCGCGAAGGTCATTTATCGGCTGGCCTAAGCCACTTGGGAAATATCTCCTATTACCTGGGCGAGAAGAGTTTAGTTACTTCAGATGAACTTAAGAAGTCACTTGGATTCATCAAGAGTTTGGACAACAACGATGCTACGATTGATCGAACGATTGCTCACCTGAAGCAAAATGGCGTTGACCTAGACAAGTACAAGATGTCGCTTGGAGCAATGCTCAAGTTTGATCCAGTCAAAGAGGTGTTTACGAACAACAACGAGGCCAACAAGATGTTGGGACGAAAGTACCGACCTGGCTTCGAATGCCCTAAGGCGGACAAGGTTTAGTGGTTTCAACTCGGCTGGAAGGTCGCGAGTGCAATTAATTCAAAAGCGACCCAGCCCGGAAACGTCGGATTCGCATCTGGAAAATAAGTCAGAACGTAGATAAAACTCCTCCACGCTCTGGCGAGCGTAGCTACTTAAAGACAAGCGGCCTCAGGTGTTTGCCTGAGGCTTTTTTTGACTTATTGGTCAAAGGTCAATTAACAACGATTTGATCCCGGATCACCTAGCCTTGAGGTGGCAGAATCACAGTGTCGATGACGTGGGTAACACCGTTCAAGAGCCTTCGATATCGTTGTGACAACGTTGAGCCATTCAACAACGCGCCCTCTGCTGAGATAGCAATCGGCTGACCTTGAACCATCTTCGCAGCCTTTGTCTTTACTACATCAGCAGCCATCACTGTACCATTTTGTGATAGAAGTCAAGATCGCCGCGAGCTTCTCCTTGTTCTCTGGCTGGCAGATCAGCTGCAACTTCGCCAAGGCTTGCCGGCTGCATTGGTTGGTGCGAACACGGTGAATGGACCTTTGCCAGAAAGCGTATCAACCAGACCCGCAGCCTTCACGGCGGCCACAATGTACTAAAAGTCTTGTTGCCAATTGCGATCTCGGCAATTGTCTTTCCGCTGCCTTCAGGTGGAAGGATGACGGTGTCGATAACGTGAATCACGCCATTTGAAGCAGCGATGTCAGTCTTAACCACATTGCTTGAGCCGTTAAGCTTGACTTTGCCATCAACAACCGAAACCTTTACAGTTTGTCCTTGAACGGTCTTGGCTTCAGTAACCTTGACTACATCGGCAGCCATGACTTTGCCTGGTACGACGTGGTAGGTCAAGACTGCGATCAACTTGTCCTTGTTCTCTGGCTTTAGCAGCGACTCAACTGTTTCCTTGGGCAGCTTTGCAAATGCGGCGTTGGTGGGTGCGAAAACGGTAAACGGACCTTTGCCGGAAAGTGTTTCAGCAAACCAGCAGCCTTTACAGCAGCTACTAGAGTGCTGAAGTCACAGGTTGCCTACAGCGATATCGACAATCGACTTGGTTTCGGTTTGTACGAGTGAATTATTCTTGCGTGTACAACCTTGCCAGTTGTTTCACAAACTGTTTGATGGACGATCGTTCCTTTGCACTGTTGAGCATTGGCAACTGCAGATACCATTGCTGACCCAGCAAGGCCATTGCTAAAGCAAAAACTTCTTCATTCTTCTATCCTTTGGTTTATTGGCGATCCGGGCGTGACGTGTTTGTCACTCACAATCAGCACTCGCTGATTTTCACTTTCTCTATGCTAGGCCTCGGACAAGTCATAAAAATGAATTTCAAGCAGATATTTTGTTGCTTCGACGGGATTAATTGGCTCAGAAAGTTCGCAACACAGTGACAATAGCGGCAACGTCGGCGCGTTGTAGTGGATGAGGTTACGAGTCCCTCCTTGCCATGGCCGCGCGGCTACGACCGTGGAAATTGCCAGCATCGTACGTTGCCAAACCTGCTTGCGTTACCAGCTTCAAGGCTCGGATGACAACACGGAAATCCGCCCTGCTAAGTTCGAACTACACGTCTCTTAAGGTAATGCCAGCCGTGCTGACCAAGGAGTTGCCCAAAGAAGGTCGCAGCTCAGCGCTTCCACTACCAAACCAAGCCTGGACAACATCGCCAATCGAGGATTGCCAAAAATTGAGGCGACTAAAGCTGTTTCTGAAGCCTAGTAGGGGTGCACATTAGAGGCAAATGTGGCGCTGAAATGAGCCCCCTCTAGGCGCTGCTCCATTTTGGCAGGTGATACAATCGGTGGCGGTTTAGATCTCGTGAAGTTCACACCCCAGGCAAAAGGTCACCGAATGGATAACCAGCGACAGCGGCTGGCAATCAGCGCAATGAAGACGCTCCACGACGGAGCCAATTTGTTCCGATCATTCTGTTGCTGATTGTGATTTCGTCGTACTCCGTTCGCTGTGGCCTCAACTGAATCGCATTAAGTTCACCTACTTCGTCGACCAACGGAAACGAGAAACGTTCAAGTTCTGACCGTGACCAGCAGCACGGTTACGGTGCTTTTAAAGTTGCTCCCGAGAAGCCTGTCGAGTACGACGCGAATGGAGACCCGATTGCAAAGGCCGATGGGGCTGCATCATTACAAGCAGTTCATCACTACGCTTCCGAACGATTCCCACGAATGGCTGCGTGACGAAGTTGAGCACTGCGAACGGAAGCTCTAAGGATACTAAAGGGGTTCCAAGCCGATCGGCCAGCTTTCAAGACGCCGATACATTCAACTACCGCATTCTTTATGATCGCGATGCTAGTTCCTTTAGCAGTGCTGATTATTTTGTGGATGATGTTCCGTCGAACTCAAAATCGGTGATGAGGCAGTGGCTTCTTCTCTGGCTTCTCCAGATCAACGGCCAAGCGTTACGGGGCTAACTTTGACCAACGCCACCACCTTTAACGATGTAGCTGGACTGGAAGGCGCGTTAAGCTGACCTCCAAGAGCTAGTCGAGTTTTTGAAAAACCCAGAGAAGTTCCAAGAAACTCGATGGTCGCATTCCCAAGGGGAAGATGTTGCTGGGGCCGGACCTCCAGGGACTGGCAAGACACTTCTAGCCCGACCGTGGTCAACTGGTGAAGCTGGCGATCCCATTCTATTCGGTCAATGGCAGCGAATTCATTCAAATGTTCGTTGGCGTTGGAGCGAAACCGGCGTTCGAGATCTGTTCCAACAGGCTAAGGGCAATACGCTCACCATCATCTTCATTGACGAAATCGATGCTGTGGTCGTCAACGCGGAAGTAACGCTTGGTGGCGGTCATGATGAGCGTGAACAGACACTGAATCAGATTTTGAGCGAAATGGATGGCTTTGCCGGAGCAAACTCAGTTATCGTGGTTGTCTCAACCGTCAGATGTTTTAGACCCAGCCTTGCTTCGTCCGGACATTCGAACCGACACATAACCGTCGGACGACCGACTCAAAAAAGTCGACTCGAGATGTTCAAGGTACACACTCGCGACTTGCCGCCTTGGATAACGATATTGACTGGACAGACAGCATGCCGTCACGATTGGGTTAACTGGTACCGACTTGTACGCAACTTAGTTAATGAAGCTGCACTTTGGGCTGCACTTGAAGAACAATCGAACTCGGTTAGCGGCGACTTCTGATTACGCTCGCGACAAAGGTTTTGATGGGTGCCAAGCGCGAAGAGGTTCTGAGCGATGCCGAAAAGGAAAAAGACAGCCTATGCGAGGCTGGCCGCACTCTCGCCGCTTGGTTCCTGAAGGGCGCGCATCGTGTACACAAAGTCACGATTATTCCTCGCGGTCGAGCTTTAGGTGTCACGCAGATCGTTCCAATGCAGAAGATCGCGTTAGCGCCAACGAAAACCTAAAGACCAGTTAGTTGTCTTAATGGCAGGTCGCGTAGCTGAGGAAGTGATCTACGACGAGATGACCGTGGGTGCGAGAACGATTTGGAACGCACCGATATGGCTCGTAGAATGGTTACACATTGGGGAATGGAAGGCCCGAAACCCCGTCAGTTACAAGACTTCCGACGAAGATCCGTTCCTCGGCCGCGAAATGCATCAACAACGCAAGTTCAGCGAACACACTCAGGAGCTGATTAGTGGTGAAGTTGCTAGAGTACTTCATACGGCCAGCTCGCGAGAACGCCGAACTGCTCAACCGGCGACGTCAACAACTTGAAGATGCCGAGCTCGAGCACTACTGGACCGAGAAGAATTGAGCGAATTGGATATTGAGCGAGTGATTGGCATCTCCGTGCATGGTCCTGCGAAAAGACACAACGTCGACTCCGACTGACGCATTGGTAGGCCACCCTCATCGTCCGATTGCTGAGACCGATACCGACCGAACTAAACTGTATTCGTAGCTGGACCGGCCACGCTTCAGAACTTTTGTAGCTGGACGGCACCGTTATAAGAGTTTGGTAGCGGACCGCCACGGTTCAGAGCATTTGTAGCTGGTGATGGCAACCCTCAGTTGAAACGCAGTCGCTAATTTTGATGTTGCATAGTTTCTGGGATTTCGGGCCGAAGACTAAGCAATTTAAAAGCCAACCCTACAAGGCTGGGCTAAATCAACGGACAAGGCTTCGCCCTTAAAACCAAATAGTGAAACATCCAAACTACCGTCAACATCACACCACTAACAAATTTCAGCATCGTGGCTAGAGAATTTTATGGCGAAAAGTCACGTAGCTCAAGAAGATTCGCACTGAAGTTCAAAAAGAACTATCAAGGGCGCACTCGCGATGGTGATCTGACGCGGCAGTTCAAAGACGGGTCGCTCGACGATCAAAACATTCAGAATCGCGAACGCGTTTCTGGCAAAGGAATCTGACTCGACATCGCACGATCGTTGGCCAATTGGCAAACGAGGTGAAGATGGACTGCCGGTCGATATGGAATCGGCCGATTCAAATGTGGTATTCGGCTGAGTTATCCGCATGCATGGCGCCGAGTGTATTGTTCAGGCAGTTGATGGTCGAGTCTTCCGCTGTGCAGTTCTTAAGTTTTGAAGTCGATCTCTACGGACGCGCGCCATGTCGTTGTTACTGGTGATCACGTCACAATCCGACCTGAAGGAACGGGCAAGGATTGTCCTGAGCGTGCAGCACGCGCGGGGTATTGAGCCGAACTAGCAAGGGCAAGCGACATATCATCGTTAGTAACGTCGAACAGGTTTTGATCGTTGCTAGCGCTGCTGAACCTGAGATTAAGCCTCACCTGATCGATCGCTTTCTGGTAACGGCGGAACAGGCTAGACTAGAGGCCATCATCGTGATCAACAAGGTCGATCTGATCGATCCGGCTGAACTGCAACCCTTGATCGGGGTTTATGCTCAACTTGGTTATCAGGTATTGCTAACAAGCGCAACGTGCCACTGGTCGATCGATCGTCTTCGAAAGAATTGTTGCAGGCAAGCAGAGCGTAACAGGTCAGAGCGGTGTCGGCAAAGTTCATTGCTCAACTCAATTCAAGACGGACTTGGCCTTCGCGTGCAACCGGTGAGCAACGAAAACATGAAGGGCAAACACACCACAACTACAGCGGAACTGATTGCCTTAGAGCCTGGGGGCTATTTGGTTGATACACCGGGTATCGAGCAATTAGAACTGTGGGACGTTGCTCCCGAAGAAGTTGGCCGGACTGTTTCCGCGATATTCGACCATGTGTCAATGCTGTCGATTTCCCGACTGCAAACATCTCCATGAAGTCGGTTGTGTTGTACTAGATGCAGTTGCCGATGGTCGTATCGACCCGAGACGCTACGACAGCTACGCTCACCTAGTGGAAGGAAACTGACGAGTTTGAATTTTGAAGCGTGAGACCTTAAGCATTACGCCTTACAGTATTCGCTTTGGCGGCACGATAGCCGAGGCAGCTAGCAGTCCGCCAACCAGAGCCATTGCAACTAGCACCATCCCAAAAGCAAACTCAACGCCTTCGATCGTCTCGCGGTTGAGCAGTGCGGTCAACGAGCGGTAGCCCAGAGAACCTGGCACCAACACAAGCAATCCTGGCGCTACTGGAACCATAGCGGGCTTGTCTGTCACCCGAGCATAGAAATTACTACAGCAACCAACCACGGTCGCACCCAGAAAAGCGCCTACTTCAACTCCATAGTTGCCGCCCCACTTCGCTGACCAAAATCCGCTCAGGCTGACGAAGAAGATAATTGGCCACAACTTCATTGGAACTCGAAACAAAACAGCAAACGATGCTGGTGCAACCAAAGTCGCTAATAAGCTGGCAATCGCAGGCAGATGAATGGGATCATCAGGAAGGACTCGCCAATCACCACCTAGCCGCCAAGCGATCGCGACTCCGAGGAAAATTGTAAACAGTGTCACACTCGCACCCGCCAACCGAGCAACTCCAGCCGACAAGTGACCAACGGTAATCTCGGTCATGGCAATTGTCAGCGTAAAACCAGGCAGCAAGACAACGACCGAAGCCAATGTGACCAGTCGATCATCAATGGGAGTGATCCAGCGCGCAAAAGCTAGTGACAAAAAGGCTGCAACAAAACCCGACACGGGAAACAGTAGTCCCGTTTCCCATTTCAGTTTCGCTTGAATGACTTCGATTCCTGCGATGCAAACTCCGATCAATCCTGACAACAACACTTCGACGGCGCTACCACCGAAGAACACCGCAACGGAAGCACAGGCCACGCCGCAGGCTAGAGCTGTCATCCAGCCAGCATAGATTGGCTTGGCCGCAGCGGCAGCTTCCATCTCCGCTGATGCTTCGCTAACGGTGATCTCTCTGGCCTCTAACCTCTCCAAAATTTCGTCGAACCGATTGAGTTTATCGGCATCGATGGCGCCTGCATCAACACGTCTCATGTAGGTTCGTTCATCAGCACCAGAACCTAACGATGCCACCAAGGCTGTCGGAGTGTACAGAAATACGCTTGGAATTCCCAAGGTCCGAGAGATCTTCTCCATCACTCGTTCTAATCGATGTGAAGGCGTTCCATAGCGATGGAGCAGCTCGGCGACTCGGATCAGAAAATGGTGAGTCGCGTTTGGTTCCTGAGTCATTGAATTGGCAAGCAAGCGAAAAATCAGCAATAGCAAGTATCAACATCTTAATCACCGGGTCGCGTTTCAACAAAGCCAACTCACCAGTAGCCGCGCAGAACACACTCCGTCACGACATCTTTGGACTGGGAGGTCGGAGAGTCTTGCCGATATATTGCTTAGCTTTGCTATTGGGGCAGGAAGCCAAATTGCGGCCTCGCGTGGGGCCTTCAAAGGATGCCCGGTTCTCGGAGGCTATGCCAGCGACAGGCCGTGTGTGGTTTTTCAGCGTGAGTGAGAGTGAACCGGCACCGCAGGATGCCAATCGCTGGCAGGCCGCAGATGCAGTCCTGCTCCTGACTGCCGCGGTATGGGGCATCAACATTCTGGTTTTTAAGTATGTTGACCGTGGCAACGATCTGTTCTCATTCAATGCCTTGAGGCTAGTTCTCGCGCTCACGACACTGACCGTGCTTACGATCGCCGAGCTGATTATCTGGCCATTTACCAAACCCAAACTGGGAGTTCCTTGGGCGCGAGTCATTTTCTTTTCCGTGCTCAACGGTCTGCTGTACCTGCTGATTTTTGTGAATGCAGTCCCGATGACTACGGCTGGTAACATCGCACTAATTCTGGCGTCGTTACCGATGTGGACCGCTCTAATATCTCTCGTGCTGCTGAAGGAACGACTGCCTCGAGTCACTTGGATTGGATTGATCGTTACCTTCTTTGGAACAATCATCGTCACGATTGGTGAAGTGAATTTGAGCAGTTCCTATTTTGTGGGCAACATGCTGATGTTGATCGCCACAATCTGCTGGGCGGGAGCAACCGTGGCTAGCAAGCCCATCATGACCTCGCTCACACCATTGCAACTTGCAACCATCAGTTCATGGTTGACCGTGCCCATTCACGTCATGATCGCGCTTAAGGGAATTCCTGCCGCAATTGAAAAGCTCGAATCACCGAGCTTCTTTTGGGCGGTAGTCTATTCAGGAGTCTGTTCTACCGGCATCGCCTATGCGACTTGGAACGCCGGTGTCAGAATGGTCGGAGCATCGCATGCTGCCGTCTTTCAAAATGTAGTGACACTTGTAGCTGTGCTAGGCGGTTGGCTCGCCTTGGGAGAAAAATTGATGTTGGCCCAGATATTGGGTGGCGTTCTTACAGTGGTTGGTCTATTTCTCATGCGACGCGGCAGACCCAGTAGCCCACATGCCACTGGTCTTGAGAATCCGGATTCTCCCCCGAGCCGAGAAAAATAAATCAAAAAATGTTCCCTAGCGAAAGCCAAACTGCTATCTTAGAACGTATTAGATTTAGCGGTATGAAGTTTTCGAATTTGCAGTATTGGCTTGGGATCGTTCTATTCACTGCTGACTACATCATTTCTTATCAAACTTGCAGTGAAGTTTACGTTGGCAGTCATCTTTTCTAGTCGATCGGCTCTGCTTTCAACTGAGGGTATGTGTCATGAACTGTCCAGGCAACCACCGCTATCTTGCTTCAAGGCTTCGTGCTTTTACGTTGGTTGAACTTCTAGTTGTGATAGCGATTATAGGACTGCTCATTGGGTTGTTGCTCCCGGCGGTACAGGCAGCTCGTGAGGCCGCTCGACGAATTCAATGTGCTAACAATCTAAAGCAGCATGGATTGGCCATGTTGAATCACTTAGATGCCTATGGTCGATTTCCGTCCGGTTTTAGCCAGTCTTCAAAGATTCCTGCTGGTCATTCATTTTTGTGGAGCGGGCAAATCTTGCCTTATCTTGAGCAGAACTCTTTATACGCTTCAATTGACTCCAGCCAACCTTGGGATCAAGGAGGTAACTTAAATGCTATTCAAGCAAGTATGGCTGTCTATCGCTGTCCGTCAGGCAATGCTCCTAGCACATACGATCAAGGGGTAACTGGCAGAGTTCCCTGCAATTATTTGGCATGTGCATCAGGGATCAGTGCCCGAGAGTCCGGTCCAGGCCTGCTACTCAACGCTGCAAACCTAGACGGCGTTTTCTTTGTGAACTCCAGAGTTCGTGATGCGGATATCACCGACGGCCTTAGCAATACTCTACTAGTTGGCGAAGCACTTTTTTTAACCAATATCAGCGGGCCAGATGCTAACGGCAATCCTCAGATAATTGATCACTGGTCCGTCGGCTCACCAACGCTGGGCACTGGCGAAGCTTCCGAAGCAATTGGCTCAACAGCCGCTCCATTAAACTCATGGAAGAAGGCGTCAAGCATGTTTATCGAGGATGTCGAACTGAGTTTCAGCTCCTATCATCCGGGTGTTGTTTTGGGTGTATTTGGCGATGGGCATGTTAATGCGGTTTCCGAGACCATTGACTTGAACATATGGAAGGCTGTTGGCACTCGCAATCAAGGCGAAGTAGCCATCCTGCCGTAACAGGGCAATTGAGCCTACAGCGCTAGAGCGCTAGCTGAGCGTTTAGTGAGCCTACAGCGCTAGCTGAGGGTTATGACTGAGCCTACAGCGCTAGAGCGCTAGCTGAGGGTTTTTAACCACGATATCGCATCGCCATTAGCTTCTAACAGAGTGATCACATGTTTCATAGGCGAAAATCATAGAGCATCCAGGTCCTGAAAAATCAATAACACGAAAAACCCTCGGCTATCGCCGTAGGCTCACGCACGGTGAGGACACGCAAATGTCTGAGACTCCAAAACAACAACTGCTTCGCACCGGTATTCAACTTGCATTACTACTGCTTGGCTTGCGAATCCTGTTGTCGGAGCCCCATGGGAGTACCGTTGGTATCTTCTGCGAATCCTTGAAGAGTCGTTTTTTCTCATTGGCCGTCAAAACCACTTTAACGGGCTGTACACCGTCGCCTTCAGCCATATCTTGGCAAGTCCTATCGCACTGGTAATTGCGACGCTGCTTTATGTTTCTAGCCGAAGTCCAAGCCACCGAAATTCACGTAGATGGCGGCTGCACCGAATTCTGGGGCGAATCGAAGTCTTGCTGATCCTGCTGCTCGTCGCGCCGAGCGGGCTGATCATGGCCTTTCACACTTTACACGGTACGCCCGCGGCTTTTGGCTTTGCCTGCCACAGTTTGGCTACAGCCACAGCAGCAGCTATGACATTCCGGAGCGCAGTCAGAGGTCAGTATGCTCAGCATAAGCAATGGGCTATACGATGTTGGTTGCTTCTTTGCGGACCACTCTTATTTCGCATTACTTCGGGACTTCTAATCGTTTTAGACACCGAAACGGTTTGGTTCTATCAACTGAACGCTTGGACAAGTTGGATTGCACCTTGGTTGATCTACGACCTTCTAGTTTGGAGAACTGCTATGAAGACTAAACAGCAACGCGCTGCCAGAACAGGCCACCCATCGAAAGCATCTCCATCGGCTGGTCCCTCAGTTCGACTCGGATTTACCCTAGTGGAGTTGCTGGTGGTGATTGCAATCATCGGCGTTCTGATCGGTTCGATTGCAAGCCACGCGCGGTTCTCGTGAAGCCGCGTCGAATGCAGTAGTAACAACCTAAAACAATTGGGTTTGCCGTCGCCAACATGACCGACCTTTAAGCGGCTACCTAACGCGATGGGCGGTACGAGTGGTTCAAATCCAATGCTTGGCAACATGAATCGCCTTAGTGGCTTTGTTTCGATGTTGCCCTATCTTGATAAACAATCGCTGTCTGGTCAAATCAAGAGGGAGCAAACTATCGACGATCACAGTATCCACCGATGGGACTTTGCGCCGCCGTATTCGGTGCTTATCCTCACTGGCTGGCTAAGAGTGGCCTTCTTGAACTGAAATGTCCAAGCCAGCAAAATTCAGAAATTAGGTCCACGACCAGTTATGCATTTTGCATCGGCGATCTTGCTCGCAATATCCATCAACAACCACGCCACGCGGGGCTTTGCCTGGCAGTTATCGCTGCATATCGACGATCACCGATAGTCTCAGTCAAACCATCGCCTTCGCAGAAATCGGGAATCAGTACAAACGAAGCCTGATTGGCAACGTTGCGATCGAACAATCAGCAGATATTCTCGAGAACCCCAAGGCATGTAGAACTCGACTTGGCAAGGGGCTAGACTATGTTGGCTTGAATGTGAATCTTGCAAAACTGGGCCGAGGTACCAACGGGTGGTAGATGGAAGTGCATCTCATACGTTAATCAATACCATTTTTACCTCCAGGAGATCCGAGCAGTATTATCGGCGACGGAAATGCAACCGATGGATTCTACTCGGCAGGCAGTTTCCATACGGGCGGCGTCAATGTTTGTTTTGTCGATGGCAGTGTTCACTTTATTTCTAACTCAGTTGACGTAGGCAGTTATGAACGGCCAGTTCCGCCGGTTAGCCAAGAATCGAAATCGCCCAGTCCGTATGGTGTCGGGGTGCATTGGGGACGGCGGCTGAAGGGGATAGTGCGAAGTTCGAATAGCCCGCTAGGATATACAATTCGCGACAGGAAGGGACTCGTAACCTCGTCCACTACAATAAGAGCAGAGCGGACTCGTGACCTCGTTCACTACTAAGGAATCAAACCACACAAAGTAGCGATTCGCATCACCAAATCGAAGCTTTCTTCGACGATCGCTGCCACTTGTGTCATGTTGAAGTCGCGATGCTGCAACGTTGATCGAAAGGGCCAGATTCGCTTCATCGATATTGCTGCACCTGAATTTCAGCCAGCTCAATACGGCAAAACTCTAGATGAACTGATGGCTCAGATGCATGCAAGACTACCCACTGGAGAATGGATTGTTGGTGTAGAGGTATTCAGAAGGCTCTACAAAATCGTTGGCCTTGGTCTTCCAGTTGCCATCAGTCGCTGGCCTATCATTTCGCCGCTTCTCAATTTTGGCTACTCGATCTTTGCTAAGGTACGCCTGAAGTTACCTCGACGTAAATGCACGACCTCCTATTGCCACATCGATTAGTTTCGTGCCGGTCAATTTACCTCGCCCACATCTATCAGTTTAGTGGCACCCTATTCAGCTTGAGCATTTCCTCGGCAAGTCCTTGCCCTATCCCTCCCAGTATCTTGGCCGAACCCAAGTAGTGGAACTCCATGTTCGAGATCCCCGTTTCAATAACCAATCTCTCGCGCTCTGTTAATTGCTCGGCAAGCATCCGCTCCGTTAGCAATTTTTCCTCTTGAGCGTTCAGCTTTTCTTCCTTGGCTTTTTTCTTGGCTTCTGCTTTGATCTTCTCCTGTTTCTTTCTGGCGCCACTCAATTCTAAATCCCAATACTTCTCCGTCCGTAGAGCAGTCACATTTCCCTGGAATTCAGGCAAGCTTGCCGGCGCGGCCATAGCATTGCGGAAGTTATCGTGAGTCGACTTATAGCGTTGTTCGTCTTCGTTGTAGCGGTCGGTTGGGCCACCAACGCCTAAGACACCGATAACAAAAGGCAACTCGGGTGAATTCAGATCTTTTCGTACATCGCGAATGAAATGTGACATAGCGTGGCTGTAAGCATCGTAACCTCCTGGCTTGTCACGGTTGGGATAGGTGCTCGAGTCCACCATGTCGTTCCAGCCCTGGAACCATACAAACCCAGCCAATTGATACCCGACGACGGGATCATAGTCTGGTATCACTCGTTTTATATCGCTTGTGACTGCCTTCACATGATCGATCATTAGCTTGTAGTTGACGCCTGTTGCTTTCTGCTTCTCGGCCTTCATCGCAGCAACATCCTTACCTTGCTTTTCGAACTGAGCCAGTTGATTTGCGTTGAACTCGTAAGGCCCTGCACTTGGCGAACGAAAATCGGTATTCAAACTTTTTCCACCCCAAGATGTCTTGATCAACAAAATCTTGCCGGACAAGTATTTTTCAACCGTCAAACCAAAGGTGAATTCAGGTCCAATCTTCGGTCCGTTGTTGCTGGCCCCATATCCAGCAGTCAACTTTCCGATTTGTTCCGCATCTGCACAACCGATCGAGCTTATCCAAACTCGTCCGCAGACCTTGGGCGAACCGTCAGGATTGGTCATCATTTCGAGCAATGGCTTTGACTTTGGATCTAAGCCAATGTGCTCGAAGGTTCTGACTTGCGCGTGACCTTGCATGTTCGATTGACCAGCCAAGATAAAGACCTGCACGGGTGGTTCACCGAAAGCAATCGACGATAGGCTCAAGTACAGAAGCATTATGATTCCAAAGCACTTCATGAATCTACTTTCAAGCATTTCGTGGTTAAGTTCGGCGCGTCAACTGACTACTTGATATGCTAAGGCTGCGTCAACCAAGCTAAGCTGAACTTGGCGACAGTAATCGTGTCCTTACCCTCGAACAAGCAAACGATGTTTCCATCCTGCAAGACAGCCAAATCGGAGTAAGCACTGGGCCCTTTCTCTAGAGTCTTGTTAACCGGCCATGTCTTACCATCATCGTAGCTAACTTTGATCGACAGATTTTCTCGTTTGCCTCGGCCTGCCGGAATCTCCTTGCCCTCCTTATCAAAGGCCAACGAATGGGGATTCGAGTAAATCAATGTTCCTGGTTTCGCCGGGTAGGCGATGATACTAGCCATGCAGATTGGCTCCCACAACTCAGCCTGAAACTCTGGCTCGCTCCACCCCGTAGCTCCGTCTGGACTGAATGAAACTAACTTGCGACTCGCCTTAGCATGATTGCGATTCACTAGAATCACGCCACCAGAACTTAATGTCGAGATCATCGTTTCATTTGGATTCACCATTTCTTCGCTGTTTGGAAAAACTAAGTTACCAGCCTTCCAAGTATCACCATGATCATCACTGTAGATCGTAGCAGCGGCGCTGGGAGCATGATCTCCGTCCTTCCCGTAGGCGAGCCAGATCGGCACTACCAACCGCCCTGACTTGAGCTGAACTCCATGGCCTGGCCCTGTGGCGATAACATTCCAGTTGTAGTGTTTGCGAAACGGCTCGAAAGCAGAAGTGATTTCAACCGGCTTTGTCCAAGTAACTCCGTCATCGCTACTTCGAATTGAAAAACATCGTGCATAGTTAATGCAGTACAGCAACTCGATACGCCCAGTCTTGTGATCCACAATAGCTACGGGGTTGTTGACGGTTTGTTCTCTAGCGCCCTCCGCATTTTTCTTTTTAGGATTTCCCTCGATGCGCCGACCAAGGTGAGCGATATTCATCGAATCGCTCCAGCTTTTTCCAGCATCAGTCGATCTCCGCAAGTGAACCTCGATCTCTCCCCAGTCGGCCTTGCTATTTCGACGAGCTTCACAATAAGCCAGCAGCGTTCCTTTGGATGTACAGACAATTCCAGGTATACGATACAAGGCCACGTCATTCATGCCGGCGGGAAACAATTCATAGCGTTCTACGGTCGGGCTATCCGAGCTACTAGTCTTCGCTGAGCTAACCGTCTTTGCCAGCAAATCTGACGACTGTGCCTGAACGGGAAGCGGAAGCTGTAGCAGGCTAACAATCGCGCAGAGGAAAAGTATCATCTTCAACACGATCATTACTTTCACAAATATCGAGGGATTCGAGCGTCCCGAGTCGTGGCGACTTGCGGGACGCTCAACGGGAGTTATGTAAGGGTTCATGATTCAGCGTGGAACTGATAATTCTAGCTGGCGAACTTTGGAAGTACGGACTCCAGGGCGAATTTCTCCACTGGGAATAATCAATTTCTTTTCGTATTCGATCAAGGCAGTGGTGACTTGTGAGTCCGATATTCCCATAGGTACTTCCAGCCAAGAATCGTGCTGAATCGAATAGACCAGGGCGGTGGAGGGAAATCCCGGATGTTGGTCAATCGGTCGAAAATCCACTTTCGTACCATCGTCACCACCCAGAACGACAATTCCTGCACTGGTGTCAATTTCAGGTTGCGACGACTCTTTTGAAGAGCCTGATTTGCGAAACGACTTTTCCAACCTCACAACCGCAGCAGGACTCGGTGCCGCCACGGCCGCGCGAGGCATATCAGCTAGCTTGCTCCAGCCTGACGATGGATGATATCGATAACCATCGGACAAATATCTACGCACCGGCTTACCGTCGGAACCTTCGCTGAGAGCCGCGCCACTGAGAAGAAATAGAGAATCGCCGTCCGTCGACATCACTGCTAACATCCGTGCAACTTCCAGGCCAAGCTGGCAGTTCCTTCCAGACAAAAGGCTTATTTCTTTGAGATCCAGATCCAGAAGTCTGACATCGCAGATTTGATGTTGGAGATCCGATACCACCTCAGCAACATAAACAAGCGCCGTCAACGATCACCCCAGATGCGTTGGCACACGACGCTAACAGCGGCGGTCAGCTCAAACCCCAAGCTTGCCTTTTGCACGTAGAGCGAAATATCCCGCATAGTGCCGGTTTCCGTGTCAAAGGCAATTACAACATAGTACTGTGTTTGCATGACCATGGTGAATAGTCAAATTATTTTCGTTCGATGCAAATTGGTAGTTTTTTTACCCGGTTTCGACCAAGTCGCCCTTGCCAAGATCTTGACCAAACACGACGGCGTCGGCGTTTTTCGGCCATCTTCCAGGTAAGAGTTTGAAAGTTTTCGTGCTTCCCAGTGTTCAAAAGGATCGTCCGTCAATCCCGAAACTGCCAGTTTTAACGGTCGTGTTAGACCGAAATTCTAGTGTTAAAACCTTGATCTACTTATTTGACTTTTTTGCCTTGTCCCAGCCCGAACTCAGTTTAAACAAGAACATAACATTAGCCTTTACGAATAAGATTGGCGGGGTTTTTCGAGCTTGGTAGCTCGGTAGAACTTAACGGTGGTTGTCGTTGGCTTGATCCGAACCTTGTGAAGACGGTCCGAACGCTTGTTCCGAGCTGCGGATATATATTTCAGCCCGAACGTTGTATAACCACCGACGTCGTCACGAAGTCGGAAAACTTGGCCACCTAAGAATGTTCGAGGCCACGATAAAATCACCACCAAGAGCAACTCGAAGCGGATAACGCTTCATCGAGTAATTCGGTGAGTTGTCCATAGAAGGGCCATCTTTGACAAACGGCCGGAATCGACCGATTCATGTGGTTAACTGATCCCGAACCGGCACGTCTAGCCCCGCGATATAGATCGAATCGTAGGTGTTTAGGGCGTCATGAATTGTGTCGTGTCTTGATCGAAGGTAAAACGTTTTTATATTTTGACCTGTTGTCGAGAGATCACCTTCGCTCGAGAACAGTCGCTCGAATGATCAAACGCTTGGTGCCTGAACAGTTAAATCAGTCCTGATGATACAGTTGGTAAATCCTTTAAAAGACAATCCACACCGTTAGGTTCTACAAGGTCAAAGCGATTCCGGCAGTACCTACCATTAGCATAACCAGCTTCTGCTGGCAGCATGTTGCCCTGCACGCGAAGGAGGGAAGAGCTTTGAAATCGCCAACTACAGCGATATACCCTGAGTTATGAGCTGATAAATTGCCAGGTCAGCAGTGCATGATTGCCGAAGTCGTCACGCCAGGAATATGTCGGGCTATACGACCAACAGAAGGCCCATCGCTTGAGGACTTCATCCAAAAGGTTCTGGCAAGATGGTACAGTAGCCATGTGGGATGATATTTTTAAGGCGGCAGAAGTTCAAAATCGATACCAGCTCACCGGGGTCACCATTGTTGTCAAATCATGGTCGCTTTGCTGCGAAGGTTCCCAATGCATTTACCTCAACCAGCTTGCTTGCCACTCGTCCTAATGCCTTGGGCTGATTCATTTTTTCCAAAGCACGACCATTCTTTGTTCCCGTCACGGAATGTCGATTGACCGCATCTGCGTACATGCTGATATCTTTGGGGCGTTCCACGAGAAACATCCTGTGATAGTCGGTTCATCTGTGTGAATGTCGCGGAAGAGCGAATGCATGTCTTCTACCAGACATCCGAGCTGCTTGACCAATTTGTTGTTGATCCAACGCCGTTGATGATCAATCGTCAGCAGTTCTTCACAAACCCTCCTGCAGTTTTTGATGGGGAAGATTATTTTAGACAGTTCTTCTGTTGATTTGCGCCCCAGCTTCAGATGGTAGACCGTGAGAAGGAACGCGGCACAAACGGTCTACTAAGGTTCTCCTGACGTCCGGTTTGAATGACAATGAGGAATTGTTTAGTTTTCGGCCTGAAACCGAAATTTAAAATAATCATGCTTGTCATCTTATCGACTACTCGTTTTTGAGGCCAGAACAGGTCGGGTCGCAATACGCGCACAGTGAGGAGGGCAGTGGGAATCGATACTTGGTTGTACGGTGTGTTCGAATATCCATTCTTCCGACAAGCAAGATGTGTTGATGAAGTATGTGTCCACGATTAACGTCTATTTCAAGAAATCAACACCTGTTTCGTTGACGCGTCTAATCCCATTGGCGTGTCCTTAGTAGCCTTCTTTAGTCTTTGGTCTTTTCTTCAATTTATCAACCATCCTTCGCCTCCACTGATCTTGTTTTCGCGTATGGTGATCTTGAGAGGCTTCAGCGTTTAGCTGCTTGTCAGCGGCTCGTTTTGATCCTTCGGTGTTTTCAGCTGCATTTCCATTTCGCCATCGCACCAGCACGAATGCCCGGTCCAGTTAAGCGAGAACTTAGGACGTTAAACGCCTCGCAGAGGCTTTTGCTTCACGCATGATTTCATTTCCGCCAATTGCCAGCGCTCGAAATTTTCGAATGGCCGTCCGAGGACATTCACTGTGCGTAATCATTTCGTCGGAATGCTGGTTGACCATCGGCTTTTCGAGTCGTCTTAGCTTGGCTTGTTGAATCCAGTTCATAAACGATGATGGCTTGGATCACTAGCGTAGCTAATTGATTTGATCAACCAGCATCTCCCGGCAATCAT
Organism: Pirellulales bacterium; assembly: GCA_046349795.1. Classification (GTDB taxonomy): domain Bacteria; phylum Planctomycetota; class Planctomycetia; order Pirellulales; family Pirellulaceae; genus Aureliella. Next base: position 21,958 of record JAXMBP010000053.1, on the reverse strand, counting down.
TTGATCTTCATTGCTTGGGGTCTTGGTCTCGCCATCCAGGAATAGAATGGATGGCCATTATCATCTCCTCGTGATCATCTTCATGTTCATGAGCTGGTTATTTGTTGAGTTCATCATACGAATCAGGTGCCACTTGGAGGTTGGTCGACGTGCAATTATTCCAGTTGGAAGTCGTTCCAAGATCTGGGATGCTTGATCTACCAAACGAACCGGAGTGCCTAAGTCTTCAGGCCTCCCGTAAGCGATCCCGATAGTGGGGTCGAATTGGACGAGGTCCCGGAGCGATTCCGGTTTCAAGCCTCCTTTTGTGTCGCAACTTAAAGTCAGATTTATCTTTCCGGTATTCGCCGGCTAATAAGGATAGATCTTCAACAAGCTCTTTCAGCAGTTGAACCAACGAAAGAATGACGGTCCCTCTTTTCATGCCCGCCTTAGCCGTGTAGGGCCGTTCTTCGTGAACCTCTTCAATCTACACGCTTATTCACTTCCAAAATCTGGCCGGTGCCCGCCTCTGATCTCTTCAATCAACACGTCAGAGCCTTATCTACATCTTTCGCCGTTGACGATTTGATGCTCCCCAGTTCAACAAACGGGATCGTCGCTGTTTTGACTAAGACCGCACAAGACATCTTCTTCTGGTTTCCTTGTATCACCAGGTCCCGCCCCATGGAATGGTGCTGCTTGCCACCACCGCGAACAGAATTTTTCAAAGGTGAATCCAAACCGGTCGTTGAGCCTTCTTCTAATTTAATCATGCTTAGAACCAAGAGATTAAGAAACTGCGTCTGGTACCAAACCCGTAATATTCTGGATGAGAAATAATATTTCGGTACTTGATGCGAATTGTTGCATGAACCATAATCAAACAATCACCCGTAATTAAATCGGCATTAGTGTCACTTCTTCATCATTAATGATCCTCTACGCCTGCTTTACAGATGATTGGTGAATCCTCGCCCGATAGCAAACGATGAATATTCGTTGCCGACAGCGAGGCATCAGCAACATTCTGAATTACAAACCGTCCACTCGGCTCACAGTGTCGATCATCCAGGTCCGTGATGTAGTGGTATCACGAGGTGCACGCTGCAGAGCAAAAACTAATTGCTGACTTCTTCATTTGGCTTCATTATTGATTTAGCAACTTAATAACCAACCTGGCAGCCAACGCCGAAGCAACCAGCAACAACGCGGCCAATGAACTCAATCGAATCACCCAGGATCGAAGTGAATCTGCTTGAATCAAATTTTGTTGTAGCAACCTGTTTTGTTGATAAAGCTGCAGTTGTAGTTCGTGAACCTGAATCCCAATTCATCTGCTGAGGCGAGTTGCTTTAACTCTTGAGTGAGAGTTTGCTCTTGCAAAAAAGCCACGTAATAGTCTCGCCAACGCTTTGGCTCAGCTTCCATGCCAGAATCGCTTTGCGGTATTCGCCTCCGCGCAACGATCCACAAACCAATTGATCGATTAACTCACCGCTAACATGAGGTTTCATCTGACCACCGCTTCTTCTATGACCAAACCTTGTCAACTGAGCCTGGGTTATGATGCACGGTTTTTGCACCGCACTTGCCGAAACTCCACCTGCTCGGCGATTTCACCATACGAAAGACCTTCGACATACTTCAACATCAGCATCTGACGTTCAAGTTCTCCTAGTCGCCCCATTACCTGTCGTACCGAATGTTGTCTCTTTCGCTCAACAAGAAATGCAGCGGCGAAGGCTGCTCAGTATGATTGAACTTATCCTGACAGGAATTGCACACTCTTGCGGCGTCTTCCAGCCTTGCGACGAAACAGCATCACTTGACGCAGAGCCACTGGGATAGCCAAGGTCCAATCCACCTTAACTCGGCTCTTGGCGAGCCACCTGGTTAGCGCCGCCAAAGCGACCTCTTGCATCACTTCATCCACCTCGTCCTGGCTCCCCAGACGTGAATGCAGTGCGGTCCGCAGCCATAAGGCCCATGCTGGCGATAACCCAAGTAGCAGATCACAGTTCGCGGCTGTCAGCGGATTCGGACTCGGTCCGAAAGTAGGCTCAGTGTTGTAGACGCTTACTGTTCTGGTACCAATGGTTGCCTCAACTCAGAAACTGTTGCTCGAATGTTAGGCGTTTCTAGCCCTGGGACCTAGAAGCAACCTCTAAACACCACCACTCGGTGGGGCAAAATTGCTAAAAACGCTCAAACTACCCAACCTCTCATTCAGATCTCCTACGCCCAGGCGAAATTTCAGGTTTCCCACTTCTGCTAGAATTTGGCTTTTTAGCCGCAATAGCAACTGAGCAACCCAAGCCACGAAAAGCCTACCTTTCCATGGATTCCCCAGGTACCAGATTTCGCCAAGCTGTCCACCAAGAACGTCCCCTTCAAATTGTGGGAACAATCAATGCCTATAGTGCTCTTCTTGCTGAGCGATCCGGATTTCGAGCCATCTATCTTTCCGGTGCTGGAGTAGCCAACGCAGCCTTCGGCCTGCCTGACTTAGGCATGACATCACTCACCGAAGTCTGCGAAGAGGCCCGAAGGATCACTTCAGCTTGCAAATTGCCCCTGCTGGTTGATATCGATACCGGCTGGGGTGACGCTCTAGGTATCGAGCGGACCGTGCGAGAAATAACGGGTGCCGGAGTCGCCGCTGTTCACATGGAGGATCAAGTTGCACAAAAACGCTGCGGCCACCGTCCTGGCAAGGCTCTCGTCGATACTGCAGAAATGGGCGACAGAATTTCAGCCGCTACACAAGCTAGGCCCGATCCAACTTTGGTAGTCATGGCAAGGACAGATGCAATTGCCATTGAAGGACTTGATGCAGCCATCGCCCGCGCACAAAGTTACGTCGACGCGGGTGCCGATATGATCTTTGCGGAAGCGATGACCTCTCCCGATCAGATGAAACAATTTAGCCAGAGCGTCAACGTGCCGATCTTGGCCAACATGACCGAGTTCGGTCAGACGCCGCTGATGTCAGTTGATCAATTGCGTGAGTGTGGAATCAGTTTGGCACTCTATCCGTTATCCGCCTTTCGCGCGATGAGCTTGGCGGCAATTCGAGTCTACGACACCATTCGCCAACACGGCACTCAACAATCGATGGTCGATCAGATGCAGACGCGTCAAGACCTGTACGATGTACTGAAGTATTTGGAAGTTGAGAAAAAGATCGACCAACTGCTATCTACAACTAACAAAGGAAAATCATGAGCGACACGAAGAGCAAAACTGGTGGACTAGCCGGAGTCAGCGCCGGCGAGACTGCAATCTCTACAGTCGGCGAAGGGCACGGGCTGCGATACCGTGGTTATTCCATTGATGATCTAGCCAAGAAGGCCTGCTTCGAAGAGGTGGCCTATTTGCTACTTCGTGGCAACTTGCCAACTGCGACTCAACTGGCTAAGTTCCGCACAGAACTGCAAAGCCAGCGTGAAGTTCCCGCGGCCCTGCGAACGATCCTCGAGATGCTTCCGCCGAGCACGCATCCGATGGATATCTTGCGAACCGGGTGCAGTGTTCTTGGTTGTCTTGAACCGGAAACTAGCCTAGCCGATCAAGATGCCATAGCTGTTCGACTGACAGCCTTGTTTCCAGGCATGCTACTCTACTGGCATCGCTACCATCGCGACGGAGTTCGCATTGAAACAAGCAGCGACTGTGAATCCTTGGCCGAACACTTTCTGTTGCTGCTTCATGGCAAGCGTCCCGATCCGCTGTGGATACGCGCTATGGATGCTTCGCTGACTCTGTACGCTGAACATGAGTTTAACGCGTCGACGTTTTCGGCTCGAGTCACTGTGGCTACTCGTAGCGATTTCTACTCAGCAGTCACCTCAGCCATCGGTACGTTGCGAGGTCCATTGCATGGCGGCGCTAACGAAGCCGCGATGGAATTGATTGAGCGTTATCAAACAGCCGATGAAGCTGAAGTTGGTTTGATTAAAGCTCTTGAAAATCGCGAGTTGGTCATGGGCTTTGGACATCGCGTCTACAAGACCTGCGATCCGCGATCCAACATCATCAAGTCGTGGTCCAAAAAGCTAGCCGACTCAGTTGGAGACACTCGACTGTATCCTGTCTCCGAGCGTATCGAACAGATTATGTGGGACCGCAAGAAGTTGTTCCCCAACTTAGACTTCTATAGTGCGTCGGCCTATCACTTCATGGGCATTCCAACGCCGATGTTCACGCCGATTTTCGTCTGCTCGCGGATTTCGGGTTGGGCAGCTCACATCTTCGAACAACGGGCCAATAATCGTCTTATTCGTCCGAGTGCAGACTACACAGGCCCCGGCGAACTTTCATTTGTGCCTTTGGATCAACGCGGATAAGACAAGGATAAGAATGCATCATGGCTGATCAACTGCTCGAACAACTGGCCGACTACGCGCTCGGCAGTCAAACCTTTAATGCGACTGCAACTGAAACAGCTCGCCTATGCCTGATGGATAGCATCGGCTGCGGACTGATGGCACTACAATATCCCGCCTGTACCAAACTGCTTGGACCATTTGTGCCAGGCATCGAGTTTGCTGGAGGAGTGCCTATTCCAGGAACCGCTCATCGACTCGACCCAATCGCTGGAGCCTTCAACCTTGGCACGATGATTCGCTGGCTAGACTTCAACGATACATGGCTAGCGGCTGAATGGGGTCACCCGTCAGACAATCTTGGAGCCATCCTGGCCGTGGCCGATTATCGACAGAGAGTCCTCAAGCGACCGACCACCGTTTCAATGGTGCTGGATGCGATGATTCGCGCGCATGAGATTCAAGGCGTGCTTGCGCTAAACAACTCGTTCAATCGAGTCGGCTTGGATCACGTGCTGCTGGTACGCATCGCCAGCACTGCGGTTGCTTGCCGATTGCTGTCAGCTTCACGAAGTCAGTGCATTAACGCATTATCCCATGCTTGGATCGATGGTGGAGCGCTGAGAACTTATCGACATGCGCCCAATACAGGATCTAGGAAGAGCTGGGCTGCCGGAGATGCCACCAGTCGGGCTGTGCGTTTAGCAATGATCGCTCTTACCGGCGAAATGGGCTACGCCACCGCGCTGACGGCTCCGAAATGGGGCTTTCAAGATGTGTTATTCAAGTCACAGGCCATTACGCTTGTCAGGCCACTGGAAAGTTACGTGATGGAGAATGTATTGTTCAAGATCTCATTCCCAGCAGAGTTTCACGCTCAGACCGCTGTCGAAGCCGCCATTCAACTGCATCCACAGGTTGTTGGCAAGCTGGATCAGATCGAATCAATCGAGGTTGAGACTCAAGAGGCCGGAGTGCGGATCATCGACAAAACCGGACCTCTAAATAATCCTGCCGATCGAGATCACTGCTTGCAGTACATGATCGCTATCGGCTTGCTCAAAGGATCGTTGACCGCAGAAGACTACGAAGACTCTTCAGCCGCGAATCCAGACATCGATCGACTGAGATCATTCATGCGAGTCAGCGAGAATCCCAAGTTCACTGAAGGCTACTTCGATCCCGATCAACGCTCAATTCCAAACGCAATCCAAGTTTGCTTCAAAGATGGTAGTACTTCCGATCGAGCAGAGGTCCATTTCCCGATCGGCCACAGACGTCGACGCAAAGAGGGTATTCCGCTGCTGTTGGAAAAGTTCCACCACAGTGCATCAGCGATCTACACGCCACAAAAACTGCAAGAGCTTGAGCAAGCCTTGAATAGCTCAAGTAACCTAGATCAACTGAATATTTGTTGGTTGATGGATAGCTTGGCTCAGAGTTGATTACATTTCCAGCGTTACTGCGCGAGCGGCACGGTTTTCCAGCGTAATGGCGCGAAACTTACGGTTTAAAGATTCCAACATCACGGCGCGAGCTGCTTTCACGGGTTGGCATACGCCATCCTGTCGGAAAAAACCTTCCGTTAATCCAAACCTCAGCGAGTCCCAGTCATGCATCAAAAAAAGTATCGCGTAGGCATCATCGGTTCAACGGGTCGCGGTGACTATGGACACGCGGTGGACGTTGCCTTCCTTAAGGTTGCACAAACTCAGGTGGTGGCAGTTACTGATTCAGATGAAGTGGGACGAGAGAAAGCCAAAAAGCGACTGGGCATCGACAACGCCTACGCTGATTATCGTCAAATGATCGACCGTGAGAAGCTAGACATTGTCGCCATCTGCCCGCGCTGGATCGATCAGCACTACGACATGCTGATGGCCGCAGCCAGTGCAGGCTGTCACATCTACATGGAGAAGCCTTACTGCAGAACGCTTGAGGAGTGCGATGCGGTTGGCAATCAAATCGATATGCGACATTTGAAGCTTGCCATCGCACACATCTCCGTCTATTCACCCGTGTTTCAAACCGTTCAAAAGATTATTTCTGACGGCACGATCGGTGACCTGCTGGAGATACGGGGACGAGGCAAAGAGGATCGTCGCGGCGGCGGTGAAGATCTTTGGGTGTTGGGCTCGCACGTCTTTAGTATGATGCAAAAGATTGGCGGCAAACCGTTTCAGTGTTCCGCCACCGTTAGCCAAGGCGGCCAACCCGTCAACAAAACTCATGTCAAACCTGGAGCTGAAGGTATCGGCCCTCTAGCTGGCGATCATGTTCAAGCCGCCTACGACTTCCCCAATTCGGTAACCGGTTTCTTTGCTAGTCGCAAAGGCATGGGAGGCAATCCAACGCGATTTGCGATTCAGATTTTTGGCTCCAAGGGAATTATCGAAATAGAAAGTGGTTACGGTGTGCCCGGCTACATTCTGCAAGATAGCAGTTGGTCACCTGGTCGATCCGCTGCCAAATGGGAAAAAATCTCATCGGCGGGCATCGCAGTCGAAGAAACAGCGACTAACTTAACTTACGAAGGCGGACATATCGCGGCTATTCGCGACCTGATCCATGCCATCGAGACTCATCAGGACACGCTGTGCAATCATCGCGATAGCACCGGCATAATCGAGATGATCGCCGCCGTCTTCGAATCGCTTCGAGTCGCCAAGCCCGTGTCGATGCCATTGATGACTCGAGTCAACCCGTTAACGCTACTTTGATGTCAATCATGCAAGCACCATTTAGCACTCGACTTTTCCATCGGCTGGCACTTGCACTGCTGTTGAGCTTGTTTGCCGTCGTTGCAAAATCTACCAGCGCGCAAGATTCTACTAAGTCGGCCCAAACAAAACCAGCTTCTGGTATTGTTGATTCGCCTGCATCTCTTACGCAAAAAACGGATAGTGACTTAGCGGGACAAAAAAAGAAAACTCGCGTTGGAGTGCTAAGCCAAGCGAAAGAGCCCAATAGCAACACAAGTCAGGGCCTGTACATCAGCATCTTGGCCGGCGCAGGATTCGACGCCAAAGCCATATCTGCCGAGCAAGTGAAGCAGGGCGGCTTGAACGACCTGGATCTGTTCATCATCGGCGGCGGAAGCGGGACAAAGTTCAACGCATCCTTGGGCGAGGACGGCGGTCAGTTAGTCGAGCAATTCGTTAAGCGAGGCGGTGGCGTTATCGGCACCTGCGCTGGCGGATACTCATTTGTCCTCGGCCATAACGAAGCTCTGAAGTACATCGAAGTCGCGAATGCTCGCTGTATCGACACCAAAAATAATCGTTGGGCTCGCGGTAAAGGTAATGTGCAAATCGTTCCTGCCGACGATGTCTTTCGTCCACTGAAGATGTTCTACGCCAATGGTCCCTTGTGGGAGATCGCCAATGAACCTGGCTTCGGCAAGATCGAAGTTTTGGCTCGCTTCAACACAGACATTCATAAAGAGGGCGATGCTGGTGGCATCATGCTTGGGACTCCCGCGATTTTAGCTGGCACTTTTGGCGATGGACGTTTTGTCCTATTCAGTGCTCACCCTGAATTCTACAAATCGCTCGGAAATCATCCGCTTGTTATCGACGCAGCTCGGTGGGTAACCAAAGGGCATTTAAGCAATGTCGAAAAGATCAACTGGTCAGCCGTTTTTCCTTCGTCGCTAAAGGCAAAATAGGTTTCACTGCAAACTTTCAGCGAGTTTGGTAGACTACTGGTATGGAACCACACCCGTACACGACTGATACGTCCGAGCAAGCCGAGCTTCTGCAGCTAGAGCTGTTTCGTCGACTCACGCCCACCAAGAGAATTCAGAAAGTATGTAGACTATCTGCCAGCCTGCGGCAAATGGCCATGGATTCCATTCGGCGTCAACATCCAGAGATGAGTGATTGCCAACGGCAGCTCAAATTCATTGAAATCACCTATGGCACCGAACTGGCACAGGCCGTTGAACAACACCTGAAAGAGCGCGGTCGTGCCTGACACGGATGATTTGCTACTTGCCCTTGAGCCAGTCTCTCAAGCACTACAAGTGCTAGGCATCCGGTTTTACGTTGGCGGAAGTGTTGCCAGTTCCTTTCATGGAGCCCTGCGGTCAACTATGGATGTTGATCTCAATTGCGAGCTGCGAGATGCACAAGTTTCCCAGTTTCTCGAATTGATTGGCACAGATTACTATGCCAGCGAGACCACAATCCGTGATGCAATTCGCCGCAAGTCTTGCTTCAATCTCATCCACTTGCCAACCTCGTTTAAGGTAGATCTCTTTATCAGCCGAGAGCGTCAGTTTGATTTGCAAGTAATCTCGCGTGCTAAGTTGGCTGCGATTGGGAACGGCTCAAGCATCAAGGTTCCCATTGCATCTGTCGAGGACGTAGTCATCCTGAAGCTCGAATGGTACCGAGTGGGAGGTGAAGTTTCTGAGCGGCAGTGGAACGATGTTTCGAGATTAATGAAACTGCTAGGAAACTCAGCCGACTTTGATTACCTCAAACAGGCGTCGCTCAGCGTCGGAGTAGCAGATCTGTTAGAAAGATTGATGAAGAGCTGCCTTTAATCAATGCTTCGTGTGAGAGCCCGAAGATCGCGGCGTAAGAATGAGCCGTTGTTGCCTTTGCCTATGCTTTACCGGAATTAAGCTACCCGAACTAAATGTAGAGTTTGACGCCAGTAAGGCTACTCGCTAATATGGAATCGATGGGTAGCACCAAAAAAACAAACCGTTAATTACACAGTCTTTCATGGAGTCTCGCGATTATGCGACTCAGAGGCTTTACGCTTGTTGAGCTACTCGTAGTTATTGCAATTATTGGCATTCTGGTTGGCCTACTACTACCCGCTGTTCAAGCTGCCCGCGAAGCAGCACGCAGAATGCAATGCAGTAATAATCTAAAACAAATTGGCTTGGCACTGATGAATTATGAAAGTGCCCACAAGATGTTTCCTTTCGGTAAGGGGCCGAGTTATCCAGGTGCTCCCGTCTATGCGAGATGGTCTCAACATGCTTTGTTGTTACCGTTCCTTGAGCAAACCTCGCTTCATTCCCAAATCGATTTTCGACTTCCTCCAGATACGCCAGGGATGGGAGGAGTTGTTGCTTTCATGCCTGCGTTTACTCATCCTTCGGGCGTCAATTCGGTTGCCTGTCGAACAGTAGTCCCTGGATTCTTTTGCCCGTCGGACTTGTCTCCCAACGATACTTGGCAAGCTCAAAATAACTATGTTGGGAATCAAGGTGGCTGGCTTTGCGATCGAACGGATCAACCGGCAGCATCAACAGACGTTTCACCATCGGAAACTCAAACCGGTGTTTTCTACTTGCTCAGTAAGACCAAGACCAAAGATGTGGTCGATGGGTTGAGCAATACGATCTTCTTTAGCGAGAAGATACGCGGCCAGGGAACTCCCAATCCAAAGAGCGATATGTTTGTCATGCCGCATCAAACATCCCTTGATGCTACTTACAATACATGCAGCAGTCTGAATCCAAACACAGCTACACCGCTTACAAGCAAGTGGGGGTACAGTTGGGTGATGGGCGAAAATTGTTGCACTCAGTACAACCACGTAACAACGCCCAACAAGATCTCTTGCGGCGGAACGGGCTTCCCAGGCTCGATGACCAACATGGCCATGCAAGTTCCACCAAGCAGCCGTCACACTGGAGGCGTTCAATGCATGTTGGGAGATGCAAGCATCCGATTTGTTGCAGACTCAATCGATCTCGTCACCTGGCGTTCGATCGGAAGCCGCGCGAGCGGCGAGGTTGCGGCTATTCCTGAATGATGAATCCGTTACATCAGAGCATTTGTCGTGCTCGATACTTAGCTGGATCGAGCACGCTGGCCATTCTGGCGATCGCTCTTGTCGCTTTAACAGGTTGTGCTAGAAAGGCTCAAGACTACGTACCGAGTCAATCGGTTGCGGAGGATGCAATTCGCGCGACATTACAAGCCTGGAAGGAAACTGACACGATCGGCGAGCTTCCCAATACTAAACCCTCGATCTATGTGACCGACAACAAACGCAAACGAGATCAAAAGCTCAGCGACTTTACGATCCTGGGAGAAGTTTCTGGTACGGCTGGTAGGACTTACATGGTCGAACTAGCTTTAATCAACCCAAAAGAAAAGATAAAAGCCCAGTACATTGTTGTGGGAATTGATCCTTTGTGGGTCTTTAGGCAAGAGGATTATGAATTGTTGATGCATTGGGATCATCACATGCCTGAGATCAACGAATTGAAAACAACATCTCCTGAAACGCCTTAACAATGTCCGTAAACACTCTCGCCAATCTGCCTTAAAGCTGCAGCCAGAACATCGACATGGAATCAAAAGACATGCTGCCCATCGGTCGCAATTCTAACTTTTGGGTTCGAGTAATTGAACTTAGGCTCAGGTTCGTACTGTTGATTGCGTTCATTGCCATCGTCTTCACTACGTTTTCGTGGATGGTGAATGCTTGGACCAAATTTACGGCTGGCCTTGTCGATGGCCTAGACAATTCAGTTAGTGGCGACAGTGAGTTCTTCTGCCCTATGGATCCTGGAGTTGTTTCACCTTGGCCAGCTATCTGTCCGATTTGCAATATGGATTTAGTCAAGCGCAGCAAGACTGAAGCTCAAATACTTCCATCAGGCGCGGTATCGCGCATGCAGTTCACTCCTTATCGGATCTCTTTGGCTGGCGTTAAAACGTCGCTTGCCGAACCCGATGGCAAAAACGCTTCGCCAGCAACGGAAGAGTCTCAATCACCCTCAGCTACAACAGCTAGGTACAAAGTCCCGCTCAGCTCTATCGTCTATTGGGATCGCAATCCATTGGTCTACGTAGAATCGATGACGAACATGTTTGATGCAGTCCCTGTAAAGATCGTGGATCGCGCGGGAGATCATTACATCATTGAAACGTCGTGGGCAACTCCACCTCAAGTAGCAACCCTAGGGACTTTTTATTGGATGCCGAAACCTCGCCTAAACCCCAGCATGTCCCGCAGTACTTTGGCGCGTCTCAGAACTTACTTGCTTCTGAAAACGCACCAACAATCCCGCAAAAGCAAGACAAGTCAAAGAAAAGTCTGAGCCCCGAAGAACAACAGTTGGTTTCGAAGCAGAAGATTTGTCCGATCACCAAAGCAGATCTGAATTCGATGGGTGGTCCAGTGATCGTAGATGTTCAAGGGCGAAATCTGGCGATCTGCTGCGAAGGTTGTCGAAGTCGAGTTTTGGCGACTCCTGAGAAACATCTACAATGGTTGGATCAACAGCTACACGAACACCGTCAAGCCGAGTAGCAAAATGATCCTCCAGCGATTCTTTGCGACGGTAATTCGACTGAGATGGTTAGTCTATCTGTTTGCTGTAGTTTGGTTTGTTTTTGGTATTAATGCGCTTAGACAGTTGCCGATCGACGCCTTGCCAAACCTTTCGGAAAACCAAGTCTTGATCTATGTTCGGTATCCGGACAAATCTCCGCTGAAATCTACGCTTCTGTTACGAAACCACTTTCTGAAAGCCTTGGCAAGATTGACGGGCTGAAGACCATTCGTCAGGTCAAGCGATCCAGGCTTTGCTCTTTTGTATCTGATTTTTGAAGACTCAGTACCACTAACCTCTGCGCGAAAGAGAGTCGATGGCGTCCTAGACCAGGCTCAGTTGAAACTACCCACCGAGGCAGTCGTTGAGATATCACCTGCTGGTTTATCAACTGGGCAAATTGTTTGGTACACACTTCAAGGTGCGATTCAGACCTCGCACAAATGCGATTTTGGCAAGATCATGTCATAGCGCCTCGGCTGGAAAAACTTTCAGGCGTAGCTGAAGTTGCTACTGTCGGTGGTTTCACGCCAGAGATCGAGTCGAACGTTTCTGCGGTAGCACTTTTGGAAGCTGGAGTTACGCTGACGGCTTTCGAGAAGCAACTATCGGAGTTGATCTCCAACAACTCGCGAGTGCAATCACTTCTAGCGGGCAAGAATTGCGATTCGAACGAGTTATTCACTGCCATCAATGATCTCGAGGGACAATCGATTCTTTCATCAACCGGCGATCAAGTACCGCTCAGCAAACTCTGCAACCTAACGATCAAGCCAGCGCCACGGTACGGTTCGTATGAACAGGATGGAACAGAAGCGGTGGCTGGAATTGTTCACATGACAGCCGGTGAAAACACAGTTGAAGTGACTCGCCGCGTTCTGCAGGAGCTTGCCGACGTACAGAAAGAGCTCCCCCAAGGCTGGACTTGTTTGCCAAGCTATGATCGGCTTGAGTTGATCGGAAGTGCGGTTGGAACTGTGACTCGTACTTTGCTGGAAGCCTTGATTGTCACCACTGTTTGCATCGTTTTGGTGATGAGGCACTGGCGAACCAGTCTGGCTATAACTCTAACACTTCCTTTGTCGGTTTTGGGAGCCGCACTAGGAGTTTACTGGATGGGAGGGCACGACGGCAACTTAAACGCGAACATTATGTCGCTAGCGGGCGTTGCTGTTTCCATTGGTATTCTTGTGGATGCGACGGTTGTAATCGTCGAGAATATCTCGCATCGACTGAAGCAACGCTACCGATCCAACCCTGTCACAGGAAGCAATATTGAAATCGTAGCCCAAGCAACTGCTCAGGTTGCTTTGCCTGCAACGATGTCGGTCGTGTTAATGATCATTTCGTTCTTGCCACTGTTTGCCTTGGGTGGATTGGATGGTCAGATGATGCGACCATTAGTGTGGTCCAAAACTCTGACGTTGCTTTCGGTAATTGTTCTAACGTTGACCCTAGTCCCGTGCTTAGCGACGGACCTGATACGTGGACGATTGCGAAGTGAGCGCCAGAGTAAATTGCTGCGAGGCATCATTTCGATTTATAGTCCACTTGTAAGCAAAGTGTGTGACTATCCGGTAGTAGTCCCATGGGGGCTTAGCTGCTTGGCGATAGTGGCTTCGGCTACCACGGCGATCGATTGGCTTATCCAAAGTTCCATCGCACTTGCTGTTGGACTAGCCTTGTTCTTACCTATCAGACTTGGGGTGGCAATCGCAGTCGCAGTGGCAACCATTTTTCTGGGAGTAATCTGCAAGTCATCCGTTACTCCCATTAAAACTTCTCTGCGAATTCCTTTAGACGAAGGCATGGTGATGGACATGCCCATCAGTCGGCCAGGGATCAGCCTCAGGCAAGCGACAGATGATCTCAAGGCTCGCAACATGACTCTTTGCAGGTTCCCTGAAGTCAAAATGGCGATGGGAAAAGCTGGTCGAGGCGAGACGGCTTTCGACCCCGCGCCGATAGAGATGATTGAAACGATGGTCGAGTTTCGCTCGCCAGAGAATTGGCCCAGTCGTAGATTGCGAGGCGCAGATGCCAGCCTAATCGCTCAGTCGTTACTCGTTATGCTTCAGCATGAAAAGCTAATCGAACCTGTAGCAAATCTAACAGACACGGTCCGACAGATCGTGGACTCAGGCATGCCTAGATTTGAAGCGATACAACGCGAGGTCTGTTCGCAATACAATCAGGCGTTTGAAACAAAGCTCGGTCGCGAGTTCTCATCAAAGATTGCAGATGCTCTTGCGGGTCAGACCAATGCTGGCCAGACCGTGAAATACGAAAACTTGAGGAAATCGCATCCGCTTCCAAAGCATCTTCAATTGCAACTGGCTCGCAGCCCCAGCGTTAACTCTCTAGCAGCCGCCGTTTGCATTCTCCAGCAGGCCAGCGATGAGTCCAAACTGCTAACGACCGACAAAATCTCTAGCCTTGCAGCTCAACTTCAAAAAGAGCAGCGTCGCAAATGGCTACTGTGGCGAGATCAATTGAATACTCAGTTACATAGTCGTGCTGTCGCAACGTGGACTCATGTTGTAGCTGATGAGATCTTTCAAAGAACTCCAATACTGGATGCTGATTTGGCGGAGAAGTACTCGCAGATTAGACAGGCAAGGTTCGTCGGTAAGCAGCCTCAAGCCAGCCATCACACCGCCGGTCATGAAACTATTCCGGGTGCAAGCAAGCTGCCGCTAGTTGTTCCTCATCGCCAGTACGATCAGCTATTGAAGAATCTTATCAGCCGGTTTCAGGATCGAGTTCGATTAGAAACTCACACTCGAGAATCGCTAACAGTGGCCGGTGGTGAGCTTGACCGCTCTGTTCAAATGCCAGGTTGGGTCAATGTGTGGACTCGCCCCATCCAAAACCGCATTGACATGTTGACTACCGGTGTTAACTCCGAAGTTGGCATTCGAGTGATGGGCGACGATCTCAATTCTGTCGTTTCAACTAGCGAGCAGATCGCCAAAATTGCAGCCGCTATCCCTGGAGCTTTCGGCGTGTTAGCAGATCCAATTCGAGGCAAGGATCAAGTCGATTTTCATTCTCACTCAAGCAAATCAACTGCACTTGGCGCAGACATTGAAAAGGCGGTCCAAGCTGCAACCATTGGCATCCGCATCCACAACACGATTCCTACTGTGATTCGTCTTCAGCAACCCATTGATTCCAACACAGACCCAGTTTTATCGACTGAACTTCCGCTTCTGTCTGATGAAAAACCTGCAGAACCTAGCGTCATCGCCGCGCAACCGATGCGTCTTTCGCAAATCGGAGAACTCCAACATCAAGACAGCGCTGCCACGATCAAGAGCACCGATGGGCTAATTAGCAACTATGTTCGACTGAATGTTGTTGGACGCTCAGCAGGGGACTGGGTAGAGAACGCTCAAAAGCAATTGAGCGAATTTCAATTGCCAACCGGAGTCAAAATTGATGGACTGGACAATTTGAGCACGCTCGCCGAACTCGCTTGATGTTGAGTTGGCTTGTGCCCATTTGTGTGCTGATCATCGTACTAGCCATTTGGCTCACATTTCGAGACGTCATGGATTCGGCCATCATTTTATTGACACTTCCCGGAGCATTGGTTGGGGCGGCGATCGCTCAATGGTTACTTGGATTGCCAATATCGCTCAGTGTGATCGTCGGTTACATCAGTTGTTTGGGAATGGCGGCCGCGACGGGCATGGTGATGTTGACGTACTTACGAAGTTCAATTGAACAATCCGGCGGACTCGGGCGTATAAACTCGGATATTGAACTGAAGATAGCTGTAGTTCGTGGAGCAACTCACCGACTACGACCTAAGCTCCTAACTGAAGTGACCATGATTGCGAGTTTAGTCCCGATCATGTGGAGCACCGGAATTGGATCAGATGTAATTCGCCCTATGGCAGCTCCGGTACTTGGTGGTATCTTGATAGCCGACGAAGTTATCGATTTGGTTGTACCGGCTCTTTTTTACAAAGTACGACAATGGCGCTGGCGTCAAATGCAAGCTCGAAAATCTCAAGAAGGTACATTAGGATGAACGCAAGGGCGTTAGCTCTACTTGGTCTTGCCGTCTGCTTTTTGTTCGGTTGCGGCGGAAGATCCATCAGCGATTACAAATCGACTTCAGAGACGGCTCGCAAAGCAATCGAAACTTCACTAGCCGCTTGGAAAGAAGGCAAGCCACTTGGGACCATTTCAGGCAAACCCGCGATCGACACATTTGACGCTCGGTGGAGATCTGGCGCAAAGCTCGAAGAGTTTTCCATTCTTGGCGAAGTCGCTGGAACTGAGCATACACAGTTTGAAGTGGAAATGAAGTTTGCCAACAAACCCAAGGAAAAATCCGAGTACCTGGTGGTAGGAATCGACCCTCTCCTTGTGTTTCGAAAAGAAGACTACCAACGAGCGACCGGTATGTAAGAACGATTACGTGCAATTTGGCAGAGGCTCTTTCAAGTGGAATCAGAAAGAACCATCCGGTTACCAGGATTTTGCTGCCTGCTATTGGCGTACTTGTTAACTGTTCTCTGGCTGCTCGCGCATTTCCGCTTGAATGACCTGAGCAAGATTCGACAGATTAAGCTCGACTTTCAAAAATTTGTTGGTACTCAGCGCAAACAACTGCTAGAATGAACTTCGCACATCATCCGTCAACTTCAGCTCGGCACATCATAGAGTGCTGTTGCTAGACTTGAGTTGCTCTAACACGTGTCTCTTTTTGGATGGTGCAGATTCACAACACTTGGCCGCTCGTCTGAGCGGGCTCGGCATTCGAATCTGTCTGATTGTTGGTGCAACTTGAGTTGTACCTTTCTAGTTAGTTTTAATTCTTTTATGGCAACACGGATAACTCGCAATGGAGTTATTCGCCGACTGGAGTCTGCAATGACATTGGGTAAAGGTGTATCGGATCGTGAATTGTTAAAGAGTGTAAACCGGAAGCTTTTGCAACGCGGCGGAGGATCTGGCTGCAAGGTCAGTGCCAGTGTGGCCTCAGGTTCAGTAACTCTGTCGGGTGTTCTAACTCAAGAGTTTCAGCGTCACGCCATAGTGAGTGCGATGCAAGGAATTGGCGGAGTGCGGCGAGTTATCGATTCGATGACCATCGCGCCGCGAAAAGTTAGAGAATAAACAAACTCAAACAACCTCCACCTTAATAACTCGACCGACCATGATCGTAGCTGGACCGACCTTCTTCGTAGTTCGGTATTGAAGCTCATTGCATTCACAACTTGACCACCACCTTCGTAGCTGAATCGGCTATCGTCGTAGCTGGATCGGCCACGATTCAGGGGGCAGCAAAAGACTGACTCGTGCCCGGTTCAGCTACGATCGATATGTAATAACTGAACTCTTTTGGCCCACCGACATTCGATGGACTGCCGTCATGCGCATGCAGGTATCCGCCAGTTTGAACTGGATCTACCGCCCGGATTCATAGGTTCAAAAGCGTCTTTTTTTGGCCTAGCGGTAGAGACTTTGCTAGAACTCAAGATAGCTAGTGGCATGCCCGCCGCGCATCGTTCCCGAGACTTAGACGATGTCCGCCAAATGTTTCGTATCAATGCATTCCCGCAGGTATCTGCCACCCAATTAGATCCATTTGTCGTGAATAATTCTATGAATCTGGCAATCTGCTCAGGTCTTTGAGGATTGCTGATGTAGGCATGTGTCTACACTAGCCATCACCCTTTTTTAAGAAAGTGGACAGTGACGCTCGACGCTGATAGATTGATCAACTAAAGACAATCTCGGTCTTAGTCAAAGGAAACGAACGATGCGTGTGTTGAATCTTCGAATTGCAGGATCACTACTTTTTCACTTAGCTTGGCTTGCTAGTCCTTTGATGTCGGCCCAAGAGGGCGTGCGCGAAATCGACAAGCCCGGAAGCTTCAACAAATACCTGACGCCATCCACCATGGATCGATGGACTTTTTCAGGCAAGAAAGGCGAGACAGTTACGATCGAAGTTCGAACTCACGAATTCGATGCAGTTGTCTCAATGATTCGCGCGGACGGCGCTTCGAAGGAGACTGTCCTGGAGACTGTGGATGAAGAAGGCAGCAACTGCCGGATGGTGTTTCGATTGCCTTCGGATGGGTCTTACAAAATCGGAGTTCAAGGCTTCGAACAGAAAGGCGGCGGCAACTACTCGTTGAACATGCAAAAATGCATGGCGAAAGAAATCTCGCTTGACCAGCCAGTCAATGGAGAATTTGATCGTGATGGGGTCGCCAACTTTTATTTTTCCACGACCCAAGAACAGTACATCACCATCGACAACATGGGTACCAAATTTTCTGGTGCGTTCACATTGACGGACAGCAAGGGAGGAGTGGTCAATCCTTGGGGTTCTCTATACACCCTTGAAGAACCTGATTCTTCAAAACCTAACGAATATCAATTGAGGGTTCGGGGGAATCGAGGCAAGCCATTCCAGTTTCGACTGAAGTTTGCCGAACGAGGTGTGTTGGAAAAAGATCTTGAGCTGAATCTAGCCTCGCAACAGGCCGCTGTGTTGGATATTACTGGAATCCGGAATACGCTCCGCATCCTTGAAGTCCGTTCAAGCCATAAAACTGACACTCGACTTGTCTACGCTCCGAAAAGAAAGCTCAACGTTGATTCATTGAACCAACAGATCGAACTTCCAGATTTGAAATCGCTTGCAGAGTTTGGTAAGGGCAAAGACAAGAACTATGTGGTCATGTTGGGGCGAGATGATCGTTATCAGCTTCAAGTGCTTGCCACTGCAGATACTAAGGTTTCCTTAAAGCAATTTTCACCTCAGGACAGTTTAGCGGTGGGACCTTCCAGTAGCCAAACACTGAAGCTCGGTGAATTCCGCTTCTATCAGTTGCAACCGAAATCTGGACAGACACTGACCCTTCGAGTGATCAGCAACGAATTCGATCCAATGCTGCATCTCTTCGATCAACGCGGGGATTTGATCGAAATCAATGACGACTACAACTACGATAGAAACAGCCAATTGCGTTACACAGCTTACTTAGATGCGCCGCTTCTAGTCGCAGTAAGCTCTGTGGGAAATGGCGGAGGCGGAAAGTTTGAGCTTTCGGCTCAAGCCGATGTCCCCAATGCAATCGCGAGTGGCGAATCGAAAAAACGAAGCCTGGGAGAAACAGGCTCCGACCTTTGGCTCTACCAAGCTAAAGAAGCTGAACAGGTGATCTTCTACTGCAAATGCCCTTCACTGAAGTCGCTGATTGTTATGAACAGTCGCGGCATCGAAATCGCGAGTCAGGAACCAGGAGACTCCGAGGGCGGAATCGCTATGCTCGTCAAGTTCCCTAAAGCTGGAGACTACACAATTCAAGTAGCAGGTGTAGTCGGCGAGCAGTACGGTCTTCAAGTAATCCCGGCGCAATAACCCTGCATTCACCAACCAGGAGAGCGGTTCTAAGGGCAACGCCCTGTCCGTTTATTCAGCCCAATTCGCAGGACTGGTTCGTTCAACCAAGAGAAACGCTCGGGCTAAAGGCCAGTTCTGTTCATAAGATCCATTCAGATTGTCTTCATTCTTAATCTGTGCAAATCTGTGCAAATCTGTGCCAATCTGTGCCAATCCGTGGCCAAGACGCTTATGGCTTGTGTAACTCGCTTTCTTTTTGTCCTTTGTGTATTTGTGGTAATCCATTCTGTTACACAACTGCACGCAAAACTTTGTCGCGAAAGAGTCCTCGCCACAAAGACACAGAGATTTCGGGCCGAAGGCTCAGCAATTTACATAGCCCAGCCCATCGGGCCCATCGGGCTGGTGGACGGAGCAGCAAAATGGAAAGGCCAACGGCCTAACAGTTTGAGCTCAAATCGTCGGGCCGTTGGCCCTTTGTTCTTCTCGGGAATTACTTACACCCAGCCCTGCAAGGCTGGGCTAAGTAAACTGACAGAGCTTCGCCCCTAAAGCGAAACACTGCAACATCGAAAAGCGCTAGCTGAGGGTTTTTCACGATGGATTTGCGGGTTCAAAAGTATGTGGATGGCACAATCCCGAGCCTCGATTTAAGTTAATACAGCCTCTCGTGTGCCACTTCTATGAAAAAACCGTTGATGTCAAGTAGCTTGCAAGTGA
The DNA here is from genome assembly GCA_046349795.1 of Pirellulales bacterium. GTDB lineage: Bacteria > Planctomycetota > Planctomycetia > Pirellulales > Pirellulaceae > Aureliella. The sequence continues at coordinate 2,247 of JAXMBP010000053.1, read as the reverse complement.
ATTTTTGTAACCTATGTTTGAATTACTCCAGCAGAGGATAGGGCAACGCAGAGGTGCGACCTGAGCGCTGACTGGAGCCAAAGTCGAAGCGGGGTGGCGAGCGTCTCAAATGATGCTCGCCACCTTTCTTTTGGGCTTCGATTTTGGCCAATGCGTTAAACCTTCGCAGCATGGATGCTGTGATCTTTCTTCGTAGGACGCGTTCTTCGACGGAAATGACGCGGACACTTCGGTGCTCCCATTCTTCTATCCGAGCATTTAGCCCAAGTTGGGATTCGAAAGGCGTGAGGCTGCCCCACCTGGAGACGAGCGAATATCTTGCGATACTGCCCAGTGGCACAACGAGCTCACCTCACAACCGAGAGCCAAACTGTATCCATCATTCGCATCGTTAAACTTTCCTCTAGTGTGATCAAGTTCCTATGCTGCAACTTCTTCGTTTTCTTCTATCTTGCGCATTTCCCAAAACAACTTTCTGACCCAGCGATTGGCAACTGCCGCGGCCGCTACCGATCCAGGCTTACCTCTCTGTTTCAATTGCTCTTTTAGTGCTTTCCAATGCGGTTGATAGCGAGCCAAGCGATGAGCTGCTTCAACTAGCATTGTTCTCAAAACCAAGCTACCAGCTTTAACCAAACCGCCATCGGCCATACGTTTGCCGCTCGATGCATTCTTGGGAGTCACCGCGCAATAGCGAGCTAACTGCTTACCACTTGCAAATCGATTAAAGTCGCCAATCTCAGCTCGCATCACGACCGCTGTTACTAAGCCAACTCCCTTGGTTGACCGTAGTTTCTGCACTACGTCATCATCCTTGGTCGCCGCTTCCATACGCTCCTCAGTTTCGGCTATCTTCTTTACGACCCGATCCAAATCAGCAATATGACTGTCCATTACCCAGCGACTATGTTCTGAAAGTGATTTGGTCTCTTTCAGCCATTTAAACCAGGACTTTGTCCATACGTTCCCGACGTCTGATGATGGCTCGATTCGCTCCTCCCGCAACAACGCTCGCATACGCAACTTGATGTCACGACGCTGGTCAACCAACTGCTGACGAAATCGCGTGAGCCGTCTTATATCTCGAATTGCTTTGGGCGGCAGCCAAACTTTTGGCAAGTAACCAACACGACACAGATCAGCCAACAGATGAGCGTCTGCAAAGTCCGATTTATCTGGGCTGCGTTTCATCTTCTCGCAAATCCCAGCATGAGCCAATGCGATTGGCCACTCTCGATCCTGTAGTTGTTCCGCCAAATTGCTTGCACCGCAACACGTTTCGATCGCGGCACCTCTGATTACGCGACCGTCGCGCAGGTTATCGACGTACTCTACGATCGCAGTCACGCGATTTTCAACCTGTTGATTCCCTATAATCGATCCCTTCGAATCCAAAATACAGACTTGAACGAAGCTGTCGTGGTAATCAAAACCAACAAAACAGTACCAATCTGCTAAACTAAACATGTTCGTCACTCCGCCTTAGTTATGGGATTAAAATTCTCGTCACCAACTATAGGTCACGGGTGACGAACTTCTTTTCATCCCATCTGGAGAGCGTCAGCGAGCCAGTGCAGTCGAAGGAGTTGAAGAGCATGGCTGAGTGATTCGCCAATCGAGCTGATGGAGCCAAACAGCAAGAACGAAGTAAACAAGCTGTGGGCACGAAATCATCGTCCAATACCAAATGGTTCTTGGCTTTATTACTTCGATGACTCGGGCGAACCTGTGCTAGCCCAATCAACGAACGACACTGCAATAGTCAAGCTTCGATCACACTGGTTCGCTATTGCTCACTAGTGGCACACGGAAAGCTGCCGATTTGCTGAAGAATGGAATCGTTGCCAGTGCCATACCCGCGTTTCAACTCATGTTTAGCAACGAATTTGCGACTCAGGACGGCCAGCCGCATCGTGTTGTTCACTGCTCAAGTGTGCGTAACGGACCCTCCCATGCGAATATGTATCGACAACCGTTTGATCAATTCATGGGAGGGTGGCAAGCGAGGAACGAGCGCCGCCGGGAGGGCGACAGAAACACTTTATCAAGTGCCCGAACTTTTGATCTACAAAAATTGATTGCCAAAGAACAAAGTAGTGAGTCAATCGCAATTGAAACTCAAACTTGTTGACGTGCTCTATCGCCCTCCCCGCAAATGCTCGTTGAACTCGCTGTGAGACCCTGCCCGCGAATTAACTTGAGTGGTCGTTAGCTGAACTCAACGCGCGGGAGGGTCCAAGAACAGTC